>CAZZLL010000032.1:0-37863 GCA_964654725.1 uncultured Lentimicrobiaceae bacterium | reverse complement strand
AAACCCAAAACTCAAAACCCAAAACTCAAAACCCAAAACCCAAAACTCAAAACCCCTTCACCAACAACCTTGGCTCCAACATATCATGCATGGCATAGCGCACGCCTTCCCTGCCCAGGCCGGAGTCTTTCAGACCCCCATAAGGCATGTGGTCTACCCTGAAAGTCGGAACATCGTTTATGATCACACCTCCTACTTCAAGTTGGTCAAAAGCCTGGTCCATCTCTGAAATCTTATTCGTAAAAACTCCAGCCTGCAAGCCATAGCGGCTATTGTTCACTTCCTTCAAGGCCTGATGGAAATCTGAGAATTTTTCCAGGCTAACCACCGGACCGAAGACCTCCATCTTACAAACTTTCATATCGCTTTTAACCTGAGTGAGTACCGTGGGTTCCACATAGGTGCCTTTTCTTTTACCGCCACATAGGATGCGGGCTCCCTGCTCGACCGCCTCCTTTATCCAATCTTCCACCCTGATGGCATTCTTTTCATCTATCATAGCAGAAATGTCAGTATCATCATGTAATGGATCGCCCTGCTTCAATTGAGTTACGGCATGGGAGAATGCCTCAGAAAATTCAGTAAAGATCTTTTCATGTATAAAAAACCGCTGTGCATGAATACAAACCTGCCCACTATACGCAAAGCCTCCTATAAGGCATTTCTTCAAAGCTAATTCTAAATCTCCGCTCTCAGTGACAATAACTCCTGCATTTCCCCCTAATTCGAGGACGACCTTTTTCTTGCCGGCATCGCTTTTCATCTTCCAACCCACCTCAGGGGAACCGGTAAATGTCAACAATTTAAAACGCTCATCTGTCACCAGCAAGTTCCCTGTAGTTCTATCCATGGGCAAAACAGACACCGCTCCTTTTGGAAGTTCCGTTTCATCGATGATTTCTGCCAATGCCAGTGTAGACAAAGGAGTGGATGTTGCTGGTTTCAGGATGATAGGACATCCGGAGGCAATAGCAGGAGCTATTTTATGGACTGCCAGGTTCATCGGAAAGTTAAAAGGAGATATTCCGGCAACCAGTCCTACAGGAAAATACTTTACGAGGCCTTCCTTTTTTTCTCCCGCCGGCGTCCAGTCCAGGCTCAGATATTCACGGGGCAAACGCTTGCATTCTTCGGCAGCAACCCGAAAGGTCTGCACTGCCCTGGAAATTTCCCCTTTTGCATATTTCATAGGTTTTCCTGCCTCGGCTGCCAGTATTCCGGAAAAAAGGGCACCCTCCCCTTCCATATTATCTGCAATAAAGTTCAGCACTGCGGATCTTTTATAGGCCGGAAATTGTTTCATTTCTTCCTGAACACTTTTAGCAGCAGCTATAGCTTTATCCAGTTCAGTATTACCAGCAAGGAAAGTCTTTGCAAAAGGTGTTTGATTATAGGGATTGTAAACCAAAAGTTCCTTTTTCGTATGAATAAATCTTCCTCCACAATATATTTTATAGTTTTCCATGAAGTTTTTACCCAAAGGTATAAAGATTGCAAACAATAATAAATGGCAGGAAAATTCTCATAAGCAAAGCTAAACCCGATTTTTTTTCTACATTTACTTTCTTATTCTGTATGATGAAAGACGAAACCAAAACACTCCTTCTCTCCTGGATTATTCTTCTCACGCTCGTTCTAACCTGGGGAAGTTCTTTTATTCTGATGAAAAAAGGCCTGCTCTACTTTAGTTGGGATGAAGTGGGTTCACTTCGGATGGTTATTTCAGGTTTATTTCTACTTCCCTTTTCTATTCATGCTATTAGAAAATTAAGCCGGGAACAAATTCTGTGGCTCTTCCTGGTTGGGATCTTTGCAAATGCCGGGCCTGCCTTCCTTTTTTCCTACGCCCAAACAGGGATTGACAGCTCCCTTGCCGGCATATTGAACTCCCTCACCCCCCTTTCAACACTTATTATCGGATTGTCGATCTTTAAATATAAAGCAAAATGGTACAATATTCTTGGTGTACTCATCGGATTTATTGGGGTTTTCGGATTGTTGAGGGTAAGTGGTGGAAATAGTTTCGATTTCAATTTTAAGTATGCAAAATATATCATTGTAGCTACGTTGTGTTATGCAACAAGTATTAATATTGTAAAATATAAACTGGCAGAGGTCAATCCCCTGGCGCTGACTTCCATTGCCCTGTTATTTGTTGGTGCTCCCATTAGTATCTATTTGTTTGGGTTTACTGATTATGGAAACCAGATACTCTGCCAGAAGGAAGCCCTGAAAGGAATGGTCTATGTTTCCACTCTGGCCATCGTCTGTACAGCACTTGCCCTGATTGCCTTTAATCACCTTATTAAAATCAGCAACGTGGTTTTCTCTGCATCCGTAACATATTTGATACCCGTTGTAGCTGTTTTATGGGGAATATAGGACGGAGAAACGTTCAGGATCAGCTATATTTTATGGATACTTCTAATCCTTGCCGGAGTCTTTCTGGTACGAAACAGGAATCAATGATTTTTACATCAATTCTTTGGATAATAGAAATTTTTATTAACTTTGCACCTCCAAAAATTGTACGAAAATAATAACAATAAAGAAATGTACGCAATTGTTGATATCGCCGGACAGCAAATGAAGGTGGAAAAAGGCCAGGAAATATACGTAAACCGTCTGGAAAATAAAGAAGGATCGAAAGTAGAATTCAGTGACGTATTGCTTATCGATGAACAAGGAAAAGTAAATATTGGCACCCCTCATATTAAAAATGCTGTGGTTGTTGCAAAGCTTCTTGAACACCTGAAGGGAGATAAAGTACTGGTATTTAAAAAGAAGAGAAGAAAAGGGTTTCAAAAACTGAACGGCCATCGTCAGTTTTTAAGTAAAATCCTCATTGAAGACATTTCTTTAAGCGGTGGCAAGAGCAAAAAAGCCACTACAGAAAAGAAAGAAGCTTCTAAGGCAAGTACTGAAAAGAAAGAGGTTACAGCCAAAACAGAAAGCGAAAAAACAGTGCCAAAGGCAGAAGTAAAAAACGAATTGCCAAAACCTGCTGCAAAAAAGACAACAGCAAAGGCAGATGAAAATAAGGAAGCTCCTAAACCCACTGCAAAAAAGGCTGCACCAAAGGCAGATGAAAAGAAAGAAGCTTCAAAACCTACTGCAAAAAAAACTACACCAAAGGCTGAAGAAAAGAAAGAAGCCCCTAAGCCCGCTGTAAAAAAAACAGCACCGAAGTCTGATGAAAAGAAAGAAACCGTAAAAGAAAGCAAACCAAAAACAAAACCTGTTGCAGAAAAGAAAACAACAAAAAAGAAAGTAGCAGAAAAGAAAGTAGCAGAAAAGAAAGAAAGTGAAAAGCCTGCTGATAAACCAGCTGCTGAAGTGAAGAAAGAGGAGAAAAAGGAAGACAACAAAAAATAAATTGAAAATCTTCAATCATAAAACGTAAATTAAAAATTATATATCATGGCTCATAAAAAAGGCGCCGGTAGTTCTCAGAATGGTCGTGAATCGGAAAGCAAACGACTGGGTGTAAAAATTTTTGGCGGACAATTTGCCAAAGCCGGTAATATTCTTATCAGGCAAAGAGGAACAAAACATCATCCGGGAATAAATGTAGGCATGGGAAAAGACCATACCTTGTTTGCCCTTGAAGATGGTATAGTTGAGTTCAGCCGCAAGAAAGACAATAAATCATATGTTAGTATAAACCAGGTTCAGGAATAAACCGGGTCAGGAAGCTTTATGGAAAATCTTCTGAACAGGGTTCAGGAGATTTTTTTTTGATACTTTTGAGGCTAAATTATTCAACTCCATATTTGAAATGCTACAATTACACTTTATCAGGGCAAATCGTAACCTCATCATCGAACGCTTAAAACTTAAGAATTTTGAGGCATCCGAAATTCTGGAGCGTATTATTGCGAAGGATGATGAGCGAAGGGAAACACAGAAGCAACATGATGAAAAACAAGCCAGGGCCAACAAGCTGGCTAAAGATATTGGCATGCTTTACAAACAGGGCAAAACAGAAGAAGCAAACAAAATAAAAGAAGAAACAGCCAGCATGAAGATTGAGATAAAAGACCTGCATGAGAAATCAGGAAGCATAATGCTGGAACTAAACAGCATGCTGGAAACCCTCCCTAATGTGCCTCATGAAAGTGTCCCGCCCGGAAAAAGTGAAGCTGATAATATTGTTGTTCATGAGGAGGGCACTATTCCTCAAATTACAGCTTCGGCTTTACCTCATTGGGAGCTGGCAACAAAATATAATCTCATTGATTTTGATGCCGGCAGTAAACTAACAGGAGCTGGCTTCCCTGTTTATAAAGGCAAAGCAGCAAAGTTCCAGCGTTCACTCATCAGTTACTTTCTCGACAGGGCCATAAATGCCGGCTATACTGAAGTGCAACCCCCTTTAATGGTAAATGAAACATCGGCATATGCGACCGGTCAGTTGCCGGATAAAGACGGACAAATGTACCACATAGGGGAAGATAATTTCTACCTGATACCAACATCAGAAGTTCCGGTAACCAACCTTTACAGGGATAACATCCTTGCTGAAAAAGATTTTCCTCTGAAGAATACTGCCTATTCTGCCTGCTTCAGAAGAGAAGCCGGTTCTTACGGCAAAGATGTCCGCGGACTAAACAGGTTGCATCAATTCGATAAAGTTGAGATTGTCCAGATCGTACATCCTCAAAAATCCTATGATGTACTGGAAGAAATGAAAGAGCAGGTGGCAGCCCTGCTTAGGGAATTGGAACTGCCCTTTCGTATCGTAAGGCTTTGTGGCGGAGACCTGAGTTTTACTTCTGCCCTTACCTATGACTTTGAAGTATTCTCAGCTGTTCAAAAAATATGGTTGGAGGTGAGTTCGGTATCGAACTTCGAAGATTTCCAGGCAAACCGGCTGAAACTGCGGTTTAAAAATGATAAAGGAAAAACCCAACTGGCCCATACACTAAACGGAAGTGCCCTGGCGTTACCAAGAATAGTTGCCGCGATATATGAAAACAATCAAACAGATGAGGGCATCAGAGTTCCAAAAACATTACAGGCATATACCGATTTCAACCTAATCAATTAAAGGATAAAGAAAGTATGAACAAATTCTACCATGCAGGAATCATAGGAATCCTGATTTCCCTTGCTTTCTCCTGCAGTAAACCCGAAAAAGATGACATGCTGCTTAAAATAGACAGCCTGCAAACATCCCTGAAACAATTGGAGGAAAATATGCAGGAAATTACTATCCGGCAAGCAAAAGATATGTATGCTACCTATAGCATGAATGTAAATAAATTAAAAAAGTATATTGATACACAGAAAGAGGATTCTCTTTTCATTGACTTGAAAAACTATTCTTTCATACGGACTCCATTGAAAAAATTTGTTAAAAAACAACCAAAGTGGGAAGAGGAAATCGCCTATACCCGGAAACAACTCGATGATCTTTACCAGGATGTGACAACAAATGCCATCAGCCCGGAAACATTCACAACCTATTTCAATAGTGAAGCTGAAGCTATCGCACAACTAAACAATGAGATTCCTGTTTACGTTAAACACATGAAAGAACAAATGGTAAACTTTGACACCCTCAATCCACGTATTGAAGAAATCATCAAAAACCTGAAAGCTTACGCTGAAAAATAATGAAACATAGCTTATCTATATTTATCCTGCCTTTTTTGCTACTTACATCTTTCTCAGTATTTTCCCAGCAAGACCCCGACAGCATTGTCACAATAAGTGCAGAAGAAGCTTTCATGACTCCCCAAAAGAAACCTGCTAAGGATGACGAGAAACTAGCTGCCCAATATTTTCAAAACAAAGAATATGATAAAGCCGCTGAAATTTACGAGCGGCTTTACGAAGAAACACCAAACCAATTCTACTATACCTATTACTACCAGTGCCTTATTGAGATGAGGGATTTGAAAACGGCTGAAAAGTTCCTGAAGAAGACAAAAAAGAAACACCCCAACAACCTCCGTTATTATGTAGACCTTGGATACATTTATCAGCTTAACGATGAAGCCGATAAAGCGACCAGGGAGTTTGAGAAAGCCCTTGATAAACTAAGCCTTGACAGAAGAAAAATTACCGACCTGGCCAACGGATTTATTCTCAGGAGGCAGGACGATTATGCTGTACATACCTATCTGAAAGGACGTAAACTTATGGATGGCAAATACAGCTTTGGCTTTGAACTGGCAACCGTTTATGAAAGAATGGGGGATTATGAAAAAATGATTGCTGAATACCTCGACCTCATACTGGAAAATGAAAGTTATACCAATTCTGTCCAAAGTCGCCTGCAATACATCCTCAGTGACGACCCCAACCAATACAAAGCCGATGTAATCCGGACTGAATTATTAAAAAGGACCCAAAAAGACCCGGATCAGATCATCTTTTCAGAGATGCTTTTATGGCTGTCGATACAAATAAAGAATTTTGAAATGGCCTTTATCCAGGCAAAATCACTGGACCGCCGTTTTAAGATGGAAGGGCAGCCCGTTTTTAACCTGGCAAACTTATGTGCTTCTAATGAAAGTTGGGAAATAGCCATTGATGCCTATCAATACCTTATCAATAAAGGCCCGGAAAGCATCTATTATTTGGGTAGTAAAGTCAGGATGCTGGATGTAAGTTATAAACGGATCACCCAAACAACCGACTTCGATCAGCAGGATCTGCTAAAACTGGAGAAAGACTATATTTCAGCTATAGATGAATTGGGAAAAAATGCTTCTACGGTAAGCCTGCTGATAAACCTTTCCCATATACGTGCGTTCTATCTGGACAAAATCAAAGAAGCCATCGACATGCTTCAGGAAGCCGTGCAACTTTCTGCTGCCTATCCGGATATCCAGGCAAAAGCTAAACTTGAGCTGGCAGATGTACTGCTGTTTACAGATGATGTATGGGAAGCCAGCCTGTTGTATTCACAGGTGGAAAAACGCTTTAAAGAAGATGCCCTGGGACATGAGGCTAAATTCCGCAATGCCCGCCTATCCTATTATATAGGGGAATTTTCATGGGCCAAAGCACAACTGGATGTTTTGAAATCAGCCACATCCAAACTGATTGCCAATGACGCCCTGGAACTTTCCCTCCTGATCAGCGACAACATTGACCTGGACAGTTCAACAGCCCAGCTGGAGGTTTTTGCAAGGGCTGACCTCCTGCTCTACCGGAATAAATACCAGCAAGCCCTGCTTACCCTGGACTCTGTGAATATGCTGTCCCTCTCCCACCCCCTCTTTGATGAGGTGATATTTAAAAAGGCTGAGATATATATTGAAACTGGTGAATATGAACTTGCCGACAGCTTATTGGATAAAGTGATACAATTTTATCCCTATGATATCCTGGCCGATAATGCTTTGTTGTTATCGGGAGAAATAAATGACCGCTATCTGAAAGATACCTTAAAAGCCCTGGAGAGTTATCAGCAGCTCATGACGGATTATCCGGGAAGCCTGTTTACCGTAGAAGCCCGGAAACGTTTCCGTGCCTTGCGCGGTGATATAATCAATTAATCATGTCAGTTAAACCAAAAAAACATTTAGGACAACACTTTCTTACCGATAAAAACATTGCGGCAAAAATCATTGATTCCCTTGGCTTTGGCACCAAAACCATCCTGGAAGTTGGCCCGGGCAAAGGTATACTGAGTGAGCTGTTGTTTGAACGGAAAGGGCATCAGGTATTCCTGATTGATATCGACCATGAATGCATTGAATTTCTGAAAGAAGCCTTTCCTGAGCATACAGGCCAGATCATTCATGCAGACTTTCTGAGATGGGATATGAATGAGGTCAGGGATGAAAAAATCAGCATTATAGGAAACTTCCCCTATAATATTTCCAGTCAGATCTTGTTTCGTGTGCTGGAATACCGCAACAAGATAACTGAAATTGTGGGGATGTTCCAGAAAGAAGTGGCAGAGCGCATCGCCACCGGGCCTGGCAGCAAGCAGTACGGCATATTGAGCGTCTTGATGCAGGCATATTATGATATTGATCTTTTATTCCATGTAAACCCCGGTGTATTTTTACCTCCGCCAAAAGTGAAAAGCTCGGTGATACGCTTTAGAAGAAACAATACTTTGCATCTGGACTGTGATGAAGGATTGTTTCACAGGATAGTAAAAACCGCTTTCAACCAGCGCAGGAAAACACTGCGCAATGCACTCAAAAGTTTTCAGTTTAGCCATGATGACTTTACAGGCAACCTCATGCAAAAGCGGGCCGAGCAACTGAGTGTGGAAGATTTCGTATTGTTGGCCAGGCATGTGGTTTAACAGCTGTTAGCTAATAGCCATTAGCTGATAGCAGAAGTTAGCGGCTTGAAGCTGATATGAATAAAATTCCGTACATTTAAACCATGGAAATAGGATTGATACTGGCTGTAATCGGAGCAGGAATACTCTGCGGATTCATCAACACCCTGGCTGGAAGCGGAAGTGTGATAAGCCTGCCCATGCTCATATTCCTCGGATTGCCACCCAATGTGGCCAACGGCACCAACCGCATTGCCATTTTGCTGCAAAGTTTAACCGGCGTTTTGATATTCAAAAAACATAAATTTTTGGATACCAAAAGAGGAATCCTTCCTTCCATTGCAGCAGTTATTGGCAGTGTATTTGGAGCCAGAATTGCCATTGACCTGGATGATGCCATGATGGAAAAAGTTATTGGAGCAGTCATGGTCATCATGCTGGTGGTCGTATTATATAAACCCAAACAATGGCTGGAAGGGAAACAGCAGGAAGTCAGCAGCAAGACTTCGGTGATTCAGTTTATCCTTTTCTTTTTCATAGGTGTTTATGGTGGATTTATTCAGGCTGGTGTTGGCATCTTCTTACTTTCCGCGTTGGTTTTGGGTGCAGGCATGGACCTCGTCAGGGCCAATGCCATAAAATTACTGATAGTACTTCTGTATACCCCATTCGCACTGGGGGTATTTATGTATCATAATCAGGTGGATTATAAATGGGGCTTCATACTGGCTATTGGAAACATCATCGGAGCATACATCGCCTCAAATTTTGCTGTAAGCTGGGGGCCAAAATTCATTCGTTGGGTTTTGATAGCGGTAATGGTCTTTTCCGCGTTGGAGCTTTTCGGTATTATCAACCTTTTTCCGAATAGTTAAGAAAGATCACTTGGTTTAAGAATACCTTTTTCGGTGATAATCCCGCTGATATACTTCGCCGGTGTCACATCAAAGGCAATATTCAAAGCCCTGGCCCCTGGTGCCGCCACCCTGATCTTCCGCATCACCCCCTCTTCATCCGGACCCTCCTGATACAAAACTTCCTCCTCATCCCTTTCTTCAATGTTTATCAGATCTCCGCTACAACACTCAAAGTCGATGGTAGAGGTCGGTGCCGCCACATAAAAAGGCACTCCAAATTCCCTGGCTGCAACAGCTTTCTCTAAAGTGCCTATTTTATTTGCTACATCTCCGTTAGCAGCTACTCGGTCTGCCCCGACTATCATGATATCAATCTTTCCCTGTGCCATAAGGCTTGCCGTAGCATTATCGGGTATGATCCGGAAATCTATTGCTTCATTATGCAACTCCCATGCTGTCAGGCGGGCGCCCTGGCTGCGCGGACGGGTTTCATTCACATAAACAAAAACCTTTTTCCCTTGTTCTCTGGCTGTATAAACAGGTGATAAAGCTGTTCCATAATCCACAAAAGCCAGCCAGCCGGCATTACAATGAGTCACGACATTATATCCATCCTTAATAAGTTCACTTCCCACTTTTCCTATTTCCCGGCTGTCGGCAGCATCTTTATCAGCGATCTCTAAGGCCCGCTTCACGGCAGCCTCCACGCTGGTTTTTCCGGCCTTGTAAACTTCATCCACTGCATAAAAGAGGTTGCGGGCAGTCGGACGGGTAGATTTTATGCTTTGCTTTGCTTTAAGGATTTCCTTCTCATCCTGCCCGTATTGCAGATAAGCCTGTGCCATTGCAAAGCCTGCCGAAGCCCCAATGGCGCCTGCACCACGGGTAATCATAGTTTTTATCGCATAACAGGTATCCAGATAGCTTTTAAGTTCAATGACCTTAAAAATGAATGGCAGAAGGTTTTGCTCTATCATAAAAACACGGCTTCCCTCCATCCATACTGTTCTGAAATCTTTTCCTCCAACTTTCATCCTTACCAGACATATCTGATCGACAAGGCAAACTCATCCCCCCAAAAACCCGAATATCCACTTAAATTTAATGCGGGTTTCCAGTCAAGGGAAAGATTCAGGGGTATAACTTCAAAGGTGTATTCTATTCCAATAATTCCGTCAACACCTATAACAGTATAACTTTTCCCATCATCAAAATAGGGGTGGTCGTCGTAGCCATCCCAGAAGCCTATATGGCCGCCAAATCCATAATACCAGTCGAAATTCGGGGCAGAGATCTCGCGGTGGATTTCATACAGACCGGTAATTCCAAACCCAGCCCAGCGTGTAAAAAGAATTCCTTCAAGAGCAGAACCAGCACCAATAAAATGCTTCACGCTGAGACCTCCTGACAGTCCGCCCCTGATGCCAATACCTGTATTATAATTCTGCGAATAGCTGCTAAAGCTAAGACAGATAAAAAAAAGTAAACCAATAAATTTTTTCATAATATGCATTTTTTTAGATAAAGCAAAGATAATGACATATAAAATAAGGATTCGTTGAAATGAGTGGATTTTTATCAACAAATCAGGGAGGATTATTTCACCTGATTGAAGGCTATCCATGCCATTACGCCCATGCCTGTCATCAGGCTTTTCTCATCAATATCAAAGGTTGACGTATGTAAATTTGCAACGATGCCTTTTTCTTCATTCCTTATTCCCAGTCGGTAGAAACAACTGGGAACTTTCTGTGAATAATAGGCAAAATCTTCTGCTGTCATACGCATATTCAGGTCTGCCACATTTTCCTTACCCAGGTATTCTATGGCCAGTACCTTTAGCTTGTGCGTGACTTCTTCATCGTTTACCAGGAAGGGGTATCCTTTATCGATATCCACTTCACAGCTTGCTCCCATGGATGTGGCTATTCCCGTAGCAATTTCTTCAATTTTCTGATGGGCTTTTTTCCGCCAGGATTCACTGAATGTCCTGAAGGTTCCTTCCATCCTGAAAGTATCCGGAATGATATTGGTCCGACCTGGGGCTTCTACTTTTCCAAAAGAAAGCACGGTGGGAATCTCCGATGGAGCATAGCTGCTGGAAATTTGCTGCAGGGCTGTTATTACCTGTGCCCCAATGGCTACGGGATCTATATTCAGCTCAGGAGTGGCGGCATGGCCTCCTTTTCCGTTTATGGTGATGAAGATTTCATCCGTGGATGCCATATACATTCCCGGTCTCAGGCCAATCTTCCCTGCTTCAAGGGCAGGCAACACATGTTGCCCCAACATGCTGTCAGGAACCGGGTTCTCCAGAAACCCTTCCTTAATGACTTCCAGGGCTCCTCCCGGATATTTTTCTTCAGAAGGTTGAAAAACAAACTTTACCTGTCCACGGAATTCATGTTTTATTTCATTCAGTATCCTCAATGTACCCAATAAGCTGGCCATATGGACATCATGGCCACAGGCATGCATAATCCCTTTATGTTGGGAGACAAAATCATGCGTATTCTCCTCTGAAATAGGTAAGCCATCCATATCTGCACGCAGGGCGATCACCGGTCCATCCTTACCGGTGCTTTTGATAATACCACTAATTCCGGTTTGAGCATATCCGGTTGCATGAGGGATATCCCATTCATGTAGCTTTTCGCTGATATACTCAGCCGTTTTAACTTCCTCAAACGCTAATTCCGGATATCGATGAAGATGCTTTCTAATCTCAAGGATTTCCTGGTAATAAGTTACTGCAAGATCTTTTATTCTCTTTTTCATAGTACCTGGGCTTTATTTTAAAGACTGCATCTCATATAGCTTCTTATACAATCCGTCCTGAGCAATCAACATTTCGTGCTTTCCTCTTTCCAATATCCTGCCTTTATCGAGTACAATAATTTCATCCGCCTTTTTAATGGTTGACAAACGGTGTGCAATCACCACCGCCGTGCGGTTCTCCATGATTCTGTTCAGGGCCTCCTGTACCAACTTTTCCGATTCTGTATCCAGCGAAGAAGTGGCTTCATCCAGAATCAATATCGGCGGATTTCTCAGCACCGCCCTGGCAATACTGATCCGTTGTTTTTGTCCGCCCGAAAGCTTTACACCCCGGTCACCTATATTGGTATCATATCCCTTTTTCATGGCGCTGATAAAATCATGGGCATTAGCAATCCGGGCAGCCTCAATAACTTCTTCCCGGAAAATATCATCCAATCCAAAAGCGATATTATTGTGTACGCTGTCGTTAAACAACACCGTTTCCTGGGAAACAATGCCCATTAATGCCCTGATATCTTTGATAATATATTCGCCTATGGGCTTATTATCAAAAAGCAGAACCCCTTTTGTTGCATCATAAAACCGGGGCAAAAGATTTACCAGGGTAGATTTACCTGAACCTGAAGGGCCAACCAGTGCTATAAGCTTGCCCTTTTCAATTTTTAGATTGATATTTATCAACACGTCCTTGTGATCGTATGCGAAACCCAGGTTTACGAATTCAATATTGTCAGTAAAATCTGTCTTCGGGGCTGCATTTTCATTTTCAGTAATGACCTCCCCTTCATCCAGTATATTAAATATTCTTGAAGCCGAAGCAATGCCGCGTTGTATGGCATATGAAGCCGTAGCAAATGACTGGGCAGGTGAAACCATTCTTGCAAATATGACAACAAAAAGGATTAACACATTTGGCTGGATTCCGACACTCTCTTCCAGCACCATACGGCCACCAATCCATAAAACAATAACCAACACGACTGTTCCAAGAAATTCACTAAGCGGGGCAGCCAAATCCCTTCTGCGGTATATTTTCATCATCAGGCGGGTATAATTGAAATTCAACTTTACAAAGCGTTCCAGCATCATTTGGATGGCACTGAAAGCTTTGATGATCCTTAATCCGCTGAGGGATTCCTCAAAGATACTCACCAGCTGGCCCATTTGACGCTGACCTTCATCTGACTTTTTCTTCAGGCTTTTCCCTGCCCTGCCTATAATAAACACGGCCAGGGGCAAGATCAGCAATGCAGTAAGTGTAAGCTTGGTGCTGATCATAAAAAGAGAAAACATATAAATGCTTATTGTAAACGGTTCCCTGAAAACCATCAACAAAGAGTTCATGATAGACCATTCCACTTCAAACACATCTGAAGTCATTCTTGATAAAATATCCCCCTGCTTTTTATCACTGTAATATGACAGCGGAAGAATAAGCAATTGATAGTATAAATCCTTTCGGATATCACGAACAACCCCGTTTCTGACATTTGCCATAAAAAACATCCCCAGAAAACGGCAGGCATTACCAATGAAAGCAAAAATCACAAAAGCAGCTGAAATAAAATACAATCCGGTTACCTGACCGTATTCCCTGATAATCAAACTCAGGTAGTAATAGAAGTTATTGATAAGCACTTCATGATCAGCACTCCATGGCAGCAAAACATCTACAGGTTCTGTAATGGAAAAAAGTAACTCCAGAAAAGGGGCGATCATACTCAGGGAAAAAAGGGAAAAAAGGGCAGCCAGCATATTAAAAACAATATTCAATGCTGCAAAAGGCCAATAAGGGATTACATATTTTAATACCCTCCCGAAAATTTTCATACAGGCAAAGATACAGAATAAATGCTCCCACGCTCTTTCACAGGAAAATCATCCACTATTTAGTGGCAAAATGTTACCTTTGCAAGCTATGGAATCAACCCGGCAGTTAAAAATAGCAAGACTTTTACAAAAAGACCTTGGAGAAATATTCCAGGTATATGCCCAAAGTAAATTCCGGGGAGCCATCATCACCGTGACCAAGGTAAGAGTTACCAGGGATCTTGGAATAGCCAGGGTATTTTTGTCGCTTTTTGCAACCACAAGCAAAGAAGAATTGTTTGAACATATAAAGGGACATACCGGAGAAATTAAATACCAGCTTGGGAACCGCATACGAAAACAAATAAAAGGAGTTCCCGACCTGGAGTTTTTTATTGACGACAGCCTGGATTATATCGATAATATAGATAATCTGCTTAATACATAGAACACATGGAATATGACCCGATAAAAAAAGACCTTGGAAAAGTTTTTAATAAAACCCCATTTTTGAGGATACTGTTTTACCGTCTCCTTGATCTGTTGTTGCTACGTACCTGGCATGTAAAAAAAGAATTGCGTCAGTGGATGAAAGAAAAGCCCAAAGATGTTCATATCCTTGATGCAGGTTCCGGATACGGTCAATACACTTATCATTTAGCTTCAAAAAACAAAAACTGGCAGATTAGGGCTGTGGATGTAAAAAAAGAACAAATTGAAGATTGCAGGCATTTCTTTAATAAAATCGGTAAAGACAATACCCGTTTCGAAATTGGCGATTTGACGAAATATCAACAACCGGAAACGTTCAATCTAGTTCTTTCAGTAGATGTAATGGAACATATTGAAGATGATATCGGAGTTTTCAGGAATTTCTATGCCTCATTGAAACCAGGAGGGATGGTGTTAATTTCCACTCCCAGTGATCAGGGAGGCTCAGATGTGCATGATCACGGTCATGAAAGCTCCTTCATTGATGAACATGTGCGGGATGGTTACAATATTCAGGAAATTCAGAACAAACTGAATAAAGCAGGTTTTTCAAAAACCATAGCACGCTACCAGTATGGTAAACCCGGAAAAATATCCTGGAGGCTTTCCATGAAATACCCTATGCTGATGCTAAATAAAACCAAGATCTTTTTTATCCTTTTGCCTGTTTACTATGTGATAACCTTTCCCCTGTGCTTGCTTTTAAATTATCTTGACGTCAGGGGTAATCACAGCAGCGGAGCCGGTTTAATTGTTAAAGCCTGGAAATAACCTTGAACTTTCCATCTTACATAGCCAGGCGATACCTTTTTGCCAAAAAATCACATAATATTATTAATATTATTACGGGAATCTCCGTTGTTGGCGTTAGTGTCGGCACTCTTGCCCTCATCGTGGTGCTATCTGTTTTTAATGGGTTTGAAGGCCTTGTAAAATCCCTGTATAATTCTTTTTATCCGGATATTCATATCAGTCTGCATGAAGGAAAATATTTCCACATGGATGATTTTCCGCAGGCTGAAATCAAACAGGTGGAAGGCGTAAAATACTTTTGCGAAGTACTTGAAGAAAACGTTTTGCTAAAATACGGAGAAAAGCAGGATATTGTCACACTGAAAGGGGTGAGCAATACATTCCGATCGATGAGTGGAGTAGACAGTATGATTGTTGACGGTTCATTCGTTCTGGAAGAAAGCCCGGCCTATACTGCTGTATTAGGCTATCTGGTAAGTTATAAGTTAGAAGTAGACCTCAGAGATTATAGCAAACCTATACAGGTTTATCTGCCCTTACCGGGAAAAATGCATCTGGTTGATCCGCTTGCCGCCTTTAACCAAACCTTTGTTTATCCTGCCGGAATTTTTTCGATACAACAGGATTTTGACAGCAAGTATGTAATTGTCCCTATTGAATTAAACAGAAAACTCCTGTACTTCACCCGGGAGGTGACGGCTATTGAACTGGGATTGGAAGATTATGCTGCCCACTCAGATGTTCAGCAGGAAATCCAGGAAATCCTCGGAGAAAATTATGTTGTAAAAAACCGCTTTCAGCAACACGAAGTCTTATATAAAATCATGAAGTCAGAAAAGCTGGGAATTTACCTTATTCTTTCTTTCATATTGTTTATAGCCACTTTCAACATCATTGGATCACTTTCCATGCTTATCATAGATAAAAGCAAGGATATAGCTATCCTCAAAAGCCTGGGTGCCGAAAACACATTAATAAAAAGGATCTTTCTCCTCGAAGGATTGATGATATCGCTGGCAGGCGCATTGAGCGGACTCTTCCTCGGTGCAGTATTGTGCCTTATACAAATGAAATTCGGCCTTATTCGTTTGCAGTCAGGCGATTCATTTGTGATCAGTGCGTATCCGGTAGAACTGCGCCTTGAGGATTTTGTTTCTGTTTTTATTATTGTTCTTCTCATAGGCTTGGGGGCTGCCTGGTATCCGGTAAAACAAATTTCTGCCAAATACCTTAGGAAGCATTTGTAATCTGAATCACGGTAAATAAAATGATAAAAAGAACGTATCTAAGCGCTGTTTTCCTTCTTTTAGCCATGTTCGCTTTTGGACAAAACTATACCATTAAAGGCCGAATAAAGGATTTTCCGGGAAGGTACTGTTATATCGGTCCCATGTATGGCGACCAGATAAACATTAAAGATACCCTGGAACTTGATAATAAGAAGCAGTTTACCTGGATATTCCCGGAAAATGCTCCAACAGGGATGTACAATATCTTTTTTGGCCCGGAGGAAAAACTATCTGTCATATTTAACAAAGAAGATATTGAGTTTGAAACAAGTTATGAGAATCCTCAGGGAGATATGCACATACTCCAATCTGAAGAAAATAAGATATACTATAGCTTTCTGCATAAAAGCCGTCGCTTTGAAAGAAAAATGGAAATCCTTACATCCGTTCTGGACTATTATCCTGAAGAAGATGATTATCTAAAGGATAGCAGGAAACAATATGAACGCATACAACATGAACATGCCGGTCTCATTGAAAAAATCAGCAGAAAAAGCCCGGATAAACTAGCGGCAAAAATCATCCAAACTCATGCAACCCCTTTTCTTAAAGCAGAATTAAGCGAAACAGAAAGAATTGCCTTTCTTAAGGTTCACCTCCTTAGCGGCATTGATTTTAACAATGAAAAACTAATCCCTACAAATGCTTATACCAATCTTGCCATAAAATACCTGAGCCTTTATGCCAGTCCTGATCATTATAAGAACGAACTTGAGAAGGAATACATCATTGCAGTGGATATCCTGTTGAGCTTTGCAGCAAGCAATTATGAAGTTTATCGCTTCCTGCTTGAATACATGGTTGGCGGCTTTGCACAATATCATTTTGAACAGGTGCTTGATCACATCGCAGAAAATTACAGTGCCGACAAAAACTGTGAAAACGAAGTGCGGAAAACCAAACTACAGAAAAGACTGGAAGAGTATAAAAAACTTAGCCGGGGAAACACAGCGCCGGATATTGTGTCAGCATCACCTGAACAAGCAACGGTGCGTTTGTCTTCCCTTAAAAATGATTATATCCTGGTTGTTTTCTGGGCAAGCTGGTGTCCGCATTGCACACAACTTTTGCCCGAAATAAAGGCCTTCTTCGAAAAGCAGGGCTTAGATAAAGCTATTGGAGTATACGCAGTGTCTCTCGATGAAGAAAAGGAAAAATGGGTATCAAATATTAAGGATTTACCGGAATGGATCCATGTATCTGATCTCAGCGGTTGGGAATGCCCCTCTGCCGATGACTACTGTGTATTCGCAACACCCAGCATGTTTCTCCTGAAAAATGACAGGCAGATCCTGGCAAAACCTGTTGATATGTTCGAATTAAAAACAGCCTTAAAAGAAAACAAGCTCATTTTATAAGTTACTTTTAAGGCAACTTTCATACAATATGTTAACAAAGTAAAGGATTTTATCACAATTATTTGTTTTTTACGCTTAGAGGGTATATTCTGGTAAATGTCAACTTGTTAAGCATATGTTAATATTCAGACATATTTACTAATATGAATATCTTAAAAGAGTATCTTTGCAAAGATCTTTATAATATAACCAATCCAATGGTCAAAAACACAATCCTTTTTGCTCTTTTTCTTGGCTTTCTGTTTGTTATTCAATCAATTAATGCGCAAAACTTACAATCTACTATCACCCACAAAAATCAATTCAGCATAAGTGGCCAGGATAAAAACAGCATACAATTTGAAAATATCCTCAACAAGATTAACTACACTACTATTGAGACGCAACAAGGAAGCTTTACTTATCTGAGCATTGAAGGGTATAACCACAGCCAGGTTTTAGGTGATCCCCTTGTTCCGGTTTATACAAAATTGATTGAGATCCCCCTTGAAGCAGAAGTAAAGATCACGTATCATCAGGTTTTAACCGAAGAAATCGATTTGGATGACTTCGGATTTTCGCATCCGCTAGTACCCAAACAACCGCCTGTTCCTAAAAATCTACAGGGAACTCCCGATTTTGTGATCAATAAGAAAACATATTCCAGGAATGCTTTTATATTTACTGAGAAAGTAAAGCTTGTTGAGCTAGGCGTAAGCCGGGGAGTTCGAATTGCACGCCTGGAGGTGTATCCCGTTCAATATAAACCACGTTCTAATAAAATTAAGCTGATTAAAGAATTAGATTTTGAACTGGAATTTAAACATGCCAACCATCAGAAGACGCGCAGCGAGCAACAACGGTATTATAGCCCGGTATTTCATTCAACATTCAGCCAACTTATCAACAAGCAATACCGGGATTTGATCAGCACATCCCCGATGAAATATATCATTGTTGCAGATACCATGTTCCAGCAAAGCCTGCAAAGCTATGTACAGTGGAAGAAAAGAAAAGGATTTATGGTGGTTGAAGCTTATACCAGCGATCCTAATGTAGGCAATACCTCAGCCTCCATCAAAGCTTTTCTGAAATCACATTACAACAATGCCACAGCCTCTGACCCGGCTCCAACCTATATTCTCCTTGTAGGAGACATTGCAGAAGTACCTTCTTTTTCAGGAGTTACAGGCGGGCATGTCACCGACCTTTATTATGCCGAATATACCAACGACTTCATTCCGGACGCCTATTTCGGAAGATTTTCTGCCGGCAATGTTCAGGATTTGCTCAGCCAGATAGACAAGACCCTGAGTTATGAGCAATATCAAATGAGCAACCCGGCCTTCCTGGATGATATCATTCTCATTGCCGGTGTAGATGGCAGTTACAGCCATACCCATGCCAACGGCCAGGTAAATTATGCTGCCAATGAGTATTACAATACTGCCAATGGATTTACCACTCATTTGTATTTATATCCGAACAGCGGAAACCAGGAAACCCAAATTTTGCAGGATGTCAGTGCCGGAGCCAGTCTCATAAATTATACCGCCCATGGTTCTGCCTACGGATGGGTTGACCCTGCTTTCGGTCTCACAGATATTAACGGACTTACAAACACCGACAAATATCCCTTAATGATAGGCAATGCCTGTTCTACAAATTCTTTTAATGCCACCACCTGTTTTGGTGAAGCCTTACTAAGAGCCAATAAAAAAGGAGCCATTGGCTATATTGGTGCCAGCAACAGTACATACTGGGATGAGGATTTTCACTGGGCAGTAGGTGATGTCACCAGCATTTCAGCAAATCCAACTTATGCAGCTTCTGATTTGGGCATGTTCGACAGGTTGATGCATCAAAACAGTGAATCATATGCAGAATGGTTTACAAGTCAGGGGCAGATCGTTTATGCAGGAAACATGGCCGTTATGGAAGCCGGAAGTTATGATTACGACTATTACTGGGAAATTTATCACCTCATGGGCGACCCCTCCCTGGCGATATACCTGGGAGTACCCTCTGCAATGACGGCAACCTTCCCCGGCTTAGTGCCCCTTGGCTCCACAAATATTCAGGTTAGCACAGAACCTTTTGCCTACATTGGCATTAGTTCTAATGGAGTGCTCCATGGTGCAGCATTTGCTGATACATTTGGAAATGCTCAAATACCCATTGATCCCTTTTTGGTGCCAGGTGAAGGTGAAATCATCATCAGTGCCCAAAACAAACAACCGTATATAGATACTTTTACCATCGCAACACCTCAGAGTGCTTATATACTTGGGCTTGAATATGATGTGGTTGATTTTACCGGAAACAACAACGGCAAAGCCGATTATTCCGAAACGGTAAACCTGAATGTAACCCTTAAAAATTATGGCCTCACAGTTGATTCAACCGTATATTGTAAGTTAAGTGTGCAGGACTCCAATGTACAGCTTCTTGACAGCATACATTACTGGGGATTTGTAGATGCCGGTGACACCGCAAAACAAAACAATGCTTTTAGTTTTTCAGTAAATACCTATGTCCCCGACCAGCACCAGGTGACGTTTTTTCTGAACATATATGATAGTGCAGGGAATACCTGGCAATCCGATTTTATGGTTCCGCTTCATGCACCAAATCTGGCCGTTACAAAGCTGGTTGTTGATGATATGGTAAACGGGAATGGAAATAGTGTGCTCGATCCGGGTGAAATTGTGACCCTGAAATTTCTAACCGAAAACAATGGCCACTCAGATGCGATGAATACAATGGGGCAGTTAAGCTCGAACAGTCCGGATATTAGCATTCAGAATGCTTCCTATACTTTTGATACCCTGCCAGTGAATGCTACTGATACTGCCAGTTTCGATATCACAGTCTCATCAGGTGCATCTTTAGGAGATATTGTTACTATTAATTTTTTTGTTAACGCCGGCTCATATAA
Organism: uncultured Lentimicrobiaceae bacterium; assembly: GCA_964654725.1. Lineage (GTDB taxonomy): Bacteria > Bacteroidota > Bacteroidia > Bacteroidales > CAZZLL01 > CAZZLL01. The sequence goes on along the minus strand of CAZZLL010000032.1, from coordinate 17,353 downwards.
TACGGAGGCCAATTATCAGTTTATTGTAGGACCTGCCATTGAAGACTGGGAAACAGGTGATAAGAATAAGTTCCACTGGACTGACGCGGGCAACAATGCCTGGGGCATTACAACAGATGCATATGAGGGCAGTTACGCATTGAAATCTGGTTCCATCGGTGGGTATCAGCAAAGTGAATTCAGTATTAGCCTTGACGTGCTGAACGATGATAGCATAAGCTTTTACAGGAAAGTATCCTCAGAAGCCAATTACGACTTTTTTGAATTCTATATTGATGCCCAGCAATTGTTGCAGCTATCCGGAGAACAAAGCTGGGCACAGGAAGCCTTTGCCGTTAGCGCAGGCCTTCACACCTTTACCTGGATTTACAATAAGGATGTGTATGTGGATGAAGGATCGGATTGTGCCTGGGTAGATTATATCATGATGCCTCCCTTTGCTAGCAATACAACCGGAATAAATATTGAATACATACAGGATAATTTCCTGATAAAAGCCTATCCGAACCCTGTGAAATCAAATCTTTCCCTGGATTTCGAATTATCAGAAAACAGCAGGATACAAATCAGTCTTTATTCCATCATAGGAAAGAAACTCCACTTTGTTGAAGACATGAAAGGTAGCGGGTTACACCACATGATCATTCCCATGCAGGATATTCAGGAAGGCATATATATTCTATTACTGGAAACTGAAGAATATTCAAAATCATTTAAAATCATACGATCTAACTAATTTAGTCTGCAAATAATCTTTTTTATGAAACAATTTTTAATAATCACCATTTGTTTTTTCTTTCTGTTACATGCAAATGCCCAACAATGGATAAATGTAGATGATGCCCGTTATCAGGGAGAACAGCAATTTAATACACATGCAGAATTGTTGTCGCATGAGAACAATCAGTCAACAATACGCTTTCATTTTGATGGCTTTGAATTTTGGGAATTGAATACCGGTCGAACAAAGGCCGTTAAGATTTACCTGGAAGAAGCAAGCCCTTTGCTTTACAAAACAGCTCCTGATTTGCCTAAACTAACTGCCAGCATTATTATTCCTGATGCTGATGAAATGGAAGCTGTAGTAGTTTCATCTTCATACAAAGATTTTTATAATGTGGACATTGCCCCCTCCAAAGGTAACCTAACACGCGATATTGATCCGGATGATCTTCCATATGAATACGGCCCGGCATATAAAAAGAATGAATTTTTTCCGGGGAAACTGACAGCACTGCGTGATCCTTATATTTTAAGAGATTACCGCGGACAAACCCTGTTGTTTTATCCTTTTCAGTACAATCCTGTTACTAAAACCCTGAGGGTATATTATGATATCACGGTTAAAGTTAAACCAACAGGAAATACCGGACGAAATATTCTGGAACGCAAAGCAGAATTGAGTAAAATTGATCCTGAGTTTCATAATGTATATGATGCTCATTTTCTGAATTATCAATCAGCGGCAAAATATACGCCTCTGGGTGAGCAAGGCAATATGTTAATTATTACTTACGATGCCTTCGCATCAAGTATTCAGCCATTGGCAGACTGGAAAAACAAGATTGGCATACCTGCTACAATTGTGAATAAGTCCAATATCGGAAATGGCAGTGCCAATGCCATAAAAAATTATATCAGCAGCTATTACACAACGAATGGATTAACTTATGTTTTACTGGTAGGTGATGCTACGCAAATTCCCACCTTATATTCAGGAGGGGATTCTGATAATAGTTATGCTTATTTATCAGGAAATGATCATTACCCGGATATTTTTGTTGGACGATTTTCAGCGGAGAACACAGGCCATGTGCAGACACAGGTTCAGCGAACGATAGATTACGAAGGATATCCCAGTATTTCCGGAGGATGGCACAATAGGGGACTTGGCATTGCATCCAACCAGGGTCCTGGTGATGATAATGAATACGATCACGAACATATTCATAACATTCGCACCGACCTGCTCAATTTCACATACAATGCTGTTTCTGAACTTTATGATGGCACAAACACCGGATCGGGATGGATTGACGCTTCTGGTGATCCCACAGCAAGCATGGTTGCCCAGGATATCAACAGCGGTGCCAGTGTTATTTCATATTGTGGCCATGGCAGCACTACCAGCTGGGGGAGTTCCGGATTTTCAACAACTAATATTTCGGCATTAAATAATGAAGGAATGCTGCCATTTATCTTTTCTGTTGCCTGTGTTAACGGAAACTTTGTGAGCAATACCTGTTTTGCAGAAACCTGGCTTCGGGCAACAAATTCCAGTGGAAACCCCATAGGTGCTGTGGCCACTATCATGTCAACCATTAACCAAAGCTGGGATCCACCCATGGAAGCCCAGGATGAAATGATCGACATTCTCACGGAATCATACTCCAATAATAAGAAACGGACTTTTGGCGGCATTACTATGAATGGGTGTATGAAGATGAATGACACCTATGGCTCCTCCGGAGATGCTATGACAGATACCTGGACTATTTTCGGAGATCCATCCCTTATGGTGCGCACAGATACCCCGCAGGTTATGACTGTCACACATCCCAATATACTGAATATAGGCCTGAGCCAGGCCATAGTCACATGCAATGTTAATGATGCCAGGGTATGTTTATCCATGAATGGTCAAATACTTGGAACAGGAACCATAACAAATGGTTTTGCCATAATTTCCTTTACTGCACTTACTACAGTTGATACCATTGATGTAGCCCTTACGGCCTTCAATCACCTTCCGTATATTGGAGAAATACCCGTACTGCCTGGATCAGGACCTTTTGTATCTTATGCAAGCTATACCATCAATGATACCAGTGGAAATAATAACAGCCTGGCAGATTATGGAGAAAACATTACATTAAATGTAGAACTGCAGAACCTGGGCATTGATACCGCAAAATTCGTCAGTGCCATAATGAGCACATCAGATACCGGCATCCAAATAACTGACAGCACCCATCTATGGGGAAACATTATTGCCGGGAACACGAAAAACAAGAATAATGCTTTTGCATTAAATGTTTCTCCTGCCCTTCCTGATCAACATGTTGCAAGCCTGAACCTGAGCATTTCAGATACAGCTAACAATAATTGGACTTCCGTCTTTAATATAACCATACAGGCTCCTGATTTTAGCACAGGCAGCATGGCGATTGATGACGTAACTTCTGGAAATGGCGATGGCAAACTGGATCCGGGAGAAAGCCTTACCCTTACTTTCAATACAATGAATATCGGGCATAGCGATGGGTACAATACCACAGCCACACTCAGCTGCTCCGATACCGGCGTAAGCATTCAAAATGCAGTCGTTCAACTTGATACCCTGACAGCCAGCGGACAAAAAACAGCAAGCTTTAATGTTAGCCTCAGTTCAGCTATTGTTATCGGACAATATGTTGACTTTGTGTTTAGCGTAAACTCAGGTGCTTATTCTACACAAAATACTTATTCAGAGCGGGTTGGAATCGTTAGTGAAGACTTTGAAACGGCTGATTTCTCACAATACAACTGGGCTTTCTCCGGCAACCAAAACTGGAAAATTGATTCCACGACCTATTATGACGGTTTCTACTCAGCAGTATCCGGAGATATTACGCATAACCAGAGCTCTGAGATGATGATCACCATAAATGTTATGTCAGGCGATACGCTATCGTTCTATAAAAAAGTGGATTGTGAAGAAAGTCCCTATTCCTACTATTTATATGATTATCTGGAGTTCTTTATTGATAACTCATCCAAAGACACCTGGGACGGAGATATTGACTGGTCAAGAGAGAGCTATTATGTTAGCCAGGGCACCCATACCCTGAAATGGGTTTACGAAAAAGACAATTATGTTTCTGATGGCAGCGATTGTGCCTGGGTAGATTACATTGTATTTCCACCAATATCAGTAACAACAGGAATGAGCGATTTGATACTCAAAGGGGACCTCAGTGTTTACCCCAATCCAGCCAGCGACCTTACCATCATCCGGTATAAAAATGTCGGAAGCAAGGCTCAAAGCCTGAAGCTGTATTCAGCAACAGCTAATTTAATTGATGTTATTAAAGAAAGTAATACGCAGGCAGAAGGCATTTATTCGCTTGAATACAATGTATCTGGTCTATCGAAAGGGATTTACTTCCTGATACTGGAATCTGAAGATCAGAAGATTGTGAAGAAACTAATTAAACAATAAAAAAAAGGGCTGTCCAAAAAGGCAGCCTTATTTTTATGAGTTATTTTACATGGATTTCTTCCGCCTGGATGATTTCTTTGTTATCTAAATAATACACAAAAGCTACGATATTACAGTTGTTTTCATCCCAATCCTTATCCAGGGTATAGGAAAAGCTTTTTGTATAAGGCTGATCGGTTAAGGTAACTCCATTAACCAGGGTATCACCCCAGGTACCGTTTACTGCATCCCTTAGCACATGCATGTGATTATAATCCATGATCACATCATCCGGACTAATGGCGGGATCATTATTTTTCTGTGGCGAGCTAAGGCTGTCTTCTGTAATGTAAATGCTCAGCATAACAGGCCCCAATAATGAATTAAAAAATTCAGCTTCAACATCTATATCAAGCTCACGGCTTGCATCAATATAGGAATGATCGATATATAGCATTGCATCCTGCGGTACATTCCACAATGAAGCAACCACAGAATTCCAGTCGCCAGGGGAAATAACCGTGCTGCCATTGTAACCGCTTCTGTTCACCAAGCCATTAGGCACACCGATAAACCCATAATAATTAAACAAATCATCCCCAAGCTGTGTATTATAGTCTGCCGTAAAATCCCCAGATCCATCAGCATGGGCCAGGATGCCGGCATGCACAGATATCACGATCAATTGTGATCCGCTAATATCCTGCAGATCATGAGCTATTTTCGCTGCAGTAGGGCAATTGGGGCATTTATGACCCGTAAACTCTTCTAAGAGGATTTTTCTTACCACCTGTGCGGTATCCCCTCCATCAATATTTTCGGTATAAGGTCCGTCAATCTTATCACAGGAATAAAACCCTGCTAAAAAAAGCACTAGAAAAAAAACAGAATATTTCAGAATTTTCATCTCGGTATAGATTTAAAAACTACTGGTAATTGTTAATGAGAGTCCGTTTGAAGCCGGCACGACACGACAAATGCCACCAACACAAATGACCCCTTCACGCTGCCGGCCATATGACAGGCGGATACTGCTGGTATTCATATTATAAGCTAAGGATGCCGTATAATAATGGAATTGTTTGTCGCTCTCAGGGTTTCCGTAATTGTACTGATCCATTACGCTAAAAAACCATTTTGGAGCAATGGAGTATTCAAGCATCATCATAGCCCAGTCACCATCGTCCTGCTCAGTTGAAAGGTGTTGCAATTCCATGCGAAGGGTTTTCTTCCGGCTGAGTTTATAAGTCAGATCGGCAATGCCGATGTTGGCAAAAACCTTAGGTTCACCAACATGGCCTTCAATAACAGCAATATCGTATTCCAGGTTTACCCATGACAACACCATCTTAAAATTCTTGCTCACTTTTTTTCTGATTTCAACATTGAAATCCCTGAAATATTCCTCATCGCCAAATTTAAAAAAGTCTGATTCATATCCCAATGTACCTGAAAGTCCAATTCCGGAGGTATCTTCGGGAGCCTGTCGATCGATATTGTTCATATGGGAATAATCAATCGTAATATATGTACCGTATTTTCCACCCAGCAGTGTATTCTTCGGAATAGCATATGCCAATTCCACTTCAAATCCTATCTCCCCGTTTAACTGGGTTGCATATGGATAAATTGAGGAAAGGCTGTAGGCGTGGAGTTTGCTTAATTCAGGAATAAAATTGATGAGTAAGGAATTGGCTGTTGCAGACCTTTCGGAGCGAAAATTCATATTATCAACTCTTTTACCAGAAAAGCTAAAACTAAATCCTTTCTGGACATAAGATGTAGTAAAATAAAGTGCTTCCCCATTTTTATATATGAAATTGTTAACGGCTGAAGGGTCATTGATTTTGCAGGCATATTCACCTATCATGGAAAAGCTACCCCTGTTGAGTATTGCTCTGGCTGACATGGCAGCAACATTTTCAGGCAAAATATATATAGGGTCTTCATCTGCCTGAAACTTGCTCACAATACTACCGCCAATTGTCAGATGGGTTTTGCTTTCCTGCAAACCTGTGAATGCATCATTAAGGTTTATTTCTGCATCCGCTGCCCGCACTATGCCCTGGCTTTTCTCCCAGAAATTTCGCTGTTTGCCAATAAGGGCTTTCAAACGTACTCCCCTAAAGGGATTATATTTTACCCTGATACCGTCGAAAGCGTTGTCATACCCCAGGTTTCTTTCTTCATAAGCCCTGAGGATAAGCCCTGTGCCAAATTGTTCATAAAAATTTCCTACAGTTATCTCAAAATCATCACTCTGGTAGGTCACAAACCTGTATGGCACCCCGGTTCCCTTGTAACGCGGATCAAAACCCTGAATGGGATTTAAATAAGCTTCATAACGCACTCCCGCCGTAAAGCTGCCATTGGAATACGTAATATTGGCAAAACTGTTCATCAGGATATCCTCAGCTACATCAGGAGCACCAATAGCAGAATCTTCCTGGTAAAACTGAATGTCGGTCTGAAAATTTCCGTGAATAGAACCTGATTTTAGAAAATCCTGGCCCAAGGTTAAATTTGTCAGGAAAAACAATACAGGCAAAAAAAGTAATTTAGCTGTTCGTTTCAATTTCTTATATTTTGATGATTAATGCTATTCCGAAATGCTTTCATTGCTGATCAGTTTCTCAACAATCTCTATGTATTCATATTCCCCTCCATCGGCATAGGAAGTATGCTGCCAAACAACTTTTTTATCTCCGTCAAGAATAAAGGTATGAGGAACATTGTTCACATTCATAGCCCGCTTCAGATCACCATTCTGATCGAGGTAAACCGGGAATTCCCATCCGCCACCGTACACTTTACTTTTTACCGTACCTATGCGGTCTGACTTATCAATGGAAACAGCAATAAGCATAACACCGGTTTCATCCTGCCAGTCATCATATAATTCAGCGATACTGCTTAACTCTTTAATACAGGGTTTGCAATATGTTGCCCAAAAACTGAGAATGATAGGCTTTCCGTCATTCTCAATATCGCCGGTGTTAAAAAAAGTTCCATCGAGGGTCTTTACTTCAACCGCAGGCAGGCTTCCATAGTCCTTGTCAGGGTTATCCTGAGCAAAAGAGGTGTAGATAAAAAACAAGGCGAACAATGAGACTATTAACTTTTTCATATTGTAAATAATTATAAATTGATATATCTAAAGATGTAAATAACAAAACATGCGCCAAAAATAGTAAAGATATTTAAAACAACGGAGGTAAAGGACTTATTCCGGCAGGTATACTTCCAACAGCTTTAGCTGAGGATCAGGGAATAATCTGATCATATCATACATAGCTGGCACCAATATGGCATCCCCTTTTTGAATCATGATCTTACCATTTTCATATTCTATTCTTCCTGCCCCATCAGTGCAAATATAGGCAACAAAGCTGTCGAGGCTTGTAAAATCCTTTTCAACCGCCTGATCCAACAAAATCAGGTTGGCAGTAAAATACGGACACTGAACCAGTGCATTGGTTTCATTTACATTTTTGGCATAGGGTGTTTTATAATTCTCATACACTTTATAATCAATTGCTTCCAGAGCTTCCTCCGTATGCAGCTCACGGGATTTGCCTTTATCGTCCACCCTGTCCCAGTCATAAATCCGGTAAGTGGTATCTGAGGTTTGCTGTATTTCAGCAAGCAGAATCCCGGGTCCTAAAGCATGCACTCTGCCTGCCGGCATAAACACCACATCCCCTTCCTCCACATCGACGAAATTCATAATATCCTTGATCTTTTTATTGCTTAAAAAATCCAGGTATATTTTTTGGTCTGCTTCCCTGTTAAAACCACTGATCAATTGTGAGCCTTTCTCTGCCTGTAAGATATACCACATTTCTGTTTTGCCATACCCAAGATTACGTTTTTTCGCCAGCTCATCATCCGGATGAACCTGTATGCTAAGCCAGTCATTGGCATCAAGAAACTTAATCAGTACCGGAAAGTCAGTACCAAATTTTTCAAAATTCTTACCTCCTACCAGGTCATCCATGTATACTTCAATCAGTTCATTCAATTTATTCCCAGCCAGAAATCCTTCAGAAACAATGCTTGTATTGCCTTTTACGCCAGAAATAACCCAAACTTCACCACAATTCGGGTAGGGTGAAAAGTCCATTCCAAGATGTGTTTTTATCTTCTGACCTCCCCAGATTTTATCTTTAAAAATGGGACTGAACTTTAATGGATAGAGTTGATTCATTAATTATTGAATTTATTTGCCTTAAAGGTACAATGAATCAGTGAGTCAGCATGCAGATATATTTTTTTTCCGGAATGCCTATCTTTGAAATATGAAATACAGGATAACAGATGCACATCTGCACAAACTCATCGCATTCAGAAAGCAGCTACATGCAAAACCGGAACTTTCCGGTCAGGAATATGAAACCCAAAAAATGATCCGGGAATTTCTTTCTGAGTATCCTGCTGATGAAGTCATAGAGATTGGAAAAACCGGACTGGCCTTTATTTATAACAGCGGCAAGCCTGGCAAAACCCTTATGTTACGGGCTGATATTGATGCTCTACCTCTGAAGGAGATCAATGTGATCCCTCATAAATCAACCTATCCCGGAAGAGGACATTTATGCGGACATGACGGACACACGACCATGCTGGCAGGATTAGCTCATTTTCTTCTTAAAAAAGATTTCTATACCGGGCGTGTAATCCTTCTTTTCCAGCCATCGGAAGAAAATGGAGCCGGTGCATTAATGGTATTGAATGACCCCCAATTCAAACGATTAAAACCGGATAAGATCTTCGGCTTGCATAACCTGCCAACCTATGAAAAAGGAGCTATCGTAATCAGGAAAGGGAGTTTTGCCTCTGCTTCTACTGGCATGATCATACGCTTAACAGGTAAGACCTCACATGCCGCTTTTCCTGAAAGTGGCCTCAGTCCGGTATTGGGCATGACCGGCATTATCGATGACCTGATGGAATTAAATAAAGATAAGGATCAGTATAAGGAATTTACGCTATTAACGATCATTCATTCCCGTTTAGGGGAGATAGCCTTTGGAACCAACCCCGGTTACGCTGAAGTTATGGCCACGCTGAGGAGTTACAGGAATGATGATATGAAAATTTTAAAAGAAAATGCTGTTACTATTGTTAGAAAAACAGCAACAAAACACCGTCTTGCAAATAAAATTGAATGGACCGAGCATTTTGCCGCTACATCCAATGATGACCAGGAAGCTGTTGATATGGTAATCGCTTCAGCAGAAGAGAATCATTATAAGCTGTTGCGACTGGAAAGCGCGTTCCGCTGGTCAGAAGATTTTGGCTTTTACCTGAAGGATATTCCCGGAGCTTTCTTTGGTATCGGCATTGGTGAAGATCATGCCGATTTACACAATCCGGATTATGATTTTGAAGATAAAATTATTCCGGCAGGAATGAATATGTTTTTAGGAATTATAGAGCGCTGGCATTAGATACAGAAAAGGGCAGTAAAAAACCTATGTTATTAACTATTTATTCTTTTTCACTTTCGGGTTTTAATTTTACCTTCCAGAAATCCTACTTTTGTTACGCTTTATAAGCAATCTTAAACTATGGAAAGTATTTGTGTGTTTTGTGGTTCCAGTGCCGGAAATAAAGCTATCTATAAGGAATCAGCTCTTAAACTGGGCTATCTTATTGCCGAAAAAAAACTTTCGCTAATCTATGGTGGAGGCAACATTGGATTAATGGGCGTTATAGCTGATGCCGTTTTGGAAAAAAAAGGCCAGGTGGTAGGGGTCATTCCCAGATGCCTGCAAAATATTGAGCTGGCCCATGAAGGAGTGAGCAAAATGTATGTAGTAAACAGCATGCACGAAAGAAAAGCTTTGATGGCCCAGCTTGCTGATGCGTTCATCGCCCTGCCCGGTGGTTTTGGAACCATGGATGAACTCTTTGAAAGTCTCAGCTGGAACCAGCTGGAAATCATTAAAAAACCCGTTTCCCTGTTAAATATTAATGGGTATTACGACCACATGATTAAACAGTTAGATCGTATGGTGGAAGACCAGTTCGTCAGGCCGGAACATCGTAAGAATCTTATTGTAACAGATAATATGAATACACTTTTTGATGCCCTGAAAAACTTTAAGCATCGGCGTGCATCGAAATGGATAGATGAACTAAAGAATATGTAGTATGATCATTATCGGAATCACAGGGACCATAGGGGCGGGAAAAGGAACCATCGTTGACTACCTGCATCATCAAAAACATTTTCAACATTATTCTGTCAGAGCGTTTCTTACGAAAGAAATCAAAAAGCGAGGACTGCCTGTTAACCGCGACAGCATGGTGATGGTTGCCAACGACCTCAGGGCAAATCACAGCCCTTCCTATATCACAGAGTCGTTGTACGAGCAAGCCAGAAAAGCAGGCAAAAACTGTATCATAGAAAGCATACGGACACCCGGAGAAGTTGAGGCTTTAAAAGAGAAAAAAGGCTTTTGTTTAATTGCCATTGATGCTGACCCCAAAATGCGCTATGAAAGAATAAAATCGAGAGGGAGTGAAACGGATCTTATATCTTATGAAACTTTTCTTGCCAATGAAGAAAGAGAGATGCATTCCGAAGATCCGAACAAGCAAAACCTGAAAAAATGCATTGCCATGGCCTCCTATACCCTCACCAATAACGGCAAGTTCGAAGATCTTTATAAACAATTGGAAAACATTTTATCTATGATAATAAACTATGAGCAACACAAACTATAAACGTCCCAGCTGGGATGAATACTTCATGAAACTGGCCGACACTGTAGCCACGCGGGCAACCTGTGATCGCGGCCGCAGCGGATGTGTCATTGCACGTGAAAAACAAATCCTGGTTACCGGATATGTCGGGTCACCTCGCGCACTGCCCCATTGCGATGATGTAGGGCATCTTATGAAACAAATCATTCATGAAGACGGAAGCAAAAGCCAGCATTGTATGCGCACAGTTCATGCCGAACAAAATGCCATCTGCCAGGCCGCACGATTAGGCATATCACTGGAAGGTGGCACGTTATATTGCCGCATGACACCCTGCCGTACCTGTGCCATGCTTATTATCAACTGCGGGATTGAACGGGTAGTTTGCGAAAAAAAATATCACAGGGGTAAAGAATCCGAAGAAATGTTCAAAGAAGCCAATATTGAGCTCGTTTATTTTGAGGATGAAGTCATGAAATATGATAAACAATAGAAACGCTATTTATACAAAAGAACCTCTGTTGCCCCGTCTTCCCTTGCAAACCCTCTGAACATTCCAGGCGTGTTGAACGGCATGGTAAAATTTCCTTCACAATCCAAAGCGATCAAACCTCCGTTGGCTTCCAGTTTCCTAAGTACATCATTGATGAGGTAATCTCCTGCGTCAGCAACCGTCATCTGTTTATATTTCATTAATGCGGTCATTTGAAATGCAATAGCATTTCTTATAAAATATTCCCCATGACCTGTTGCGGAAACCGCACAGCTATTATTGTCGGCATATGTACCTGCTCCAATGATGGGTGAATCTCCTATCCTACCTTGCATTTTATTAGTCATACCCCCTGTAGACGTTCCTGCAGCCAGGTTCCCTTTTTGATCGAGAGCAACGGCACCTACCGTTCCAAATTTAAAATCCGGGGAGGAGACTTTTCCACTTCCTTTATCTTTAGCGTTCTGTAGCTCTTGTAATTTTTCCGGCATAATAAAATAAGCCGGATCAACCAACTCCAAACCTTCCTTTTCACTGAAAATTTCAGCTCCCTTTCCGAAAAGCAATACATGCTTAGAATTATCCATTACCAAACGTGCCGCCTTAATCGGATTCTTGATCCTATGCACTCCGGCAACGGCACCGGCATTCAGAAACTTCCCATCCATAATACTGGCATCCATTTCATTCATTCCATGTTCATTTAAAACAGATCCTTTACCGGCATTAAAAAGGGGTGAATTCTCCAGAACCATAATGGACATTTCAACAGCGTCCAAAGCCGAACCTCCATTCTCAAGGATATTTTTTCCAAGGTTCAGGGCTTCATTGATTTTCGCTATGTACGCATTTTCTTCTTCTTTTTCAAACCGTCCTTCATATATAAATCCGGCTCCTCCGTGAATCACCAGAACAAACTTATTTTCTGCAACATTTCGGGTTCTTTTGTCTGATGTAAGGCTGATACTTAAAAAGATGATAATGATCAAACAACTAATTTTGAAGTATTTCATGAAGTTCGGTATTACGATCAACCCACTAAGGTAAGGAAATTCATGAAATGAGCTGCTATCATAAAAATAATAATTGTCATTATCAGCCGAACGGCTTTCACACCCCATCTAACAGCAAAACGGGCGCCGATCAGTGCGCCCAAGACATTCCCTATAGCATGCACCAATCCATATGAATAATTCACCTGATCATTTAGCATAAAAACCAGGAGGGCAAAAGGAACATATAAAAATACCATAAATACTTTTAAGGCATTTCCTTTAACCAGGTTATATCCTGCTGCCAGGACAATTCCGGCAAGGAGGAAATAACCTACTCCAATGTGGATCAATCCACCATAGAACCCAATTACAAAGAAAATGACCCATTGAAAAAAAGAGATTGGTTTGCGGCTAATCTGTTCCTGACCCTTCAGCCATTTGCCGGGTTTATAATACATAAAAAAGAGCATGATGAGCATCATCAGTGCTACCAGTCGTTTAAACAATTCCTCATCAATATCCACAGCGATACGGGCTCCTAACACAGAACCTGCTATCACAGGCACTCCCAGCACAAATCCTTTCTTTACATCAAGATGGTTTTGCCTTTTAAAAGAAGCAGCAGAAACCATGGTCTGAAAAAAAGCTGCAATCCGGTGAGTGCCGTTGGCAACATGAACAGGCAAGCCCAGGAATACCATTACACCCAGGCTAATAACCGTCCCTCCTCCGGCCAGTGTATTTACAAACCCTACAATGATACCACTTATGATCAGGATAGCAACTTCAAAAAAAGACATTTACTTTCCCCTCCCTTATTATGTCTGTCCGTTTTGTGGCAATGGCTAAATTGGCACGAATACTACCTTCCAGCAAATTTTCTATATTGCTTTTCAAATCATTCAGCTTGCTTGCATGTATCGTTTTAACTCTCATGGCGGGGATGAAATAGGTTGTAAAGTAAAAATATAAAGATTATCATTAATCATTATATCTTTTACCAAAAAATCTGATTATCAGGAATATTATAATAATACCAAGCGGAAATAAAATATAGGATTTGATACCGAAAGCAGCTGGTATCGTGCCAATAATAATCGAAACGCCACCAACCACAATGGCATATGGCAACTGTGTTCTGACATGCTCGATATGATTGCATGAACTGGCTAAAGAACTCAGGATGGTCGTATCTGAGATAGGAGAACAATGATCTCCGAAAACCGAGCCGGCCAACACACAGGAAACAACATTATAAAAAATATAGTACGAAGCTTCTTCAGAAAGTCCACTTTTTTCTGATATCAACCAGGCTGCCGGCAAGATCAATGGATATAATATAGCCATAGTGCCCCATGAGGAACCCGTACTAAAAGCAACCAGGGCTGCCATGATAAATGTAAGGGCCGGAACAAAGTGGGGAGACAATTGAATATCAATCATGAAATTTGAGATAAAATCAGCTGTATGCAGATGTTCTGTTATCATGGCAAGTGACCATGCCAAAACCAGGATCAGAATTGCCGTTAGCATTGTTTTTAACCCGCTGATCAGGGCTTCCACACTTTGCTTCAGATTAAGAATGCGCTGGGAAACAGTAAGAAAAACAGCTACAATAACCCCTGCAAAAGAAGCCCATAACAAGGCAACGAACGAATCAGCACTTCCTATCACTTTCGATAACCTACTAGCAAATGACAGTTCAGTGTTCCATCCCACCTCCTGTATACCTGTATATATCAAGCCTGCGATGGTACCAACAATAACCGTCACTACAGGCAATACGGCATTTATCCACCGTTCCTTTGCATATGTTTCAGAATCATTGTCCTTTTCAGGTGTCAGTTGATCATGCCTGTTGTTATAAGAGGCATCTTTTCTGCACCTTTTTTCTGCATTCAGCATAGGGCCAAAATCCCGCCTCTGAAATATCAATAGTAAAACAAACAATAGGGCAAAAACGGGATAGAACGAATACTGCAGTGACTGAAAGAAGATCTGATAAGGTCCCTGAGTTAGCCCAATGGCAGTTGCCCCTTTTTGAATATAACTCAGCTCAGCCCCAATCCAGGTAGTAACAAAGGCAATGGCTGCAATGGGAGCAGCTGTAGAATCCACAATATAACTTAGTTTTTCCCTGGAAATTCGTAATTTATCCGTAACAGGCCTCATGGTATTTCCAACAACGAGTGTATTGGCATAGTCATCAAAGAAAAGAGCAATTCCCAATAACCATGTAATAAATTGCCCGCTCCGTGGATTGGAAGCATGCCGGGATAAAATATTTACCACTCCGCGCATTCCGCCGTTTCGGGTAATTAAGCTCACCATGGCACCAATAAGCATAGAGAAAACAATAATAGAAATATGTACACTGTCAGTAAGTGATTGTACAATGTATGTGTCAATTATATCAAAGAGTGCATTGAAAATTGCAGCAACAGTATGTTGATCGCTAAAGAGATGCATAATCAGTGTGCCGCAAAAAATACCAACAAGCAGGGCTGTAAAAACCTCTTTAAACAACAATGCAATCAGAATGGCCAGCAAAGGGGGAATTATTGATAAAAATAGCGGAATCACATTCACCCTGATTGTTGACACTGTGGTACCCATTTTACATTTCAAGGTTTCATTCCGTTCAGAGCTAAGCTGGACATAATATCCCTCTTCATCTGATCGGATATCATGCCGGACACCATTCACCCACATCTGCGCTTCAACATCACTCAACTGATTTTCAGCAGCATCATTCCGAGCATATATTCGAATTTTATAAGGGATAGACTGCAAACAAAAGTCGGCTTGCTCCAGGGCAAATTCCGGTTGAGCCTTAATTTGCATTGCGCTCATTTCATTGGCAATACCGTTTTTGACCGGCAATAAAACGATGAGCAAAAAAAGCAACTTAATAACACACTGAAGATCAAAAAGGAATAATAATTTCGTTTTTGTCATAATCAAAAATTCCTCTTAATTACCGGCAAATACAGTCACAAGATAGAATTTTTTACTCTTTTAACAGAGAAATCAGGAGATTATAAATGCTGTTTTCGTCAAATCCGCATTCGGCATAGAGCTGCTCCAGTTTACCTTGTTCAACAAATCGGTCGGGGAGCCCTAATGCCCGGATGTGATTCTGATATCTGTTTCTGCTTGCATATTCACACAATGCAGAAAATAATCCACCTTTCAGCACGCCATCTTCTATGCTTACTATCATTGGATAGCTTTCAAAAACGTCCTTTAGCATATCTTCATCCAGAGGTTTCAGAAACCTGACATCAAAATGAGCAGGTGTTTGATATCCTTCTTTCCTTAAGCGGTCAATTGCAGCTGCAGCAAAATTTCCTGGGTGACCAACAGAGACAAGGGCAACTTTTTCTCCACATCTAAGTTTCCTGCCCTTTCCTACGGGTAATTCTTCAAAGGGCAATTGCCATTCAGTGAGCACTCCTCTGCCTTTGGGGTATCGAATAGCAAAGGGGCCCTGTGGTTTTTGCTGGGCGGTATACATCATATTTCGTAGTTCCAGCTCATTCATGGGAGCAGCTATGATCATATTCGGAATAGCTCTCAGATAGGCCAGATCGAAAGCACCATGATGTGTGGCGCCATCCTCCCCAACAAGACCTCCCCTGTCGAGGCAAAAGATTACCGACAAATTTTGCAGAGCCACATCATGAATAAGCTGATCGTAGGCCCGTTGAGCGAAGGTAGAGTATATATTGCAAAAGGGAATCAGGCCTGAACTGGCCATTCCGGCAGCAAAAGTTACGGCATGTTGCTCTGCAATGCCCACATCAAAAGCACGATCAGGCATTTTCTCCATCATTATATTCATAGAACACCCACTTGGCATGGCAGGTGTTATGCCTATGATCCTCTCATTCAACGCTGCCAATTCCAGTAAGGTCTTTCCAAATACAGTCTGATAGCGCGGAGAGGGTGCTTTTTTGCATGCGTCCCTTTTTATTTCACCAGTCTTACGATCAAAAACACCCGGTGAATGAAAGGCCGTCTGGTTTTTCTCAGCATGACAATATCCTTTCCCCTTTACAGTAATACAATGCAATATCTTTGGTCCGGGAATATTTTGCAAATCAGAAAGCAGTTTTGTAAGATGCACTACATCATGACCATCTACAGGCCCAAAATATCTGAAATTCAGCGACTCAAAAAGATTGCTTCTTTTAAGTATGGTTGACTTAACGGCATTGCTTATTTGCCTTACCAATGCCCGTGTATTTTTTCCGTATTTGCTACCTCCACCGAGCAAATACCATATTTTATCCTTTATCCGATTATAGGTTTTACTGGTAACAATATCTGTGAGGTATTCCTTCAATGCCCCCACATTCTTGTCGATAGCAATTCCGTTATCATTCAGGATAACCAGCATATTGGGCTTATAAGCAGCTGCATTATTCAAGCCTTCGAATGCCAGTCCGGCTGTCATGGAGCCATCCCCTATAACAGCAACAAATTTCCGGTCTTTCTCCTTCTTAAGTCGGGAGGCAACAGCCATGCCTAATGCAGCCGATATAGAAGTTGAAGAATGCCCTACACCAAATGCATCAAACTCGCTTTCGGCCATATTGGGAAAACCGGAAATACCTTTATACATGCGGTTTGTGTAAAAAACATCCTTTCTTCCTGTCAGAATTTTATGAGCATATGCCTGATGGCCAACATCCCAGATAATTTTATCATAAGGTGTCCTGTATACATAATGCAGGGCAGTAGCTATCTCTACTGCTCCCAAACTGGCGCCAAGGTGCCCCGGATTATTTGCAAGTACATCAATGATAAACTCTCGTATCTCTGTACAAAGTTGGGGAAGGTCATCTACCTTCAGCTTTTTGAGGTCTGACGGGAGCTGAATTCCTGATAATAATGTATCTGAATTGGGTATCATATATTAGCCTACATTATTCACAAAATGGCATAATGTGCTCAAATAATGTTGGTTAA
>CAZZLL010000031.1:0-38704 GCA_964654725.1 uncultured Lentimicrobiaceae bacterium | reverse complement strand
CGAATCTTTAAACAACAAAACACCTATGGAAATTGCCCATGGTTTTTAAAAAAAAACTCTAATTTTGATTGGTCCGAAAAATGGGGTAGCCTACAGAACGGATTTGGGCTCCAGTGGCTTTAGTCCAACTGATCACGAGCTTAATTGTTGCGATTAGCTAATTAAAAAAAACGTAAAGATTATAATTTCAAAAAACCATATCCCATTTTGTCTGATTAACAGTTGTTAAAACCTAAAAATAATTTCATGGAAAGCATACGGTTTAAAGCCATGGAAGCTACGCTTAACAGGCAAATACAAACGATTAAGGAAATTTTAGAACATATAGAAAGCATACAGGATTTTATTTCCTGCATGGTGGACGAAAGAAAGCGCGCCAACAAACTTCAGGATGAAGAAGAAAAGGCGATCGCTTACAACGAGAAAGTCATGCCTTTCTTCGGCCAGATCTGTTATCATACAGATAAACTGGAATTGCTGGTTGACGATAAACTCTGGCCATTGCCCAAATACAGGGAAATGATGTTTATGAAGTAGGTTTCAGCACTTCCATTTTCAGCAGGAATTGATATCTTTGAAAAAAAAAGCTTTATGAGAAAAATTTATGTCCACTTAATAAGTTTAGCCCTTATTGCTTTTTGCCTGCTTTGTCAGGGTTTTGCACAGATAAGCGTGCACCACATTAACCGTGATAGTGTGCGGTCAGGAAACGATGGCCTGATTTATTCCCTTCCACAAACATTTGTTAAAGTGGATGTTGTGGTTGAAAAAACCCAAAACATCAAGGGCCCTTATGCTGCCTATGCCAATAAATTTTTGGGACTGAAAAATGTTATCTATTCAAACAGTACCATTTATAATATTAAGGATATCAGAATATCCACATATGCCGAACCTGATCCGGATCATTTTTACAGCATCGAAATGAATAAACCGGAAAAAAAATCGCGAAAAGATGATGAAGTGGAGGTAGCCATTCTCCAACTTACTCAATCAGGTCTTATCCATAGCATTAACGAATGTACGGGCGATTTTGAAGAAGAGGATACGTATTATTTCAGTGATCCCGGCCATGACGAAATTCCTGATCTTTTCAAATACTATGCGGATGATAACCTGTTTGAACAAATAGATACCCTGATAGAAATGGTCAATTATGATACCATTACGGTGGAACGACAAGTCTTGAAAAAAACTATGGTTGAAAAATCACTGGAGCAGCGTGCCCGTGTTGCCGCCGATTATATCCTGAAAATTCGCGACAGCCGCTATAATCTGCTCAGTGGTTACCAGGAAGTTAATTATGAAGAGGGTGCCTTAAAATACATGCATGAACAATTAGAGTATATTGAAAATGAGCATATAAAACTGTTTTCGGGGATCTCATTTTCAACGGATCTTTTCTATAGTTTTTCTTACCTGCCTGATTTCAAAGGTGAATTTCATACGGATGAATTGTTTAACTTCTCTGATAATTTCGGGATTATTGGCAAAGAAAAACCTGTGGGGCAGAAGGTACTAATAACCATTAACAGGAGGGGGTACACCCGGTCTGTGAAGGACTGGCTTAAGCGATCAAATAATGATACAGAAAACGGGCTGGTTTACCGCATCCCTGAATATTCTGATGTGAGTATTAAATACGGTGGTACGGAAAGGGCTAAGGCCCGCCTGCTTATCAATCAACTGGGCGCAGTTGTCAGGGTTCCTGCACACATGAAAAGTGTTATCTTTTATCCCGAAAGAGGCAGTATTAAAAACATCAAAGTAAACGAGTAGGTTTTACCGGATGATCAGTTTTTTATAGGCGTAAGCATCATCAAGTGTCACCCTGACAAAGTACATGCCAGAAGGAAAAGCATTAAGAAGCAAGGTATAGCCTGAATCATTTTTCCTGACCGGCAAATGTAATTCCTGCATATCGGCACTGAATATTCTGATGGATGTTTCCGTTGTAGGATTCTTTTCCGGAAGGAAAAGATATGTTTCTTTGCCAGCTGCTGCCGGATTGGGAAAAAGCATGATTTCAGCTTCGGAATCTTTCTCATAAACAGCACTAATATGCGAAACACTTGTATCTGCATCAAGCAGGCTGTCTGTTTTTATCAGGTAAATATCGGTATTATGCGGTCCGTTCCCTTCCGTATATCCGATGATAATAAACCCTTTATCATCCGTTTGCATGATATCTGCTCCTTTGTCATTATCTTCACTTCCGAAGGTATTCCCGTATAAACTACCCCCGGCATCTGTCTGGAAGGCATACACATCGTATTCTCCCTGTCCGAAGGAATTTGTATATCCCACTGCTGTTAATGTCAATTCATCGTCCAGGTTAACAGCACTGAAAGCTTCGTTTTCGGCGTCTCCCCATTGGTTTGCCCACTGAGTTGTTCCCATTGAATCGATCTTCATAACATATGCGTCAGAAGTAATGCCCCCTGGGTTGAAGGTGATGCCTGCTGCGTAATAAAAAGCATGATCAGGGGTAAGGGCAATATCATAAAAAGCATCGTCGGATGATGTCCCGTAGGTTTTATAAAATAGGGTATCGCCGTTTGCATTTATTTTTAACAAAAAAGCCTGCATATCGGCTGAATCTGCCTTAACAGCAGAACCTCCGATAATGAATTGATTGTTAGCAATGGCTTTAATACTGTATGGGATTTCTTCCCCATTCCGTTTATAGACTTTTGAAAACAAGGTGTCGCCCTGGCTATCCAGGAATAAGGCAAACACATCCTCATTCATCGAATGGAAAGAATAGGTATAGCCTGTAATGATGTATGTTGTGTCTGTGCTTTCGGTTGCAGCCTGTGCAATATCCCAGTCTGTTCCTCCCCAGGTTTTTTCCCATAGTATATTGCCGGCAGCATCCGTTTTGATGGCCAGCACATCATAGCTGCTAGTGCTGTTTCTGTTTGTATATGCCGTAATAAGAAAGTTGTTATCCTGTAATACCAAAAGGTCTGTTGCTATATCGTTTGCAGGGCTGCCAAAATTCCGCTCCCATTCCAGCTGACCAAGGAAATTCACTTTTGCCAGGTAGATATCGGAGTTTCCAAGAAAGCCTGTCCTGTTGGCCAGCATAACATAGCCTTTGTCAGTTGTTTGCAGAATAGATACTCCTTCGTTGTATGAATATAACCCATAGGTTTTTTCGAAGGTATTGTTCTGGCAAGTTGCCGGCATACTATATCCCCAGACTATAATAGGGATGATTATGAATGTATAATGTGCTATTAACTTTTGCATGCAGCGTGAATTTTTAGCAATTTTCTTACCAGCGATTCCAGCTTTTCCAGCTGCAACATATTTGCTCCGTCAGATAAAGCTTCAGAAGGATTAGGATGGGTTTCAAGGAAGATACCATCTGCTCCGGCAGCTATTCCGGCTTTGGCAATGGTTTCTATCATTTTAGGCTGTCCTCCTGTTACACCCCGGACCTGATTGGGTTGTTGCAAACTATGCGTAATATCAAGAACTACAGGGACATTAAGATTTTTCATCAGGGCAATATTTCGAATATCCACAACCAGATCACCATAACCAAACATATTTCCTCTTTCTGTTAGCATGACATTCTTATTTCCGGATTGAATGACTTTGTCCAAAGCGAATTGCATACTCGCTGCTGAAAGGAATTGTCCCTTTTTAATATTGATTGCTTTGTTGGTTTTTGCTGCTGCTACCAATAATTCGGTTTGACGGCAGAGGAAGGCCGGAATCTGCAAAATATCCACATAAGGAGCAGCCATTTCTGCTTCTTGTTCTGAATGGATGTCGGTGAGCACCGGAATGTCTAAACGATCCTTTATGGCCTTAAGGATTTCCAGGCCCATAATATCTCCGATTCCGCTGAAGGAATCCAGTTTCGAGCGGTTTGCTTTTTTATAGGAAGCTTTGAAAATAAATGGGATTTGCAGCGCATCACTCAGGGATTTGATTTTTTCAGCAATGTTAAAAGGCATATCCTGATTTTCGATCACACAAGGACCTGCAATCAGGAAGAAATTTCCTTTATCAAGGTGTTTCATGTTTTGTAAATCCAGCATAATTTATTGTATCAAAATAACAACATAGCATTTACATAATAATCCAGTCCTGAACGATTATCCATCCAGATCAATCCGTCAGCATACCTGCTTCCCAGTTTAAGTATGAAGTTGCTGGCAATGGTTTGCAATTCTAAACCGTAATTAAATGCACCATATCCGCCATAGGAAAGTAAGAAGGAAGTTTTAAAGTTCGGATTCCAATAAAAGGATGGATTTATACTGAAGGCTGGCTTGAAATAGGTATTTAACCAGTGTTCTCCTCTAATTCCAAGTTCAAAGTGATCTCCAAATTTTCGTCCGATTTCCAGTTTTATGTGTAGGGGAAGTGCCTGCAAATACCTTTCCCCGCTTTTTACATACTGAAACTGACTGTAAATACTATCATTTATCTTTTCCTGAAAAAAGAGGGAATTTAACTGAAAGATGTTTTCGACGTCCCATCCCTGAAAAAACATGCTGGTATCGTAAACTGAGTGAAAACTCTCTTTGTTCCAGTTCAGGTAGCCGGCATTGGCAATTTCAAAATGTATAAAAGTGCCATTATCATATTGACTTTTGAAAAAGAAATCCAGGGATAGCCCGATAGCATTGAAAGCCCAAAAACCTGTTTTTGCCGTATCAGATTGTTTCCAGCTTCCATTATAATCTAATTGTATGTATGTTGCATTCGGGTCAGTATATAAGCTAGCTTCATTAAAACGCACGTCTGTTAATTGTTGTCCTTTGTTAAACCCAATATTTACTCCCCAAATAATGCTTTTATTTGATCTTTGGTTGATCTGGAAATATCCGCCCTTAAACTGCTGAAAGCTTAACTGTCGAAAGCCACTGTTAGATAGCGATTGTTCCTTCCCGGCATAAGGCTGGTTCCCAAAAAAATATAAGCGAAAGAAATTATCATTGAAGGCTATTTCCGAGAAATTCTGATGAGAGAATCCTGCCAAAAAACCTTGTTTTTTGCGTTCATAGGCTGAATCAAATATGTGGTAAACATAAAGATGTTGTTGGTTTATGGCACCAGCCAAGTTGCTTTTCTGAAGGCGCTCCTCATTCTTTTGCCTGATCTCTTGTGTGAGATAAGAACTATAATAAAAATCTTCAGCAAAGCGGTTGGTAATGGCATTTGAATTAAATCGAAAGTCAGAGTATATATTTACAGCCGTGTGAAAGCTTTCCTCCGGATTGATGTTTAAAAAATCCTGTGCATAGGAGCTGAGTGACAAAAAGCTTACTATGTATACCAGTGTTCTCTTCACTTTTTATTGAATTAGCATAAGCGTAAAATCTCCGCTTATTTGAATATCCATATAATAATGATTGTAAAAAGTTATGTTGTTGCCTGAACCAACAGTATTTAAACGTGCCTGTATGATCATGTCATCAGCCTGATCCATGTTGTAGAGGCGGTTTTTATCTAATACAGCCTGCAGGCTTGTAGTTACAGGAGCGATAACATTGTTTGTGGCATCCGTTTGTGCCGCAGATACCGTTTCGTTTTCCGTAAAAAGGGAATCCAGTATCTGGCCATTCTTTAAAACATAAATCTGAATGTCTGCATCAAAGGGAAAATTATTCTCGGCAATGAAGTTAAAGTTGCCCTTTTCAATATAACTGTAGTTCTTGTCAATGTTAAAAATAAATTCACTGGTATCCGATAGCTGCAAATTAGTGGCAGAGATATTCAGAGGAATATCAATTTCGATATTAGCTGTAAGATTGTGGTTAGAATAAGCAAAATCGTTGCCCATGGAAGAATTTCCAAGTGGATTGGATTTCAATTCAATATCATAATACATTTTATCTGGTCGAATCTCGAACAGGTCCGTTACATTGCTGTTTTCAAGATCGATGATCAAGCTTGTAGCCTGTATTAGCTGTCCGGGTTGCTGTAGCTCACTTGCCCTTTCAATATTAAAAACACTTCCTACAGCCTCTGCATCTGAAGTAATTTGTAAATTATCATGCGTATTAAGTACACCGAGATCCTGCAGACGAAACTGAAAATCCAAACCGAGTTTATTTTCCAGTATCATTCGAACCTGAGCCTCGCTCAGGTCGAAATTGCCTGCAGCCATATTATTGAAAATATCCAGGTCAATGTATTCAAGTTCACTCTCATACATGTCAGTGCCAAAAAAACCTCTCAGATGAAATATTTTCAGATCGGTAAAGTATACAAGAATTCTTAAGCTGTCATTATTACTTATATACACAGAATCACCGGCGGGATCAATTTGCATCTGCATATTGGTAAGCAGTTTATTGCTGGAGGTTCCGCCAGGCCCCCTCATATCAATATAATATCCCGAAATATCATAGTTTTTCGTATAAGGGCTGCCGGACAATGTATTTGCAGGAATCTTCTCACTCAGGTTAAATCCTGCATTGTTAAATGTAACAGCAGGAATGCTGTAAGCAAACTGTATGTTTTCATCTACTGTATTGATCACTTCCAGCCGTAACTTTCCTGATTCAATAATAATATACCTGACGTCGATACCGGCGAAGTCGAATTTTTTTATTTCCTGTGAATTCACTAATTGTGTGGAGGGTGGAAGTATGCCGCTAAACGGAAACTGAAACAAATCATTATTAATGGTATCCGGCTGATCAATAACAGAATCAATCCCAATCTTAAAAATTTCTTTTTCATAAAATATATGTACAATGTCATCCTGCCCGCTGCTTATAAGTGTATCACCCAACAAGTCCTCCATTGTCAGGCGGGTATGAACAATGGGTGCTAATATCTGAACATCCCAGCGCGGATGCGGATCTTTATTGCAGGAAGTCAGTAATAAAACAAAAATAAAAAGGAGGCTGATATATCTCATATACTCAAACGTGTCTGCTAAATTAAAAAATATACAGGAATGTTGTTCAAAATGATAACAATGAGACAAGCTTTTTTGTTAAGATAGCGTTAACTCTAACAGAGAAACTTCAGAAATGAT
Organism: uncultured Lentimicrobiaceae bacterium; assembly: GCA_964654725.1. Classification (GTDB taxonomy): domain Bacteria; phylum Bacteroidota; class Bacteroidia; order Bacteroidales; family CAZZLL01; genus CAZZLL01. The sequence continues at coordinate 31,692 of CAZZLL010000031.1, read as the reverse complement.
TATCTTTGAATAGCTTGCGAAAAATGTCAAAGAATTTTTTTATCGTATTTCTTTTGTGTTTTATATATCCCTTCCTGTTATTAGGGCAGGACAGGAACCAGCTATGGTATTTTGGCGAATTCAGTGGCCTTGATTTCAGGAATGGAGCTCCGGTTCCTATGCAGGGATCATTGAATACACTGGAAGGATGCGCCACAGTTACAGATTTACATGGCAATCTTTTATTTTATACAGATGGCATTACTGTTTACAATTCTGATCATCAGATGATGCGAAACGGTGACAGCCTTATGGGGCATCCTTCAGCCTCACAGGCAGTGGCGGTTTGTCCGCATCCGGGTTCTAACAGTTTGTTCTTTATATTTACGGTAGATGCAGCGGAAGAAGCCCTGAGCAATGGATTAAGGTATTCATTGGTGGATTTGCAAAAAGAAAGAGGCCTGGGAATGATTGTTCATAAAAATAAATTGCTGCATGTTCCTGTTGTGGAAAAAATTTGCCTGGCACAGCATAAAAACAACAAAGATTACTGGCTAATCTCACATGAATGGAATTCTGATCAGTTCAGGGTTTACCATATCAGTGAACAGGGTATTGACAGCAATGCCATTATTAGCAGTGCCGGATATTTCCAGGGATATAATTATGCCAGGGCATTGGGATACCTGAAAGCATCTCCGGATAATAATAAACTGGCAATGGCCAGCTATATCAGTCACAGGGCCGAATTATTGCATTTTGACAACAATACCGGTATTGTCGGAGGATATGCAACCCTTACATTTGATTCGAATGATTTCCCCTATGGCATTGAGTTTAATGCAAGCGGCAATATTCTTTATGTATCCTCAACTGATAGTCGTCCGGGAAGAATATATCAGTTTGATCTCAGCCTTGTGGATCCGGAATTGATCAAAGCTTCAAAACAGCTGGTAGGGGTGAATAATAACGGCAAAGTCGGGGCGATGAAGAGAGGCCCTGATGGAAAGATATATGTCGCACAGGTATATAATGAATACGTGGGTGTTATCAGTTACCCGGATTCCCTGGGGAGTGCATGCAAGTATGATTACCAGGCAGTCCATTTAAACGGGGGAAAATGTCACTATGGTTTGCCTGCAGATGTTAGCGCAGATTTTTTTATTCCTGAGATTTTTGCTGAAAATTTTTGCTTAGGGGATGAAACTGTTTTTTACCCCGATGATTCTCTGGATGTTGACAGCATTGAATGGTATTTCGGTGAGGAGGCCATCATACTGCCGGATCAAAGCGGAAGCCTTTATGGCAAACACAGTTACCAAAGCTTTGGTAACTTCACATGTATGGCTGTATTATACCACTTTGATGAAACGGATACCATTTTTAAGGATATATATATTCGGGATATTCCCTACGTTTACCTGGGTGAAGATCAACCTCTTTGCTATGGCGACGAAATATACCTGGACTTATCATTATGGGATCTCCAGAATTTTACCTGGCATGATGGCAGCAATGACCCTGCTTATTTTGTAGACGGACCGCAAACAGTTTGGGTAAAAGCAGATGATGGAAATTGTATGGCCTCAGATACCATACACTTTCAGGAATGTGACCATCTTTATGTGCCAAATGCTTTTTCTCCCAATGGGGATGGCATTAACGACTGTTTTCGTTTAAAAGGAAGCGGTATCGCTGATTTTCAGCTACTAATATACAATCGTTACGGGGAGATGGTATTCAAAGGCATGGATTTGAATTCCTGTTGGAACGGAGATTATAAAACAGCTCCTGCTCCTGTTGGTGTTTATTATTATTTGCTTGCGTATTATACTGATTATGGTATTCAGAGAAAAGATCAGGGAAGCTTTATGCTTATCCGTTAACTTAATACCCATATTTCTTTTTCCAGCGGCTTTTTAAGAATTCCCTCAGCGAATTTTCCTTAGCATTATTTCCGGGTTCATAGAATTTTTTGCCTTTTATTGCGTCTGGCAGAAATTCCATGTCGGCAAAGTTTCCTTCATAGGAATGGGCATATTTATACTTATCTCCGTAGCCTATTTCCTTCATTAGTTTTGTGGGTGCGTTTCTGATGGGAAAAGGCACCGAAAGGTCACCGGATTTTTTAACCTCTTCCTGTGCAAGATTGATGGCCTGGTAGGATGCATTGCTTTTAGCTGAAGTAGCTAGATAGACGGCTGTTTGGGAGAGAATGATACGGCTTTCAGGCATGCCAATGAGGTTTACAGCATCAAAACAGGAGGTGGCCAGTACCAGGGCGTTTGGGTTGGCATTGCCGATATCTTCTGAAGCCAGTATGACCATTCTTCGGGCAATGAATTTAGGGTCTTCTCCCGCTTCTATCATACGGGCGAGCCAGTATACTGCTGCATTTGGATCACTGCCCCGCAATGATTTGATAAAGGCCGAAATGATATCATAATGCATTTCACCGCTTTTGTCATAAATAGCCAGCTTAGCCTGGATGGTTTCCCGGACGATATCATCCGTAATGTAAATATTTTTCCCATCTGCTTGCCTTGCGTTCACTGTTAACTCAAGTGCATTAAGTAGTTTCCTTGCATCACCCCCGGAAATTTGCATGAGGGCTGCACGTTCCTTGAGTTGAACATCAATGTTCAGGCTTTTTTTATAATATTCGGTAGCTTTGTTTAACAGGAAATCCATGTCTGCCTTAGTTAGAGGCTTTAAAATGTAAACCTGGCAGCGTGAGAGCAAAGGAGCAATTACTTCAAATGACGGATTCTCAGTGGTTGCCCCGATAAGTGTTATTATTCCCCTCTCAACCGCACCCAGCAATGAATCCTGCTGAGATTTATTGAAACGGTGGATCTCATCAATGAATAAAATGGAGCTTTCCAATCCGGATTGTGCTTTTTGAATAACATCACGAACATCCTTTACACCTGAATTGATGGCACTAAGGGTATAAAATGCCCTTCGGAGTTTTTTTGAAATGATAAAGGCAAGGGTGGTCTTGCCAACACCCGGTGGTCCCCATAAGATCATAGACGGGATATTTCCCGATTCAATACTTTTTCGTAAAACAGCATTGGATCCTGTAAGGTGCTGTTGTCCCAGATAATTATCCAGGTCAGTCGGACGCAATTGTTCAGCTAATGGGGGAGATGTGATCATGCAGATCCTTTATATCCGAAAAGTTTCTTTTCTTTAATCTCTTTCTCAATATATTTTGGTACCAGCTTTTCCCAGCCCTCTTCATCATTCTGAAGCATTTTTAACACTTTTTCCTGTGAAATATACAACCTTTCTTCATTCACATGTTTGATATCCAGAATTTTTCTGTTAGTTACCAAATGCTTATAAAGATAGATGATTTCTTCAGGCAGATCGATATTCCTGGAAGTGATAATTTCCTGTGAATTTTCATAAACCGTAGGATAAACGTATAACTTCATGTTCTCAGGGAACATTTTTCCGAAAGCTTCAAAAATACCTCCTTTCAGATGTTTGTAATATGTTGTATCAAGAACTTTTGTAAATGTCGGTATACCAATAACGACACGGAGGTTTTTCAGATTAAACCGGCTAAAATAACTTACCAGTTTATAGTATTCACTCAGGTTAGAAACCATCACATTTTGACCCATACCATTGAGCATATCCACCCGGTCGAGGAAATCCCTTTCATCAAAATCGCCTTCCACCAGGAGGTTGTTGAGGGTTATCTCACAAAAGGCCATGGTGTTATCTTTGTCGTAGTTTTCATCTTTCTTAAACAGGGCATAGCTTGATTTGAGCATGTCGAAACCTACATATGTAATTGGCCTGAAATTCCCTCTGAAGGCAAGCACATTTTTTTTGTAAAGCATATCAATAGGGGCATGCACTTTTCCATAACGGTCGAACATGGTGGCCGGGGTCATATTGTTTTTTACAAGTTGAACACTGAGCAGGCGATTGTCGACATAATCAAGTTCAGGGCCATCCATTTTTATCAGCGTGATCTCGATCCGTTCACGGGATAAATTGTCTAATAGCGATTGTATGAAGGTATTCGGATATTGCCAATGATTGAAGCAGGCGTAAATAAGGTTTACGCCCAGAATTCCCAGGCTTTTCTGCTGAAGAAGATTATCATCTTCCAACATACGGACATGCAAACACACTTCATTAGGCTCACAATGGGGGTTTAGCTGAAAACGCATCCCCACCCAACCATGTGCTTCATTGTTCTTATTGTAATTAAGGGTTGAAACAGTATTGGCAAAAGCAAAAAATTTCGTTTCAGCTTCCTTGGTGTCGGCAAGAATATGTGTCACATTTTCGTATTCAATATGAAGCATTTTACTCAGCCGGTCTTCGCACACATAACGTTTATCATTTCGTTTGCCATAAATAGAATCACTGAAGGCCATGTCATAAGCAGAGATTGTTTTAGCTATGGTTCCGGAAGCACCTCCTGCCTGAAAAAAGCAACGGGCAACTTCCTGACCGGCACCAATTTCAGCAAAAGACCCGTAAATATAAGGTTCCAGGTTGATCTTAAGGGCCTTTCGATTGGTAGAGAGGTTTTCTCTTTGCATGGACTGGGAGTTTGTTCTATGCAAAGATAACATAGAATATCAGATTATTGTTTCGCAGGTATTATCAGGATGACAGGAAATGCCAGAAGAGATAAAACGGCTGATATCTTAAAGGTTATTTCAAGGGTGTAAATATCGCCCAAAAAGCCGGAAATCAGAACTGCCAGCATGGCAATCAGAAAACTGATAGTAATGTAAATGCTGTTGACGAATGCCGGGCGGTCTGCATTCAGATCCTGTATCATAGCCAAAAGAATAGGACCGGGTGCAATGATGAAGAACCCTAGCAGAAACAGTAAAAGATAGGGATACGCTGAATTATATACTACAAAAAGCCATAGTAATACCGGCGATATAATTGAAATAACAGCCAGGGAGGTGCGTCGTCCGATCAAATCTGAAATAATCCCTGATAAAATAGTACCGATTACACCACCCAGTTGCCATAAAGCAAAGGCTGAATTGGAGAACCATAAGGATTTGCCCTGTTCTTCCGCAAAAAATGTAGGCAGAAAAGTGGATAGGGCAGATTTAGCAATAGCACGAAAGAAAACAAATGCCAGGATAAGCAGAAAAAATTTTTGGTATTTTATCAGGGTTTTGCGGTACCCCTGGCTCTTTTGTTTTGGTATGTCTTTGGAAACATGTATGTTGCGAATTTTTAAATACAGAATAAAACTGGCTAATACACCAAAAGGAATAAGTTTATAACTACCTTCAAAGCCCCATAATTCAATTGCAGCTGTGATAATCAGAGGGCCTAAGGTGCGTGCCATTTCACCCCCCAGCATATAAAAACTCATTCCTGTTCCGGTTCTGTTCCCTGAAACTTTCCTGACTATTACAGGTGCAGGAACATGATAAAAAGCAGCACTTACACCCATCACAAACAGCAGAATAGCAACAACGGAATAGTAAGGAGCAATCCCCAATAAACTCATTGATATGGCAGTGATAGCCGGAGTTAAAATCAAAATGAAACGGATTTGTACTTTGTCTGCAATAATCCCTATGAGCGGACTGAAGATATTCGGAATGCGCTGAAAAACACTCAGCAGGCTGAGCATGGAATAGCTTAAATTAAAGTTTTCTTTAAGTATCGGCAAAACAGGAGCCAGGAAAGATGAATAAATATCATGAATGAGGTGGCTGATGGATATGGCAATGACATTGGATGTTTCAAATTTCTTGCCCGGTGCAGCTGTTTTATCCTTCATTACAGGGCAAAAGTAATCATTTTAGCCTCAGTATGTCTTATAATCAATGTATGTGATTAATGAATTTTCTGCAGGACTTTATTAGATAAAAGAAAAATGTAATTTTACTCTTTTAATGTGGGTTGGGGAAGTGATGGCGATGGATACTGGAAGGATTTATGGTGCAATGGGTCTGTTATCAAAAGGTCATGTGCTGGAAGTAGGCCGTTCCGATCTGGTGGCCAAATATATCGGACAAACGGGACCACAAACCAAAGAGTTCATTGAGAAGGCCAGGGGAGGGGTATTGTTTATTGATGAAGCTTATGCCCTGAGTGAAGGAAAATATAAAGAAGATTTTGGCAAGGAGGCCGTTGCTATCATTACGAAATTTATGGAAGATAACAGGGGAAATTTTGCGCTTATTGTTGCCGGCTATCCCCATAATATGGATGATTTTATAGAAACCAATCCCGGCCTCGAATCCCGTTTCGACCAAACCTATATATTTTCTGATTTTTCTGAGGAAGAGTTATATCAAATAGCAGTGAAAATGCTGGATGATAATGAATTGTATTTTGATAAAAAAGCTTCTGCCCATATTAAAAGATATATTCAGGCTATTTTCAAGAGCAGGGACAGGTATTTCGGGAATGCACGTACGATGCGAAAAATTGCAGAGCGGGCCAAAAGAAACCAAAACCTACGCCCCGATATGAAGACGAAGGTATTTTGAATATATAAAGGCCTTTTTTTCGTGAAATGTAAATTGACTCCATTTTATACCATATTGTAGCTTTCTGATGGTGTCGTTTTTTGTGAGTTTTCCAATAACATGATATTGCGTTCCTGCACCCGAGCGGATATTCAGGGTGCCGGCATCAACAATATAGACTGTATCTGCAGAGAACCCTAATAGTCCGACAGAAAAAATAATTGTTATTCCTGTAAAAAGTCTAATCAACATATAATATGCTCATATCTCTTTTCTGCGGTTTGTGTCAATCCGGGCTTATTCTTTCGTCCAGATACGCAGGTTTAAATTTAATTCATCAATAATTTCAATAAAGAATAAAAGTTTATGGTATAAATCTTCAATAAATTCAATGTTATCAATGGGGTTAAAAATTCGGACCTCAAAGAGGTTATTTCGGTATGGAATTCCAATATTCACCTTTGAATCAACGAATGACACATACAGCCTTGAATTGAGTTTATCTTTAAAATCCAGGATGCGCTGCATTAATGATGTAGACAAAACATAGCGTGCTTCAATCTGATCGGTTGAGTAGACAACAAAGGATTTTTCAAAAACCGGATTGTCCATCTTTATGAGTTGGTCCCGTGCAAAATTCATGGACTGCAGGCTTTGACCGAATTTCCCAAATAGCTTTTCAGCCGTATCAGGCAAAACAACCGTTCTTCCTTTAAAATGTTTGTTGAAATCGGCCACAAAGAAGACTCCTTTAAAGATCGTATGCCATTGTTGCCTTCTTTGTCCTTTTGAATTTGTTGTGGTGGTTTTGTATTCTGTTTTAAGCTCAGAAAACTTCAGCGGAATACCTTTATACGCTCCATATACCAGGTCTTCGCCTTTGTAGCGATCAGGTCGGGTAAGAAAAATTTTGCTCTTCATATAATCCATGCGCGGAATATGTTCTCTGGGATTGTATTGCAATCCTTGGTCGATAAAATTGAGCAGCCGTGGGATGATTTTCTTTTTAAAGGCAGTTCGGAATTTTTTGAGCTTGTTAAACTGGATGATAAGAAGAACAACCGCTAATAAAAGAAGGGCAGACAACACAATTATGCTAACATCATTTCCTTCATACACTAAAAAAATAATGATTCCGGCAGAAATAATCAGGAAAGACAAAAAGATATAAGCAAGGAGTTTGTTCCTGATAGAAATCCTTTTAAGCTCTTCTTCCCGGAGTAAAGGTTTTATGGAGTTTCTGAAGAATTCCTGAAAATTTCTTGCAGCCATTCTTAAACACCTTTCTTACGCCTTAAACAGTTCTTTTGCGCTGATATTCTGACGTTCTGTTTCAGGTATTTCAAATACTTCTTTCCGTTTAAAGTTGAACATTCCGGCAATGAGGTTAGAAGGAAACATTTCAACTGCATTATTATAATCAGTAACTGCAGCGTTAAAAGCGCGCCGTGCTGCTGATATTTGCTCCTCCACTTCATTCCAGGAAGCCTGTAGTTTCAGGAAGTTTTCATTAGCTTTAAGCTCAGGATAGTTTTCCACAGCTACTTTAAGATGGCCCATCAGGCCTGATAATTCGTTGTTCAGGCTTACTTTGTCATCATCGCTTAAGTCTGAATTAACAGCCTTTGCACGAAGCTCTGTGACTTTAGTCAGGGTTTCCCTTTCATGTTTCATATATTCCTTTACGGTAGTTACCAGGTTTGGAATCAAATCATAGCGTTTTTTAAGCAGGGCATCTGTTGAAGCAAAAATATTCTCAACCTGATTTTTTCGTCCAATCAGGGTGTTGTAAATAATAACAACGACCAGGGATAGCAGCACAACTACTGCAATAGCAATGGTGTATATCATGAGGGTTTAGTTTAGTTTCTATTTAAGTTCACATCAAAATTACAAAAAGCATTAATTAGCCAATCCTTTTCTTTTAAGCAAAGCACTTACATCTGGTTCTTTTCCCCTGAAGGCCACATATAATTCCATGGCGTCCTTGGTACCTCCTTTTTCAAGGATATTATGGCGGAATGCATTGGCTGTATTTGGGTCGAACAAACTGGTTTCTTTAAAGGCCTGGTAAGCATCTGCATCGAGCACAGCTGCCCAGTAATAGCTATAATATCCAGAGGAATAACCGCCGCTAAAGATATGGGCAAAATAGGTGCTTCTGTATCGGGGAACAATTTCAGGGATAAGGTTGATACGACTCATACATTGCTTTTCAAAAACATTTACATCGATGTTTTTTGTGTCCTCCCGGGTATGCCAGTCCATATCCAGTATAGATGCAGCAAGGTATTCAATGGTTTCAAATCCCTGGTTGAAAAGGCGTGCGTTCTGTATTTTTTCAACCAGTTCTTTCGGGATAACCTTGCCTGTTTTATAATGGAAAGCATAAAACTCAAGGACCTCAGGTTCCAGAGCCCAGTTTTCCATGATTTGTGAAGGCAGTTCAACAAAATCCCGGGCAACAGAAGTACCGGAAGTTTTATAATACCGGCAATCCGACAATAAGCCGTGTAATCCATGACCAAATTCGTGGAAGAAGGTCAGGACTTCATCCAGGCTTAACAGGGAAGGAGTATTACCGGTAGGTTTAGTAAAATTACATACAATAGATATAATGGGCGGGACATTTGTGTTACCGGTCTTAAATTGCTTTCTGTATGAAGTCATCCATGCTCCGCTTCCTTTACTTGCCCGTGGGAAGAAATCGAGGTAAAGCAGGCCAACATGGCTACCATCGGCATCGTTTATTTCATATGCATGAACGTCTTTATGGTACTTAGGTACATCTTTTACCTCTTTGAATTCGAGTCCATAGAGTTTTTTGCAAAGGCTAAAAATGCCTTTTTTTACATTTTCCAGCTGAAAGTAAGGACGTAGCTCATTTTCATCCAGATCATACTTTTCTTTTCTTAATTTCTCTGCAAAGTACCACCAATCCCAAGGCTTCAGCTTAAAGTCTTTGCCTTCAGCTTCAATCATCTTTTGAAGGGCATCAACTTCTCTTTGTGCAACAGGCAATGCGGCCTCCCACATTTGATTCAGGAAATCATAGACTTTTCCGGTGTTTCCGGCCATGTTTTTTTCAAGCACATAATCTGCATGGTTCTCATATCCCAGTAATTTTGCCTTCTCATCCCTGAGCCGGATGGTTTCCGCAATGATTTGTTTGTTGTCGAGGGAATCGTTGTGGTCGCCTTTCATGATATAAGCAGTAAACATCTTTTCCCGTAAGGCACGGTTTTCAGCATATTGCAGGAATGGAATCAGGCTTGGTTTGTGAATGGTAAATACCCATTTCCCATTATTATTCATGGATGTGGCTGTTTCATAGGCAGCATCAACAAAGGGTTTGGGTAAGCCAGCCAGGTTGTCTTTCTTATCAATCACCAGCTTGAAGCCGTTGTTCTCTGCCAGGATATTGTCTCCAAATTCCAGTGATAATAAAGCCAGGCGGCTGTTGATCTCTGAAAGGCGTTTCTTTTCATTTATGCTCAGCAAGGCACCGTTCCTGGCGAAATCCTTGTATATTTCTTCAATTAGATTTGCCTGTTCTTGATCTGGCTTAAGCTTGTCCTTATTATCATATACCTTTTTGATCCTCCTAAATAAAGCTTCGTTCTGATATATCTCATCCTGATGCTTTGAAAGCATGGGTGCTACCTCTTTGGATATTTCCTGAAGATTATTGTTGGTGTGAGCAGATAAAAGATTATAAAATATAGCCTGGGTTTGTTTCAGCACCATCCCGCTTTGATCTAGTGCTGCAATGGTGTTGTTAAAATCTGCAGGGACTTCAGATTCAGCTATATCTCTGATCTCTGCTTTATGGATTGCAATGGCTTTTATAAATGCCGGTAAATAATGTTCGTTTTTTATTTGTTCAAAAGGAGGGGCATGAAAAGGCGTATTAAACGCTGATAGTAATGGATTTTCTTCTTTCATATTGGATGCAATTAAGATAAAAAAAAGTCCGACCAAAAGGAATGATTTTCTTTGCATGATTCATGATTTTGGGATTTTTCAAAAGTACGAAATGTCTGTTTAGAATCCCACAATAAATGAGCTGTTATGCTATTTATAATGCAAAACACAGGGAAAAGACACGCTATATAATTGCTTTTTACGAATATATGCCTTAGTTTTATGGGATAAATAACCAATGTTAAACCTTTATTTAACCTATCATGAAAAAAATTCTATTCTTTCTTTTGACATGCTTGATAAGTATTCCTCTCTATTCTCAAACTTCTGGTGGTCCGGATGCTTACGGATATACCTGGAAAAACAGCAATCATACGGTAAATCCTCCGGTATTCGGATGGTTGGATATTTCAGGATACGGGAATGAAGTAACGGGCCTGGCGGATGATAATGTTATTGGACCTTATGGAGGTTCTGCAGGATTTCAGTTTTACTGGTATCCTACACCACAATTCTGGATCGGTTCAAATGGGTATTTGTCATTTGCCGGAAATAACATTGCAGCTCCTTTCCCTGCTACCATTCCTTCCAGTGCAGGATCAAATAATTTCATCGGCATGATGATGTCGGACTTGAATTTTTCAGGGGCTAACAATCCGGCCGAATGTTATATGTACTACAATGCCGATACTCTTGTGGTGAGTTACGTCAATGTTCCTTTCTGGTACAATAATACTCAGGGATATACAGGAAGCAATACCTTTCAGGTAATCCTGAGTAAGGTAGATAATTCCATCACAATTAATTACCTGAGCACAAATTTAGGCACTGTATCTGCCACTACTTTCGACTGTGCCGTTGGAATAGAGAATAATACGGGTACGCTGGGATTATCAAGCATTATTGATGTGCTGCCGGCAGATTCCCTTACAGTGAAATTCTATTACCCGGATACAGTAACCTACGCTGTAACTGATGCTTCTGTGCTATGGAATGACAATATGGACAACGGAGGAATTTTTGTGAAGAAAAATGCTCCGGCCATGTCTTTAAAAGCGAATTACAAAAATACAGGTAACCAGAATCTGAGCAGCTTCACCGCCAGGGATACCATTTACAATTTTTATAATTTCATTCAATCCTCCGGAAACGCTTCGGTTCCTCCGCTTGTAGTTGGTGCAGATACAACGGTAACTTTTTCAAATACCTGGTCGCCCACAGTAACTGGTATTTACAGCTTTAATTCAGGCTTGACAGGAGTATCAGGAGATATGGTAGCCAGCAACAATGTAATTCAGCAGGAAATAGTAGTTGTGGATACCAGCCAGACAACCTTTACCCTGGAATATACTGATGGCACAGCAGATGGAGGCGGACTGGGATGGAACGGAGGCAATGGTGGTGTTGGTGTATATATTGAACCTCCCATATATCCTGTCGAAATTGTCAGTACACGGTATTTCATAACCGCAAATGCAGTAAGTCCTGTTGGCTTTTATGCAAAAATATACGACGATAACGGGCCAAACGGTACTGCCGGCACTATGCTGGACTCGGTCTATGTTCCACCAACCAGCATCACAACGAATACCTATACTACCGTTAATGCCGGTAATTCAAACCTGATCATATACAGTGGCGGTGTTTATGTGTGTTGGTACATGGCAGCAGCAGAGATCAATATCGGAAGGGATGTAACACCACCAATATCCAGAAGGACATATGAAGTCTTAGGTGGAAGCTGGTCGGATTACCGTGACCGCTATACAGAAGATTTTCTGATTGGTTTAAATGTTTCTATTGCTGCCGTGCCGCAAGCCAGTTTTAGTGTGAATATGAACAATTCTCCTTCTATTGCTTTTACCGATCAATCAACCAATAGTCCTACTTCCTGGTTTTGGAATTTTGATGACGGCGGAGGTACAGATACTTCGCACCAACAAAATCCTACCTATGTCTTTCAGTCTGCAGGAAATCATAATGTTTGCCTGACAGCGACAAATAGCGTAGGAATGAGTTTGCCCTATTGTCAAAATGTGAATATTGTAAGTGTTGGGCTGGAAAAGGATGCCCAATATCTTGTAACATACCCCAATCCTTTTACCGATAAACTTTATATTGCTTTGTCATCTCAGGATGATACCCAGGAAGTTCGTATGATTTGTCGCAACCTTGTGGGTCAGGTAATGGATTTCAACTATTCAATGGAAGGCGATCATATTGTTGTTAGCAGGGATGATCAGCCCTCCGGAGTGTATTTGTTTGAGGTATGGACAGGCAAGAAAAAATTTGGAACAGGGAAATTTATCCTTAAATAGTATTGTTATTCCTGAGGTTTTGTTTTAGTACTGTTCCTAAATCATCAGTGCTTTCAGGTCATACAATTACTGATTCCAACCATACGAAAAAGGAGGGGCTGATTACACATGTAAACCTTTTCATGGGTATGATATTATCTGGAGAATAATATATATACCGAACAAAATGCGACAGGCATGCATATGTAGCCTCCGGGTTTTGATATTATTATTGATGCACTGTTGGTTGAAAAATTATTTATAAAATAAACCTGCCTCCGGGCCCAGGGGAATGTTGAAGCTGATCCATCCTATCAACAATATTGACCATGTTATAAAAAAGGCAATGGAATAAGGCAACATTGTTGAGATGATTGTGCCAATCCCGGCTTTATTGTCGTATTTTTCAAAATAAACGATTATCAGGGCAAAGAAACTCATCATGGGAGAAATGATATTGGTAACACTATCACCGACCCGGAAAACAGCCTGCGATAATTCAGGGGAATAGCCCAGCAGCATAAACATGGGAATAAATACCGGTCCCAGGATGGCCCATTTGGCAGAAGCACTTCCCATGAACATATTGATAAAACCGGAGAGGACAATAAACATCAGTACCAGAGGGATTAGTCCTATATCAATACTTTGCAAAAAATCAGCCCCTTTAATGGCTATGATCAGTCCGAGCTGACTCCATTTAAAGTAAGCTACAAATTGAGCAGCGAAAAACACCAGGACAAGAAAAGCAACCAGGGTTTTAAAACTATCTACACTGCCTTTTATCACATCCTTGTCGTTTTTATATTTGCCGGTTGTAGCACCATATATTATTCCCATAATACTAGCTATGATAAACAATATCGCAATAAACCCTTTGAGCACGGGTGAATGGAACAGTGTATTGTCTTTTCCGCGTAAAATACCATTATCAGGGATTAATCCTGCTACAATTACAGCCGCAATGATAAAGAAAGCAATCGTTGCCCTGATAAGGCCCTTTTTCTCTTTTTTGTTTAGTCTTTCCAGGGGTTCTTGTTGGATATCTCCAGTATATTTACCCAGACGGGGCTCAACAAATCGGTTGGTGATCCATGTGCCAACAATGGCGAGGAATAAAGTGGATACCACCATAAAATAGTAGTTAGCCGTAGGCAATACATAATAGGCCTCGTCGATAATATTTGCGGCTTCAGTAGAAATTCCGGCCAGAAGAGGGTCGATGGTACCTATGAACAGGTTGGCACTAAAACCACCGGATACACCGGCAAATGCAGCTGCCATCCCGGCAATCGGATGGCGTCCGAGGGAGTGAAAAATAACTCCTCCAATCGGAATAATTAATACATAACCCAGATCAGATGCTGTGTTGGATAGAATTCCCGCCAGAACAATTACAAAGGTGATGATCTTTTTGGAAGATTTCAAGACCAAAAGCCTGATAGCAGCACTAATCATGCCACTGCTTTCCGCTATACCAATCCCTAACAATGCGACCATCACTATACCCAGGGGAGCAAAGCCGGTGTAATTGTCTACCATTTCTAACAATATCCTGTGCAATCCGTCGCGGGATAAAAGGTTTACTGTTTTTATGGTTTCATTGGTTGCCGGATGCAATGCTTGCCAGCCCAATAAATGACCAATCAGGGAAAAGATTAAAACAAGTAATGCTAATATTCCGAAAATACTCGCAGGGTGTGGCAATGCATTACCGCTTTTTTCAACAAATAATAGAAGTTTTGTGCCGAATCGCTTTCTTCCCATCTAAATGTAACATTGATAATAAAAAAATGTTTACAAAACCCATCCTATTATATAATGCAAATATATGAGAATGATCTTGTCTTTTTTAGCCTCACGGAAAAGTGCAATTGTTGGATCGTCTTTAATAATTCTCGTGGGTGTTGGAGATGGAGGACGAAGAGTTGCTTTTTTCCTTTATTGCATAAGAAGCAGACTGTGGTAAACCTCTGACATTTTGGTTAAAGTTGATAATCTTGTGATCCTCAAATTGAAATATTTCTTTCTCTACTGACGCCAGGTGTTTGAAATCAAAAGGTATTTGCCTTTTATGGCCCAGATTGGTTAATAGATAAATAAGCGGATTTCTTAAATTACCTCTTAATCGTTTTAAAATAGAAATGATCGTATAGAATTTTTTCCGGGTAATAATTCTTCCGTATTGAAGATCATAAGCACTCATATGTACAGGTTTGAAAACAACTGTATTATGGTCATAGTATTTCCAGTTTGAGGTTATTAAGCGACCACTTGCTTTTAATTTTTCATATGTTTTGGTGCCCGGGTAGGGGGTTAAAACATTAAAGGAAACAGTGCCAACTTTATTTTTTATTAAAAATTTAACGGTTTTATCAAAGGTCTCCCAGGTGTCATTATCAAAACCAAAAATCATTGAAGCATGCACAATTATACCTGCTTTGCGGATTTTTCTTAATGCATTTTCCAATTCATCAATTCGTGTGATAGACTTGCGAAATGATTTCAGTTGATCAACCGAAACACTTTCCAAACCAAAAAATAAAACTTTGCATCCGCTATCTGCTGCCAAATCAAGCAACTCATCATCTTCTGCTATTAATGAAACAGATGCCTGCCCCACCCAGCTGATGTTCAGGGGCTTGATTGCTGTAAATAATTCTTTTGCATATTTCTTATGCCCGATAATATTATCATCAAGAAAAATGAAATTCTTAGCCCCTGAATCTTTAATCTCCCGGATAACATTTTCTATTGGTATATGCCTGATTTTTTTGCCAAATAAATTAGTCACACAGCAAAAATCACAGTTGTATGGACATCCCCTGGTAGTCATTATTGGAATAAGATTGTACAAGCGTTTTTTCGTAATCCTGCTGAAGTCTTTTTTGTTATATTTTCCTAAGTCAGGGGCAGGATTATGATATTTTCTTTTTAATGAATTATTTTGAAAATCGATAAGGAGCCCCTCCCATACGCCTTCAGCTTCACCTATTACAACTGAGTCAGCATGTTGTAGTGCTTCCTCGGGCAGTATAGTTGGATGTACCCCGCCAAGTACAACTGTCTTGCCTCTTTCTTTAAACACTTTGCATAATTCATAGGCTCTTGGTGCGTTTGCAGTCATAAAACTGATCCCGACAAGATCACAGTCCATATCCAGATCTATTTTTTCGGTTTCTTCTTCAACGAGAACAACTTTATGGTTGCCCGGAGTTAAGGCTTGCAAGATATATAAAGCCAACTGTGGCATCATGAGCCCCTTGTTTGTTCTTTTGTTGGAATCTACAGTCGGGGATATTAGCAATATAGTCATGTTTTTTTTAGTAAAACTAATAATATTCATAGCTTAACTAAAAATAAATGGGATTAGTGTCAATTAATTGGGATATAGATGTTTTTAAAGGGGGCAGTAACAAAAACCGGGGCGGGTGTTATTCATCCCTGTTTTCCTGAATGATCTCTTTAATAAGGCTTAAATACTGCCTTGAAACCGGGACAAGGTCGGGATAAGATGTTAACCTGAGCCAATAATTGTTTTGCTTTCGTTCAAGAGAATGAACATCCAGGAAATTAACGATACAGGTCCTGTGACATCGTCCAAAATTTGAAAATTGAGAGGTTTGATATTCAATATTCTTCAGGGTATTTCTTATAAGTTTCTTTTTAGTGCCTTCCTTGGTTTTATAGATAATTTCCACATAATTATCAGCTGATCTTACCAGGAGAATGTCTGAGATTAGCAGCTCTATTCTTTCAGTACCATTTTCAGATATAATGGCAATTGATTTATTCCTGTAGAATTTCTCGTATTCCTCAATTTTTTTCTGTAATAAATTGATATCTTTTAATAAATTGTCAATATTGGTTTTCGATCTGCTCAGACTATCGTTTATTTTAAGAATCACCGGAGGTGGAATGCAAATGAATATTATTTTGAACATTATAAGAAAATTGATGCTGAGATTACCAACATATTTCAGATAAAAAGTGAGTGCAATACAGGAAAGAACAAAAATTACTAAACCATTAAAATTAATATTCTTTGCTAATCCCGGAATTGAATTTGATATACGCTCAAAGAAATCAAAAAAAACAACCCTGATGCAAAAAATGCTAAGGAACACAATAGCACCCAAACCTACAATAAATACCGGTTTATTGTTATTACTAAAGGTGTTTACATTGAAGGGTTCGAAAAACAGAACAAACAAAAACACACCAAAACTTATCCAAAGAAAAAGTTTAAGCTCTTTTTTGAGTTTTTGATTTAGCTTGCTGTTATTAGCTGTAGGATTCAATGCAACAAATTAATATAGGACAATTCCAATACAACATATAAAAGTAATAAAGATTAATTACATAATGCTTTGTATCCGGTCTTGAACATATGTTGAAATTTCTGGTAATTTCTGATAGGAGTATATATATGATATATTCACGCTAAAAACAGCAAGCCCGTTCTCTGCACATATGCATGGAACGGGCTTGCTTGAATGTAAGTTTTAGATTATTTAATTGTTTGCACATTTATTGCAATCAATCCTCTGTCGCCTTGCTTAATTTCGAATTCAACTTTTTGGTCAGCCTGAAGTTCGCGAACTGAACTTTCCAATCCACTGTTGTGAACGAAAATATCCTTTCCATCTTCAGTTTCAATAAAACCATATCCTTTGGTTTCATTGTACCATTTTACTATTCCTTTGTTCATAAGAATTCTCTTTGTTTAATAATCATTCTTTCTTTGTCTGGCTTCATTAACCACTATTTCACGGCTTTTTAAAGAAACGCCATTAAGTTCTTTAATCGCTTTGGTTCCTTCATCCTCATTATCCATGGTAACAAAACCAAAACCTTTGCTTCTGCCGGATAGTTTGTCCGTAATAATTTTGGAAGAGCTTACATTTCCATACTCTTCAAATAATTCTGCCAACTCATTTTCGCTAACCTTATAATCAAGGTTGCCTACATAAATATTCATAATAAAAAATTAAATTGATACTTAACACTTGACGAACTTATGATCATAGGCGTATTTAGAATGGTAATAGTCATTCGAATATGCATAAAAATATGGTTCGTTTTATGTTTTATGTTAATACTAAAAATTCAAAAAGCTATGCTTAACTATTATCCTTTAGAGATTATGATATGCATAAATTCTCAAATTCACATTTTGAGCAAAGGTAGACTATTAATTGATGTGGTTGACAAAAAATTGAAATAAAATTTTTAGGGCCTTGTTGAAATTGCATAGTCCTTTGTTTTGCTTGTCTTTTTCTATCCATCGGAAGAAAGATAATCTTCCGCATGCACCTTAGTGTGCTCAATGTGCATCATTACACATGCTCAATGTCACAGAAATCAGCAACAGACTTGTTATCAGTCACCAAATCGGAAAGTTGCAGTTTATGAATATTATCCAAGCCGTTACTTCGGGCGAATACTTTCAGTTCGCTGTTTGTGGCGGTGTAAAAATTCACAAACCCTTTAACAGCTTTTGCGTGCACGACCAACTTTCGGAGTTGCTCATTCTGGGTTGTGATCCCGACCGGACAGGTGCCTGTGTGGCACACCCTGGCCTGAATACACCCAATGGAAATGAGCGATGCTGTGGCCAGTGCAACCGCATCGGCGCCCAGGGCCAGTGCTTTGGCAATATCTGAACTGTCCCTGAAACCACCGGTAACGCATAGCGTCACTTTGCTGTTTACTTTATCCAGATATTTTCGCGCTCTGCGAATAACAAAAACAGGGGGAATTCCCACATTATCTTTCAAAAATTTGGGAGAAGATCCGGTTGCTCCGCCCCGGCAATCTAAAGTAATAAAATCGGGTTCGGCTTTCAGGGCAAAAGCCAGATCGTCTTCTACATGTCCTGCGGCCAGCTTGATACCCACCGGTTTTCCTTCAGTAATGTTTTTAATATGGCTGAGCATTTTCTTCAGGTCTTCCAGGTTATTCACCCCCGCCAGCCTTCCCGGTGAAACAGAATCTTCTCCCGGTTTCAAACCTCTTGTTTTAGCGATTTCTTCTGTGACTTTATGAGCCGGCAAATGGCCTCCCACTCCGGGTTTTACGCCTTGTCCTATCTTAATTTCCACAGCATCTGCCTGGTGGATCGCATCATCATCATGCGAAAATGAAGCCGTTCCCAGTTCATAAATGTACTTCCTGGCAGCTTTTCGAGATTCGGGCAACAATCCGCCTTCACCCGAGCACATGGCTGTGCCGACCTGCGCAGAACCTGCCGCAAGTGCTACTTTGGCTTCTTTGGACAAAGCTCCGAACGACATATGCGAAACATAAAAGGGCATGTTGAGTTCAAGCGGCTGCCGGGCTGTTTTGCCTATAACCGTTTTGGTGATCACTTCCACATCCTCATTCAAAGGCATTTTGTGCAATTGCGCACCTTTGAAAACGATGGTATCCAATCCGGGAAATTTCTTTAAAGTGCTCATCGCGGAGTTTTCGCTCTTTCCAGTTGCAGCAAGCTTCTGAACTGTGGCTATCCTTTCATCCTTGCTAAAGCCTTCATTTATAATAGTGCCGTCATCCTCAAATTTGGTGTACCAGTGCTGTCCGTCACAAAAGGGTTTATTTTTTGAATTTCCGCAACGGCATAAAGCATAATGTTCATCTGAGTTGGGTTGGTCATCATCTTTCAGCCCTACAAATCCTTTTACAAAATATGGCCCGTCTTCGGTAACTTTGACTTCAGGCGTATCTGAGTATTTATCATACTTTTTCCCGTCAATAGAATAACTCAGCGCTCCGGAGGGGCACTTTTTAATGGTCTCTACAATCTTTTTAACCGGCTCGGCATCCGGATCAATCCAGGGCTCAACGCCCATTCTGAATACTTTTGGCAAGCCATCTGTGCAAAAGCCCGCGTGAGAACAGATTCCCCGATCGTCGTGAATGGTAATTTCTTTGCCTTTATAATCATCTGTCTGGCGTGGTTGACGGCCTTCCTGTTTTTCATCACTAAAACCCGTTTCACCATGTGTCCCATCGCAAAAAGGTTTCGATTTGGAATTTCCGCAGCGGCAAAGCGCAAAAACTGCTTTCTTTACCGGAACAATATTTCCGGCAGCATTGGTGATGTTTTTCAGGTTCTCGACCACCAAGGGGCCGTTTTTTGGAGTGCTTATTGTAATCTTTTCTGACATAACTGTTGAATTTTTATGTTAAAAAAAAGCTGATTGATATCATCGAACTTTTTAAATGTATCCGTCAAAACTGTTGTGCTACCTATTTTTTTAGTTTGGTTTCAATTTTAATTTCTGAAAGCAGGGTTTTATGCACCGGGCATTTGTTGGCAATTTCGAGCAGGCGCTGCCGTTGGTTTTCATCCAAATCGCCAATGATTTCAATTTCCCGGGTGAAACGGTCTATTTTGCTTCCGGTATCATTTTCGCATTTGCCGCAATCCTTGCCATGCATTTTGTCGTGGTTAATGTGGACATTCACTTCTTTGATCTTCCATTTTTTGCGGTCGGCATACATGCGTATGGTCATTGCGGTGCAGGTAGCCAGGCCTGAGGATACAAAATCGTAGGGGGTAGGCCCAAAATCGTTACCGCCATAGCTTTCGGGTTCGTCGCCAATGAGGTAGTGTTTCCCTGCTTTTATATGCGTGGTAAACTTATCTTCAGCACCCAGATTGGCAACTACCTGAAGGTCGGTATCTGGTTTTTTCTCTTGCCGGAAGTTGATATAGCGCTTTGCCCAACTGGCAATTACGCCCCCGATATAGTTTGAGTCCTCAGCTCTGGAAAGCAGGTGGTCGGCGCCATCCAGCGAAACAAAACTTTTGGGATGCCGTGCATTTTTAAAAATGCTTGCGGCATTGTCAATGCCAACAATATTGTCCTGCGGCGAATGGGCAACAAGAAGCGCTTTTCCCATTTTATGAAGTACAGCAGACATATTTACTGCTTCCAGGTCGTCGATAAACTGCTTTTTGATGGTAAACGGCCTGCCACCAATCGAAACTTCCGCAAAACCTTTTTCGTTTATGTCGGCCATGCCGGATGAGATCAGGTCTTTTACGTGTTTTGGGTCGGCAGGAGCGCCAATGGTTGCCACAGCGCCAACCGAATCCATTTCAGCGGCAGCATACAACACTGCTGCACCACCCAGCGAATGGCCAATCAGCAAGGAGGGAGCCATGAATTCTTTTTCCAAAAAGCCGGCGGCTACTTTTAAGTCCTGTATGTTGCTGGAAAAATTGGTATCGGCAAAATCGCCTTCGCTTTCGCCAAGTCCGGTAAAATCAAACCGAAGTACCCCAAAACCGGCACCGGTAAGTGCACGGCTGATATTTCGTACTGCCGATAAATTTTTGTTGCAGGTAAAGCAATGCGCAAACATGGCAAAGCTGACGGGTTTGCGGTCGGCAGGCAACTCAATACGGGCCGTTAGGGTATGGCCGCTATTATTTTTAAACGTGATTTTCTGGTTTTTCATAAATAATTAAGGTTATATTTCCATTTTTTTTCCGGAAAAATAATTTATAAATCATAAGGCCCACAATGAATTTACAAACCAACCGCGGCTGTCGTAATAGTTTTTTATAAGGCTGAAAGCGGTGTCGTTGGCGAGCTTAGAGATCATCTCTTCATCATATTTTTGCGACATTTCCATGAAAATGCTTTCGCCTTGCGAAAAGCTGAAAGATTCCCCGGTTTTGTGAAAGGTAACCCGTTGATCTTTTTTGCTCACCAAAAAACTTTTGGCTGTCCCGGTATTTGGATCATAGGTTTCCTTGTGATGAAAATCAGCAAGTTGGAAATCGGCATCCAACTCACGATTGATACGGGCAAGCAGGTTCAGGTTAAATGCAGCTGTTAGCCCGTGCGGATCGTTGTAGGCTTTGAGTATGGTTTCGGGGTCTTTCTTCAGGTCGAAACCGATCAGCAGTTTATCGCCTTTGTGCAATACAGCACGCAGTTGTTTCAGGAATTTCACAGATTTTTCATGGGTAAAATTACCGATGTTCGATCCGAGGAAAAGGATCACTTTTGGCATTTTTCCGTTCAGTCCGGAAATCATACGGAAATAGTCGCCGGTGCGGCCATCCGTTTTCAAATCCGGCATTTCATTTTGCAATTTGTTTTGCAGATTTTCAATGGCCCGTGCGGAAATATCAATCGGTATATACCTGAAATCAAACTTATGATGAAGTAATTCGGCGAGCAATATTTTGGTTTTCAGTCCATCGCCGACGCCCAGCTCAATCAGTTCAAATGCGCGCTTGTCAGGATTTAAATCGTTGCAGATAGCTGATTTTTGTTTTTCAAAAATTTCAAGCTCACAATCCGTCAGATAATATTCGGGCATACGCATGATCTGTTCAAAAATTTTACTGCCCGTGTCATCATAAAAATATTTTGAATACAAATATTTTGGATTTGACGAAAGTCCCTGTAATGTATCTTCGGCAAAAGCTGATAGAATTATTTGTTGTTCCATTTCTATTGTTTTTTTTCTCGCAAAGGCGCAAAGTTTTCTATTTTTTTGAGTCCCATAGCTTATTTATTAAAGTTTGAAGGCATCCCTGTTTCAAAAGGGTTTTGCGGGTCGTTGCTCCACTCGAACCAGCCACCATCATACACTGAAACCCTTGGCCACCCCATCAGCCAGGCATTGAACCAGGCTTCGCTGCCGCGCCATCCGGTGCCGCAATAAAAGGCCAAATGCTTGTCGGGGGTGATGCCATTATGTTTCCATATCTCTTCTACCTCATGATATTCGCGGGTAGTATGGTCGAAATTGCGGTAATTTTCCATGTGGTAGGCATCGCTGCCGCAATCGGCAAATACAGCCCCGGAAATTCGTCCTTTGGCTTCAATGTAATTATAGCCGCTTACTTCGCCAATGTATTCGGACCAACTGCGCACACAAACCAGTTCGGCAGTGGGGGAGGCCAGAATTTCTTTTGCTTCGGGTGTGTCTATTGCCAGTTCGGGTTTTGTGGGAATTGTGGAGCCAAAATCCAGAATGGGCTTTTTCGGCACATCTTCATAATCCACCGGTAAACCGGCATCTTTCCACGACTGGAATCCGCCATTCAAAATCCGTACATCTTTTACTCCGGCATACATCATAATGAATGCATTGCGGATGGCGCCAATGTCGCCGGCAGCGCTTCCCGGAAACTCATCGGCATTGTCGGGGAACATGAATTTGCCATACAGTACCACCGTAGTGTCATGTGTAATTCCGTGTGCTTCAAGTGCCTTTTTCAGTTCTTCCGGGCTTCGTCGGTTCCAGGTATCAGGAGCCTCCAGCGCCAGGGTGTCCATGTCGATAGCACCCGGGATGTGGCCGCTGAGGTAAGCATCGCGGTTGCGATAGTGCGCATGTACCACAACAAACTTGTCATTGTTGTAATGTTGAGGCTCTCTGCCACTGATGAGCGTGTTTACCCATCCGGCAGAAACCAGGTGTTGAAACCGCTCAAGTTTTTGCATGGGAAGAGCAGGATTTGCCGACCATGCGTCAATAAAATGATAGTAGGCAAAAACCCGTTCATACCCCGATTTGATGAACCTTTCGGCCACTGCATCTGTTTCAGCCTTATCATAGCCATAAACAATCACTTTTAGCCCGGGTGAAATTTGCTTTTTCCTGACCACTTCAATCCAGTCGAGGTAATTGATCCATTTGGCCGGAAGGCTTTTGGCATTTTTGATATGGCCGCCTCGTTTTTCGTTTTGTAAAGACCATCCGTTATAGGCATCTGCCGGGCGAACATCTACAATGCTATAAGCCGGCTCATCCAAAATTTGACTGAGTTGGTCTGTTGAAATTTCCTGAGTTTTATGCTTCAATTTTAAAATATTTTTCGATGAGTGGTAACAAAGTTAATCTTTTAAAATCTTTACTCCTTTCCCAAAGGCCACACGGCCTTTGATTCCTGTGGCGAGTTCGCTCGGCTGTGAGTAGTACCACACGGCATCGGAGTTCAATTTGCCATCTACTTCCAGATTGAAATACGATGCTGTGCCCTTCCACGGACAAACCGTTTGCGTTTCGCTGTTTTTCAGGTATTCCTTTTTTACCGATGCAATCGGAAAGTAACTGTTGCCTTCGATGTTCACGATATCATTGCTTTCGGCTATGATTTGATTGTTCCAAATAGCTTTCATGTCTTGTTGTTTTTAGTTTAATGTTCCACATGCTCTCTTATTTTGAATTTTCCAATCCCGCCTTACCCAGTTCGATCAAATCAGCAGGCTGGAGAAATCCGGCATAATAAACCAATGGTTTACCTTTGGAATTTAGGATAAATAATGACGGATAGGCAGAAACTTTCAATTGCCGTGCAAGCTGTATTCCATCGCCTTTTTCTCCATCAAGCGTAACATTAATGAAGTTCTCATTAAAATATTTGCCGGCTTTGGCATCGGGAAATGTTTTGGCTTTTAAAACCTTACACGGCCTGCACCAGGTAGCATACACATCCAGAAAGATAAATTTGTTTTCCTCTTTAGCCAGCGCAAGAGCTTCGTCCCAGGTGCCTTCGAAAAATTGTATTCCTTCCGTATTATCAGGGTTATGACTGTGATCCTGACCCATCAGTAACCCCCAGCTGCTGAGGGTTATGATGGCAGTTAACATAATTGTGATCCGTTTCATTTGTTCAATTTTTTTGAAATGAGATTGTCAAGGCTAATTTTTCCACCACCTCTGATGAGCAGAGCAAACAACATAAGTAAATAATACAGGGGTATTTCAAAACCATTGTTGCCGGCTTCGAAGCCATTTCCTAAATGAACCGTTATAATGGCCACTACCATAGTTGCCATTAGCGGGATGGAGATTATTCGTGTGGCGAGCCCCAGTGGGAGCAAGATTACAGCAGCCATTTCGGTAGAGGCTGCCATGTATGCGTTTAGGGTTGGCATGGGGATGCCCATGCTGCCAAACCATTCGGCAATACCCTGGATGTTGCCCCATTTCATCATGGCCGGGCCATAAAAGCCATAAGCAAGAATGATGCGGAAGAATAGCAGGGGAATATCCTGTAAGTTGTCAAGTTTTTCGGTTATGTTCCGATATATTTTCATAATTTTCATGTCTGCAAATTTTAAATTATTTTAATGTTAAGATTTAAAGAAGGATTTTAATTTTAAATGTTTGAAATAATGGTCGCAGAAATCCTGAAACCTGACAAATTCCTGATTGGTTTTTAGATATTTTCAGAATTTGTAGCCTTTTATTTCTGCCTCATCCGGAAATTCTGGCTAATGTTTCTTTCTTAAGATCAGAGAGGTCAGTTGAGTTTTCAACAGCTTTGGAAGGATGTTTCAACGCTTTATCTATGAAATAGGATTGCTTTTCATAATTGGTGCAGGCATTGCACATGGCCTTATGCGCTTTCAACTGCATTTTTTCTTTCATCGTGAGCTTAAAATAGAGTTTCTTTTCAATAAGCTCTGTTGCTTTAATGCATGAAAGGAAAAATATATGCATTAATTTTTTCATCATTATTTTAGTATTTAAACCAGTTCTTATCGATACAATCTCTCAAATTTAATTTTGCTCTGTGCATGATCTGCCATAAATTAGTAGGTGTAATATCCAGTTCCTGACAAATATCTTCTCCACTTTGCTCAGTTAAATATTTTAGCTTCATGCAGGCATTCCATTTTTCGGGCAGGGCATCCATGCATTTTTTTAATACCATTTGAAAATCATCGTTATCCAGCAAATGCGGATCTTCATCGTTCCAGGGCTGGGGTCGATTTGATTTGAACCAACTGCCCTCCTCATCAAAAAAATCATCGAAATCGGAAGGTTCCGTGCTAAGGGGTATTTTCGCCTTTTTCCTGTAAACATCTATGATCTTGAAATTGAGAATGGAAAAGAGCCAGGTTTTTGGGGCACTGTCTCCCCTGAATTCCCCGATTTTTTCAGCAGCAGCCATGAACGTATCCTGCACAAGGTCTTTGGCAAGCTCTTCATCAGAAAGTTTGTAAAGAGCCCAGTTAAACAATTCGGATGTATACATTTCGACCCACTCGGAAAGTTGATGTTTACGCTCTGTCATAAATTAATTCATTCATTGAACATCAGACGAAATTAATATTTAGGCGCGAAACAGCCACAAGAATAAAATATAATTGTCTGGTTCATTATCCTGAACCTTTTTTGTTGCAGATGTCAATCAATGTCATCTTGAAATACTGCGTTTTTTTGTTTGTGGCAAAGATAAGACAACTTTCGAATTTCTCTGAATACCGGCTTTTTTGCTTCCTCAGGATGAATTCGGTTAACAATTTTCACTGCACTTCGCTTGTGATAATTGGGTCTTATTCACTTCCCGATACAAAACCTCCCAAAAATATTTCCTAATATTTCGTCGGTAGTAACTTCACCTGTTATCAGGCCCAGGTGGTACAAGGCATCCCGGATGTCAATGCTGATCAGATCGGAGGGAAGGTCTGTTTCAAAACCCTGCTTTACCTTTTCCAAAGCATCCAAAGCATGTTGCAAAGCTTCGTAATGACGAATGTTGGAAACGATTGTCTTATCTTCGATGTTTTCCCGGTCAACTGCTTTTAGTATACTATCGGTGATTAGCCGGATATTTTCTTTGCGCTTGGCAGAAATGAAAATAGTTTCGTGCTCAACCAAATCTTTGAAGGTTTTTGGAACCTTAACTAAAAGGTCGGTTTTGTTGGCAATCAATATAAGCTTTTTGCCTTTAGATATAATATTTTCACCGCAATCATTCAGTAAGTCTTTGATTTCTTCTAAGGAGGTTTTGCTGATGTCAAACATACACAAAACAATATGTGCCTGATTGATTTTTTCGCGTGTACGCTCTATGCCGATTTTCTCAATTTCTTCTTTAGTATCCCTTAGTCCGGCAGTGTCAATGAACCGAAAGGCAATTCCTTCAATTACAATGGTATCTTCAATGCTATCCCTGGTAGTGCCAGGAATGGCTGAAACGATAGCTTTTTCCTCATTCAGCAGGGCATTTAATAAAGTGGATTTCCCAACATTGGGTTTACCGATGATGGCCACAGGAATGCCCCGTTTAAGGGCATTGCCCAATTGAAAAGAAGATATAAGCTCACGGACTTCTTTTTCAAGCTTTTCAAGCAATTCCATGAATTTTTTTCTGTCAGCAAATTCCACGTCTTCTTCACTGAAGTCGAGCTCTAACTCCAGCAAAGAAGTAAAATCTAACAGTTCCTGCCTCAGTTTACTGATTTTTTCTGAGTAGCCTCCCCGCATTTGCTTCATGGCCAGCTCGTGCGAGGCACTGGAATCGGAAGCGATCAGATCAGCTACGGATTCGGCCTGGGAAAGGTCCAGCTTTCCGTTTAAAAAAGCCCTGAGGGTAAACTCTCCCTTATTTGCATGACGGCATCCTTGCTTAATTAGCAGTTCGATGATCTTTTGCTGTATATATCCTGACCCATGACAACTTATTTCTATTATATCTTCACCGGTATAGGAGTTTGGGTTCCGGAAAACAGATACCAGAACTTCATCTAAAACTCCGTTCTCCTGTCGGATAGAACCATAATGAATGGTATTCGCATTAAGGCTTTCAAACGTTAAATTTTTGTTTTTGGCCTGAAAAACCTTTCCGGCAATGTTAAAAGCCTTGCTTCCGGATAACCTTATAAGAGCAATAGCCCCTTCTCCTGAAGGCGTTGCGATCGCACATATCGTATCTTCTCTGTTATATGAAGGATGAAATGACATTTTTCGTTTTATAACGTAAAGTTAATACTATTCCTATTTACATCAAGTTAAACACAATTTATTCCTTGTGAATGGAAACAGATCATATGTAAAAATTTATATATTTATTTCTAATCAAAATATTTTCTCCTATATTTGCAGCGCAATAATCAATAATTCTTCACAATGAGTGTGCTTGTCGACAAAAAATCAAAAGTTATCATACAGGGATTTACCGGATCAGAAGGTACCTTTCATGCAAATCAGATGATAGAATACGGAACCAATGTAGTGGGAGGGGTAACTCCGGGAAAAGGGGGAACGACCCACCTTGATAAAGCTGTTTTTAATACTGTTGAAGAAGCTGTTAATGCAAAAGGGGCAAATGTTTCCGTACTATTTGTTCCGCCTCCTTTTGCAGCCGATGCCATTATGGAAGCAGCCGATGCGGGCATAAAAGTGATCATTTGCATTACAGAAGGGATTCCTACAAAAGATATGATTGTTGTGAAGGAATATATCTATGACAAGGAGTGCCGTTTAATTGGCCCCAATTGCCCGGGTGTGATCACCCCGGGGCAGGCAAAAGTGGGCATCATGCCAGGGTTTATTCATAATCCGGGAAGTATCGGGCTGGTATCCCGCTCCGGAACACTTACCTATGAGGCCGTTGACCAACTTACCAAGGCTGGATTAGGTCAGTCTACAGCCATTGGTATTGGTGGAGATCCCGTTCCCGGAACAACAACCAAAGAAGCCGTGGAATTATTGATGAATGATTCTGAAACCAAAGGCATCGTTATGATAGGAGAGATTGGTGGAACCATGGAGGCAGAAGCAGCTTATTATGTGAAAGAGCATGCTACCAAACCGGTAGTGGGGTTTGTTGCAGGTGCTACTGCTCCTAAAGGACGTACCATGGGACATGCGGGTGCTATCATCGGCGGAAAGGATGATACCGCTGAAGCCAAGAAAAAAATCATGACAGAATGCGGAATTCATGTAGTGGATTCACCGGCCTGGATTGGCAAGGCCATGGCTGAGTTGCTGAAATAATATCAATCAACATATTCATAAGCTCCCAGATCCGGGAACCCATCGCGGTATTCTCCGTTTAAATCTATCGGAACCAATGAACCTATTGCTGGATTGCCGGCATCAATGGCCGGAGAACCTTCCTGCAGTTCATAGTTGTTTTTTGTGTAATTTTCAAAAAGAGGATCCAGGTTTGATAAGCAATTCGTGAAGTTATTGTCGGTAATGATATTCCGTTCTGTATGTATCAGAACATGATCAAAGCTGTAATTAAAGGTACTGCTACCGTAAGGATATTTATCCAAAGAAAGTTCCTCGGAATTATTTCCATAAATGATACAATTGGCAAAAGTTGCCTTGGTCAGATCACGTACCTGGTAAGTACCGTAAATATCTTCATAATAATTATTCAATCTCAGCAGAGGAACCTGGCGAATACTATATAGCCAGTAGTTGGCAAAGGTGCAATGTTTGAAATCGTATTCTCCGCCAATATTCAGAAAAACAGCATACTCCCCGCAATTAGCAAAAACACAGTTTTCAGCTTCTACATGTGAGCCCTGGGCCAGTAAACCGTAAAAACTCATGTTCTCAATAATTGTATTCTTCAGCTTGAGGGTAGGATTCTGAGAATTACCCAGCGTGTCGACATGGATACCTACCACACCGTTACGGATGATTGCATAATTGAATTCATTATCCTTGCTGCCGGCAGATAGCCAGATGCGTCCCCATTGTCCCGGAAGGTCTTCATACCATTCTTCAAGTCGATCACCCTGGAAAACGACTTCATTGTCTTTTTGTCCGTTTACCTTCAGCGTGCCGTCTTTGTAAACCCATAAAACAGCATCTTCATGCAGGTGCACCTGAACACCTTCCTGTATTGTTAATGAACAAGCTGAATCTACTACGAGGTAGCCAAAAACTACGTGGGGCTTATCGTTTACCCATATGTCGTTGCAATCTACAATGGAATATGCCGGGAAATTCTCAGAAAAATAAGCAGGCACATGATAATGGGCGTCCTGGCCCCAGGCAATCAAATCCACATCCTGCTTGTTGCCATTGGTAACAAACTCTATGGAGTCATGAATGATCAACGGACTGTTCTGATTGTTTGGATCAATGGTAGCCCGGATAAAAATAAAAATGCTGTCTTTGGCAGGAATTTCAATATCATACAGATTCAGGGCAGGGGTGCCGTCTACATTTATGGTGAAGTTAGAATTATTGCCCTCGGCCAGTTTAATGCTGGAAATGACAATTTTTTTATCGTGAGGATTGTAGACCTTTAATTGCTTGGTAGCGGTGCCCAAGGTTGTAAATACTGTGTCGAACAAGACTGAATCAACAGAAAAGCGGAGTTTGGCCGAAGATTCGGTTATGATGTCGTCTTCTTTGCGGCATGACCACACGAGTATGATTGCTAATAAAACCCAGACCGATAGTCTTATAAATGAATGTTTTCTATTATCTATTCTCATATTTTCGAAATGTATGCAAAGGTAAGAAATCCATAGATTTACGGGAAAGGAAGCTTATTATTGTGTTAAAGTGTTGAAGTATTCATGTCTTCGTGTGTTCATGTGTTTGGAAGTGCTTATTGGTTTCTGGCCACTAGCTTGTTGGCTTGTTTGCTTTTAGCTTCTGGCTTACGAGTAATCTCTCTCACTTTCCAACATAAATTTTTTCTCGCAAAGCCGCAAAGTTTTCATTCCTCTTCGAAGCAGACAAATCATTCTTCACTTTTTCCTGAAGGGACTCCTAAGGAGCACTTTTCATCACCTATACCCAACCCATCATCTATCTCCTTCTTTAAAGCTGGCACACCTTCTTCCATCCAAACCGGAGCAGGAGCATCTTTCAGGTAATGATCAAAGAATTGTTGCATGCGGATGCTCAAATCAACTTTATTCGCATAGCGCTTCAGATTATGCTGGTCACCATTATAATTTAACATAAAGGCAGGTTTATGCAGGCGGCGTAAAGCTACAAAAAACTCTATGCCTTGATACCAGGGAACGGCCCCGTCATTATCGTTATGCATGATCAACACCGGAGTTTCTATCTGGTTAGCAAAAAACAAGGGGGAATTCTCTATATACAATTCCGGCTTTTCCCATAAACTGCCACCGATTCGACTTTGGGTTTCTTCATATTGGAACATACGACTCATGCCGCTTTCCCAGCGTATTCCTCCGTAAGCACTAGTCATGTTGGAAACTGGTGCCCCGGCCATGGCAGCTTTAAACAGTTTTGTTTGCGTAATAATATAGGCAACCTGATAGCCTCCCCAGCTTTGTCCCTGAATACCAAGCCGGTCTTTATCGATTTGCGGACAGGCTTCCAGTATGCTTAAGGTACCGGAAAGTACATCCTCCAGGGCACTCTTTCCGGGATGCCCGGCATTGTAATGAATGTCAGGGATGAAAACAAAATATCCACGACTTGTATAAAAAGGAAAACTGATAACAGAGCGAATTGGTCCGGGAGAATAATGACGGTGAAGGTCGTCGCTGTATTTTTCATAGAAGTAAACGATCATGGGATACTTTTTGCCTGGCTTAATACTCTCAGGGGAATATAATAATCCTTCACGGGCTTTCCCATCCGTTGATATCCAGTTGACCAGCTTAACATGGCCCCAAAGAAAGGTTTTTTCCTGCTCATTAATAAAGCTGATTTTATGTATACTTTTAAAAAGGCTGTCTGAAGTATGCAGGTCCGGATATTCCCCGAAAGTGGATTTGCTCCATAGAAAATGCCGCTGGTCTTTTGAGGCAAGGAAACGCTGAATAGCAGCCTTTGCGTGATAAAGCTTTTTCAAAAACTGATCGGAACCGGGAGTCAGGTGATAGAAAGATTCGCTTTTGTCTGTTTCATGAAAGCCTGAAATCAGCAAGCTGTTTTCGATATCTACGAATTCTTCTTCCCGCCGGGTTTTTATATATCTTAGTATAATGTTATTCTTTCTTCCATAGCCTTTGGTGAGGTTTTCCGGTTTTTCCTTATTGCTCAGGCTGATTTTCCAAATATCAAAACGATCATAAATGAGTACATATCCATCTTCCGTCCATCCGCCATAACCATATGAATTTGGTAAACCGGTCATATCATATTCTTCATTGTAGAAATTGGCAGAACAATCTGCAGTAAGGTTTCCAATTTCATCTTTTCTGATATCATACGAATACCAATTGCTGTCAAGGCCCTCCACCACCCACACGCACGACGCGCAGCGCAGCCCGTCGATGGCCAGGCGG
>CAZZLL010000030.1:0-39234 GCA_964654725.1 uncultured Lentimicrobiaceae bacterium | reverse complement strand
TGCTTATATTTGGTGAGGCTACCGACCGGAAGGGAGGTTTAGTTCAACAAAGCATAAAAAGATAACTAACTCCTGGCTCCGTTCAAAGCTGTTGAAGAACTCGATAGCAAAGATAAATCAACTATTAAAGATATTATTGATGCCTTCATCAAAAGAAGCAAACTTAAAAATATTGCCGCATTATAAAAGAAGCCTCGGAATTTCCGAGGCTTTTTTGTAATCTTCAATTAATCCGCAAACCATTCATTAAATGGCCCAATAAAGTTTAATACTATTAAAACAAAAGAAACTAAGTAATGGATTCTCAGGTTTTTAAAAAATTTTCCTTTGAAAATAAAACTTAAAAGAGTTCCTACTATTATTGCTATCAATGTAATTATAAGCAAATTTGATAAATCATGAATTAATTGCCAATGGCGATTAAATCCTGCAGATTGGGGGTCAGGATTATCATATGCTGGAAGATAACCAAATTTTGCACTGACTTTATAAACAAAGGTATAAAACACAACTAAGTTTAATAAAGGAAACCCATAAAGGATTATCAAATACAGAATTTTTAAAATTTTGGCTTTCATGGTTAATAAATTTTCCTTATTGAATGTGGCTTCCTGTAATTCTCTGCATTCTTCAACCCGGATTTACCAAATAATGAAATCCAACTATAATCGGCATTCTTTGGTGAGTTTGAATACGATGAAGTTCGTAATTCAGGGTTTGTATAATATGCTTCAACGCTATTTGCCGATAACTCATTAAGCCATCCAACTCCTTTCCATCCACCAAGCAGCATGTATCCAGCCCAAGCTTTCGGACTGATATAACTAGTGCTTAATCCACTATTTGACACAGTAACATTTACTCCATCAGTTGCTTTAAATACCTGACCTGTCTTTAGATGTGGTGCGGCAACTCCGTCAAATTGAGCATATAGGTCTTTGCCTGCTTCAAGTGAATATGCTTCACTGCTGCTATAACCTGGGTTGTTATCAACTCCATTCTTTAAACCCTCAGGCTTAAAGAAAATTGAATAATCGCTATTATTGCTTAGCGTAGGAGACATCCTGCCACCGTCATTGCTTTCAATAGTATTCCATGTTTTATCAGAAACGCTGATGCCTTTGCTATATTTATCCAGCTCTGTTCCTTTGCTCTGTGCATCACCATGATCCATTCCCGGCGTAAAGTCATTTTTGTTCATGACTATTGCCTTCCCTGTCCAGCCTTGATTGTCAGTTCCCAACAAATTACCGGCTTCGTCTAATATTGGGCTTGCGCTTCTTCCGTCAGGGTCAATCAAAACAATTGGGTTTCCTAAGCAATACATGTACGATGATGTGGAAGGATACACACTTGCCAACGGGTCAACACTCAACCACACACTGATCTCCGGGCTGTAGTACCTAGCCCCGAAATAGCTGTAGCCGGTTTCTTCCACAACCCCTCCCCGCCCTCCCCTGAGAGGGGAGGGTGGAAAAGCCGCTGACAGCGAAACTTTTGGATAGCTGTTTGTTGAGAATTTGCTCAAGTTCGATTTGTTTCCGATCTGTTAAATATAAAATTAATAAAAAAAGATATACATGGACAATGCCTGGTGTAAGCACTCTCTCCCCTCTCAGGGGAGAGACACAGAGAGGGGTCAATAACGTCCGGAATGCTGAGCTTTTATCGTAAAGAAAAATTCTCAAGCGGCCATGCAGCTTGTTTTATTACAAAAATTTCCAAAGGCCGGATATTGCGACCCTCCGGCATTGTTTGCAATAGAGTCGATATTGCCCACATCATCATAACTATATGACAAGTCCTGCATCAGACTGTCCTGCGAATCCCATGAGCGAAGTCTTTCCATACGGTGCATCAGGGAGTCGTACTCATATTGTGCATAAGCACCATTGCCGTACACGATCCCCGAGCGCCTTTCGTATTTATCGTATGAGATGGTGTCCACATAAGCATACGTGTCGGTTCCCTTTAATCCGTCAATGGCTGTCAGCAGTCCGCTGTTATTATAGGCATATGT
Source organism: uncultured Lentimicrobiaceae bacterium (assembly GCA_964654725.1). Classification (GTDB taxonomy): domain Bacteria; phylum Bacteroidota; class Bacteroidia; order Bacteroidales; family CAZZLL01; genus CAZZLL01. Next base: position 37,214 of record CAZZLL010000030.1, on the reverse strand, counting down.
CACCTTTTCCCCATCGGGGTAGGTGATGGATTTCAAGCGGTTCCAGCTGTCGTATTCCCAGTCCATTTCAAATGAATAGGTATGCCCGCCACGGGTGGGTGTAACAAAGGTATGGATATTTTTTGTCATTTCCCCAAGTTTTCCATATTCAAACGACTGTACACCGCTGGCATCCTGTATTTTTGTTACTCGTCCGGTCTGGTTGCCTGAAGAAGGGCCACCATATTCATAGTAAACATTGTTTTCGGGGTTTTCGGGATAGGTGACCTGCTCAAGCCTGTTGTATTCATAATCATATTCTATATACTGGCTTGCGGAATAAAGGTTGGCGGTCTGGGTTTTCAGCAGGTTACCGGCCATGTCATATTCCCATGTCGTTGTCCCTGCATCAGGGTGGTTGCGCTCTGTCATCCTGCCCAGTTTGTCATAATCATAGGTAGTCTGGTTGGTATCGGGGTCAATGCTGCTGCTAAGTTCCCCCAGCAAGAAAAACTAAGGATAGAAAACTACGTATACGTTACGCTGTTCTGGGAGATGGAAAGACAGAGCAACATTACCTTGATCATTTGAAATCAATCAAGGGATATGGTTATGCTGTAAAACCAAGCCTGTTTAATCGAATTACTCTGAATTGTTTAAAGTCTGATCATACTGGAATAATTTTTCCTTTTACGTTCACTGATCTTTTTTTCAAGGTCCTTAAGAATCAACTCCAGGTTATAAATTACAGGTGTTCTTGAAATCCGCAAAGCTTTCTCAAGTTGTAAAAGGCTAATTCTTTCTGTTTGCGGGTTATTTTTTACGATGTTGTCAAGGGTAGTATATATATCTGAGATTTTGAAATCTTTTTTCATACTGTGTCTCAAAATGTGTATCAAATTAAAAAAGGGTTTCAGAGGAAATATTCTGAAACCCTTGTAATTGCTGGTGGGCCCACCTGGACTTGAACCAGGGACCACCTGATTATGAGTCAGGTGCTCTAACCAACTGAGCTATAGGCCCGGTCATCATTATACGATTGAGAGATTAGGCGATTGAACAATTTCAGAAAAAATGAAATCAAATCAACAATCGATAATCACTTTCTATTTCTCAAAAATGAGGGTGCAAAATTAACAAAAGTGTTGGAAAAAACAAGAAGAAAAATTTATCAATAGAGGATACAACAATTACCCTTTTCATGCGTTTTCTATTATTGCACAAACCCCAATGTGCTCATTAATACGGCAATAAATCAATTCTGTATACCATGATTAAGAATATTATCTTTGATTTTGGCGGAGTGATCCTCAATATTGATCATAAAAAAACAGAAGATGCTTTTATAAAACTGGGTGTTAAAGACTTTGATAAAAAATACTCCCAGGCATCACAATCACAACTCTTCGACCACCTCGAAATCGGCATGATCACCGAAGATGAATTCCTGAAAGCAATTAAAAACATCATCCCTCACGCTTCTGATGAAGATATACTGAATGCCTGGAACGCTATTTTGCTTGATCTTCCGGAAAAACGAATAAACCTGCTGGAAGAAGTACGAAAAAACTACTGGACTTACCTCATCAGCAATACAAATGAAATCCATTATCACCGGTATAGTCAGCAACTGCGTGATCAATACTATTATGACGATTTTAGTGAGCTGTTTGATAAAGTCTATTTCTCCTTTCAGATCGCTATGCGCAAACCCAATAAAGAAATTTTTGAGTATGTATTAGGAGAAAATGAGCTGAATCCGGAAGAAACCCTGTTCATCGACGACACAGAAATACACCTTGCAACAGCAGCTTCCATGGGCATGCATACCTATTTGCTTAAAAAAGGAAAAGACATCACGGATTTATTCGATAAAGAAGGAAAACTGAAAAAAGAAATCGGTCTGGAATATATCAAGCCTTGATTTCCAACAGAATTCCTTTCACCTCCTCTTCTAACAACGCCTGCATCAGTTTCATTCGTATTGGTTTAAACCCATGCAAGCCTTTGAAATAATGTGAATAATGCTTGCGCATTTCAAAAATGGCTTTCTTCTCACTTTTCCATTCCACGGCATTTCTTAAATGAATTTTACAGACCTCCACACGCTCTATGATAGAAATTTCGGATAAATATTTTCCGGTATTCAGGAAATCACGGCATTGCTGAAATATCCAGGGATAACCAATGGCAGCCCTGCCTATCATCACCCCGTCTACTCCGTAATCATCCAGCATACGTTTTGCATCTTCCGGGCATTTAACATCTCCATTGCCGATAAGCGGAATATTAAAATCCTGTTGATTTTTGATTTCGGCAAATAATGTCCAGTCAGCCAAGCCCTGATACAATTGCACCGCTGTTCGTCCATGCACACTAAGGGCTTGTATTCCGACATCCTGCAGCCTTCGTGATAATTCAACTATAGGCTTGTCTTGCTGATCCCATCCCAGTCGGGTTTTAACCGTAACCGGCACTTTTACCGCATTTATTACTGCGCGGGTCATTTCAACCATAAGGTCTGTATCCTTAAGGAGGGCCGCTCCTCCTCCCTTATTCACCACTTTACGTACCGGGCATCCAAAGTTCAGGTCAATGATATCCGGTTTGGCCTCCTCAGCCATCTCAGCAGCCCTTATCATAGATTGCACATCATGACCAAAAATTTGTATGGCTATGGGACGTTCTGCTTCATGAAATTTTAACTTATGTACGCTTTTTCGGGCATCGCGAATGAGCCCTTCCGAAGAAATAAACTCGGTAAAAACCAGATCTGCCGCATACTTTTTACATATTCTTCGAAAAGGTGAATCGGTCACATCTTCCAGCGGAGCAAGAATCAAAGGAGCTTGTGTGAATTCTATATGGCCTATCTTAACCAAATCTTCAATTAATTGTTATTTTTAGCAAAAATACATTATCCCGGAAATATGAAATCAAGCTTTTCTTCCCTTACTGTTCCTGCAAAACTATTGATATTGCTTTTCTTCATACTTTCTTCGTTTCTGCTAACTGTATTGATCAGCTTTGTTTTGGCTATTCCCATTTTTGGCGTCAACCTGTTTACAAACCCCGAAGTACTGCATTTATATACAGATCCGGATTACATCAGCCTGCATAAGTTTTTACAAATATCACAGGCAATTGGAATATTTATCCTTCCTTCCATATTAGCTGCTTATACATTCAGGACTCCCGGAGCTTCTTTTTTTCATTCCGGAAGGAAAGTACATATTTACTCCTTAGTCGTTTCCGGCTTGGTATTTATTCTGGCCATGCCCCTGATTGGCAATTTGATAGAATACAACCAGCAGATACAGTTGCCGGATTTTATGAGAGGCATTGAAAACTGGATGATCAAACAGGAGGAGAGCCGCAAAGCTCTTACTGAAGCCTTTTTAAATTCCACCGAATTAAAGCAGTTCCTGTTAAACCTGCTGCTATTTGGAATTGTTGCTTCTATAGGTGAAGAGATGATGTTCCGTGGTGTTGTGCAGCGTTTGTTTACTGACTGGGCAAAAAATGTGCACTGGGGTGTGATCATATCCGCCCTTTTGTTCAGCACCTTTCATTTTCAGTTTTATGGTTTTATTCCAAGGTTTTTAATGGGATTATACCTGGGTTATATAATGCTTTGGGCCGGTTCTATATGGATCCCCATCTTCGCGCATTTCATCAATAATGCAGTTTCAGTCATTCTATATTATTTATACCACAGAAATATTCTTGAAAACGATCCGGAACAATTCGGCACTTTCAACAACATCTGGGTAATTTGGCTGTCCGTTTTCCTTTCAGTTACAGCTTTTGTAAGTATTTATAAACTTGAGATCAGGAGACCTGTGGGAAAAATAAACATAAAGGGCAAATAAAAACAGGCTGCCAAAAAAATGCAGCCGGCATTGTTTGAACAGCCTGTTAAAATCTTATAAAACAATCAAGATCAACTGGGTTTATAAAGCTTACGTGCAGAATAATTGATCTTAAACGCACCTGCCTGTCTCAGTTCCTGTTTAATATCAGTGACAATACCCATTCTGGTTTCCTCATCCACTTTCAGGGATGTGGTAATAAAGTTTCTGTCAGATTCAGGAGTATTTTCTCTTTCGGTATACACAAATTCCTGGATTTCATCCACAGTGGCAAACTGGTCATTTAGCTGAATACGTGGTTCAGAGCCAAAAGTCTCTGTTTTAAAAGGTACGCCCACATAGATATAGCTTACCAGTGACTTTTTCTCCAGTTTCTGTATTTCAGATGCTTCAGGTGGTTTAATTTTTACAAACAGTGTTGTTTCACGCATCACCGTGGTAACCATAAAAAAGAACAACAACATAAAGATAATGTCCGGTAATGAACCTGAGCTGATTCCGGGTGTTTCCTTTGCGGATTTTTTTCTGAATCTTGACATTATTTGTTTCCTCCTATGTTTTCGGGTTCGGCTTCTGAAATACTAACAGGGATCGCTTCCCTGATCGCATTAATCATATCCTCATCCGTAGGTTTTTTAGGATTCATGTCAGAATATTTCTTATTAAACTTCTCCATGGCAAGTTCATCCCTCAGTTCGTTTACTGCAGCGGTCAGCTCATTCTGAACCTGTATATACATGCCATAGGAAGTACCTCTGTCGTTCTTCAGGGAGATTACCCCCTTAGAAACCATGATGGGGCCTCCGAGCAGCGGAATATTCTTTTCTTTAGTTTCCGGAAGTTCTGGATTATCTGAATAATTTACACTCAGGAAATTTTTTGCTTCTTCCCTAAGCATATTAATATCCATACGATTATTGTTTACCATCAACCAGTCATTGGCATTCACCAAAACCTCAAGCACATTTCTTTTTTCAATAACAATCTGGTCAGGATCTTCAACCGGAGGTGGTAATCTCCTGGTAATTCCCTTATCTACATCCATGGTAGTAGTTACCAGGAAGAAAATAAGGAGCAGGAATGCAATGTCAGCCATTGATCCCGCATTGATTTCACCAACGCGTCGTTTAGCCATAATACATGTTTTATTTAAACATTTTTGATAAACCTGAGTAAATAGTTGCCAAAATTGCCAATCCACCAAGAATATACGTAAATATCAACCCGGTACCAACCCAACGGGATGTATTTTCAGTGATTTCTTTCACTTCAAGCTGAACATCCGTATAGTTATTTTTGGCTACCATCCATGAGATAAGCAACAGTATTCCCAAACCGGCAAGTACTATCAAAGCCCTGAGGCCTTGCTTCGGATTTGATATAATATATACTACAGGAAAAATTATGGCAAAAAAGATACAGAGTATGAGGGCAACATAACTGGTATAAAAGCCCAGATTGATGATGCCATCGGTGACATTATCATCTCCCTTCACCCAAACCATCACAACGAAAATCGCTGCAAGAGCCATGAGGATAATGGAAACAAATGTCGCAATAGTTTTAACTAATTTATTTTCCATAAGTGCTCTTATTTTTTGGATTCATGTTTCATAATCATATCGATGAAAGAGATGGTGCTGTCTTCCATATCGTTTACAATGCTGTCAACTTTTGCTACGATATAGTTGTAAAAAAGCTGAAGGATGATGGCTGTTATAAGACCAAATACGGTAGTAAGAAGGGCCACTTTAATACCTTTTGCAACAATCTGTGCTGAGATATCTCCTGCTGCTTCAATAGAAGCAAATGCAGAAATCATACCGATAACCGTACCCATGAATCCTAACATAGGTGCAATGGCAATAAACAATGAAATCCATGACAGACCTTTTTCAAGGCGTCCCATCATTACACTTCCGTAACTAACAATGGCTTTTTCAACCACATCGATTCCTTCGTTAAACCTGTCTAATCCCTGGTAGAAAATACTGGCAACCGGTCCCCGTGTATTTTTACACACTTCCTTAGCAGCATCAATACTACCAGCATTCAGGGCATCCTCAATATTAGAGAGAAGCTTGGCTGAATTTGTAGTTGACATGTTCAGGTAGATGATTCGTTCAATAGAAAGCGCGAGACCAAAGATCAGGGCCAAAAGTACGATTCCCATAAATCCGGCACCCCCTTCAATAAACTGGTCTTTCAGTACATAATGAAATCCCTTTTCGTCCTCAGCTTCTTCTTCATCTTCAGTCAGTGTTGTTTCAGCTTCAGCTGTTTCTTCCACATCTTCAGCAGCAACAGTGTCATCCGGAACTGCTTCTTCAGCTGTTGTTTCCGCTTCAGCATCTTCTGCTACTTGTTCGGCAGCAGCATCGTCAACCTGAGCAATAAGCATGTTAGTAGATCCAAATGCAAGCATTCCAGCGATTGCAAATAAGGCAATTAATTTTTTCATAGCTAAATGATATTAATTTGTAATAGATAAATTTTTTTAAGCATTACATTTCGCGGAGAGAGTGGGATTCGAACCCACGATCCGCTTTTGGCGGATACACACTTTCCAGGCGTGCGCCTTCGACCACTCGGCCACCTCTCCTGTTAAGTAAATACAGCTTTCCACGTTTTGCAGGGTGCTAAAGTACAAAAAAAATTATCTAAAAAACAATTTCCTTTCTAAATTTTATATTAAGCCTTCCCTATAGCTAACGTCTACATTATTAATCAGATATATACCTTTCTTTCCCGATCAGAATACGGTAATACTTGATAAGATTTTGGCAACAATGTGTAAGTAAAACAAAAGACAGACCTCAGGCACTATTGGAATACCTACTTTCCTGGCAGAAGCAATCTCCAGTGATGTGATAAAGTTCTCCCTTCCGTCTGTCCGGCTTACATTGGAGGAATCTATGATGGGTTGTAAGGAATAAGAATCTACCCGATAGGAAAGGTTCCTGATTTCCGGCAAATATTATTTCAGTAATTCAAAATCATAAGGTAGCAAAGTGCCATTTACAGAATCCTTTATTTCCAATTGTACCTCCGGTATAGATTACCAATATGCAGCTTTTCTCATTATTCATTGAAATCACGTTTAAATATCTTCCCAGTGTTGTTAGTGGTTATTGCAGCAATTTCATCAACATCTACCCCTTTGATTTGCGAAAGATGTTCGGCAATAATAGGTATGTAGGCACTTTCATTGCGTTTGCCCCGATATGGTGCAGGAGCCAGGAAAGGACTATCTGTTTCCAGTACGATATCTTCAAGATCAATATCACGGACAAGCTGAGACAACCCACTGTTTTTAAAGGTCAGTACGCCCCCAATACCCAGTTTAAAATCACCCAGGGCCAGAATGCGATTGGCTTGTTCTAGACTTCCAGTAAAACAATGAAAGATTCCGCTGGCACTTTGGTTTTCTTTCTCTTCTAAAATATCGATGATCATATTCATAGACTCCCTGCTGTGGATCACTACCGGTAGATTTTTCTTCATCGACCAGGTAAGTTGTTGCCTGAAAGCATGCTCCTGTTCCTTAAGGAAGCTATCCTCCCAATACAAATCTATGCCGATCTCACCAATAGCTAAGAATCGCTTATCATCCAGGTATTTCTCAACAAATGCCAATTGTTCAGCTACATCCTTCTTAACATGAGTAGGATGAAGCCCGATCATCGGGAAACAGTGTTGGGGATAGTCTTCATGAAGTTTCATCATAGCTTCGAAACTATGACTGTCAATTGCAGGAAGCAGCATGTACTTCACTTTTTTCTGAAAAGCCCTCTCTATTGTTTCGGTACGATCCAACCTGAATTGTTCCAGGTACAAATGTGTATGCGTATCAACAAAAAGCATATTACAAAATTATGCAAAAAGCATTAGCTCAAAATATTAAATTTGTGGAAGTAAAAATACCTGACAAAATTCATCCTGTTGAAAAAAATACTTGTCATCCGTTTTAGTTCGATCGGTGATATTATTCTTACATCACCGGTAATACGTTGCCTGAAAAAGCAACTTCCTGCGGCTGAAATTCATTTTCTGAGTAAAGGGCAATATGCTGATATTCTGGCCCATAATCCTTATATCACAAAAACTCATTTAATCAAAAAATGTGTCAGGGAAGTCATTCCAGGGCTTTATGCTGAAAACTACGACTACATAGTCGACCTGCATAAGAATCTGCGATCGGGGAATATCATAAGAGCCCTGAAAGTTCCATCCGGCAAATTTTCTAAATTAAATTTCAGGAAGTGGCTTCTGGTCAATTTCAACATAAATATTTTACCTGCTGTTCATATTGTTGACAGGTACTTTGAGGCTGTGAAAGAGCTCAGGATAGAGAATGACGGACTAGGACTGGATTTCTTCATCGACAAAGACATTCATTTACCGTATGATTTACATAATTTAATTGAAGGGAAACAATTCTATGCCTTTGCTATTGGGGGTAAACATCAGACGAAAATGTTGCCAGAAGAAAAGATCATTGAGATCTGTTCCCAGATAAAGCAAAAAATAATATTACTTGGCGGGAAAGAAGACTCGGAAAAAGGGGAAAAGATACAAAAGGAATTATCTGGTCATGTATTCAATTATGCCGGCAAACTAAATTTACACCAATCAGCCCAGGTGACAGAAAGATCACTTCTATTACTAACTCATGACACAGGTTTGATGCATTTGGGAGCTGCCCTAAAAAAGCCCATAATATCCTTTTGGGGAAACACCGTACCTTCATTTGGAATGTATCCATATTATCCCGACGATAAACCGTCAGATTATAAAATTGTTCAGTTAGAAGGGCTAGCCTGCAGGCCATGCAGTAAGATTGGTTTCAAAGAATGCCCGGAGGGGCATTTTAATTGTATGAGGGAGCTCCCGATTAAAAACCTAACAAGTCTTATAGACTTGTTAGGTTTACCTTAGTCAATATATTAAACTAATATAATAGTATCCCCCCTAAAAAAACGGATTCTCCTCCCGCTCAATTTCTATCGTCGTCTCCGGACCATGTCCAGGAAAAACCTTAAAATCTCCATCCATCGTAAACAACTTCTCCTTTATGCTTTCCATCAATAAATCATAATTTCCTGTGGGCAAATCCGTACGCCCTATGCCACCATTAAACAATACATCTCCACTGAACAGGATCTTTTCTTCCTTCGAATAAAAACATAAACTCCCGTTTGCATGCCCTGGTGTCTCGAGAACAAAAAATGTTTTGCTGCCAAATAATATGGTATCCCCCTCAACAATTTGTTGATCGGGATATACAACTTCATCCAATTCTAAACCAAATACTTCAGCAGAAGATGCTGCTGTTTTCAGAAAATACGCACAATCACTGTGCGCCAGTAAAGGAATTTTATAGTGCCTCTTTACAAATGAGCTTCCCATAATATGATCAACATGTGCGTGGGTTAACAGTGCCTTTACAGGCTTCAGATCCCGGGTTTTTATGAAATCCTCCAGTTGACACCTTTCGTTTTCATTGGAACAGGCAGCATCTATGATCAAACATTCCCTGCTGTTATCATAAACAACATAGGTATTTACCTGAAAAGCATTAAAAACAAAGATCTTAACATTGATCATATTTTTTTGTTATTAAGTAATAAATGATATCAGGCAAAGTTATAAATAAACATTTACCGGCAAGGGAATTAATCTTGCCCGATTTAAGCCAGAGCCTGGTATATTTGTATTAACTTAGCGCAATTGAGGTAGTTTACAGAGGTAAAATGATCAAAGCTGCATTGAACAGAATATCAGCAAAAACGAAATCCATTTTTATTCTGATAGGATTTATCACCCTGTCATGGAATAGTCTTTTTGCCCAGTTCTATAATGGCTCCCAGATAAATTTTGGAAAAAACAGGGTTCAGTTTAATGAAAGATTCTGGACCTATTACCGCTTCGACCGCTTTGATACCTATTTCTACCTGGCGGGCAAGGAACTGGCAGATTATACTTCCCAATACGTTTACACACATCTGGAAGAAATTGAAGGCTTATTGGAATATAAACTGGAAAATAAAATCCAGTTTGTTGTTTTTAACAAGCTCTCAGACCTCAAACAAACCAATATTGGTTTGATAAACGAAGAACAGTATAATGTTGGAGGTGTAACTCATATCATCGGCACCAAGGTCATTCTTTACTTCAATGGCAGTCATGTAGACCTGGAAAAACAGATAAGGGCGGGAATAGCGAATGTTATTCTGAATGAAATGATGTACGGCAGTAACATCGCCTCCAGGGTTAAAAATACTACTTTGCTTACGCTGCCCGAATGGTTTATTGAGGGCCTTATCTCTTATATCTCAGAAGAATGGTCGACTGATATTGATAAGCAGGTTAAAGATGGAGTGTTGAGTGGCAGGTATAAAAAATTTAACCGCCTTACTGGTGAAGATGCTGTGATTGCAGGTCATTCCATATGGAATTATATAGCTGATAAATATGGTAAATCAGTTATTCCCAACATTGTTTACATGAGTAAGATCAGCAGAAATATTGAAAGCGGATTTCTCTATGTGCTTGGCGTTTCTTATAAAACTCTTGTGAATGAATGGCTCCTGCACAACAGCAAGAAATACAGGGAGGACGAGGAAAACACCTATATGCCTGAATCAGCAGAGGTGCTGAAAAAATATAAAAAAGAAACCCTTTATAATAATTTAAAAATTAGCAACAACCGCCGCCATGTTGCTTATGTAACAAATGAATCAGGCCGCTATAAAGTCTGGGTGCATGATCTGGTAAAAAACAAGTCCAAAAAGATATTGATGTCTGGTTACAAACTCAATCAAAAAACGGATTACTCTTTTCCCCTCCTGGCATGGCATCCTTCCGGAAAGATCCTTTCTTTAATCCTGGAAAAAAAAGGTGAACTCTGGTTGTACTTATATACCCTGGAAACTAAAGATTTTGTAAAATCCAGGATTCAACATTTTGAAAAAATACTGGATTATGGCTATTCCTTTAACGGAAAAAACTTTGTCATGTCAGCGGTCATGAAAGGACAATCCGATATTTTTATTTTTAATATTGCGGCCCGCTCCTATGAACAAATCACGAAAGATATATATGATGACCTGCTCCCCTCTTTCCTTGAAAAAAACGATAAAATAGTTTTCAGCTCAAATCGCCCGGATGATACTCTTAGAATGGGAAAAAGCAGCGAAGAAATCAACCTGAGCCCGACATTTGACCTGTTTGTATACGATAACAAAAGAAAAAACCCCATACTGCAAAATATTACGAGCACACCCCTTGCCACTGAAAAAGATGCGAATGAATATAGTCCGGGTATAATCTCCTACCTCAGCGACGAAAGCGGAATCAATAACAGGTATATCGCTGTTTTCGACAGTGCGATCAGCTACATAGATACCATCACCCATTACCAGTATTTCACGAACACATACGCTGTAACCAACTATTCCGGGAGTATTATTGAACAGGATATGGATTTCAGATCCTCCCGCATAGCAGAAATTTTATATGCCGATGGGAAATTCAAAATGTATGTTAATGATATGGTATTACCCGACAGAATGATAAGAGAAGAACCTGAACCTACGCACTATATCCTTCGAATTAATAAGGAAGCAAAAAAGATCGAATCTGACAAGCTTGATACAGAAGACGAAAAAAAGCCCCGCAAACGGAAACGTCTTATCAATGTAATGGTTTCAGATATTGGCCAGGATGAAAATGCTGATAATGAAGAGAAGAAGGAAGAAAAAATTGATATCAACAATTATCAGTTTGGGAAACAATCGTATATGATAATTGGCAATGATACTTTAAAAAAGCAGGATGTTGCCGGAGAAGAAAATATTTTCGAAATACCGAAACGAAGAAATTACGATGTTGAATACAGCATCAACAACCTGGTAAGCCAAATTGACTTTACATTTTTAAACACCTCTTATCAGCAATTCACGGGAGGAGGCAGCCCCATATTCTTAAACCCGGGATTCAATGCTTTCCTCAAAGTAGGCATCATGGATTTGATGGAAGACTACAGAATTACCGGTGGTGTACGGTTTTCGACGGATTTCAGCAATAATGAATACCTGCTCAGTTTTGAAAACCTGCGCAAACGCCTCGACAAGCAACTAATATTCCACCGTTTTGTTTTACAAAATTACAATGATAATTTCACCAGTAAACAACGCTCCCATGAATTTCATTATATCCTGAAGTGGCCTTTCAACCAGGTAATAAGCCTTAAGGGAAGCTTTATTCTTCGGCATGACAGGACAACATATTTATCAACCGATATTAAAAACCTTCAGGAGCCTGATGAACGAAAGAACTGGTATGGCATTAAAGGAGAATATATTTTTGACAACACCCGAAATGTCGGGCTGAACCTATATTACGGTACCCGCTACAAATTTTTTGGCGAATACTATCAGCTTATTGACAGGACCTACACCAACCTTATCGTGCTTGGTTTCGATTACAGAAGATACACAAAAATTCACCGCACTCTTATTTGGGCAAACCGGTTTGCAGCAAGTACTTCTTTTGGTAATAACCGACTGATCTACTATATGGGTGGCGTAGATAACTGGCTGTTTCCCGCTTTTAATCAGGAAACAAATATTGCTGAAGACCAGAGTTATGCTTACCAAACCCTGGCAACCAATTTGCGAGGTTTTAACCAGAATATCCGAAACGGGAACAGTTTCTTTGTGATCAATTCAGAATTGCGCTTTCCTGTATTCCGGTATTTTGCCAACAAACCTTTGAAGTCGGATTTCTTTAACAACTTTCAGCTTGTGGGCTTTGGCGACATCGGTACAGCATGGACAGGCCTCAGTCCCTACGACGAAGAGAATTCCCTATTCCAGCAACGCATCAACCAACCACCTATTACGGTTACCCTTGAGCGAAAAACAGAACCTATTGTTGGTGGTTTTGGCGGAGGAGCCCGAAGTCGCCTACTGGGCTATTTCATCCGTGCTGATTTCGCATGGGGATGGGAAGATGGCATTGTTAATCCCATGGTTTTTTATTTATCTTTGAGTTTGGATTTTTGATTTTGGCAATAGTCCCCCTAAGACCTAACAAGTCTTAAAGACTTGTTAGGTCTTACAAAGCTAAGCGTTTTTTTTATAAAAATCAACCCCATATGAGCATAACAACTATACTTTTACTTATCGCAATAGGATTTCTAGCAGGGGCTTTTAGCGGCCTTGTTGGTCTGGGGGGTGGAGTCATCCTGATTCCGGCACAGGCAATGAAAAAGATCTTTGGCGTCATTATGATCCTGATCGCATTACAGATCATTTTTCAGAAATCCTGAACAGACTCCTTTTGAAAAAGCATAGTAAAAATATTCCTGAAACAGCCTTAAAAAAACGGTCGGAGTTTTTAAAAAACACCTGCCTGCAACATGGTTTCTATGCCTGTGGGATTGCAGCAGCACAAGCATTAACGGAGCATGGTTCTAACCTTAAATCCTGGCTCCGGCAGGATTTTCATGCCGATATGAAATACATGCAGAATCATACCGCTAAAAGAATAGATCCGCGCCTGCTGTTTCCTGGTACAAAATCTGTCATTTCATTGATGTACAACTATTACCCGGAAAAAAGCCTGCCGGAAAATGCCCCATACAAAATTAGTCGTTATGCTTATGGTAAAGACTATCATAAGCTTATCAAAAAAAAGCTATGGCGTATAATAGAACTACTTAAACATAAATACGGTGACCTCCGTGCCAGGGCTTTTGTGGATTCTGCCCCGATATTAGAGCGGGCATGGGCAGCGCAATCCGGTATCGGATGGATCGGCAAAAATACCCAGTTGATCAGTCTGAAAAATGGTTCCTATTTCTTTTTGGCAGAAATTCTCACCGACCTGGAGTTTGCCTACGATCAACCCATACATACAAACTATTGCGGGGATTGTTCCCGATGTATGGATGCCTGTCCCACTCAGGCTATCAAAGAAAATAAAGTTGTCGACTCCAATAATTGTATCAGCTACCTCACCATAGAGCATAAATCGGATATTTCCGCTGCATTTAAAGGGAAATATGATCAGTGGATATTCGGATGCGATATTTGCCAGGAAGTTTGTCCATGGAATAAATTTTCTATTACGCACCGGGAACAAAAGTTTTTTCCGCCGGAAGACTTGTTTAATATGAAGGCAGAGGATTGGGAAGAGATGAAAGAAGATCAGTACAAACGTATCTTCGAAGGAAGTGCAGTAAAAAGAAGTCGTTTTGCCGGCCTGAAAAAAAACATACGCTTTGTTCGTGATTCCTGCAAGAAATGAGCTTAGCGCACCACTCAGCAGTAAGATGTTTTTCAATCACATCCTTTGCAATTGAAGATTTCATTACTTTTGACCTATATAGCCAAAGCTGTAATCGTGTCGAAATACATACATAATTTAATTCTACAAGGGGAGCATCAGCAGTTGGATTTTAAGTTTGAGATCACTGATTCCAGGCGCATTGCCAGAAGTCTGACTGCCTTTGCCAACACCGATGGGGGGATACTGCTCATAGGAGTTAAAGACAATGGTGCCCTGGCAGGCGTCCGCTCCGATGAAGAAATCTTTATGGTGGAAGCAGCAGCAAATCTTTACAGCAAACCAGAAATAAAAATGAAAACCCGGGAGTGGGTCGTCAACAAAAAAACCATTCTGGAAGTTTCTGTAGTTCCTGTAAAAAAACACCTGCATTATGCCCGCGATAAAAATAACCGCTGGAAAGTATATATTCGTGTGAAGGATCAAAACCTTATGGTTAACAAGATCTGGCTTAAAGCCTGGGAAAGAAAGCATGCTGCCAGGGACGTTTTTCTTCCTTATACCGATACTGAAAACATACTACTGAAATACCTTGAAAAAAACCCATCCATCACCTTGACAAAATTCACGAAAATTGCCGGTGTCAGCAGAAGAAAAGCGGAAGATAGTCTGATAAGATTGGTTTCCATGAAAATAATTGACATACAGTTTACAGATAAAATTATATATTACCGGCTGAATACTGACGATAACCCTCCTCATCATTTTACCTAATATTATATGACAAATCCAGGATCAAGTACTGGGAAAAAACTAAAACGGCCTATTCAGCTTTTCTGAACTGGTAATGCAGGGAAAAACTCAGGACTTCATTGTACTGCCCCCTGTTGAGCCAGTATGTGGCTCCGGAGCCATGTTTGCGAACCGGAAAAAAAACGGTATTGAAATATCGAACATTGAACTGAAGCTGCTCACTCAATTTATAATATAATCCGAAACTAATACCAACATCCCAGTCTTCAAAAGGTATGTCAAGTTCCTGATAATTCACCTCCTCATAAGAGCGTATCAGATAACCGAAACTTGGTCCGGCTTCAAATGTAAAACGTGGATAAAAAACTGTTTTGTATAAAACCGGCAATTCAAGATAACTTAATCTCAGCACGTAAGAATCAAAATTGATGGTGTCAGGATTTTTTCTGCTGCCTTTTTGCACAAAGTTCAACTCCAGCTGCAGGGAAGAATTTTTAGAAATACTCCTGTTAACAAAAAATCCCGCATACAAGCCTGCTTTACTCGGTCCATTAATCCTGTCGCCGCTAATTTCAGAAGTGCTTAATCCAAACTGAAATCCTCCGTTAAATTCCTGTGCCTGAATCGCAATAAGATTTCCAATAATCAATGTCAAAAAAATGCAATATCTCATAAATATAATGTTAATCCATCACAAGTTCAAAAAAAATGAAAGAACCAGTACCTCATTATACTGACCTTTATTCAGGCGGTATGTAGCTCCGGATGAATGTTCACGTACGTGAAACAGGGAATGACTAAGCCTGAAATTAAAACTCAGCTTATCAGTCAGGTGATAATAAATTCCCATTATCCAGCCAACATCCACCTTATTGAATTCTTTCATATTCGGAAAGATTCCATTGTGATCTTCCTCGCTTGCCTTCATCAATAAACCTGTATAAGGCCCTGTTTCAAAACTAAGAGATTTCGAATAATCAAATTTCAATAAAACCGGTAAATCCACATATTGAAGTTTCAATAAATAAGAAACGAAATCATTTTTTTCCGGATCCGGATTTTTACGGCTGCCCTTCTGTATATAATCCAATTCCATTTGAATAGCTGTGCGCTCAGAAATATAGATATTTACATAGAAGCCTGCGAAAAGCCCGGCCTTGTCAAAGCCCAGTAACTGATCCCCGGAAATCTGGGTAGCACTCACACCAAAAGAAGCCCCACCATTAAATTCCTGTGCTGAACCGTGCTGAATAATAATCACAGTACATAAAATCAGGCAAAATCGAAAGAAAACAGCAGGTTTCATAGTGTACAATTTTGTTTCTGCAAATAAAAACAGCTACATATCGAAGATAGTAAAAATATGATTAACAGTTAAAAATAAACATTTTGCCCGGGGATGTTGTTAAACTAATCGGATTGTTTAATTTTATTTTTTAATCCATCAACAAAATGGCTGTTTATTCTATCAAAAACCTGGAAGTGCTCACAGGTATCAAAGCACATACAATAAGGATATGGGAAAAAAGGTACAATATCGTTGAACCTCAGCGAACATATACCAACATCAGATGCTATACTGATAATGACCTGAAAAAGCTTCTCAACATCTCCCTGTTGAATAGAAATGGCTTTAAAATATCCAATATAGCAGAAATGGATAAGGAGGAAGTGAAAAAAAATGTCCTCACTATTACGCATCAAAAAATTGATGAAGAAAACCAGATTGAAGGACTGATCATTGCCATGATAGAAATGGATGAACTAAAGTTTAGTGAATTAATCGATCAGGCTATTGAGAAAATAGGACTGGAAGATACCATAGTAAAAATCATCTATCCGTTTTTCGAACGGATTGGCATTTTGTGGCAAATCAATGCCATCAACCCGGCACAGGAACATTTTATTTCGAACCTTACCCGTGAAAAAATCATAGTTGCCACCCATAAACTCCCCTATATTAAAGCAAAAAAAGACAATAAGTTTCTGCTATTTCTACCGGAAGGAGAATTGCATGAACTGGGCCTTTTATTTAATTATTACCTGATAAAAAAGAATGGATTTCACGTGACTTATCTCGGCCAAAGTGTGCCCTTCGATGATATTGAACAAATTGTGAAAATCCGTAAACCTAATTTTGCCCTTACCTATTTTATAACCCCACTGTCTGATGAAGATTTTCAAACCTATATCAAAAGAATCTCCTCCATCCTTATGAAACAAAAACTCTTTATTTCAGGCCTCCAGACTAAAAACAAAAAAATCCCAAACTCACGAAATATCGTGAATTTTTCCTCTATTGCAGAATTTAAAGGACATCTGGAAAAATTAAATTAATCCGGGGATCACATTTTCCCAAATAATTGCAACTATTTTCTGCATGCATTTTATGGCTATTTTCTGTTCAAGATTTTTTAAAAAAAATAAACGCATCGATCATTTTTCCATGAAAAAGGAATATCAGGTATTCTGATACCTAAATAAGGTTTCTCAGGACCTCTTTTGTTCACTTTTGAAGTATAATATTTGAACATGGCATTCAATTTGCATACTCCATTACAAACAATCGTAAATTAACAACCATATGACAGCAATAGAATTCAATCAGGCACTTATCAACATGCAGGAAAGATTAGAATATTTTGCACAGCGCCTGACTCAAAATAGAGAAGAAGCAAATGATTTAGTACAGGATACATTTGTAAAAGCCCTTTCAAACAGAAGTAAATTTGCAGCGAATACCAATTTCAAGGCGTGGGTATATACTATCATGAAAAACACCTTCATAAATAATTACAGAAGAAATTTAAAAGCCAGCACGATACTTGACACCACAGATGATTTATACTATTTGAATAACTCAAAAAAATCGCAGTTTGCACAGCCGGATTCTACATACAACGCAGCAGAAATAACTAAAAACATCAAGGCACTGGAAAAAGAATATCGGGTACCTTTTGAAATGCATACACAAGGATTTAAGTACAAAGAAATTGCTGAAAAGCTGGATCTGTCAATAGGAACAGTAAAGAGCAGGATCTTTTTCTCTCGCAAGAAACTCATGAAACGCTTAAAAGACTATCAATAAACAGAGACCTGCACAATAAAAGCCGGTAACCAATAGAGCCCGATTAACGTTGTAATTTTTTCCATTCAGCGTAATGGTCAGTTACAACGAAAGTTATAGTTTCTGTAGTGACATGACCATTTGATTTTTAATTCCTTCACAATTTCCTGGTTCAGGCGACCTATGGGCAGGGCAAAATAAACATTCATTTCATTAACTTTTCCGGGGCCATAATTTTGCCGGCTGCAAAACCCATCAGCTAATCCTAAGAAGTTTTAATACAAAAGTTTTTGAGGGTTTACTTTCATACTTAAGTTTTTGTTTATTTTGCATATGATGAACTAATTTGACAATCAGAAGGAATGAAAAAACTACTATTAATGTTCAGCTACATCCTGTTCTCTTCCTATGCATGGGCCATCCATAACGACAGCATAGAAGTGAATGACAGCGTGAGAGCAGAAGAGCAACAATTCCTGAACCATATCGACAGCATGATGAATATATGGTATATCAAGCATTCAGTAAGCATGTACACTGACTATGAATCACTGGATTCAGCTATTGATGAGATCCCAGTTTTTACTGACAGTGTATATATACGTAGGCTGCAAAATTTACCGGCCATCATTCCCATGACGTATAATGATAAGGTTAAATCCTATATTGATCTATACACCCTGAAGCGACGTAAAAGTGTGGAAATCATGTTGGGATTATCAGAGTATTATTTCCCGCTTTTTGAATCCATGCTGGATGCTGAAGGATTGCCTCTCGAGCTCAAATACCTGCCGGTGATTGAATCAGCGCTGAATCCCAGAGCTGTTAGCCGTATGGGAGCAACAGGACTGTGGCAATTCATGTATCATACCGCAAAACTTTACAAACTTGAAGTCAATTCACTCGTAGATGAGCGGCGTGATCCCCAAAAATCTACCGAAGCTGCCATAAAGTATTTGAAGAATATGTATGAAGTTTACCAGGATTGGTATCTCACTATTGCAAGCTATAATTGTGGCCCGGGAAATGTGAATAAAGCCATCCGAAGATCAGGAGGAAGCATGGATTTCTGGGAAATTTATACTTACCTGCCCCGGGAAACACGCGGTTATGTGCCTGCTTTCATCGCTGCCACCTATGTTATGTACTATTACGACTTTCACCGCCTGAATCCACGTAAAGTTGTACTCCCCCTTATGACTGATACCATCATGATTGATCAAAAATTACACCTGAAACAGGTGGCAGAAGTTTTGGATATTCCTGTTGAACAACTCAGGGACATGAACCCTCAATACCGAAAAGACATTGTTCCGGGCGGCGATAAAAAATATCCCCTTCTCATTCCGGCTAACATGACGAATGTATTTCTGGACAATGAAGAAACCATTTACCA
Organism: uncultured Lentimicrobiaceae bacterium; assembly: GCA_964654725.1. GTDB lineage: Bacteria > Bacteroidota > Bacteroidia > Bacteroidales > CAZZLL01 > CAZZLL01. Next base: position 17,854 of record CAZZLL010000030.1, on the reverse strand, counting down.
TTATAAAGATTCGGTGTTTTTTGATCCGTACAAAAATGTGATTAAAACACCTGTTAGCAGAGATGCATATGTTCCGGATCCACCGGGTGATAATATGGCCGCCATCAATTACACCATTAAATCCGGTGACAACCTGGGATATATTTCCAGCTGGTTTCATGTTAAGACTGCCGACCTTCGCTATTGGAATAATATTCGGGGAAATCTTATCCGCGCAGGACAAAAATTGGTGATATACGTACCTGACAGCAAAGCGTCCTATTACAAAAAATTTACCAGCATGAGCTTTGAGGATAAACAGAAAAGTATCGGAAAAACGGTTGCTGCAAAAAAAACGAGTCCAACAAATATTACCGCTTCAAATTCAGATAATTATGTCTACTATACGGTTAAATCCGGGGATTCACCCTGGACAATCGCTAAAAAATTTCAGGGAGTAAGTGAATCAGATATTATGTCATTAAATAATATCAAAGATCCGAAAAGCATCAAACCGGGACAAAAACTTAAAATAAAGAGAAAGTAATTCCCCCAGACTTAAAATATTATGAATCCGAGAAAAATCCTGATATTCTTTTTAAGTATTCTGGCTCTTCTGGCATTCATATCGTTGGTATTTCCGAAAGACGGAATAATGATCAAAACGGACTTTAGCCTGCACTTCCCCTCCCTGAAAGATATATTCTTCCCGGAGAAAGTAGAATATGCTGACATATCAAATATTGTAAATACTGATCCTGAAGCAGACACACTGAGTTTAAAGACTGTCGCTGATGGCACATGTGATACAATTCGCGCAGATGCTGAAAAACTAATCGCTAACATGCAGCATTTTGTGTTTCCGAGAAGCAAAAAAGATTTATTGCACCCCGTATTCAGGGCATTAAAATCTGCGCCATCGTACGGAAAACCCTTGCGCATATTACACTATGGAGATTCCCAGATTGAAGGGGACCGGATCACATCTTTTATTCGTTCACGCCTGCATTATGCTTTCGGAGGTTATGGGCCGGGGCTGATACCCATAATTGAAGTTGCGCCTTCTTTCAGCATAAAGAGGGCAGTTTCACCCAACTGGAAAAGATATCCAGGCTTCGGAAAGAAGGATGAATCGGTACAGCATAACCGCTATGGAGCATTGATGAGCTTTTGCCGTTATGCTCCTGTGCAGGTGGATACTGCTATTGTTGACAGCATCAGCTATGAAGCCTGGGTTATATTAGAAAAATCCAATAGTGCATATGGGCCTGCGAAGCGCTTTGATCAATTGAAATTGTTCTATGGTAACAATAAATTGCCCGTCTTACTGGAAGTATATGCCGACGATGAGCTCATAAAAAACGACAGCCTCCCGGGCGGAACTTTGCTGGATTATGTATCCGTTGTTTTTAACACCCCGCCAACAAAAGTTAAGCTGGTCTTTAAAGGCAACGACAGTCCGGATATTTATGGTATCGCCCTTGACGGATTAGGTGGTATTGCAATAGATAACATACCCTTAAGGGGCAGTGCCGGAACTATCTTTACCCGCCAGGATTTTGGGCATTTATCGCACTTCTATAAAAGCCTGAATGTAAGAATGCTGATACTGCAGTTTGGAGGAAATGTGATGCCCTATATTGAAGAAGACAAAGAAGTTACAAATTATGGCAATTGGTTCTATTCGAACCTCCTGCGCCTTAAAAAATTGATACCCGGGGTTCGCATCGTGGTCATCGGTGTTTCGGATATGTCTACAAAACATAAGGAACAATATATTACCTATCCACATCTTGAAAAAGTGAGGGATGCCCTGAAAGAAGCCAGTATGAAAGCCGGCTGCGCTTACTGGGATATGTATGAAGCTATGGGCGGAGAAAATTCTATGCCAAGCTGGGTGTTTGCCGAACCTCCCCTGGCAAGTAAAGATTTTACCCATTTTCTCCCCACAGGAGCCCGGATTATTGCAAATATGTTCTACAATGCGCTAATCTATGAATATAACCTCTATAACCAGTCTGCCAAAAATGCTTCTAAACCGGAAACCGAAACAAGCGATAAATTTAAAAAATTTAACGAACAGCAAATAAATAGCAAGACGAAAATCAAACATGACAGCATTAAGAAATAGCAATATCCCAATGAGAAGATACCTGAGCGGAATCCTATTTTTGCTATGTTTTAATTCTGGTGCTCAGGATTATCCCTACGATATTGCTAAATATGAGGTCATAAATTACGAAGAAAATATCCTCAAATTTTACGGTGACAGCCAATCATTCACACCCTTCTTTAAACACCTAACCACACTGATCTCAAAAGGTGATCGTCAAATACACATTGTCCACTTCGGAGGATCCCACATTCAGGCCGATGTTTTTTCCGGACGTGTCAGGCAGCGAATACAAGCCATTATGCCTGGTTTAAACGGCGGCCGCGGGCTTATTTTTCCATATAATATTGCCAACTCAAACAATCCTGCCAACTACCGTTTTCGACATACGGGAGAATGGGAATACTGTAAAAACACACAACGTAAAAGGCATTGCCCACTCGGATTAAGCGGGTACAGTGTCACAACCTATGATTCAACTGCCAGCTTTAAATGGATACAACAGAAAGACTATATCCATTACGAATTCAATCGGATCAAGGTATTCTGTGCAATGGACAGCAACAACACAGACATTGAAATACTGAACCCACATGTAAGCTATCATAAAGTCAAACACTTCGAAAACGGTTATACAGAATTTATACTGGAATCCTACATTGATTCAGTAGAATTCGTTATAAAAAGAAACCACCCCCATCAAACTTCTTTTACATTGTATGGCATGCTGCCTGAAACAAATGATCCCGGAATTGTATATCATGGTATAGGTGTGAACGGTGCCAGCGTGCCGTCATATTTACGATGCACCATGCTTGAAGACCATCTGGAAGTGATCAGTCCCGATCTTATCATTTTCAGCATAGGTATCAACGATGCCTATTCGCGGCGCTTTGACCCGGAATATTTTGAACAAAACCATGATTCCCTCATTGCCCGTATCCGCAACATTGCCCCCAATGTTCCGATCATATTTACTGTAAATAACGATAGTTATCTTTATAGGCGATATACTAATAAGAATGTCCTGAAAGTAAGGGAACGCATGCTTAGCTTGGCAGGGAAGTATGATGCAGCTGTCTGGGATCTTTTTGAAGTAATGGGAGGCCTGAATTCCATATTATCCTGGCAAAGGCTAAACCTGGCAAAACGGGATAAGATACATTTTACCAAAGAGGGCTATATATTGATAGGAGATCTTTTTTATAATGCCCTTATAAAATCCCTGGACAAGTATATTGAAAACACTATTCAACACGAGAAATTAGGCGTATGGGAACCTTAGATTATTTACAAAATATATTCCTGTACAATGAAAAGGAGCCCCTCCTTTTTACACGCTTCTATTTCTGGGCATTCTACGCTGTGGTGCTGACCTTTTATAGCTTTTTGTACAATAAAAGAATAAGCCGAAGCACATACCTCTTTTTAATCAGCCTTTTTTTTTATTATAAATCCAGTGGATTTTTCTTTTTTATTCTGATTTTTTCCACCCTCACCGATTTTTACATAGGGCAATTTATCTACCGAAGCAAAAATCCAACACACCGCAAGCTGCTGGTGGCCCTGAGTGTTTTTGTTAATCTGGGATTATTGTGTTATTTTAAATATGCATATTTCTTTACAGATACCTTTAACCATATTTTCAATGCGGATCGCCAGGTCATTAATTGGCTGGCAGTTTGGATGAACGATGCTACGGGGACACATTTTAAGGTATCGCAGATCCTGCTTCCTGTTGGGATATCCTTCTTTACGTTTCAAACCATTAGTTATTCTGTGGATATATACCGCAACAAGGTAAAGCCTGTAAACAGCCTGCTGGATTTTGGGTTTTACGTATCTTTCTTCCCCCAGCTTGTTGCCGGCCCCATTGTCAGGGCATCGGAGTTTATTCCGCAATTGTATAAAAAATTTGAATTAAGCAAGTGGGAGTTCGGATATGCAATTTTCATCATTCTAAAAGGCCTGATAAAAAAAATTCTAATCGGAGATTACATTGCAGTAAACTTCGTGGATCGTGTGTTTGGCGATCCGCTAAGCTATGGCGGCTTCGAAAACCTCATGGCACTGATCGGATACTCTTTACAGGTGTATTGTGATTTTTCAGGATATACCGACATAGCTATTGGTGTGGCTCTATTGATGGGCTTCCGGTTGCCGGCAAACTTCAATTCACCCTACAAAGCGAATTCCGTGGGGGATTTCTGGAGACGTTGGCATATATCTCTCTCAACCTGGCTGAAAGACTATCTCTACATACCCCTGGGAGGAAACCGAATGGGCAAATCACGCACCAATATCAATCTGATGCTGACAATGCTATTGGGAGGGCTGTGGCACGGAGCTTCCTGGCAGTTCGTTATCTGGGGAGGTCTCAACGGGGTCGGGCTAATCATGTATAAATACTGGAAACGAATCAGCCCCTATCAACACCTGAAAACCTGGCCGGTACATCTCTGGAAAGTCTTTATAACCTTCAGTTTTATAACCTTTACACGAATATGGTTCCGCTCGGAAACTATGGAAATTGCCAATAATATGCTCCTTCAGATTGGAACAGCCTGGGATTTTTCCCTAATTCCCGAAATGATCCTTTCCTACAAATATGTGTTCCTGATCATGATACTGGGTTTTGTGGTGCATTGGTTGCCAGTTTCTCTTAAAGAAAAATATACCGACTGGTTCATTTTTACCCCTGTATACATTAAAATTATTCTTGCCGTTATCACCGTATTTATCGTTTATCAATCTATCACTTCTGATTTACAACCCTTTATTTATTTTCAGTTTTGATAATAAAAGAAAAATAATTGCTATTTTTAGCAATTAACTAAATTTGTGTTTAACAAGCGGCTCAGAATTAATTTTATAAGTTTGCTTTTTGCCTAACACCGCAAAATTGATTATTAGGAACCATGGATAAACATCAGTATAAAATCCTTCTGGTTGATGATGAAAAGGATGTAGTAGAATTTCTGGGTTATAATCTGAAAAAAGAAGGATATCAGGTTTTTTCATGTTACAATGGCCAGCAGGCAATAAGCATGGCCAAAGAGATTAAACCTCATTTAATTATCCTGGATGTGATGATGCCCGAACTTGACGGCATAGAAACATGCAGGGAAATGAAACAATTTCCTGACCTTCAGAATGCCATCATTGTTTTTCTGACCGCCAGAGGGGAAGAATATTCTCAAATTGCCGGATTCGATGCCGGCGCCGATGATTATATCACAAAACCCATTAAACCCAGGGTGTTGCTCAGCAGGGTAAAAGCCTGGCTCAGACGGACAAACAACAATAAAGAAGAGGCACCCAGGTTGCTGGAACTGAAAGACTTTACAATCGACCTTGAAAAGTATGTCATTATTAAAAACAATAAAGAAATTGTTTTACCAAAAAAAGAATTTGAACTTTTACTTGTGCTGACATCAAAACCCAATAAAGTCTTTTCACGCGAGGAAATCTTTAATAAAGTCTGGGGCAGCGATGTGATTGTTGGAGACAGGACCATTGATGTCCATATTCGGAAATTAAGGGAAAAACTGGGCGAAATACACATAAAAACAGTCAAAGGTGTTGGCTATAAATTTAAAATGTAATGTTTAGCTCAGACCCGCGCAGACTGGCTTTCAATCTTACCCTGCTCATCAATCTTTTTTTTTCGGTATTGTACGTGATTCTTAGCCTTCCCTCTTCACAGTTCAGTATACTTTTGCTGGTTATTTATAATGTTGGATTGTTTGTTTTCTCCTATTTCATTATTAAATACACCATTGAAAAATTTGTATATGAGAAAATCCGACTGATATACAAAACCATACATAGCTTCAAAGTTTCAAAAGACGACAAAAAGCACCAATACAATTCTGATATCATTGAAAAAGTCAATAAAGAGGTTAAAGAATGGGCCCTGGACAAGAAAAAAGAAATTGACCAGCTGAAGAAAATGGAATCCTTCCGCAGGGAGTTTATTGGCAATGTATCCCATGAATTAAAAACGCCGATCTTCAATATTCAGGGATATATTTTAACCCTCCTGGATGGCGGTTTGGAAGATGAAAATGTCAACAAGGAATATCTCCTCAGAACAGAAAAAAGCGTTAACCGGATGATCGATATCATAGAGGACCTGGATACTATCAGCCAACTTGAATCGGGAGAATTCAAAATCAACATTGAAAAATTCGACCTGCAATCTTTTACAAAAGAAATTTTAGAATTTTACGAAATCAAAGCCCGTAAAAAGCAAATTACCATATACCAGGCAAAGAATTACGAACGTCCTATTTATGTTATTGCTGACAAAGAAAAGATACGGCAGGTATTAAGCAATCTCATCGATAATTCAATAAAATATGGCAATAAGAAAAACGGGAAAACAAAAGTAAGTTTTTTCGACATGGACCAGCATATCCTTGTTGAGGTTACGGATAACGGGCAGGGTATGTCCCGGGATGATCTTCCGCGGGTTTTTGAACGTTTTTACAGGACGGACAAGGGCCGTTCCCGCGCCCAGGGCGGCACCGGACTGGGCTTGTCTATTGTAAAACACATCATTGAAGCCCACAACCAACAAATTAATGTGAGAAGTACAATTGGTGTCGGAACAACATTTGGATTCACCCTACAGAAGGCAGAATAAACTATCTTTTTGACGCATCCACAATAACCCGTTTTTCTACTCCCTCATCAAAAACAACTTTATAGATTACCTCTCCGTTCGGGTCCCAGTAGATCCATTTACCATCTTTTTTTCTGTCAATATAAGCCCCTTCCCCTTTTTTCTTTCCGTTTCCATAGTATGTTACCCATTTACCGTGAGGACGGCCTTCTTCAAAATTCTGCTCTTTGATCTTCACGCCATAAACATCATAAAAAACCCAGTTTCCATTTTTTAATCCCTTTAAATAACTGCCCTTTTCTTTAAGCTGGCCATTCTCAAACCATTCTGTCCATTTGCCATCTTTCTGTCCTTCCAAATAAGCTCCTTCATGTTTCTGCTTACTATTTTGATACCAGAACTCCGATTCACCATTTTTCAGGTCATCCTTATAATGATGTTTATATTTCTTTCTGCCATTCGGATAATATCCTTCCCAACTTCCATCCATACTGCCCATCAGAAAGTATCCATGGTCCTTGGTTTGTCCGTCAGCATACCAGCTTATCCATTCACCGTTTTCTTTATCTTCTGTAAAAGTGCCTTCATGTTCTTTTTGCCCACTTTCATACCATGTGATCCATTTCCCGGTACGCTTACCTTCGTCGTAATGGCCTTCCTTCCATTTTTCTCCTGAAGGGTAAAAGTAAGTCCACAATCCATGCTGTTCGCCTTTTAAAAAATCACCTGTGCTGCCTGTCTGACCATTTTCGTGGTAAAAACTCCAGGTACTGTCCTGCAGGTCCTGAATGATCCTGCCCTCCATCTCTTTCTTCCCGTTCGAACGCCACCAGCATACATAGCCATTCAGTTTATCCTGCGTATAGGTTCCTTTGAAAAGGAACACACCATCCTCAAACCATGATTTTTTCAAACCTTCTTTCTTTCCTTCCACATAAAGCACTTCCTCCTTTTTCTGTCCGTTTGGATGCCATTTCCTCCATAGCCCGTATTTTTTTCCATCCTTAATATCGCCTTCTTCCATCTTTTGGCCGTTTTCATGCCAGCTAATGCTTTTGCCATTCTCTGTGTCATACTCTTTCCAGATACTACCATCTTCATACCAATGCGTCCAGTGACCGGTTTTTTTATCATTATCATAATGGCCTTCCCGCCACTTTTGGCCATTCTTATGCCAGAAAGTCCACAAACTATCTTTCTTCCCGTTTTTATAAAATCCCCTGGTAGCCATCTGGTCATTATCCCAGTAGGCAACTTCTTTCTCCCAGGTTTGAGCTGATAATGAAAAGGCTAAAGCAAAAGTGAATACCAAAGCAAAAATAATCCTCATAAAACATTTTTTTGAAAGACAAATATAGAAATTCAACACGAGCTGTTTATCGTTTTCTTTCAACAGTAAAACTTACTAATTTTCTTAAGGATTCCCTGGACACACCTTCCGGGAAATCATCCAACATCTCCAACGCTTCCCTTTTGAATGCCATCATTTTATCCCTTGCATAATCAATTCCTCCGCTGCGGTTTACCAGAGCCACCACTTCAGCCACCTTTTCAGGATTCTGATTATGATGTTTCACAATACGTATAACCTTTCGTTTATCAAGGTAATCTAAGTGATTCAGCATATTGATCAGGGGCAGGGTCATCTTTTTCTCTTTGATATCAATTCCTTCAGGCTTTCCGGTCATGCCATTGCTTTCATAATCAAAGAGGTCGTCTTTTATCTGAAAAGCAATGCCAACCTTTTCACCAAACATTTTCATCTTCAGGATGTTATCAGGAGAGGCATTCACCGAAGATGCACCACTGGCACAACAAGCAGCAATAAGGGCAGCCGTTTTTTTTCTGATGATATCAAAATAAACAGGTTCTTTAATATCCAGCTTACGGGCTTTTTCAATCTGCAAAAGTTCACCCTCGCTCATATCCCGGGTAGCTTCCGAAACAATTTTCAACAATTCGAATTCTTCATGATCTACTGCCATGATCAATCCCCTTGATAATAGAAAATCTCCTACAAGTACCGCTATCTTATTTTTCCATAATGCGTTAATAGAAAAAAAACCTCTTCTAAAATTAGAATCATCCACAACATCATCATGAACAAGTGTGGCTGTGTGCAACAATTCAATCAGGCTGGCTGCACGATAAGTAGATTCATTCACTTCTCCGCATAAATCAGCTGACAAAAGAACAAACATAGGCCGCATTTGCTTGCCTTTGCGCTTAATAATATAACGTGTTACCCTGTTCAACAAAGGAATCGGGCTTTTCATGGATTCTCTGAAAATCCTGTCGAAATTGTTCCAATGCTCTTTTAATGGTTCCTTTATTTCTTTTAAAACACTCATAAAGTCGGTTTAGACTTCTCCCCTGTTTATACACTCAAATGTAACAATTTTCATCTTGCACAAGAAGATTAAATGCAAGGCTTTAAAAAATAAATCATTTTTTTTCAATCTTGCTGAAAGATTTTATTCAATTTTGCAGCGTGTCAGAGCTTAATTTTGTATGAGCGGATTTTTGTTTGATAAGATTGTTTTCGGCCCGATAAACAGCAGACGTTTTGGGCTTTCCCTGGGGGTTAATTTACTTCCCCTCGACTATAAATACTGTACATTCAATTGTGTATATTGCGAATGTGGCTGGGCACATAAAGTAGTTTCTGAGAAGATCAGGCTTCCGGAAAGAAAAGATATTAAAGCCGCCCTTGAGAAAAAACTACACCTTCTGCTCGAAAAAAACATCCCTCCTGATAACATTACATTTGCCGGGAACGGAGAGCCAACCCTCCACCCAGGGTTTTCAGGAATCATAGAAGATACCATTGATGTCAGGGACAAACTATCAAAAGAAAGTAAAATCACTGTCCTTTCAAATTCAAGCATGCTTCACCGGCAGGATGTATTTGAAGCACTTCTAAAAGTTGACAACAATGTCCTCAAGCTGGATACCGCACTGGAAAAAAGTTTTCACCTCATCAACCAGCCTGTTCCTTCCGTAAAACCGGAAGCGATCATGAACAAACTGAAGGCATTCAACGGACAACTAATCATTCAAACCTTATTCCTGCGAGGCTTTATTAATAGCCAACGCATCAACAATACGCGTCCTGAGGAGTTACATGCCTGGATAGATCAATTAAAAAAAATCAATCCGAAATATGTAATGATCTATCCCATTGCCCGTGCCACACCCCTTGAGGGCCTTGAGAAAATACCCCTGATAGAGCTTGAACGCATAGCAGATTTAGCAAGATCCGCCGGCCTGGAAGTCCGTGTTTTCTCCTGAAATATTTGTACTTTTATCTATATGACAAACTATCCGGTAAAAATATTACTTGCATTTGGCGAAGCCATCATTGGCAATGAAGAAATACTGAACTGGCTTTTAAAAAACGGCTATCCTGAGCTTGCCGCCCTGGCTCAATCTATTCGGGGCAGTGAAGAAGCCTGGGAATGGCTGATGAAAAACAAATATACCCACCTTGCTGCCCTCGACCACGCCATAGATAAACAGGAAAAAGCCAGAGAATGGCTCTTAAATCATAATTATAAGCTTCTGGTGACATTCGCTGATGCAACAAATAACAATCAGGATGCTATTGTGTGGCTGGCAAAAAACAAATTGCGGGTTTTCTTGATTCTGGCAAAAAAAATCAATGAACTCAGGAATAACATGACCTTTGATTATCATAAAATCCATTTTTAACAAGGCCATTAATGACAATTGCAAGCCTTTGATAAGAATATCTTTGTTTTAGGCAGTAGTTTTTTTACCTGATCGTGTTCGAACTTGTTCATGCTGATTCCGCGCATATCCAGAACCTTTAAAGTATTTCTTAAATTATACATGCTTGAAGGCAATTCGATAATGTAATTCGAATACAGGTCAAGGTATTCCAACTGCATTAACAGGCCCATTTCCACCGGTAATTCAAGGATATCGTTCCGGCTGATGATCAACTCCCTTAAATTTGTCAACTGCCCAATCTCCGAAGGAAGGTTTTCCAGCTTATTGGACGACACATCCAGCTTCCACAAATTCTTCAGGCTAGCAATTTCTGGAGGCAACTCCCTGATTTTATTTCGGCTAAGATCCAGCACTTCCAGATTTTCGAACTGACAAATTTCCAGGGGAAATTCTTTCAGCTTTGCTTTGTGCAAGCTGAGTATTTTTACCTCCAGGGGGGTTTTAGCGGCATCCTCCATAGATGTATAGCCTTCATATGGAATGCTATCAAGGGGAATCTCCTGTGCACTGCTGTAACCCCATAAAAAAAGATTACACCACAAAATCAAACTAACAAAAGCTTTCATTCAGCAGGGTATTTAAGGAGGTGCCTGACTTCCTCCCGGTCTTCAATCAATTGTTTCTTCAAAGCATCAGGAGAACTAAACTTTTTCGCCTCCCGGATTTTCTTAATAAAGGATATCTTTAACTCCTCATTATAAATATATCCCTCGAAATCAATAATATGGACTTCAATGGATTCTTTTCGATCATTAAATGTGGGACGGTAGCCAATATTGAGCATCCCCGGATAGGTTTTCCCTTTTAAGAAGGCCCAAACAGCGTATACCCCGTTTACCGGTATCAGTTTATGGGGATCAATGATCTGGATGTTTGCTGTGGGAAAACCGAGCTTTCTGCCGATCCCTCTACCCTGAATAACTTTTCCTTCCATCGGAAAATCATATCCTAATAATTCATTGGCTTTACTGATATTCCCTGATGCCAGTGCTTTCCTGATTTTTGTTGAGCTTACAGCAATATCGTTCACAAGTTGGGCGGGGATTTCCTCTACAATAAATTGGTGCTTCTTTCCCATTTCCGCCAATAATTCAAAATTTCCTTCTCTGTCGCGCCCAAAATGATGATCGTATCCAATAATAATTTTATGAATTTTCATACACTGCACCAGAACTTTCAGAATAAAATTCCTGGAAGAAAGGGTGGAAAAAACTTTAGTAAACGGTATGATGATAAGATGATCAATACCCAATTTATCCAGCAGAACTGTTCTTTCTTTACGTGTATTGATAAATTTGAGTTTGCCGGCATCCATTCCTAAAACCAAACGCGGGTGAGGATCAAAGGTGATTACCACTGATTCTCCTCCTTCCTTTTTGGCAGACTTTATTAACTGCTGCAGAATTTTCCGGTGGCCTACATGCACTCCATCAAAGGTACCCATGGTCACCACAGGCTTTTCAACAAGTCCTGCCACTTCGGTAATATCTTGATATATCTTCATCCGACACTCCTGATCCGTTATTGAGGTCAAAATTAAAAAATAAAGTCATTGGATTCGCTGAAGAAACAATATGCTGTACTTTTGATTTTATCTGCATTTTGTATCAACACAAATACCTTTCGGTTGTTAATAAGTATGCGTTTTTGAATATATTTGCACAAAATTTAATCATTAAACATGTCTGAGAAAAAGAGTGTAGGTAAAATTTCCCAAATTATCGGAGCTGTAATTGATGTCACTTTTGAAGATCAGCAATCTCTTCCAAACATTTACGATGCCCTTGAGGTAAAACACACAGATGGTTCAATACTGGTATTGGAATGCCAGCAGGGTATTGGAGAAAACACCATTCGTACCATTGCAATGGACTCTACAGATGGATTGCAAAGGGGGATGGAAGTTATAGCTACCGGAGAACCTATTTCCATGCCTGTGGGTGAACACATTCGCGGAAGGCTATTTAATGTGATTGGAAAATCCATTGATGGTATTGGCGATGTTGACCGCACAAATACTTATCCTATTCACCGTGATCCGCCAGCTTTTGAAAACCTCTCAACCCAAAAAGAGATATTGTTTACAGGAATCAAAGTGATTGACCTCATCGAACCTTATGCCAAAGGTGGAAAGATTGGTTTGTTTGGTGGTGCCGGAGTTGGAAAAACGGTGATCATTATGGAACTGATCAATAACATCGCTAAGAAATATTCCGGTTTGAGTGTTTTTGGTGGTGTCGGTGAACGCACCAGGGAAGGAAACGACCTCTTGCGTGAGATGATAGAATCAGGCGTTATTGATTATGGAAAAGAATTTGTTGAAGACATGGAAAAAGGTGGTTGGGATCTTTCCAAGGTAGATACAGAAGCTTTGGCAAAATCACAGGCCACATTAGTTTTCGGCCAGATGAACGAACCTCCAGGTGCTCGTGCCCGGGTAGCGCTTTCCGGTTTATCACTGGCTGAATATTTCAGGGATGGTGATGAAAAATCCGGCGGAAGAGATATCCTGTTCTTTATTGATAATATCTTCCGTTTTACACAGGCTGGTTCCGAAGTTTCAGCACTGCTGGGCCGTATGCCTTCAGCTGTTGGTTACCAACCTACCCTGGCAACAGAAATGGGTAATATGCAGGAAAGAATAACCTCTACCAAGCGTGGCAGTATCACATCTGTTCAGGCAGTTTATGTGCCTGCTGATGACCTCACCGACCCTGCCCCTGCTACTACATTTGCCCACCTGGATGCAACTACCGTGCTTAGTCGTAAGATATCGGAGTTAGGTATTTATCCGGCTGTAGACCCTCTGGATTCAACATCACGTATCTTATCACCGGATGTTGTCGGTAAAGATCATTATAAAACGGCACAGAAAGCAAAGGAAATCCTGCAACGCTATAAAGAACTTCAGGATATTATTGCCATTCTTGGCATGGACGAATTGTCAGAAGAAGATAAATTGGTGGTACACCGTGCCCGACGCGTGCAGCGTTTCTTATCGCAACCTTTCCATGTAGCAGAGCAGTTTACAGGATTACCGGGCACCTTCGTTAATATTGAAGATACCATCAAAGGCTTTAATATGATCATGGACGGGAAAGTAGACGAATATCCTGAAGCCAGCTTCCACCTGGTAGGAACCATCGAAGAAGCCATTGAAAAAGGTAAAAAAATCCTGGCAGACAGCAAATAATTAAAACCCGTTATTGATGAAACTGGAAATCATAACACCTGATAAAGAAATCTTCCAGGGAGATGTGAAGCTTATACAGTTACCGGGGATCGACGGTTCCTTTGAGATACTGGACAGACACGCACCCATGATTTCTGTGTTGAAAAAAGGGAAGGTGAAGGTCATCGATCCACAAAATAAAACCAGCTTTTTTGAGATCAATGGTGGCGTTATTGAAGTGCTTATGAATAAAGTGCTTGTACTCGCTGAGTAACTCCCTCTTTTTGCAAAGCTGAAATACGCATATTCTTAGACTATTCACATTTTGAATACCCACAGTTCACACAGGACAGGCAACCTTCTTTATAGATGAGTCCGTGATCATTCCCACACTCAGGACATTGTGTATCAGGTACTTCTGTGCCATCCGGAATAAATTTCTTCAGAGCACGCACCACACCATTTTTCCAGGTGTTGATATAATCCACATGGAGGTCGAGGTTATCAACCAGTTCAACCACAAAAGGTAGCGGCATACCATGACGTAATATTCCTGATATCAGCTTGGCGTAGTTCCAATATTCTTTATTAAATGAGCGCGACAGTCCTTCTATAGTAACCTTATATCCCTGTTTGTCTTCAAACTGAAAATCATACCGGGCCCGTTTGTCTTTTTCTTTATGTCGGATCACATGACCTTTACTCACCCATCCCGGTACGATAAAACCATCGGCTTTCCCGGTAAAAATTTCGTAAGGCTTGTCCTTATACAAACCTACAAAAGCGATCCATTTTTCATAATCATTCTGAAACCTGACTACTTCTGCTTCCATCTTTTTCGGGCGCTGCGGGGCCGTAGTTTCCTTGAAATCATTTTCGTTATCTTCCTTATCGGTGTCACTTATCAATACACCCGAACGACTGCCTTCACGGTAAATGGTCATTCCTTTACACCCGCTCTCCCAGGCTGTTTTATAGATTTTGCTGACTACATCTTCTGTTGCATCCTTTGGAAGATTTACAGTAACGCTGATGGAATGGTCTACCCATTTTTGAATAGCTCCCTGCATTTTCACCTTATTCACCCAATCTACATCATTGGCAGTAGCTCTATAATAAGGGGATTTTGCAATGATTTCTTTCAGTTTTGCATCATTCAGCTTGGCAACCTCCTCCGCATTATATCCTTTCTCTTTAAGCCAGGTAACAAAATTGTGATGAAATACATTATATTCTTCCCAGGTATCGCCGACATCATCCACAAAAGATACTTTCACATTTTTATCATTGGGGTTTACCTTTTTTCTTCTTTTATAGGAGACCAGGAATACCGGTTCTATGCCTGAAGTTGTTTGTGTGCAAATACTAACAGAGCCTGTAGGTGCAATGGTAAGCATGGCAATATTTCTGCGGCCATGCCTTTGCATATTCTCATAAAGTTTAGGGGCAGCATCTTTCAGGCGTTGAATAAACGGATTATCCTTTTCTCTGTCAAAATCAAATACGGGAAACGCCCCTCTTTGTTCTGCCAGCTCAACGGATGAGCGATAAGCTTCAATAGCAAGCAGTTTATGCACTTCAACGGAAAAGTTTATAGCTTCTTCTTTCCCATACCGCACACCTAAAGCAGCAAGCATATCCCCTTCAGCAGTGATCCCTATTCCTGTTCTGCGGCCTGCAATGCATTTTGCCCGAATCTTTTCCCAAAGCTTGCGCTCTATGCGTTTGGTTTCATAATCCTCGGGGTCTGCATCTACCTTCTTGAGAATGTTATCGATCTTTTCAATTTCCAGGTCGATGATATCGTCCATGATCCGCTGTGCATACCTTACATGTGATGTAAACAGCTCTGAATTAAAGGAAGCATTCTCTGTAAAAGGATTTTCAACATAGCTGTAAAGATTAATGGCCAATAACCTGCAGCTGTCATAGGGGCATAACGGAATCTCTCCACAGGGATTTGTAGATACTGTTTGGAAGCCGAGGTCAGCATAGGAATCCGGAATGGATTCCCTGATGATAGTATCCCAGAACATAACACCGGGTTCAGCGGAAGACCAGGCATTATGGATTATTTTTGTCCATAATTTGCGGGCATCGGTTTCTTTAACAATGGTAGGATTGTCTGAATCTACCGGGTATTGTTGTTTATAAGGTGTGCCATTAATAAGGGCACGCATAAAATCATCATCTATCTTCACGGAGACGTTGGCACCGGTTACTTTTCCGGATTCCATTTTAGCATCAATAAAATTTTCTGCATCCGGATGTTTCACAGAGATACTGAGCATGAGAGCTCCCCTTCTGCCATCCTGGGCAACTTCACGGGTTGAATTGGAATATCTTTCCATGAACGGCATGATACCTGTAGAGGTAAGAGCACTGTTTTTCACCGGACTACCATAAGGACGGATATGTGAGAGGTCATGGCCAACACCACCCCTTCTTTTCATCAACTGCACCTGCTCCTGATCTATTTTCATAATTCCACCATAAGAATCCGAAGGCCCATCATTACCGATCACAAAACAATTAGACAGGGAAGATATCTGAAACGTATTGCCAATACCAGCCATGGGACTACCCTGTGGAATAATATAGCGGAAGTTTTTAAATAACTGATACAATTCTTCTGCAGGAATGGGATTGGGATATTTCTTTTCAATACGGGCAATTTCATTTGCCAGGCGCCAATGCATCATGTCAGGATTCGATTCATAGATGATCCCGTCTGAATCCTTCAGGGCATATTTATTCACCCAAACACTGGCCGCCAGTTGATCCCCATCAAAATACTTTATGGATTCCTTTATGGCTTCCTCATAAGTATACCTGGTGAGGGTTTCTTTAAATGCTTCCTCCTTCTTCCTGAGATCTTCCTGCAATTCTTCCTGTTTGTTTTTTACCAGTGTTGGTGAAGGAACTTCCGGCCTGACCCTTTTCTCAAGTACATTATCGTAAAAATCACTTTTCGTTTCGGTATGCAAAACCTGAGATGCTGCTGTTGAAAATAAACTTTCTTCCATTTATTATTAGTAGGTTTTAATCTGATTAAGTGTGCGTTATGAATCTAAAAAAGAAAAACCAGATTCCGTTTCTTTCTTATCCTGAAAGATAATGCAAGATACAATAAGAGATTAGGAAGAGGCAAAAGGAATTATTAACAAGACAAGGTGGAAAAGATGTAACTAATTGATAAAGAAAAAATAATTTTATGATAATTATTTATTAACATAGAAATATACCAAATGTTAATAAATAATATGATTATCACAAAGTTAAGAAGCTCTAAGCATAAACAAAAAAAATGAAAAAATACGAAAAGTAATAAACAAATCAGCTTATCGCATCATAAGTGGGAGCGGGTCATCTTCATCGTCCATTCTCCGCGGTCGTTTTTTGCTGCATGTTAGGAGATAAAAGGAAATTCCCAGGATCAACAGCCGTGCCCCTGTAGTTTCATTGATATTTCTATCCAAAAGCAAAAGTGTTATCAGCACAGTAAATGTTACAATGATCAGTATCAGAGCAGATAATCGGGTTAACCATGACCTGGGTGTAAAGAAATCAATAAGGATCAACAGGGAAGCACCCACATTGATCAGGGCCAGGATATAAATTTCGCTGGTAAAGGATGGGTTAATCAAACGATGCCAATACTGTAGCAACATGTAAACAAACAACAACACCCGCAATAAAAAACCCGCTAAAGGTTGATATACTGCTAAAGACTCCAGGGATCTTAATATACTTTTCATACTTCTCATTATGATTTGAGGATAGCTTTCACAATATTATCAGCTCCTTCTGCAATCTGCACTATATTTGCATCAAGCATATAACAGGGAGTAGTAAATACATTATGCGTTTTATCATGAATAACATCAGCATGGCCTGTTTTAAGGTGCTTAGATCCCATGGTTTCAATAGCCTTTGCGGTTTGCTCATCCTGACCAATAGTAAGTTCTATATTGCCCAGAACTTTTGAAAGGATTACTGGAGAAATGCATAAAGCACCTATGGGTTTTTTCTTTGCAGCCATATCCCTGATTGCCTTTTCAATATCAGGATTGACAGTACACTCAGACCCTTTAAACGCAAAATCACACAAATTCTTTGCTGCACCAAAACCTCCCGGTAACAATAAAGCATCAAAGTTCTCCGGGTTAAATTCTTTTAAATCTCTGATGTTTCCCCTCGCAATGCGCGC
>CAZZLL010000029.1:0-40126 GCA_964654725.1 uncultured Lentimicrobiaceae bacterium | reverse complement strand
TAAAAATAATTACAGGTGTGTCAGAAGCTGATTTCCCTTACCACAGCAAATCTCCGCTGAAGGTTTTTAACCCGGTGCGATGGCAAAGCAGGTCAAGAATCTTCATATTATCCGTAACATAAGGATCATATATTTCAAACCAGGGAAGGTAATCCGTTACCTTATCATCCCAGCTTATCCTGCCTTCATCAACCAATATAGCCAGGGAGGCCGAAGTAAAAGCCTTGGTATTGGAAGCAATGGCAAAAATGGTATGCTCATCTACCTTGCCCCCCTTTTTTACATCCCTTTTGCCAAAGCCTTTTTCCAGGTATATCCTGTCGTCTTTTACAATGGCAATGGCCATGCCCGGTACATTCCAGTCTTTGCGGGCCTTGTCGAAATAGGCCACCATATCATCCAGTTCTTCCTTGCTGTTTTTCTCCTGTGCCTCTACCTCTGAATAAATGAAAACCAGCATGATTACCCACCACACTTGCCTAAATAGTAGTTTTTGTTTCATGATTTGTCTTTAAGTTGAAAGTTTATTTCGTCATATAAAGCTTTCATTACCTCTGTGGCTTTGCCTTCAAGCAATATATCCGTGATGTGAGGCGTGAAAGCGGATGTTTTGATATTGATCTCAATGATTGTTGCTCCCTTTTGCAGGGAAGTTACGTTCATTTTTGTGTAAATTGCCAATAGATACAAAGATAAAATATACCCTGAAAAGTTTTATTTTTATCAAAAGATATTTTAATCATGATCCAAACACATCTTCTGATAATAAATCCTCATGCCGGTGTTGGCAAGGCAAAGCGGGAATATCATAAAATAACAGGCATCTTGAAGCATGAGGGGATAGCGTTTGATGAAGTTTTTACACAAAGAAGGGAACATGCAATTGAACTGGCCACAACATATATTGCAAAAGGTTACAGGCGTTTTCTGGTTTTAGGAGGGGATGGAACGATGAATGAAGTGCTGAATGGTATGCTGGATCAATCAGACGTTTCAATGGAACAGCTCAGTATGGGAATGCTTCCATTGGGTTCGGGGAACGACTGGTGCCGTTCCTTTAACATTCCTTTTGATTACAGGAAGGCTGCAGCCATCATCAAAAGAGGAAATACCCGCAAGCAGGATATTCTCCGTGTTGAATACATTAAAGAAGGCAGGCAGGTTCATCGTTACCTGGGCAATATGGCCGGAATGGGCTTTGATGCCCATGTGAATTTCAGGGTTAACAGGCAAAAGGATAAAGGCCGGGGAGGTATGTTGGTGTATTTGCAGCATTTGTTTGGTGGACTGATGAGTTACAAAAGTCCACTTATGACCATCGAAATTGATGACAAGGAAATACAAACCCGGGTTTATAGTTTAAATGCCGGCATTAACAGCTACAATGGAGGTGGGATGAAGCAACTGCCCCATGCTGTTGCTGATGATGGATTAATGGATGTTACCCTGATAAAGCACACCTCTAAATGGAATGTTATCAGGAATGTGCCGGGCTTGTACACTGGAAAATTCATTCGCTTGCCTTTTGTAGAGACCTATACTGCAAAGCGTATGCAGCTTGAATCAGCCCCCGAGACCTTTATTGAGATCGACGGGGAGTTTTGCGGGCAATCACCAATATCTTTTGAAGTAACAGGAAAGAAGCTGAATGTGCTTTGTTAGGGGGGGGTCGTTCGTATTAAAGAGAGCTATTTTGCCTTCCAGTAGCGCAATAGCATGGTTTTCAAGTGAAGAAAACAGCTTTTTTTTTGTTTTATAGCTCTGTTGTTCATTTTTTAACACGAATTCTCGAAAAAATTGCTGGCGACTCAATAAAACACTCTCCTCAACCCCTTCCCAAAGGCAGCCGGAAACACGCTGCCCTCATTTTCTCCGCCTATCTCCAGGGCTTCCACGTCCAGGTATTCTGAATGCTTGCGCGACAATGCATTTACAAACTCATAAAAATCTGACAGGTAAGCTTCCGGGGCCTCATCGCCCGTCGAAAGGAATAAAAGGATCTCCTTTGCAGGCAGCTGCGCACTGAATTCCTTGCTGAAGCTACGGATGATGTAGTTGTCGTAATCGAGGACAGGACTTACCACAAGGTATTTATTGAAAAGATCGGGTTTTTTAAAGAGGGAGTAGAGTGCGAATAAGCCTCCCAACCGGTGGCCGCTCAAACACAGGTCGTTTTTTCGTATGCGGTAGTTCTTAAAGATCAGGGGCAGGATTTCTTTTTGCAGGGATTGCAGGAATTGCGGCCCGCTGCCATTGCCCATGTATTCAAAGTTTCCGGCATCCTTGCTGGGGGTCAGGAACTTATTGCGCTTTACGGTGCGCGCTTCTTTATAGTCGCTGCTAAATACAATGCCGGCAATAATAACTGCAGGAATGTCCTGTTGATCAGCGTAGAGTTTACTGATGTCAGAAGCCAGCCCGAACTTGTCGCCGGCATCCAGCAGCAGCAGCAGCGGAAAGGATTTGTTACTCAGGTAGTATTCTTCAGGAAGTTGAATGAACAATTGAAAGTCGGTGCCGCAAATATCGGAATTGATTTCATGGGATACGGTATTGGTTAAACTGACCTGATCCTCGGTTTTGTGATCGCCGGAGGCAGGACGGTATTTTTCGAAGAACTCCACACCATTTTTATTAATATATCCCAGCATGCCATCCACCTTTACCAGGGCATAGCCCTTGTTGAAATCATTTACATCATCGTATTTCAGGGGGATGATCTCTTCGCCCTGAGTATTGATATAGCCATATTTGCCATCTTTTTCCACGATGGCGCGCTCGTTCTTAAAAGGCCAGGCATCGTCGTATTCCGGGGGAACCACAAGTTCTCCGTTGCTGCTGATAAACCCGTATTTTCCGTCTTTCCCTACCCGGGCCATGCCTTCGCTAAAGAGCTCAGCTTCCTCGTATTGGGGAGACACCACCTCCTGTCCCTGTGCATTGATGAAGCCATACAGATTATTCTGGCTAACCAGTCCAAGGCCTTCCTGGAAAAATCCGGCATCGTCGTATTGCAGCTTAGTGATCATTTCACCTTTGGTGTTCACATAGCCGCACTTATAGTTTTTTAACACCGCGGCAAAGCCTTCCTGGAAAGGGTATACATTATCATAAATAAAGGGCACTACCACGCTGCCTTTTTTGTCGATGAAGCCAAAATAACCATCCGACCTGGCAAAGGCCAAGCCGTCGCGAAAGATCCAGGCTTCATCAAATTTGTGAGGGATCTGCAGCTTGCCGCTTTGATCGATGTAGCCATATTTGCCATCTTTGACCACCACTGCCAGTCCGTCAAAAAAATACGAAGCGTTTTCATAGATGCAGGGGATGATTTCCTGTCCGTCAGCATTGATAAAACCGCAAAAAGATCCCCTCCTGACCAGGGCAACTCCCTGGTCGAAATTCCATACTTTATCGTAGCAAATCTTTGTGAGTTCTTTCCCTTTTTTATCAATAAATCCAAATTTTCCACTGATTTCAACAGCGGCACGGTTATCTGAGAAAATACTGACATTATCATATTTCAAAGGGGTGATGGGGTTTCCCTGTGTGTCAATAAATCCATACTTTCCTTTTATGGCAACTATTGCATAGCTGTTGTGAAAAGGATACGCTTCATCATAGATAAAATTTATCAGTATGCGGCCCTTTTCATCTATAAAACCGTATTTGCCGTTTTTCTCTACCAGTCCCAAACCTTCCGTAAAAGGCTTGGCAAGGTCGTAAGCAGCATCTATCACCAGTTTTTTTTGGGCATTGGCATAACCCCATTGATAACCCACCCGGTAAGGGATGAGAGAGTAGTCTTCCTGGGCTGGGATATGGCTGATGCCGTAAAACAACAGAAACAAAAAAAGGGTTATTCGTTTACACATAAAAGACAGTATCTGTCCTTAAAAATACAATGAATTTGCCCAAAAAAACTTAATGTTGAGAAATTGTGGATTACTTCCCGGGTGAATTAGTCAAATCCTCCAAGGTAGAGGCTAAGCATGACTCCAAAGTGCACGGGGCCTTGCTTATAATCTTCAAGAGGAAACTTAGTATAATTAGCTTTATCGAGAACATATCCTGTATCATAGAAATCAGCCCGCAGCCAGGGAAGGTGATAGTACCCGGTAACACCTAGTCCTAAACTACCCAAAGGCACTTTCAGCCGCGCCAGGAAACTGTTTCCAAGTATCATGCTGCTTTCAATTTCTTCGTACTTATTGTCATCATTGGTTTTTGTTAGGGTTTTAAAGTTGCCTAAATCAAAAGACCAGCCGAAGGCAATCGGGCCCAGTCCTCCGATATGATAAAGGAAGGCAAAATTAAAGAGGTTGTTCCTGACTTTGAGGAAGCGCTCTGCATAATCGGTAGATCCCAGCGGAATGCCTCCGGCTGTATAGGTATTGTGGTTGCCTGTCCAGGTCATCTCCAGGGATATAAAATCTGAAGCATGTACACCAAAACCGAAATGGAGGCCTCTCATTGATTCCAGGGGATCCATTTGTTCATCTAACCAGTCGCGGGTAATATTGTATCGGTCAAGCAGGTCATTGAACTTGGGCATCTCATACCATGATAGATTATAGCCGGCTTTAAAATACCCTTGTGAAAATACCGGGGTGAGCAATGCTATAAACACAATGAGGATTGAAATTTTTTTCATAGCGGTATTATTGGTTTGGTTTACTAAAATACAAAAATAAAGCTGTTAACCAATACCTCCTAGATTGTATCAGAATTCAACCAAAGTGCCACAAGCGGTAGTGGGTGAAAAGAACACTCATTCTTGCATTGATTCTGGTTTTTTAAACGCTTTGCTTCATCGGGTATTCAAGCATTGGCATTGTTTTGCTGCTGCTAATGTGGGCATAGCTGGTCAACTCGGGGATGTAGGTAAACATGCCAGAAAGGAGTCTTTCTTTACGAAGCGTAAGCGCTAATTATTTGTAGAATCCAGCATTTGCAGGTTCTCCCGGGCGATTTTTTGATCGGGATCCAGCTCTAAGGTTTTGTGGTAATAATACCTTGCTGAATCATTTATCTGCCTGAAATGGTATATCTTGGCCAGGTTCAGGTAAGCACGGGTGTATTTTGGATTTTTGCGAATAATTTCCTGAAATAAACCAATGGCATTGTCAATATGTTGAATGCCTTCCTGTTGTTTTCCTTTCCGCAACATCATGATGCCGTTGGCATGATAAACGCTTGCCAGGTTGTTTTTGCCGTTAAGGTGGCCGGGATTGAGGCGCAGGCATTCACGGTATGATCTTATTGACTGTTCTGCTTTGCCCAGAGAGCTTTGGATCAGGCCATCGAGGTACCAAACTTCGCTTTCTTTTGGATAGTCTTTTTTGAGGTTGTTCAACTGGGTTTGCATTTCCTGAAACAGCGGCATATTGTTGCTTTGTGAGGAAGCTTGTTTGTAAAGTACTTCTATGTAACTCAGCTGTGAACGATATGAACGGCTCCATTTGCGGTCGGCAGATGTAATGGTATAGTCATCTTTCCATTCACGGGTGCGGGAATATGATTTTATGCCGAAAAGAACAATGATAAGGATGAATACAAGGTAATAGTTTCCGGGTAATGAGAGGCCTTTTTTTAACCAGTCAATTTTGAATATTTTAAACAGGAGGAGAACCAATCCAATACTGAAAGCAAATGATGGAATAAAAAGGAATCGTTCCCCCATGGTTGAACCTATGATGATGAAAACATTGCTAACCAGGGCCAGGCTGATCATATAAAACCATATTAAGTAAGCATAAAGTTTCTTTTGCTTACTGCCATGTAAGGCAAGCATAAACAGAGCAAGGTAGATCAGGACAGAAAAAACACCGAGGATCAACACACTGCTGTTATATGCGAAATGTCCCCAACTGTAATCCCATAAAAGGGGGTGTGGGAAAAACAGAAGCTTTATATACAAAAGCAATATATAGAAGATCATTGCATAGCGTTCGGGGAAAACCGGCAAGACAAGAAGGGCATTGTTAATGTAAGTTAGTTCAGAGTGTATATCTCTGACCACCAAATGTCGGCAGATCAGAAAGAAAATAACAGCTCCGGCATAAGGAATTGAGAGTATCAGTATTCTTTTAATTCTTTCATTGCTAAAGAAATACATCCCAATAGGAATAAGCAACAGCATGGGAACAGCCGTTTCTTTGGAGAACAAAGCAAAAAGATAGAAAAACGCACTCAATAGCAGGAAAAGGTGTTTTTTGTGTTGCAGGTACCTGAGTAGAAAAATAAATGCGGTTGTCCATCCCAGAAAACATAAAATTTCATCGCGTGATTTGATGTTGCTTATCACTTCGGTATGCAAGGGATGCAGTAGGAATACCAGCATACTCATTAAGGGCAACAGGGGGTGGTATTGCTTTAAAATGTATTTGCTGAGCAAAATATACAATAACAGGCATAAAATCAGGTAATACAGCAGGCTGAAGAAATGATGGGTGCCGGCATTCAGGCCAAACAGGCTTATTTCCAGCGCATACGTTGACAAGGTTATCGGTCGGTAGGTTTTATCAGCATCACCGTCAACAAAACCATAGAAAGTTGTATGGGTAAAAAAAGAAGGAACAGCAGCAAGGCCTTTTTGTACATTGCGATTTTCGCTGATAACGATCTTATCATCAATGGTAAATCCGAAATTCAAACTCTGACCGTATACCAATATGCCTGCTATGATCAAAAGAAGGTACGACCAGTTATGATTAAATTTCTTTACGGTTTCCTTTTTCTGTTTTCTTTTATTCTGTTGTTTTTTCATAGATCCTCAGATTCATATCATCTATCCAAACCTCCTTTTTGTTTGCATTCCAAATGTAAATATTAATCATGTCCCCATTTTTAACAATATCAGGTAATTCCTCGGTAAAGAAAGCACGTCCCCATTTTCCTTCAAAGATAAAATGCCTGAGCTGTCGTCCTGACCAGAAAATATTGTTTCCGGCCCGGCTAACAGAAAAGACGATTTGTGCTTCACTGAATTTTTTTTCAAGGGCCAGGATACTGATCCTGAAGGTATGATATAAGCGAAGATTTTGTTGATTTAGATATATCCGTATATTGGGGCCATATTCATGCAGGCTGTCAAGCTTTATGGAAAATATTCCGGAAATGACTTCCACACTGTCGTAAGATGCTGTGTCATAGTCAGCGCCAGGGTTTTCAAAGTCCATGGTATACCTGGTGGCAGCTACCGGCCCAATAATCTCCGTTTGGCTTGTATCCCTTCCGTAAAGGCTTATTTCAGACAAACCATCGTAGTTTATTCTTCTCTGCAATATCGGATAGTATTCACGGATAATGTCATCAATTTCCATAGGTGCCGGTTTTGTCCAGGCATAGATAAAAAAATCTTTTTGGCTGTCTGCCAGAATATGAATGAGTTTTTTATAATCTTGTCCTCCCTGATTTTCATACTGAAGAATATTGAGTTTATGCTTTGTATATTCATCAAGGTAATAATGCAAATAAAAAGGGGCATTAAGCTGTACCGCTATATCGGTATTTTCAGGAGATAATTCTTCTGTCCACTGAACCATCTTTTTGGCGATGTCCCTGAATTCCCCAAAATGTTGTTTGTGGTAGTAGTTGTTAATGCTCACAGTATTAAAAATTCCCAGAATAAAAAATATACACCATAAGAAAATTTTTGCCCAGTTTAGTTTCTGATCAAAGAAAGAAAACAGCAACATGATAAGAAAAGGGAAGGAGAAAAGAAGGATGGAATGTTGGATTACAGGATTTACATAAACGGAATAGAAATAAGCAATTAGAAAGGGAAGAAAAAACCAGGTTAATGCGAGGCGTCGGAAAATGGTAAACCGGAAACTACGCTGATTCACGATAATACAGAACAGGAATATCACCATAAAGAACATAAACAAGAAGTCTGATTCATTGAAGATAAACCGGATATGGTCAACAAACCAGTCACTCCCGGGTTTTCCAAGCCAGGAACTCAATCCTCCTTTGCTCATATGGTGCAGGCTGATTTTTAAATGGGGCAGATGCAAAAGAACAGCTGCTGCACCTCCGGTAAGGAGATACAAATAGTTATTTCGATGTATAAAGAACAACCCGCTAATTCCTACAATTATGGCAAATAAGAAGCTGAAATAATGGTTATACATACATGCAGCTGTGCTCAGGGCATAAGCTATCGCATATATCCATTGTTGCCGCCTTGAATTATCCTTATTGAAGAGTATAAGTGTCCAGAAATACACTGCCAGCAAGCAAAACAACAACCCACTGGCATAGGGGCGCGCAATTTGGCTGTAAAGGAGAGGAAACTGCAGGAATGCTAAAGCTGAGGCTGAGAATATAGCTGCAGGAAGGTTAAACCATCGTTTGGCAATCAGCCATGTTATATAGGTTGATATTATGCCAGCAATGGCAAAGGGTAAACGGATAATTATGGCATTGTTTCCAAAAAGTTTTACCCAGAAATACAGAAAGAGCTGTATTCCGGCGGGATGAAAATCCTCTTTTACACCGTATTGAAGTAAATCCCTGATGGTGTCATAGCGTGTGCGGTAAAGGGCACTGAGTTCATCATTAGAAAGTGAAAAGCCATCCAGACGAATAAGGCGCAAAAGGGTTGCCCCTAACAAAATGATGATCAGAATGATGTTTTCTTTCTTAAGAGGGGTCCTTCTCATCCGGGGGATTTTTCCGTAAAGGTAGAAAATTCATTGCAAAAAACAGGGGCCGTCAACATGTTGAACAGCCCCTGAGATTTATTGGTATGCCCGCATATTTATTTTTTTAACCTGTCTTTAAAAACGTTCTCAAATTTTTCGATTTTTGGCTGAATTACCATGCGGCAATAGGGTTGATTCTTATTGTCGTTGAAATAATTCTGGTGATGGTTTTCTGCTTTATAGAAAGCTTCAAATTTCTGCACTTGTGTAACAATGGGGTCATTGTATATTTTTGCCTTCGTAAGTTCAGAAATGATTTCTTCAACAGTATGTTTTTGTTCCGGATTCCTGAAAAATATAACGGAACGGTATTGGGTGCCGATATCTGCTCCCTGCCGATTGAGCGTAGTTGGGTCATGTACCGTAAAAAACACTTTTAAGATTTCATCCAGGGACGTAATGGATTTATCGTACACCAGCTGCACAACTTCTGCATGTCCGGTAGTCCCTTCCACTACTTCTCTGTATGCCGGGTTTTTAACATCTCCGCCACTAAAGCCTGATTTAACCGAAATAACTCCATGCAATCGCTGGTATACGGCTTCTACACACCAAAAACAACCACCGCCAAGGGTAATTGTGTCGTGGGGTTTATTAAAAATAGCAGCAGGTTCATTTTCATCTTTAAAATCGAGAGAAAGGGAATTCACACAATAACGCAGTCCTGTTTCAGTGGGGCCGTCATTGAATAAGTGTCCGAGATGCCCCCCACATTTTCCGCATAATATCTCTGTACGTATCATGCCGTGGGAGCGGTCCTCGCGGGTAACGATCTTTCCTTCATCCAATTGACTGTCGAAGCTGGGCCATCCGCAATGACTGTCGAATTTAGATTCGCTTTTAAACAGCTCATTGCCACATGCTGCACATACATAGGTGCCGTTTTCGTTGTGATGCAGATATTTCCCTATATGAGGCCTTTCTGTCCCTTTTTTGCGTAAAATTGTATATTGTTCATTCGTGAGGATTTCTTTCCATTCTTCCTCACTTTTATTTATTTCAAACATTTTATTGTGTTTCTTTTCATTCTGACCACAGGATGATAGACTTATACCAGCTACCATCAACATGACCAAAAGTGTAGTTTTTTTCATTGATGTAAAATTCATATATAACACAAACATACAATTGAGGTAGATTGTTTAGGGTTCATTGCGTTAATCATTGTTAAATTGTTTGATGACTCAAATACCAGCAAGGGCCAGACTTGTCATCATAGAGTATTTTTTACAAATCATACAGCCTGTCTTTTTAGAAATATGCCCAATGCCCTTTCCACCCGACTTTGGTATTGTATTCAATTGTCGGTAGGGGCCATTTTATAAAACCTGCTGCTTGCAGCAACAGCTTAAACCAAGCTTTTTTTGTTTTCAGGCGGGTGATGTCGATGTCCGGAGATATATAAAACTGCCGATAGCGTATTGATGCTGGTGTCGGGTATCCCTGATAATCCGTTGCATTGCTAAAACCCCCTGTCATACCATCGGCGCCGTATCCGACAGCCAGATTTAGCCAGCGCGGAAATGAGCTTTTCTCTCTCAGGAAGGAATGGATATTAAATGACAACCAATACGTTTGTCCATTATAATCTTTCAGCAAGCTTTCCTGCCAGTTGCTACCCAGCAAATCCGGACGCAGCTTGGCATATTTGCTGCGGTGTACACTGAACTTATAAAGTATCCGTTGTTCGCCCCAAAGTTTTTGCTGCCCAATAAAAAGGGCTGTACCACTGATGTTAGCCAGCATATCACCCGGAGAGGCCCCCCATTCTGATGAGAAACCGTCAAAGATCTCTACCGTTGTCAGGAATAACAGTCCGGTGCTTCCTCCATACCAAATGGCCTTATTCTCAGCGATACCTGCCCATTGCAAAGCTTCATACCCTGCTTTGCCAGTATAATAGGCGGTAGTGAAATGCCCTAGTTTGTCCATCTGCAACCATTCTTTATTGTCGTTAAATCTATGGAATGAAGAAGAAGGATAATCAGCATACCATAAACCATAGAGTCCGGTCATGCTAAGGGCATAAACAGCTGCACCTCCGCCAACCACCCAGCATAAGCGCTTTTCGGATGCTGAAGTATCGTAACTGCCTGACTGGGCATAGACAATTACACTATTCAGGGTAAAGATGGATAGAAGGATTAAGCGAATAAGCATACCATTTTGTACATTATGGATCAAATTTACAGAATAAATCGAATGTTGCATTTTTTTTCGTTAAGCCGCTAAGTCGCAAAAAGTTTGGTGTTAAGTATTGGGATTCCCGCGCTTTTTCGCCTTTGCATCTCGTCGAGAGGATTACCATATCTAACTATTCATTCCAATTTTCTATCCTCCATTCAATATTAGTTATTACCTTTGTCTATAACAACAATTAAGTAACTCATCAGCAAAAATGCTTTTTCGGTAGAAAAATGAAAAGTTTCAAAGCACATAAGACCATGATACTTATTCTGGGCATATTTATTGGTATGCTAGCGGGCTCGGTGCTTACTATATGGTATGTGGAAACCAATAAAGGGGAACACCTTATTCACCAAAAAATGCCCAAATATATCTCAAAGATGTTTTCCTCAAAAACAGATACTATTAGCAGAATACCGATTATAGTTCCCAAAGTTAATAAGGAAATAGAGAATAAGTTGCCTGCTCAGCAAAAAGAAAAGCTACCACCTGATACCATACAGCCGGCAGATAGTCTGCCTGAAAACTTACGTGCTATAGCTGATGATGCCGGGATAAAACGTGACAGTTTAGTAAAGGATAGCGCGCAACTAACCACTGATCCCATAGCGGAAAGGGAGGAAATTGTAGTTGTGAAAGATGAATTGATCTTTGCAAAAACCATACGGGTTTCAGGCCTTGACAGCATTGCTAAAAGGGAAGCTATGCTGGACTCCCTCCTTATTGATGAACTGCATCCTTCATTACACTTATCCAGTATTTTTCGCATAGAGTTCTGGATATCTCCTGTTAATTACACTGGTTATAAAATGTCGAATAAAAAGCTTATTTTGTTTGGGATATATGATTTTGAGCATAGCGAACTGGTGTATGATATGGGGCAATTTTTTTTACTTACCAGCCAAAAAGATTATCGACTGGAAATAAGCGAAAAGTTCAGGGCATTGGAGCCATTAAAGGAAAAATACAATAAATCATAAAAAGATGACGATCAATTTTTGCAAATATCATGGAGCAGCTAACGATTTTATCTTGATTGACAATCGTCAGATGTTATTTAATGCCGACAGGGAGCATATTGCTACCATATGTAATCGGCGAACAGGCATTGGTGCTGACGGACTAATTTTGCTTAATGAATCTCCAGGTTATGATTTTGAGATGGTTTATTTTAATTCAGATGGTTCACGAAGCAGTTTTTGTGGAAACGGGGCCCGGTGCATTACAGCTTTTGCCCATGACCTGGGTATTGTAATGAAAGAAGCCCGGTTTATTGGTGCCGACGGTGAACATCAAAGCCGTATTCTTAGTGCCAATGAAAACCAAACCCTGGTAAGCGTCAAGATGTCTAATATTGAGGAGGTTGAAATAGAGAATAACGATTACATCCTTGACACCGGGTCTCCCCATTTTGTGCGATTTGTAAAAAAACTCGATCAATACAATGTGGCGAAGGAAGGCCAGGAAATTCGTAATTTAAATCGTTTTCTGATAGAAGGTATTAATGTAAACTTTGCGGAGAAGAAACAGGATGTAGTGTATATGCGGACTTATGAGCGTGGTGTTGAAGCCGAAACCATGTCATGTGGTACAGGTGCTGTTGCAGTTGCCGCAGTGATGGCTTTAAAAAGCAGGAAAAATCTTAGCATGCTTGAAGTGCAAACTCCCGGAGGCAAGCTTCATGTGCGCTTTGCAAAAGTGGAAGACGGATTCATTGATATCTGGCTGGAAGGACCTGCAGAGGCTGTGTTTAAAGGAGAGTTTGAATTCTAATAATTTCTTTCTGTGAATAATTTTTTTCGCTATCTTTTTGCTATTTATCGTGGCTTTATTACATTGCATGCGAAATGATAAAAGGAAAGAAATTAGTGCTTAGAGCTCTGGAACCTGCTGATGTTGATCTTTTATATAAATGGGAGAACAACATTGATCACTGGCATGTCAGCAATACCCTGGAACCATTTTCACGTTTTTTATTAGAACAATATGTCATGAATTCTAATCATGACTTGTATACCGATAAGCAATTACGCTTAATGATACACACACAGGACGATAATCGGCCGGTAGGCAACATCGACCTTTTTGATTTTTCCCCTACACATCGCAGGGCAGGCATCGCCATTTTAATACTTAGTGATGAGCGGGAGAAGGGTTTCGCTGCAGAGGCCCTATCGCTGCTTATTGAGTATGCTTTTTACACCCTAAATATGCACCAGCTTTATTGCAACATTGGTGCAGATAATGCGGGTAGTATCAGGCTTTTTGAACAAGCCGGATTCCAACGCATTGGTACCAAGAAAGACTGGCAACTTAGGTCTGGAGTGTGGATGGATGAACTCTTTTATCAGCTCATTAATCCCAGGGAAACTACTACATGAAAAAGTTTTTTAACCATTCCTTTGTTCGCATCCTGATGATTACCCTGACTGCTTTACTGATTACTGCCGGAGTATTGGGGTGGTCCTGGTACCATCGCATATTTGGCGATATTCCGAATATTGAAAGTGGTACCTATATTTATATTCCTACCGGTGCCGGTTTTGAGCAAGTTATAGATAGCTTGAGCCAAAACGGAATTGTTGAGGATACTAAAAGTTTTCGCTGGCTGGCTGAAAAGAAAAAATATCCTGCTTACATTAAGCCGGGACGCTATGAGGTAAACCCAGGAATGAACCATAACGACCTGGTAAACTTGTTACGAAGCGGAAGACAGTCGCCTCTGAATGTGACTTTTATTATGGTGTTTATTCGAGAAGAATTGGCAGGTATTATTGGAAGTCAGATTGAAGCGGATTCTGTTGAGATAATGTCTTTATTTTCTGACAGTGCTTTTGCAAATCAGCTGGGACTGGAACCCGAAGATCTTTGGTTGCATTGTATTCCAAATACCTATGAATTTTATTGGAACAGCAGCGCACAAGATTTTTTTCGTCGGATGAAGCAGGAGTATGAGCGTTTTTGGACAGAAGAAAAAAGGAACAAAGCCGAACGCTTAGGAAGGAGTATACGTGAGGTATCTGTACTGGCCAGTATTGTTGAGCTTGAAAGCAGCAAAGCCGAAGAGAAATCCATCATCGCCGGTGTTTATTTAAACAGGCTGCGTATAGGAATGCCCCTGCAGGCAGATCCTACGCTAAAATTTGCAGCCGGCGATATGCATATCCGCAGGGTGTTAAATGAACATAAAGAAATCGATAGTCCTTATAATACCTATCTGTATAAAGGCTTGCCGCCGGGACCAATTTGCCTTCCTTCTTCCCAGAGCATTGATGCCGTATTGGATGCAGAGAAACATAACTATTTATATTTCTGTGCAGATGCCGACCGTCCCGGATATCACACCTTTACCTCCACCTACAATCAGCACCTGGTAAATGCCCGCAGATATCAACGCTACCTGAACAGGAGAGGGATATATAAATGAAAATTGCCCCATAGATCCTGCCGCTTCGTACATCGCCTAAAAAAGAAAATGCCTCCAGTTTTACTCTTTCAGCAGGTTCCGTTCCTCCCACCTTTCTCTGGCGTATTGTTGCAGATCAGCAATGGTATCCTTTTCATCCAGGATTTCCAGTCCAAGTAAAGTTTCAATTACATCTTCCATGGTCACAATACCATCGAATCCACCATATTCGTCGACGATCATCGCAATATGCTCTTTGTTTTTCAACAGCTTTTCCCATAAAGAAAACATTACTATTGTATTCGGATATACCAGGATATTTCGTTTCACATCTTTAAGCTTCAGGCTGTGTTCATCTTCTGCTAACTTTTCAAAAACAGTTTGCCTGAAAACATAACCTGTGATGTTTTCATCATTTTCTGAATAAACCGGGATTCGGGAGAAATTGAGGTAGTCCTTTTTCTCCAGAAATTCATTCAGGGGAAGGTTTTCATCAGCTACAGCTACAACTACGCGGGGCGTCATAATTTTCGTGACCTTTATATCCTTCAGTTTCAGAATATTCTGCAGTATGTTATGTTCCTTTTCTGTGAATGCCCCCTCATCGGCACC
Source organism: uncultured Lentimicrobiaceae bacterium (assembly GCA_964654725.1). Classification (GTDB taxonomy): domain Bacteria; phylum Bacteroidota; class Bacteroidia; order Bacteroidales; family CAZZLL01; genus CAZZLL01. The sequence continues at coordinate 25,210 of CAZZLL010000029.1, read as the reverse complement.
AATGTTCGCCATGGCAGCAATTTCTTCTCTGCTAACGGTTTGTTCCATATTTTTTCCTGAGAAAAGTTTGGTTATTTTTTCTGACATCAACACCAACGGCCAGGCAATAATAACAATTGTTTTGATGATGTAGGAGGAGACTTTTGCCAGTTGTCGCCAATAGGTAGCGCCAATAGTTTTAGGGATGATCTCTGTGATAATCAATATCAGCACTGTTAAGATAGCAGAAACAATTCCAAAGGAGGCTTCTCCGAATACTTTGATGGCTTGTGCTCCAACACCTGCTGCTCCAACAGTGTGGGCTACAGTATTGAGAGAAAGAATGGCAGACAAAGGCTTATCAATGTTTTCCTTCATACGAATAAAGCTTTTAGCCCATATATGTCCTTTTTCTTTCTTAACAATTAGAAAGGAGGGAGATGCGGAAAGCAACACCGATTCCATGATGGAACACATGAAAGAGACTATTAGCACCAGGAACAGATAGGTGAATAAGAGTAGCATTTTTATCGCAAAGATATGAATTTGTGAATTTAAGTAGTTAGTAGTTATAGGAAACTGGCAGTTTGCAGCTGCTCTACTTTCTGAACAGCAGAAATCTGTTCTTCATTCCTTCCACTTCTGATTTTTTGTTGTAAACAATATAATCCAGGGCTTCGGAAGTAAATTCTTTGCCCTTATCGCTTAGCTCAACAACATTGTTATGGATACGGATCATATTGTTACGGTCTGCAAGGTCGAGGATATATTTGGCTTGTCTGGTACTCCAGTTAAAGTGGCCCTGGGTTAGGTGGCGGATTTCGCGTTCTTCAATATTATCATCCCTGTAGCTATGATTTTTAATATGCAAAAGAAAGGTAAGCATTGAGAATTCTTTTCTTTGTTGTTTCGTTTTTGTCATAACAGCAATCAGTCCTTTTGAAGGGGCAAAAAGATATGTAAGCAGAAAAACCACTCCGAGCATGCTTGCCATGGAGCCGGATATGGAGGCATCCAGCAGGTGGGCCGTCCAGTATCCACTAATGGCTGAAAAAACTGCAAAAAGACCTGCCAATAGCAACATTTTTTTCAGGTGTGTAGTAAGCAGATAGGCGGAAGCTGCAGGAACGATCATCAGGGCAACAACCAGTATGGCTCCCACGGAGTCAAAAGCACCCACGGTGGTAACGGAAGTTACTGACATCAGGCTGTAATGAATGATTGCCGGAGAAAACCCCAGTGAAGCGGCAAGTTCAGGGTCGAAAGTGCTAATTTTTAGTTCTTTGTAAAATAATATCAATAGGAGCAAACTGAAAAGAAGTATTCCTCCCATAACCCATAAGGATTTGGGCCCCATATCCTGATGGCCGATTAAAAAGCGATCGAAGGGTGCAAAAGCCAACTCACCGGCCAGCACAACATCTGTATCAAGGTGGATGTCTTTGGCATTGCGTGCAATGAGGATGACCCCAATACTAAACAGGGCAGGAAAAACAAGACCAATCGAGGTGTCTTCTTTTACCAAACCGGTTTTGCTGATGATTTCCACCAACACAACTGTGAATACTCCGGTGGCTGCCGCGAAGGCGACCAGGATGGGGGACCCCACATCCTGAGTTATAAAAAATCCAATGACTATTCCAGGCAGGATGGAGTGACTGATGGCATCGCTGATCATGGCCATTCTGCGTAATACCAGGAATGTTCCGGGAAGGGCACAGGCTAAGGCCACAACAATGGCAATAAGTTGTATTTCTATCTGTGGGATTGTCATGTATCCTGCTTCATTTGGGTATACACTGATTTAGCTTTTTCAAATCCTTCGGCAGTCAGCATCCAGTTTTGTTCCTTAATACGGATCAGGTTTTTGTCCTGTAATTGCTGCAGGCATTTTTTTCTGAAGCCATGGAAATTGTTCAATATACTTACCGAATGCGGGTGGTCGTAATGCTTGTGGTTGGAAGCGATATCATACATGAGCATGAGGGTTTTGTTTAATCTCATGCTTTTACGGTTTTTCTGGTACCGGAGCTGGCGGGATAGCAATCCTCTGCCTGGTGCCAGCAAAAAAGAAATGGCAACAATGCTTACAGCCATCAATACAATGACCGGTCCAGTGGCAATGCGCTCACCGCTTGAACTGATAACCGTACCAATTATTCCTGATACTGCACCAAAAATAGCAGCCAGTATTACCATTACACTCAGTTTATTTGTCCACTGACGGGCAGCAGCAGCAGGGGCAAGGAGCATGGCACTCATCAGTACAACCCCAACGGTTTGCAATCCCAGCACAATAGCTACCACTATGAGGGAAGTAAGCAATATGTCCAACAAGCCTGTCCTGAATCCAATTGTTCTGGCAAACTGTGCATCAAAGGCGATGATCTTAAACTCCTTCCAGAAAAGGATGATTACCAGCAGACTTGCTCCACCAACAACTGCCATCAGGAACACATCCCTCGAAACAATAGTAGCTGCCTGGCCGAAAAGATAACTTTCTAAACCGGCCTGGTTGGCATTGGGTTGTTTCTGTATATAGGTAAGCAACAGTATCCCAAATCCAAAGAAGACAGATAAGACAATGCCCAGGGCAGTATCTGATTTTAAATGTGTTTTTTTTGTAATGCCCAGTATCCATAATGTTCCTAATATGCCACTCAATAAGGCTCCCAGGAAAAACAGGAAAGGATCTTTGATGCCTGTCAACATAAAAACAATGGCTATACCCGGGAGGGCAGCATGAGAAATAGCATCACCCAGAAGGCTTTGTCCACGGAGTACAGCAAAACTTCCCAATACGCCACATACAATGCCCATAATAGCCGTTCCTGCACTGATGGTGCGAACTGTGTAATCGCTGAACAAAAGCTCCAGGTATTCTGTCATGCTTCACGTTTATTCCGGCACACTTACTTTGAAGTTTATGCCATATGTTTTGGTCAGGTTTTCATCATTAAAGATATCTTTAACCGGACCGGTTGCTACTTTCTTAACATTCAGAAATGTTACCCAGTCAAAGTATTCCGGTACGGTTTGAAGGTCATGGTGAACAACAATCACCGTTTTGCCAGCTTTGCGCAACTCTTTTAAAATATGTATAATGGCTTTTTCGGTTGTAGCGTCCACTCCCTGGAAGGGTTCATCCAAAAAATAAATACTGGCTTGTTGCACCAGGGCGCGTGCCAGGAAGATTCGTTGTTGTTGCCCTCCGCTTAACTGGCTGATTTGTCGGTTGCGGTACTCTAACATACCCACTTTTTCTAATGCTTCCAGGGAAAGTTTTTTTTGTTTTCCGCCCGGGCGTCTAATCCATCCAAGTTTCCCGTAGGTGCCCATCATTACAACATCCAGGGCAGTGGTAGGAAAGTCCCAGTCGACACTGCCTTTTTGAGGAACATAGGCCACCATGGAACGGGTTTTATGGTATGGCTTGCCAAAAATAGATACATTGCCGGCAAGGGGTTTTACGATACCGAGTATGGATTTTATCAGGGTTGATTTTCCCGCTCCGTTTGGCCCAACAATCGCCATCAGTATTCCTTCCGGTACATGCAGGTCAATGTCCCACAGAACGGGTTTGTAATTATAAGCAACCGTCAAATCGTCAATCTTTATGGCCGCATCCATGGATATGTATTTAAGGTTTATTCTTTTTTAAGGGCGGATACTATATTCTTTACATTGTGCAGATACATACCGAGGTATGTCCCTTCATAAGTGCCAGCATTGCCGCAGGCATCTGAGAATAATTCTCCCCCAATACTCACGTCAAATCCTTTGCTTTTGACTGATTTCTGCAATGCTTCAATATTTCTGCGGGGCACAGAAGATTCCACAAAAATAGCTTTTACTTCACGGTTTACAATGAAATTTGCCAGATTTTGAACGTCTTTAACTCCGGCTTCTGTTGAAGTGCTCATGCCTTGTAAACCCATCACTTCAAAATTATATGCCCGACCAAAATAATTAAAAGCGTCGTGAGCAGTTATCAAAATGCGATCTTCAACTGCTATCTCTGATATCAGGGTGTCAATGATATGCTTAACAGAATCCAATTGTCTGAGGTAAGCGGAAAGATTGGATTCGTAGATACCTTTGTTTGCTGAATCAGACCTGATGAGTTGTTCTGCAATATATATACATGAAGTTCTCCATAAATCAACATCAAACCAAATATGCGGATCATAATTAGATTTAAAATCCCCGGAACCAATAAGCTGTTTTTCTTGAACAGCCTCAGAAACAGCAATAACAACTACGCCTTTGTTTTCCATTTTCTTAAAAATATCCTCCAGCTTTCCTTCAAGGTGTAAGCCGTTATAGAAAACCATATCTGCCTTGTAAACTTTATTCACATCCCCTTCACTGGCTTTATAAAGATGAGGATCAACACCCGAGCCCATCAATCCCTGCAATTCAATGGCATCGCCACCAATGTGCTTAACAACATCTGTTATCATGGTTGTGGTAGTAACTACCTGTAATTTTTTATTTGCCTCCTTCGTTTGCTCATTATTACAGCAATTCATGATCAGGAGGCCAATAGCGATAAGCAGAAAATGTATTTTTTTTATCATACGTGTTTTATTTTGAAATTTTTTATCTTTTCCATCTTTATCATTTATACCTGAAAGCTTATTTTGTGTTTTTTATTTGCCTTTGTCTGATACATTCATAGAGGAATACTCCTGCGGCCACTGAAACATTCAGGGATTGAATATGGCCGTGGATGGGTATGCTGATATTTTCATCTGCATACTTCAGTACCTTTGGGGAGATTCCTTTTTCTTCAGAGCCCAGAATAATCGCCGAAGGATCGTTAAAGGAAGCTGAGTACAGGTCAATAGCTCCTTTTTCTGTAGCTGCAAATATTTTTAATCCACAATTTTTAAGAAATTTTACTGTATCTTCCAGCCTGGGTTCTCTGCAGAGAGGGATAAAGTTGATGGCACCGGCCGCTGATTTCACGGTGTCCGCATTAATACGGGCACTGCCTTTCTCGGGTATCACTACTGCATGCACGCCCGTACATTCAGCTGTGCGCATAATAGCCCCCATATTTCGAACATCCGTAATCTGGTCCAGGATAAGAATAAGAGGTGTTTTTCCTTTTTCAAACAACAGTGGGAGTATCTGATCCAGCTGCTGAAACTCTACCAGCGACATAAAAGCCACTATACCCTGGTGGTTGCGGTTATTGTATGCCTTAAGCTTTTCAGACGGAACAAACTGATAGGGGGTGTTGTTATCTTTGAGTGTTTGCATCAACTCACGGAACAATGTACCCCGCAGCCCTTTTTGTATCCAGACTTTTTCAAGATGCCTGCCGGCTTTAAGGCTTTCTATCAATGGCCGTATCCCATAAATGATTTCATTTTTTTTGCCCATAATAATGTATTATCTCCTCCAGCTTTCTATGGCCATATACCAGTCATCCTTGAGAGAAGCTGAACGCGTAAGGACATAATCGTTATCACAAAACGGATTTTTCATGCGGGTGAAGGTAAATTTGGGAGAATGGATGTTTCCGGATTCTCCGTAAGTCCAGCTTTCTATAATATTGTTTCTGAAAACGATATCCGGTGGGCCAAAGATTGTATAGATCATGCCCCGGTCAGTTTTCCATCCCTCGGTAAAAGAACTGAAGTATTTGTTTGCTAAAGTAATATTGGTGTAGTACCTGCGAATTAAGCTTTTGGCTCTTTCTTTATTTCCTCCTATCTCCAGCCAGAAAGCATCTACCGCTTCTTTTGTATCCGGGTTTTCTGTCATTTTCTCATATTCTCCTTTAGTGGTCAGATATTTTAGCGTAAAGAGCATCTGACTGCTGCTGGTAATATTAGGAAAATCTTCATAAAACCGATAGATCGTTAAACCATCCGTGAAATTGGAATTTACCCTGAAATGATAATACCCTTTTTGAGGAAGTGAAAAAAGTTTTGTTTGATTATCCTGAAGTAAGAGAATAAAGCTTGAATCAGGAGAGAAATTTAGTTTGAAATCATCATCTTGAGTAAATGGCGGTCGGGCAACAGGAACATTCTGTGAATAGAAATTTACATAAAGTGTATCTCTGGAGCCTCCAAGGTATTGTATGTTTATTTTATCTTCTTTATCTATGTAGTTTCTGAGCAGTTTTTGTCCGTCTTCAGTTGTTATCATAAAGTTCTGTCGGGAGTGTGCATTTCTTTTATCAATATGTACCAGTCCGCTTCCTGATTTACGTTTATTCAGATCGAGCAAATTGATGTTTACATAATAGGATGATTTATCCGGGGTTCTCACCGGGATAATGATGGGATAAGCTGCCTGGCTTCCGTAGTTCAGGGAGTCAGTAAAAAAATATGTATTGCTGTCAATAATTTCCTTGTCTTTAAAAGAATTGTAACTAACAAAGGTTATTTTGAAGCGAGCTCTAAAAGACTGAAATTTATTTGGTTTTTCATATAAAAAGTCCTGCAGTTTTAACCGCATATATATTTCAGATATGCTGTCGTTTTGATGGTACACTGCATAGGGCATACGGGTAAAACTCTTGACAGGATTATAAGCAGCAGAGTAATTTGCCAGGCTGAGTTTTCGTGATGATTCACAAGATGGTATTAGCAGTATCAGCATGAATAGCCAGCCTGTTATAAGATAAGTTTGATGTATATTATTCTTCTTCATCCCTTTCCTGTATTATATTATCCTGCAAAACCTTATTGTTTTTTGCTCCAAGAAGACGGATGTTTTCAGCACGGCTGATTAGGTTTCCTTTGCCTGTTTGCAGTTTATTCATAGCATCGTTCCATGAATTTTGTGTAGTTCCCAGGTTTTTACCAATTTTTTGCAGATCTTCGACAAAACCAACAAATTTATCGTAGAGGGCACCGCTTTGGCGGGCAATTTCCTGGGCGTTTTTTGTCTGGTGTTCCTGTTTCCATATACTGTCAATAGTACGCAGAGTTGCCAGCAGGGTAGAAGGGCTAACGATAACGATCTTGTGATCCCAGGCGTTCATGAAAAGGTTATTGTCTGCCTGAACGGCAATGCTAAAAGAAGATTCTACCGGCAAAAAGAGCAGCACAAAATCAGGGGTGTGCAGTTCCTTTGCTGTCTGGTATTGCTTTTCACTCAGGTTTTTTATGTGAGTATTCACCGAGAGAATATGTGCCTTAATCGCTTGCTGGCGTTCTTCTTCGGATTCGGCATTTACAAAGCGCTCATAAGCCACCAGGCTCACTTTTGAATCGATAATGATATGCTTGTTATCGGGCAGAAATATCACTACATCGGGTTGTATGCGTTTTCCTTCTATGTTTGTATCGCTGAATTGTTTTTGGTATTCCGAACCTTCTTTCAGTCCCGACCTTTCCAGAATACGTTCCAGGACGATCTCTCCCCAGTTGCCCATTTTCTTTACATCGCTTTTGAGGGCACGGGTGAGGCGGTGGGCTTCTTCCGAAATCTTGTAGTTGAGTTCGTGAAGCTTTTTCAGCTCTGCCCTCAGATCAGTCTGGTCTTTCAGCCCCTTTTCATAAGTTTCAGTGATCTTGCGCTCAAACTTATCTATCTTTTCCTTTAGGGGATTTAAAATACTCTTCTCACCCGATAAGGTGAATTCTGTTGTGTTTTGCTTAAGGATTTTATGAGCGATGTTTTCAAATTCGGTGTTGAATTTTTTATGCAGCTCATCCATTTCTGCCTTCTGGCTGTTGAGTTTTTCCTGAAGGCTTTTGTATTCCGCCTCGGCCCTTGCCAACTTGTTGCCAAGTTCAGTATTATTTGTAAGTGCTTCGCTGAACTCTTTCTTTATCTGCAAATTATCGCCTTGCAAGTGTTCTATGCGGTCGTTGGCAATGCCCTTTTCCTTGTCGAGAAGAGCTATTTGTTTTTGTAGTTTATTACGACTGAAGAGGTATCCTGCCAAAGATCCGGTCAGCAATCCCAGTATCAGATAAATAATTCCTGTTCCCATAATACTTCATATAAGACCTTAAAATTAGAAAATATTGTTCATTTGAAGAAATTGGTTTATTTCAATTGTGAGTTAAGGTTGATTGGCGTATTCCCAGCTCCATAGGGGGTTAATCGGTATCCCTGCGAAGGCAGGGATCACCAAGCTGGAACTTTTTTCAATACCTTCAGGGAGTCTGCCAGTAACTCCAGCTTGTCCATTTTTATGACCTGTCCTAACTTGTCGAAATCTTCCTGTGGCGGGAAAAGGATGGCGCCTTCTTTCCGGCGGTATTCAATGAACTGATTATAGGTTATCATTCTGTCATGCCAGTCGCCTAACACCACTTCGCCTTCTTTGATGGTTGCAATGGTTGGTCCGCACTTTAGGCTTTCAGGACAAAATTTTTCCGATATTTCCAGTAAAAAACGAATCCTTTTCAGCAAGATTCTGATCTGATGATAACTTTCCTCTTCCTTGGGATCTTTTAAATACTTCCTGATCATTTCAAGGTTATCAATGATATACTGTTTTCCTTTGCTTGTTAAATCTCCTTCATCATAACGCCCCAGATGAGATAATATCCGTTTTTCATAGCGCAACCAGTCCGGCTGTTTGTAATTATTTACCCAGGCAGCAAATTTCTGCCGGTGCCTGTTTTTAGATGATGCCAGGTATTCATCAAAGAGGGTGAAATTTATTCCCAGTATTTCCTCGTACTTGCTAATGATCTTCTGATGCAGCTGAAACTCCCTGATTTTTCCGGCTGATTTAAACAGGTTCTTGTAGGCCTTGGCATTGGTTTTCTGATTAAATTTTTCCGGCTCTAGGAATTCCAGGAAAAAATATAGCGCATTGAGGCGTTTGCAGCTAACGCGCAAGTCATGTATAGCTTTCATTTCCTGCACATTCCTGACCAGGGGAAAGTTTTTGTTGAAAACTGCTGTTTGCTTTCTGTAATAGCTGATGATAGACCTGTGCGCCATGCGGCAAAGATATGGAATTATGGATAAGTGATGCGGTAAAGCTGTATCACTTTATTTTTATTATGATGATACTTTTGTAATTTTGTAAATTATTTGCAAAAATGGATGTAAGACAGATCATAAAAGGACTTTGCAGTGTGTGCAATGAGAATAATGAGAATTAGTATTATTGTCCTCCTGATGGCTCTGACATTGGCTTTGCTGTCGTGCGGTCAAAAGAAAGAAAAAGCCGGTTTCGGAAAGCCTGTTGTAACAGTAAGTATTCTGCCGCTTAAGTTTTTCGTAGATCAGATTGCCGGCGATCTGTTGGAGGTGAACGTCATGGTACCTCCTGGTGCGAGTCCGGCAAGCTATTCTCCAAGCAAAAGGCAGATGACAGCCCTGGAGGATTCTCCCATTTATTTCACCATAAGTGCCCTGGGATTTGAGCGCATTTGGCTGGATAAAACAGCCGCCAGTCAGCCTGATCTGAAAATGATTGATCTGGGTGAGGGGTTGAAACTGGAAAGAACAGAACATCAGGTTATACACCAGGATCATGCCCATCATCATCATAACACCGACCCACATATATGGATGTCACCAAGGCATGCCGGTGTCATTTCCTTAATGATTTACCAGGAATTGGCCAAGATGTTTCCTGAATACAGTGAAGTGTTTACAAATAATCAGAAGATTCTTACAGATAGTATTTATGCTATGCATGTGCGTATAGAGGATAAAATAGCTCCTTTGCAGCAAAGAAGTTTTATCATCTTTCATCCTGCACTGACCTATTATGCTGCGGATTACGGACTAAAACAAATTTCCATGGAATGGGAAGGCAAGGAACCTTCTCCGGGTCATTTAAAGGAGATTGTGGAAACGGCCCGTAAAGAAAGGGTGGATAAAGTGTTGATACAAAGTCAGTTCGATACAGAACAGGCAGCCATTCTTGCAAAAGAAATCAACGCAGATATTGAACAGATTGATCCCCTGGATGAAAACTGGTTTGAACAAATCTGGCATATCACCCAGGTATTATGCGATGAAAAATAGTCTATGCAAAACCTTATTGAAATACGGAATTTGAGTGTAGCTTATGATAATGAGATAGTTTTGAAGGATGTCCAACTCGATGTCAGGGAGAAAGATTTTTTAGGGATTATTGGGCCCAATGGTGGCGGAAAGACCACCCTGCTGAAGGCCATTCTGGGATTAGAGAAACCTGTGAAGGGCAGCATTCGCTTTCCGGGCCTGGGCAAGGATGTGCAAAAATCAATAGGATACCTTCCACAGTTTCACCAATTTGACAAACGATTTCCTATTCAGGTCAGGGAGGTTGTATTATCAGGATTAATGGACAGCAAACGCTTAATGGCTTCATGTACGAAGAATCAGAAAAACAAAGCAGATCGCTTGCTGGAAGAAATGGGTGTTGCGGGTATCCGCAGCAAAGCCATAGGGGAGTTATCGGGCGGACAAATGCAGCGGGTGTTTTTGTGCAGGGCACTGATCAGCGATCCGCAGGTTTTGATACTTGATGAGCCGGATACTTTCGTAGATAATCGTTTTGAGTCGGAATTATACCAAAAGCTGAGAGAACTAAATGAACACATGGCCATCATTCTCGTTTCTCATGATGTGGGCACTATAACCTATTATATAAAAACCATTGCATGCGTTAACAAGGAATTGCATTATCATCCCAGCAATAGAATTACCGAACAGCAGCTGGCATCCTATAATTGCCCTATGCAGATCATAGCCCATGGAGATGTTCCACATACAATCTTAAAAAAACACCAGCACTGATGTATTTTATATCAGATATATTTACTTACGATTTTCTTAGGAATGCATACCTGGCAGCCCTGATGGCAGGTATCGTCTGCGGCCTTGTCGGATCATACATTGTCAGCCGCCGCATCGTATTTATCAGCGGGGGTATTACTCATGCATCTTTTGGCGGAATAGGCATAGGGTATTTCCTGGGATTGAATCCGGTATTTGGGGCAGCAGCCTTTGGGGTTCTTTCTGCCCTGGGTATAGAATTTATCTCGAAAAATGGAAAAATCAGGGAAGATTCTGCCATAGCCATACTATGGTCATTGGGCATGGCCCTGGGTATCATATTTATTTACCTGACACCCGGCTATGCCCCCAATCTCATGACCTACCTTTTTGGAAATATTTTGATGGTGTCTGCACTGGACCTCTATTTGTTATTGGGAGTCATGATACTGGTAATACTCGTATTTGGTTTCCTCTACCGCCCGATACTTTTTATTGCGTTTGATGAGGAATTTGCGGTTTCGCGAAAAATTCCGGTTTCTCTCATCAATTACCTTATGATGGCACTAATTGCCCTGACGATAGTTTTCAATATACGGGTCATGGGTATTATCCTTGTGATTTCATTGTTGACAATCCCCCAGACCATTGCTTCATTATTCAGCAAGCAGTTTATGTCGCTGATCATGTATTCGGTTCTGTTTAGCCTGATCGGCAGCTTTGCCGGTATTTACTTTTCCTTTTTATTTGATATTCCTTCCGGGGCTTCTATCATATTTACATTGGTGATATTGTATTTCCTTGTAAGAGGGGGCAGGAGGCTGGCAGCTTACCTCAGGATATAAATCATCCCAATCTCGCATATAGCCGTTCCAGTATTCGTTTCCCTTTCCTTCAAAAATAAGTCCACCCCAACGATCAAAAGATCTTAATCAGCATACACTATTTCTCTTCTGCTGCTGCCTTACTTGCTCCAGATCTTCCTGTTCAGATTCAAATCTTCTGCCAAAGCCAGGCAAAAATTAATTTCATCAACGATCTTACTGATCTGATCCGGGTTTAAAATGCTTTTGCGCATATTGAAACTGAACAAATCTTTACGGCTGGGGATGGTTACATACAGGTGGCTGTTGCGGATGGATATGGCCATTTTACTTTTTACGGCCTCGCGCAATTGCACGATTCTATCCATCAGGGAGGTAGATAATACATAACGTGCTTCTACCTGATCGGTGGTGAAGACCACAAATTCCTTTTCAAAAGCAGGAATATCCATAAAGGCAATTTTTCCGTGGTTTTTTTTTATGCGCTGGAACATCCTGCCTAACATGCCAAAGCTTTTTTCAAAATAATCAGGAAGGACCAGTGTTGAACCCTTAAAATGTTTGTTGAAATCGGCGATAAAAAACAATCCCCGGAAATCATAAAAACCTGATTCAGATATTCCGGCTTTAATAAAATATTTATACAGGAAAAAGAGGAAGTTGAAACCCGGAATAAAATACCACAGATTGGTTTTGCGGTTGTGGTAGTAAAACTTTACCTCAGAGAATTCAATGTTCACATCGCCCACTTTTCCCCGGCAATAATCTTCCCCCATATAGAGGGGTGTGATGTTTTTGACTTGTGGATTTAGATAAATTCCGCTGTTTTTAAACTTTTCCAGTAAAACGAATTTATTTCGATTATAAGTAAGGGAAGGGTGGAGGTAATTTACCAGCACCTGCATGATCTCTCCATGTATTTTCCCCGACTTTGATTTAAAGTGGTTGTAAATGAAGATGATGATAAAAAGCAGTACAGTGAGTGTTATCATAAAGGCGGAATAGGCATAGGGATATTTTTGCATGATATCGCTGTAATTCCCTGAAAATGCCATTGCCCAGATAACAATGAGTAAGGGAATGCTGATCAGCACTGCTGTTAAGATGCGATAGGAGAGGAGAAAGAAAACAAATTTCCGGCGCATATTTTCCAGCGGAATAAGCTTTTCTTCTAATTCACGGGAGATTTCCATGGCAAAAGTTTATAATAAAAAAACCACCAATACGCTATAGATTTTAGTGCATTCGTGGTTTTTTCAAAGTAGTTTTTTCATTATGGGAAGATGACTCCCGGATATTCGGTTATATCCAGATGAGGCAGGGTAGCACCATATTTTTCATTGATGGCATCAATGAAAAAATTGGCCACAATGGCATATCCCTGGGGATTTAGGTGAACCCCATCCAGGGAGAACAGTCCTCCTGTAACGAACTCAGCGGTAAAGGTAATTCCATCGTAGGTAACACCTGTAAGCGCTGTGTTGAGATGGAGATTGACATCAACCAGGGCCAGGCCATACTGGTCTGCCAGGTTGGCTATCAAAGCATTGTAGTCATTGATAGCATTGGTAATATCGGTTACTTCCTGCCCAATCAGGGTAAATTCATTTCCCAGCGGAACCATGCTTCCCCATCCGGCACATTTCAGTGAATCCTGTGGGGTGGTTAAGAGCACATATTCTCCTTCCGTCATATGCCTGAAACCGGCAGGGTGATTTGGGTCATAAACTAAAAAGGCATTCTGTCCGAGCTGAAAGTCTACATGCACTGCTCCGGCCTGCTGATAGGCAGCATTGAGCTGGTCTACCTGGGTTTGGTCAGTTAAAACGAGGCCGTTATAAGGAATGGTGGTGAACATAGGAATGCTGGTAATATCCGGAATGTTGGCAATGGCTCCTTTAGCTCCGTTTCCGGTAAGGGCTTGTACGATCCCTGTTAAGGTACTTGTATATGTAGCAACGCCAGTAACCGAATCAGCAGCACCTCCGGTCAGGGCATACGAAAGAACATCATTGTTCCCTATCCAAAGCGTAAAAAAGCTGGGATTTTGCCCTACAGCTTCGTTGATGGCTACAGATGTTATGGGGTCAGCAGCAAAACGTGCATAATAAGGGTTTAATGTGCCATATCCCGGGTACACCAGGTGAAAACTTTTAGCTCCGGGTATACCCATATTGTTATAGGGACCCTCTGCACCAATGTTAACTAAATTTGCCGGATCAAAACTGCCGGTGGCTTCTATCGGACCCAAAGAGGTTTCATTCAGGCAATCGGTGTTGTATCCCAGTACCAGTAATCCACCAAATCCGTAATCATCTTTCATCAGGGCTTGTTTGAAAGCTCCGCCTCCAGCGAGGGCAAATTGTCCGGAAAGCATATTCGGAAAGGAATACATTTGCCCGGTTTTTGTTAGTTCGCCATCGGCGAATCCTGCAGTCAGGGAATTACCAACGGCCACATAAATTGAAAAATCAGCACTGCCTGCCGAAACAGTAAACTCATCCAGCTCGGGTTTACAGGAACCTATAATTCCCAATATTAAAATAAAAAGTAGGTATTTATATTTCATTGTGTGGTGTTTTTAGATTAGAAATTATAATTAATACCGATTCCGGGAATGTATGTCCGCACCTTATATGTTCCGCCGAAGTTTGCCGGTGAATAGCTGGCATCACGCTCAGCGCCCTGTAGATAAAGGAAGGATGCATCCAGACTAAGTTTCTCTGAAAACTGATAGGTGCAACCCAGTGTTAAACCAAGCTGGTTGGTGCTGGGTGTTTCCGGATTAAGGTAATCATCCTTAACCGGTGAAGGATCGTAATAACCACCAGCCCGAATGCTAAGTTTTTCATTTAGCATATACTGGCCTCCCACACGAATGATCAGTTTATCTTCATATAAGCGGGCATTCCTGCTGTCTTCAAGGCTTGAAGTATTGGTTTCGAAATCAAAGATCAGCGAATCATACACACTCCAGATAACATATTGCAGATCGATACCGATATTCAGTTTTTTGTTTACCTGATAAGCGATCCCAAGGGTAAAATTTTCCGGTAGGGGAAGGGTTGCGCTGAATTTATTTTCTTCTGGGAAATTTGTTGAAAGGGATGTGGGTACCGTAAATGTGGCATCTCCTTCTTCCATCTCCATATCAATATTAGAGCGGTACATAAAACCCAGGGATAGTTTTTCTGTTGCCTGGTAATATATGCCGGCAGAGAATCCAATGCTGGCAGTTGTTCCGTTAAGACTTACCTGTCCGTCAACGTTGCTGCCGCTTACAGGCAGCGCTTTATTTAGTTCAACATTGCCTATAACATAGCTTAACCCGGCACCAACACCCAGTTTATCATTGATCTTATATGAAACAGTTGGCTGGAAATAAATAGCCTGGAAGGAGAGGTCTTCAATAAGATACCTTCCTGCCCAGTCTTCTTCCCAAACCAGTGAATTTCCGTAAGGAGTGAATACCCCCAGTCCGACACTGAATTTTTCATTTATTTTTATTGCGCCATAAAAATAAAAAGGAGTACCGATGGGGTTGTTCGTTTCTGCCTCATAAATAGATGGGGCTGCTTTTCTGAAGGCAGCGAATGAATTTATCAAACTGAGTCCCATTGAAAACTGGTTGTTCTTTTTCAGGAATGTTAAGCCTCCCGGATTATAGAAAAGGGTGCTTGCATCCGTGATAAAGGCGGTTCCAACGACTCCCATGCCAATCTGTTTCTGGCCCTGCAGGTTAACCTGGTAACCACCGGAAAAAGCGATGGTCGAGGTCAAAATGAATGCCAGTATAAAGCATGTAAATTTTCTCATAAGCAGGTAATTTTGGTTAATATCTTATGCAAGATATAAAAAAATACATATGAACGGAATTAAATGACAAATGAATACCAAAAGAATTCAAAAAATGCATTTTTTTAGATGGCAGTTTGTTGAACGCATAATGCTAAAACACATTCACTATTCCAAAATGAATTTTGGCTGAGCGGAAATCAACGGGATTATTGAATTGCTTTCCCAGTGCATAGTTAACCGAAAAGATGCCGGCAGCCGTTTCAAAGCTGATCCCTGCACCAAATCCAAAAGGCCGGTCGGCTAAAAACTGATCATTTACTGTTTTTTCATAATAGGCCCCGTTCCAGAATACACACATATATGAGTTTTCTTCCAAAAGATATCTGAATTCCACGGATAGCATATGAATCATACTTGCAGAAATGGATAATTCATCAAAACCCCTGAGATCATTTAATCCGCCAATACGAAACAATTCGTTTTCAAATAATTCTTCATTCATGATCCATGCGTGCCGGCTTTTAAAATATAATGTTGCCGGATAGAAAAGCGGGATAAAAATTCCCATCACTGCTTCACCTTCAAATTGGGTGGTATTAAGTTTCAGACTATCATAAATCTCCAATGGAAGCTTGTTGTTTATTTGAATTTTTTTACTTCCGAGTGATCCTGAAAGATTTAGGTGAAACCCTTTGCGTGGATTAAACCTGTAATCTAATTCTTCTTTCCGCCAGGAAAGGCCATAGAGATCTGAACGGGTATCTGCCTGTTGCGGCAATGACGCAATATTTTCCATACCGGCAGTGCTTAATAAACTTGTTTGTTTTCTGCTATAGAAAAAACTCAGTTGAGACTGACCGCTAAAAAGATATTGAACACCCAGTTTCTGGTTAACATTCAGATAGCTTGTGTCTTTTTTGTAAATTGATAGCGCATAAGCCAGGCCAAAGTCGGTGGCAAGTATATAGGGATAGTTAATACCGGCATGCAAAATTTGCGTGCCTTGTTCAAGAGATTTCCAATGCAGTTGCACGTGCTCACCTCGTGAAAAGATGTTCTTCAGGTTCAACCTTAGTTCACCTGTTAATAATAGTTTCCCACTTGTTTTATCATTTGGGATCAGTCCGATAATTCCATCGAATTGGTTGGCATTGTATTTTTCGAGGTATAAATAAATCCTGGCTTTATCAGGATAAAAACCGACTTCAGCAGATTTAATTGCTTTTACAAAATCCAGTTCCCTTATGCGTTGGTCCATTTTTTTTATAATGGCTTCATTGTAAATGTCACCGGTTTTAACATTGAGGTATTTTTCAATGTAAGTGCGCTGAATACTGGCATTTCCCTTAATGATGATGCTGTCAATTGTAATCATTTGATGCTTTTGGATCAAGAGGGAAGCAGACACCTGTTGGCTGTCAATTTTAATGCTGTCGAGCGAAACAGCCGCAAAAGGATACCCATGGTTTTCATAATACCTGATAATGCTATGCATTAGACTTTTCGTCTCTTCATAATGAAAGATACGTTTCTTGAAACCCTTTTCCCTAAAATTGATTTGATCCATCATATCAGGTTCTGCATTGCCCATTGTCAGTCTGAGCCATTTAAAAACAGGGCCTTGTGTTATTTTTACAAACAGGGTGTCATTTATTACGAAGGATGTATCCTCAGATGCAGTGATATATCCTTGCTCAAATAAATCTGTGAAAATACTTTCTTTGATCCTGTAGGATTCATCTGGCATTATTTTCCTGCTGAAATCTTCTACTCTCAGTGCGCTGCTGTCTTCTGTAAAAGTTACTTTTAAGTAGGATATGCTGTTTTGGGTAAAAGCAACAGCGGGAATCCACAATAGAAAAAAGTAGAATAGGCAGCGTTTTGTCATAATGGTATACCGTAAAATAATTCTGCAGTTTTTATAACTGCCAATCAATTTCTTCCTTTCCCTGACTTTTGAGATATGCATTTGTTTTCGAAAAATGCCTGCAGCCGAAAAAGCCTCTGGAAGCTGACAGAGGGGAGGGGTGGACAGCTTTCAGGATATAATGTTTATCAGCATCGATAAGGGATAGTTTTGCTTGTGCATAACTTCCCCATAGCAGGAAAACCAGATGCTCCTTTTCATCAGAGAGTGATTTGATAACGGCGTCCGTGAATGTTTCCCAGCCCTTATTCTGGTGTGATCCGGCCTGTCCGGCCCTCACGGTAAGTATCGCATTGATAAGCAATACACCCTGCATGGCCCAGCGCTCCAGGTTGCCTGACAATGGCATGTTAATTTGCATGTCGGTTTCAATTTCTTTATAAATATTGATGAGCGACGGAGGCCGTTTGATGCCTTCCGGAACAGAAAAACATAAGCCATGAGCCTGACCAGGCCCATGATAGGGATCCTGACCGAGGATTACTACTTTTACCTGTTGAAAAGGTGTCAGGTTAAATGCATTGAATATATAGGATCCTGGAGGATAGAGTGTGAATTTTTGTTTTTCTTTGATGAGAAATTCTTTTAGATCTCTGAAATAAGGTGCTGCAAACTCTTCGCTGAGTACCTTCCCCCATACTGCTTCGATTTTTGGATTTACCGTTGCCATATAAAATTTATTTTGCAGTATTCCGTTATACTACAGTAGCTTACACAAGTATCTTGTTCTTATTGTCGTTCTTCCTGCTAATAGGATTAAAGATTAATTAACCCGATTTATTTTTAATTGTTAATATATATATATACATTTGTGTTTATTAAACCATTCATTAAAAATATGAAAAAAGCAGCGATTCTCATTTTTTCAGTATTACTTTTAGGAAGCGTATTGTTTTCATGCAAATCAAGTCAGAAATGCCCGGCTTATGGAGAAGCAAAACGATATAAAGTGGAAAAACCCCGGTATTAAAGACTATAGAACAATATTAAAAAAAAACCACGGTTTATTTATCGTGGTTTTTTTTATTCCTCAACATTTATCTTTTTATCTTTGTTTATTATACAGATATGATACAGCGGATCAGCATAACGATTTTCACATTCCTATTTGTCATTCTGTGCTATGGACAGGATGCCAGTGAGGATGATCTGAATATTTTGTACCGGTATGAGAATGGTTTTTATGGACTATTATTATCTGATGGTTGGGGTGGCGGATACCGGCAGGGGAAACATGTTACAGGTTTCCGAAAAATGATGTATGAGATTGAACTACAGTTAAATCGTTCGCATGCAAAGGAGATTAAATTGCAAAACAGTTTTTTTAGTAATTCGAAGCGTTTTGTTTTCGGTAAAATGAATTATTTATCGGTTCTTCGTGGCGGACTTGGTGTCCAGCAGGTTCTTAATGACAAACCATACTGGGGTGGTGTTCAGGTGAAATATTATTATGGAGGAGGGGTTTCGCTTGGTTTTACCAGGCCATACTATTTGTATATCATAAATTATACGGATACTCCCTATGAATTTTACCTTACTGATGAACGCTACGATCCGGATGAGCATTTTATTTCTGATATCTATGGCCGGGGACCCTTTGCCAAAGGTTTTGGAAAATTAAGTGCACAGTACGGTGGGTATGCAAAATTTGCATTTAACTTTGAGTTTGGTGAATACGATGAAAGCATCCGTGCCCTGGAAGCAGGTATTTTACTTGATGCTTATGCACAGCCAATCTCTTTAATGGCTTATGAAAAAAATGATCATTTCTTTTTGAGTTTATATGTAAGCGTGCATTTCGGAAAACGGTATAATAATCTTTAGGTACTGGAAAGGTGTTCACGTGTTAACCCACATTGCGTGATTTTCAGCGCGATTCAACAAAAATCGCTTGATAACCCAAATATTTATCAACAATTTAACCATGCTTGTTTTTTAACATTCAGGATATTAGCGATATAACTTTTTAGTGTTCCTGTATTTCGAAATGTAGACCTCCCTGGGGTCTTGACATCAAGCTGATTAGGCCGTAAACTTGTTAGATGTTTATCAAGCCGTTTCCGAAATACAATAAGACATCTTTTTCGGGCCGCAAGCCCATTGTTGTGATGGATGCCGGCATTGCCACCGACGACAATGTGGACATGCTGCGCGACAAAGGCTATGATTACCTCTGTGTTGCCCGTTCCAACCTCAAAGCCTACCATGCAGATATCGACAGCAAGCCCATTACCATACGGGATAAAAAGGAGCAGCCCATCGAACTGTTAAAGGTGAAAAGTTCTAAAAACAACGACAACTACCTTTGGGTAAAGAGCCACACTAAGGCTCTGAAAGAGAATAGTATGAACGGATTGTTGTCGCAGCGTTTCCAAGAAGGTATCCACAATAAGGCACCAGTTAAAGCAAAAAGGCTACCGCTCAGACTGGAGAGAAATCACAGGCGTGATGTCCACACAGAAGTGTGTTACAACAAGCCTAACAAACATTAAACAACAAGTGGTATCTATTAGAAAATGTACAGAGCCAACTATAAAAGCTCAGCGGATATATGATTTGATGGGCTACAAACATGCTCCATTCTACAGAAAAAAATCCGTAGTCCCCCCTGCCGAAATTTTCAAAAACGACTCATCTTAACATCAGGAAATTACGAATTTAATGCTGCAATGTGGGTTAAACATCCATGTCATTCATCATTAAACCTGTTTGCTTTTATATCCCACTTCTGATAGTTGGCAATAAAAAAGGAGGGCAATACGCCGGTATATTTTTTAAAAGCAGTGATAAATACATTCCTGTTTGTAAATCCCGATTGCTTTGCAAGTGCCTCTTGGGTATGGGTTTGGATAAACCCGGAGGTGATCAGCCTGATGGCTTCGCGAATGCGGTGCTGGTTGATAAAATTGGGAAAGGTGGTTTTTAACTGCTTGTTTATTGCCTTCGAAAGATAGGTTCTGTTGGTAGAAAGTTGTTTGGCCACATCCTGGAGCGTTAGTCCGGGATCAAGGAAAGGCTTTTGAACTTCCATCCATTCTTTCAACTCTGCAACAAGTTGCTTTTGCTTTTTGAGTTCCTCATGGCTTATCGGACCAGTCCCGTTTTTGTTGTCTTTTCCATTATTTTCCTTTTTGTATGCGATTTCTTTCTCCAGTGATTTTCTGACCAGTTCTAATTTCGACCTGTACAATTGGCGATAAAGCATCAATATCACAATTACAATTACAAAAAGGACAGACAGGCCGATTGATAGTATGATTCCTTTTTGTTTCGATCGATCCAGTTCCATCTGTATTAGTTCATGGTTACGGTCGGCCAGCATAATCATCGACCGGTTCAGGCGGTTCTGTTCGCGAAGTGAATCGGTGGCTTGATTGAATTTTTCGTAATATTGAACAGCCAGCGAAGTATTTCCCTGCCGTGAACTAATATCGGCAAATAAGCGATAAATCCCGGGAATAAACCGATATGTGCTGAGCTGCAGCGAATCGTTGGGCATGAGCTGCCGTGCAAGCCCGGCGGCTTCGTTTGTCCTGCCCTGTTTCAATTTCAGCCGGGCTTTAAGGAATATCAGTTCCTGTTTTATATCGTTAAATATACTTGTTTCCATATATGGATCCACTTCTTCCAGCAAGTGCTGCGCTGCTTCCAAACTATCGGCTTTCAAAGCTGTTTCGGCAAGTTTTATTTTAATAAAGTAAATTGAATTGTGGCGGTAGGGCTGGTGAAGGTGCTGCTCTGCCAAATCGTGCGATATCGTGAACCACTGCTTTGCTTCTTTTAAATTCCCGGTATTAAGGGCAATTTGCCCCAGGTTGTTCATGAGCACATAAGGACGATAAAAATCCCAGTTTTCTGTCTCTTTGTATTGTTGATATAAACTTAAATAAACCTCCCTGGCCTGATCGTAAAGCCCTGCATTATAATACATATCGCCCAGCAGGTTGATGATGTTTCGGTCATCTTCATTAATTAAACCGGGAGTGGTCATATCGCGGTACCGCAGTATATACTTCATAGCCGAGTCGTATTGTTTGCGGCCCAAATAAAAATACACCCGGTACAGGTCAACAAGTCGCATTTCGGAATTACCTCCATACTTTTCTGCCCGGCGATAAGCTTGGTCGAATAGTTCTGTTTGGGGCGGGTCAGACTTTTCGGCCCGGTACACCAGCGACCAGATATGGGCCAGGCCATCTTTTTCGAGGGTAAGATTGTACACGTCGTTGGCCTTTTCCAAAGTCGATTGGTCATTGCCCTCATCTCGCAAAGCGATGTAGAATTTATAAATACTGTCGTTGAATGTTTCTCCCTGAATCGCAGCCAAGCCGTGCAATCTCGCCTTCCACAGGCTGTCTTGGGCAAAGCATGCTTGTATGCCCATAAGGGCGACCCCGGCAAAAAGGATTATCAGAAATCCTGTAAACTTCACTTTTATGCGTAAAAACTTGTTCATATTTACCAATTGGGGCAAATATAAGAATATCCCAAACAAGGCAAATCCCAATTTTTCTGATTTTTACACTGCTAATAAAAACGTTAGAAACACTTGTCCGGCCTGCCTGCCATCAAACCCGGTAAGCTTTCCGGATGGGTTTCGTAAAAAAATGTTTTTAGTAGCAAGACCTGAACTATAAAAATGATGATCAGAAAAAGTAATTATGAATTAATAAACACTAAATCAGACCCGGCAGGTTTTAAAAACCCGGCAGGTCGCTAAAAAAGAAAAAATATGAAAAAGTTAAATTTACTATTTGCGATTATGATCATGGCAGGCGTTGCAGTTGGACAAAGTGTGGGAATTAATGCAACAGGAGCTGCACCAAGCTCAGGGGCAATGCTTGAGGTGCTTTCAAGCGGTGGAAACACCACCAATATTGGCGGATATTTTTCTGCAACAGGTGCCACAAACAATTATGGTTTAATTGTGCCAAACGGCAATGTCGGCATTGGAACAACAAGCCCATCACAAAAGTTAGAAGTAGATGGAAATATTCTTGCCGATCAGTTTCGGGTGGATGATTTCGCATATTTTCAGTTACAAGAAATAGTATCTCCCAACGATGATGTAGTGTTAGCTTTTGATAACAACGACTATATGTGTTATGAACGCAACAACGATTATCTGTTTTTTAATGTCGGAGGTGCTCACCGTATGCGGATTACTTCATCAGGCAGAGTTGGTATCGGGACAGAATCACCAGACGCTCCGCTGCATGTAAATGGATCTGTTGGAATTAGTACCGCAGCAAGCTACTTTAATTCTGGTACAAATAGTCAACTTTACTGGAGTAATCCCGGCACTTTTAATGTAACCATACGTGCCAGTAATGATATTATGGCAGGTGGTTCTATTGTGGCAACATCCGACAAAAGGGTGAAAGAAAATATTACAGAGCTACATCATTCCTTAGATCTGATTAGCAGGCTAAGGCCTGTTTCCTATAACAAGATTGATAGAGTGAGCTACGGCAACAGGTTGAATTATGGATTTATAGCCCAGGAAGTGGAAGCGGTTATTCCCAATGCCGTTAACACAGGAACAGGTGAGGTGCCGGTACTCAAACCATTTGAAAATGTAAGCTTTGAAGATGGTGTCGATTATACCATATTGGTTAAAAATGGTGATGATATCAATGAAATGAAATACAACAAAGGTGATGCAATACCTGATGGTGAGATCATCGTTAAATCAAAAACAGTTAATGATTTCAAATCACTTACTTACGATATGATTTTTACAGTTGCGGTTGATGCCATTCAGGAACAGCAAAAACTCATCGAAGACCTTCAGAAACAGAATGCCATTCTCTCTGAAAAGGCAAATGAACTTGATGAATTAAAAGCCGAAGTTGAAAACATTAAAAAGCTTATGGCTACGCAGAATTATATGACTGTTAACAAATAAACCAGCCACCATGAAAAAATACATAATAATACTCATTGCAATTTGTTGCTGTTTAGCAGCAAGTTCGCAGGGTATATACAACGATGGGGCTCGAATTGTAAACGATGGAAACGGAAGTTACTGGGTGGTGGATGATGGTGATTTCACGCTTACCAGCGCCAGCGCCACCAATTTGGCGCAAATCGACAACCTGACCATCATGGGTGATGCCTCGCTCACACTAACCGCCACCTCTTTCCTTTCGGTAACCGGAACACTGGCCAACAACAGTGGTAACGATGGCCTGGTGTTGGATGCATCAACCACTTCCTCGGCTTCGCTTAAACAGTCTTCTGCAAGTGTAAGTGCCACAGTGAAGCGGGAGATTGCTGCCTGGAATACAAACCACGGCTGGCACTTCCTCAGCAGTCCGGTAGCCAGTCAGGCGATAAGTACGGAGTTTGTGGATGTTACAGCAAATCCCATGTCAGCCTCCGTAGATTTTTATCGCTGGAGCGAACCACTCGATTTGTGGGTTAACATTAAAAACGGGAACACCTACAATCAGGGTAGTGGCGAAGCAAATTTCTCAAATGATGCCAGTCCTGTTTTTGCCCCTGGCAAAGGATACCTTATAGCCTATCAAAGTACTGTAAAAAAATCCTTTACAGGCACCCTGAACAATGCCTCCGTTTCAGTAACCGGACTTTCAAAAACAGACGGCACAGTCTACTCGGGTTGGAATCTGATAGGAAACCCCTTCCCAAGTGCCATTCAATGGGGCTTGGGCACATGGAACCTCAGCAACGTGGACGCTGTTTGCCAGATATGGAACGAAGCCAATGCCAGTTATACCTCCATAGTGAGCAATGGCAACAACATCATCCCCTCCATGAACGGCTTTATGGTGCATGCCAGTGTAGATAATGCATCACTTACAATCCCCTTGGATGCGCGCGTGCACAACACGACGAACTGGTATAAAAATTTTAAAACAGAAGGCCAGCGCATCTTATTGAAGGCGGTCGATCATGAAGGCTCAACGGCGCAGGAAAGCATCATTGCATTCGATGCCGCTGCTACCGAAGATTACGATACCCAATACGACAGTTATTTTCTGGCCGGTTATGCCCCCTTGTTTTACAGTATCGGCAAAAACAGCCGTTATGCCCTCAACACCTTGCCTGTACCTACCCAGGAAACAAACATCCCCATGGGCTTCGAGAAAAATTCAGGCAGTGATTTTACTATCATATTGATCGAAACTACAATTGAACAGGATATTTATTTGATCGATTTAAAGTTGGGGCACACCCACCTGTTGAGCGGGGGCAATTATTCTTTTACTTCCGAAACAGGCGATGCAGCCAACCGTTTCCTGTTAAAATTCAACCCGATGGGCAGCAACCAAAGCGAGCAGCCAGAAATAAATGCCTGGGTTTTCGACCAAAACCTGTATGTATCGCATCCCGAAGGCCCTTGCCAGGTAGATATCATCGACCTAACAGGCCGGGTGCTTCAAAGCTTTCAGCTTGAAAGTGGAACTTACGGGCCGTTTAGGATGGTATATCCTGCAGGGGTCTATTTTATCAGGCTAAGTGCCCAGATATCAAGCAAGACAATAAAAGTTATCAAAAAGTAAAAAAATGAACATGAAAAAGATAATATCAAAAGCATTGATGGTTTTATTTCTACTTGTGGTCGACCAATTACTTTTTGCGCAACCACTTCCGCCCAGCGATCATGGATCAACAGGTAATGAGACATCTAAAAATGGTGGTGGCGCACCCATAGCAGGCGGCATCGACATTTTGCTGTTGTTGGGCGCGGCTTATGGCAGTAAGAAGGTGTGGGATATGCGGAAGAAACCGGTAGCATAGAGAGCGATAGTAAGCATCGGTTTTTAGGAAAGCGATTGTGTCACACCAATCAACACTATTCCTGTTTCAATCAGCTTTATCATCTTTATCTCTTGCTTTTATAAATAAAAATGATTGGCTTAATGTAATCAGTTTTGAATTGGAGAAGGTGTTTTTGTAAGGAGAATGTTTCTAATGCCATCATATCTCACTTTAACATGCCATTTTTTAATTA
>CAZZLL010000028.1:24700-42178 GCA_964654725.1 uncultured Lentimicrobiaceae bacterium | reverse complement strand
ACTAAACTATCGAATTTATCCGTAGTTTTGTTCAAGTTGTTTTGTAAGTTTTACTTATTTGATCCTGAAATTATTTTTAAAACATATATTATGAAAAGGTTTTTACTCACATTTTTTACTATTTGTTTGTTGCTTAACATAAATGCACAAACTTTTCATGTAGGCAGAAGTGCTGAATCAGCAGAAGGCGTTAAAGTAGAACTGATCTCTTCTGACGTTAGCAGCAGCCTCATCACTTTTGACTTCAATAGCTTTTCAGTTTCCGAGGTAACAACACGCCGGGGAGCAGCCAAACTGCTGAATCTTGATGCTTGCAGTCCGATGCTTGAGCAGGGAGCTCCCGAATTATTGAAATATGCTGTTTCATTCATTATTCCTGATTTGGATGAAATGGAGGTTAAAGTAGTCAGTTCTGAATTTACAGAATATTCGAATGTTTTAATAGCGCCGTCTAAAGGAAATCTCCTTCGAAATACTGACCCGTCAGGCATACCTTATGAATTTGGCCCCACATATGAGCAGGATGCTTTCTTTCCCGGTGAGCTTACTGAATTAGGCAGTCCTTATATTCTAAGGGATTACAGAGGGCAATCCTTATTGGTATATCCTTTCCAGTATAATCCTGTTACACAAAAACTAAGGGTGTATCACTCTATTGTTATTTCAGTTAGTTCAACAGGGCAGCAGGGAGCTAATGTGCTGGCCAGGACAACGACCGGTATTGAACCCAGTCGTGAATATCATGAAGTGTATAATCAGCACTTTATTAATTATCAGCAGGCACAACGATATACCCCTCTTGCCGAACAGGGCAATATGCTTATCATTTCTTATGGTCAGTTTATTCCTTATATGCAGGATTTTGTGGATTGGAAAATTCGAAGCGGGATACAAACAACTATAGTAGATGTAACTACAATAGGGAATAACAGCTCATCAATAAAGACATATGTTTCCAATTATTATAATCAGAACGGATTAACATATTTGCTATTGGTTGGGGATGCGCAACAGGTTGCTACAGCTTATTTATCTGGCGGCGCCTCTGACAACTCATACGGATATATCAGCGGCAATGATCATTATCCTGAGATCTTTGTCGGTCGATTTTCAGCTGAAAACACATCCCATGTGCAAACAATGGTAGAAAGAAGTGTGAACTATGAAAAGAGTCCTTCATCCACAGCCTCGCATTGGACAAAAGGTATGGGAATAGCATCCAATCAGGGACCTGGGGATGACGGGGAGTATGACCACCAGCATATGCATAATATCCGAACAGATATGATTGGGTATAATTATTCGGCTTATGCTGAATTGTATGATGGTTCACAGACAGGAAGCGGTTGGGTTGACGCATCCGGCAGCCCAAATGCAAGCATGGTTTCATCAGAAATTAATTCAGGCGTTGGCGTAATTACTTATATTGGTCATGGGAGTAGCACCAGTTGGGGAACCACCGGATTTTCCAATACCAATATTGATGCCCTTACAAA
Source organism: uncultured Lentimicrobiaceae bacterium (assembly GCA_964654725.1). Lineage (GTDB taxonomy): Bacteria > Bacteroidota > Bacteroidia > Bacteroidales > CAZZLL01 > CAZZLL01. The sequence goes on along the minus strand of CAZZLL010000028.1, from coordinate 40,682 downwards.
TGACGGAATGCTTCCGTTCATATTGTCTGTTGCCTGTGTAAACGGTAATTTCACCAATACAACCTGTTTTGCAGAGTCATGGCTTAGAGCAACTGATAACAGCGGAAACCCGACCGGGGCGGTGGCTACAATTATGTCAACCATCAACCAGAGCTGGAATCCTCCCATGGATGCGCAGGATGAAATGGTGGACATACTGGTAGAAAGTTATTCTGCGAATATTAAACGAACCTTCGGCGGCATTACCATCAATGGATGTATGAAAATGAATGATACCTATGGTTCGCAAGGTGACCAGATGACAGACACCTGGACTATTTTTGGTGATCCTTCCCTGATGCTGCGAACAGCTTCACCGCAAAGTATGACTGTTTCACATGTGAGTAGTTTATCATTGGGAGCTACTCAAACACAAGTTAACTGCAATGTAAATGATGCCCTGATATGTTTTAGTCAGAATGGCCAGGTCATTTCAACAGCTGCAGCTAATAGTGGCAGCGCCAATATGAATTTTTCCTCTCTGACAACTAGCGATACTATTTTTGTTACGGTAACTGCCTATAATTATTTGCCTTATTCCGGATATATTCTGGTAGGAGGCGGCACCCAGTCTGTGGATCTTACTATCAATAATCCTGTCGCTTATCCACAATCAATAGCGCCTGGTTCAAACCTGAAACTGCTATGTTTGGTTCAGAATAACGGAACAGCAGCAGCCGGACAAAGCATATTTAAATTTTTCCTTTCAACAGATACGGTTTATTCTGTAAATGATACCTTGTTGGGAATAAAGCCTGTGCCACCAATTAACCCGGGAAGTGATACCCTGGTAAGAAGAAAGGTTACCATGCCGGCTGGTTTAAGCGGAACCTCATATTACATTCTTTTTGTCGCTGATGCGGATGCGCAAATTTCTGAGAGCAATGAGAACAACAATATTGTTGCATTACCGGTGAGTTTAAGCAGCAGCAATCCTGATTTGACTGTTTGCCAATCAAAGGTATTTCCGAATCCGGTAAGCATAGGTGATAACCTGAAGATGCTGGCCATAGTTTGTAATTTCGGTGGCTCTACTGCATCAGCAAGTCAGGTACAATTCTATCTTTCAACCGATCAGATAATTGATAATTATGATACATACCTGGGGTATAAAAATGTGAATAGTATTGCTGCCGGTGGATTTGAAAAGGCATTATTTATGGCAAGTGTTCCGTCATCAGTTACTGCTGGCACGTATTATGTTTTAATGCAGGCTGATGCTCTTGGTGCTGTTACAGAAGGGGATGAGATGAACAATATAGGAAGCAGTCAAATAACAGTTACAAATACGGTTAAGAATATGATTTTGGGTGTCGATGAAAATGAAATTCATACCATGATTTACCCGAATCCGGCAGATGATTTTGTTCACCTGGGTTTTGGAGATAATGTTTCTGAGGTAGTTATTGTTGATGCTATGGGACGCAGTATTTATTCAAACCATAACCTGATTGGAGAAACGGAATTGAACCTTTCATTGATTGATTACCCCAAGGGGCTTTATTTTATTCAATTTATCAGCGAGAATAATATCTCTACAGAAAAACTGATAATAAAATAATAACGTTAACTCACTATATTTTTCATGGGGCTGTCCCAAAAGACAGCCTCTTTTTTGTTATATATTCTTCTATTTCCTGTATTTCTTCCGGATTGAACCATCGGATTTCCTGATCTTTCTTAAACCATGTAAGCTGGCGTTTTGCATAGCGCCTGGTATTGGTTTTTATATTTGCTACAGCTTGTCCCAGGCTGATTGCATTGTCCAGGTAAAGAAACAGTTCTTTATATCCCACTGTATTCAGAGCATTCAACGATTTGAAAGGGTATAAGGATTTTACTTCTTCAAGCAATCCCGATTGCATCATCTGGTCAACACGTTGGTTAATTCTGTTGAACAGGATCTGTCGGTCAGCATTCAGTCCGATTTTAATGATATTAAAATTTCGTTCCTTTTTTTTTCCTTTTCTAAAAGTTGAATAGGGCATGTTTGTTTGCAGGCATACCTCCAACGCCCGCATCAGTCGTTTCGGATTATTGATATCGGCTTCTTTGTAGTAATCCGGGTCAGCTTTTTTTACTTCTTCCCTTAGGTATTCCAGGCCCCTTGTCTGGTAGTTGCTTTTTATCATATTCCGAATACCTTCATCTGCATTCGGTAAAATATCTATACCATAGCAAACAGCATCAATATAAAGGCCAGATCCTCCGGTCATAAATACGTAAGGATCATTTGCGAATAATTTCTCTATTCGTTTCAGGGCAAGCTGTTCAAAGCAGTAAGCATTGAAAGGGTCATTAATGGAGAGAAACTGGATAAAGTGATGATTTACTGCCAGCAGTTCTTTCTGGCCGGGTACGGCTGTACCTATCGTCATTTCCTTATAAAATTGCCTGGAATCAGCTGATATGATCTCCGCATGATATTTCTTGGCTAAAGATACAGATACAGCAGTTTTTCCTATTGCAGTAGGACCTGTTATAACAATGAGAGATTTATTCTTCAATGCATTCAATGAAAGAAGTTTTGTGCTGTTTTATCAGGATAGAAACTGACCTTGTTCGAATCCACTTATGTTTTCTGAAAAATCCGTGTCATATTCTTCCTTGAAATCGTCAGGATCGATATGTTCAGAGGTTGCCGGAGCGTCTTGAGTCCCTTTGCTAAATGTACACTGTGGGAAATTTTCTTTTTCGGTTTTATAAATCTTAATGAGTTCAAGAAAAAATACTTGTGGATTCAGAAAATTATATTCATACCTGATCAGTTGGTGCGGATCTTCAATAAAATCTTTCAGGCGTGCATCCTCCATCATAATGGCCTTTGGCCGTGGAGTTTTTTCGATTTCTTCCTGGTCTTCCTGCATATCAATAAGGGTAATCTCCTGCTGTTTTTTCCAGTTCTGGTTGCAAATAAAAAAGGAGGCCAGTTCTTTTCCCTTAAAAGTAATATGCTCATGGATCAATTCGTGAAAATTCAGAAATGTTTGGTTTGCAAGCAATTCAAAATCTCTCACGAATTCATCGTTTTCCCTGATTTTCATTCTGAATTTAAAGACATGCATATTGCGAGATTTTTCTGATTTACATCAAAATTAATATAAAAAAATTGAAATTGCATAATAACATCAAAGAAAATAATATTTATTAAAAAGAATTTCAAGTAGTTAGGATGATGAAAGGAAACAATCTGTTAAAAAAGCATATCAAAAGAAAAAAATTACTTTTTCGTGGAGATAAGACCGAGTTTTTCGCCTTCTTTCACCATAAATGCATAGGCTTGTTGATAATTATTCTCTATATTCCCATCTAAGATAGCCTCCCGGATGGCATTTTTGATGATGCCTACTTCTCGGGAAGGATTTATTCCGAATGTTTCCATGATGAGTTCCCCGCTGATCGGTGGCTGCCAGTTTCTGATCTTGTCTTTTTCCTCGATTTCCAGAAGTTTTTCCCTGACAATACTGAAGTTATTAAGATAGTGCTTTACCTTCTTCTGATTTTTCGATGTAATATCTGCTTCACACAACATCATGAGATCATCGATATCATCACCAGCATCGAACAGCAGCCTTCTTACCGCTGAATCAGTTACGTGATCTTCAACAAGTGCTATTGGTCTTAAGTGAAGAAGGACCAGTTTTTTAACATAACGCATTTTTTCATTTTGTGGCAAGCGCAATCGGTTGAATATTTTTGGGATCATCTTTGATCCGACATATTCATGGCCATGGAAAGTCCATCCGGATTTTGGGTCGTATTTTTTTGTGACAGGTTTCGCAATATCATGTAATAATGCTGCCCATCTCAGCCAAAGATAATTGCTGTTTTTTGACAGTTTATCCAGGACTTCAAGGGTATGGCTGAAGTTATCTTTATGCCCCCTGCCGTCGATATATTCGGCCCCTTTCAGTGCTACAAATTCAGGGAAGATTATTTCCAGTAAACCAGATTTATATAACAGCTTAAAACCAGCGGAAGGTTTTTTCGAAAGAATAATTTTGTGCATTTCTTCAGATATCCTTTCGCCGGAGATGATATCAATGCGTTTTTTCTGATTCTGAATGGACTGAAATGTTTCAGGATGAATTTTAAACTGCAATTGAGTGGCGAAACGGACAGCCCGCATCATGCGAAGGGGGTCATCAGAGAAGGTAATATCCGGATCCAGGGGTGTGGTTAATATTCTGTCTCTGATAGCCTGCATGCCGTTAAACGGATCAATTAATTGCCCGAACTGCTGTTGATTCAATTGTATGGCCATGGTATTGACGGTGAAATCCCGCCGTTTCTGGTCATCTTCCAGTGTTCCGTCTTCAACGATGGGTTTACGGCTGTGCCGTTGATAAGATTCTTTTCTTGCTCCAACAAATTCTATCTGATCCCCTTCAAACTCCAGCATGGCCGTGCCGAAATTTTTAAACACACTTACTTTTGCCGGGGGTGAGGTTTTTTGGGCAACAGCTTGTGCAAGCTCAATACCGCTGCCTACCACGCTGATATCGATATCGCCTGAAGGCCTTCCCATGATAAGGTCCCGAACATAGCCTCCAATAACAAAAGCATCTGCCTGAAGTTCATCGGCAACTTTAGAAACCACGTTGAAAATGGGTTTTCGCAGGTATTTGTGGAAGGATGACATTAGCATACAAAGTTATGGAAAAACTTTTTTGTTAGGGGTTTAGGGAGATAGAGATTTTTGTATTTTTGATATTTATTTTTGTGAATATATTAACGAATCAAATTAACGCATTATGGCAAAAAGGACTATTGTAGCCCTTCCGGGCGATGGAATCGGAAAAGTTGTACTGGATGAAAGCATCAGGGTTCTCGCAGCAGCCGGATTTGAGGCTGATTATGTGGAAGGAGATATTGGCTGGGAATTCTGGAAGAAAGAAGGAAATCCATTACCTGAACGTACCATTAAATTGCTCGAACAACATAAATATGGATTGTTCGGAGCGATAACTTCAAAACCAAAAGACGAAGCTTTCGAGGAACTTGCCTCTGATCTGAAAGAGAAAGGACTGGTTTATTCCAGCCCTATTGTTGGCTTGCGCCAGCATTTTAACCTGGATGTGTGTATACGACCGTGTAAAACCTATAAAGGAAATCCCCTGAATTTTATCCGTCGTGCTGCAGATGGTGGCGTGGAAGAACCTTTGGTGGATGTAGCCATATTCAGGCAGAATACAGAAGGCCTGTATGGAGGTGTGGAATGGTCAAATCCTGCAGATGATGTGTATAAAACATTCATGACACATCCGAAATTCAAAAAGAATTTTGGGCATGTGCCCAAAGAGGAAATTTCCATTTCTACACGCATATTTTCAAAGAAAGCAACAGCAAGGATACTCAGGGCCGCTTTTGCCTATGCGCAAAAGTTTGGGTATAAGTCGGTAACGCTCTGTGAAAAACCCAATGTGATCAGGGAAACTTCCGGCATGATGTTTAAAATGGCCAAAGAAATTCAGAAGAATGAATATCCGCAGATAGAACTTTGGAATACTAATATCGATGCTCAGATGATGTGGCTTACTAAAAATCCGGAAGATTACGGAGTAATTGTTGCCGGAAATATGTTTGGCGATATTGTATCTGATGCTTTTGCAGGATTGATTGGCGGACTTGGGTTTGCCTGTTCTGCTAACATTGGGGAGGACGTTGCTGTGTTTGAACCTACACACGGATCTGCTCCAAAATATGCTGATTATGACACATCTATTGTGAATCCTATTGCTATGTTTATGTCGGCTTGTATGATGCTGGATCATATCAATGAAACGGAAATCTCAAACCGCATTAAAAATGCCGTAGCGGAAGTAATTGAAGAGGGAAAAGTAAGGACTTATGATATGATGAAAATGACGGGAAGACCGGATGTGGTTGAGAAAGGAGCTGCCGCCACACAGCAAATGACCGATGTAGTAATCTCTAAATTAATATAAAACTATGAATAAGGAAGTCTTGGAATTATGGCCTGAACTCGAATGGATAGAAAATGAAGAGCTCAGAAAAAAAACAGCTAAAACCTGGGAACTTGCACTGGAGAGAAGTGTGCTTAGTACGGATGATTTGCGTACCATTCCGTTTACCTTGCTTTGTGGCCCTGATTTAAAGGTGAGTTTTATGGATCATAAGCGGGCAGTAGTGCACATTGCAAAGGAAAGTGGAGTTAAAATGGCAGGATTTTTTAAAAGCGAACTCCCCCTGAATATGGATATATTAATCTCAGGAGCTATTCTTGCTGATGTGGGAAAATTACTGGAATACGTTTTAGATGAAAATGGCAAAGCAGTTCAGGGAACGTATGGAAAATATCTGCGTCATCCATTCTCTGGTGTCTCTCTGGCGGAGGAATGCGGTTTGCCTCCGGAAGTGTGCCATATCATTGCTACCCACGCTGGTGAAGGGAATATGGTAAAACGTTCCGTTGAAGCCTATGTGGTGCATCACGCTGATTTTATGACATTTCTTCCATTCAAGGAACGCCTAAAAGTTTAAATGCTATATGAATATTATTGAAAAGATCATTGCAAACCATTCCGACAATAAGATTGTAAAACCCGGAGATATTGTGGATGTGAAAATAGATGCCAGGGTTGCACGGGATTTTGGCGGAGCCAATGTTGTTAAGAACCTTATCAACAATAATTTAATCCTTGACGATCCGCAGAAAACCTTTTTTACCTTCGATTGTAATCCGGGCGGATCAGACCAGAAATATGCTGCTAATCAACAATATTGCAGAATTTATGCCCGTGAGAATGATATAAAAATTTATGATATCGATAGAGGGATAGGTACTCATATCGCCATTGACAAAGGATTGGTCGGCCCCGGAGGTACATTTATATCTACGGATTCACATGCCAATATTATGGGTTCAATCGGTGCCTTCGGACAAGGGATGGGAGATCAGGATATTGCAGCAGCTTGGGCTAAAGGCTCTGTATGGTTTAAAGTGCCCAAAAGTGTAAAGTTAACTTTTAAAGGACAGAAACCGGAAATTGTTACAGCAAAGGATATTGTTTTAAATCTCCTCAATATATATGGTGCCAACAAGCTTCTGGGGTATTCAGTTGAAATGTACGGGGATGCTATTGATAAGCTCAGCCTGGATGAACGGATTACAATTTCATCAATGGCTACTGAGATGGGTGCTATCATCATTCTTTTTCCGCCCACAAAAGAAATATTGGCTTTATTGAGTAAGAAATCCGGTAAAAAAGCTGAAGCTGTTTATGCCGATGATGAGGCGGTTTATTATGAAACCATGGAAGTGGATGTCTCTGAATTTAAACCTATGGTAGCTAATCCGGGGCACCCGCATGATGATATTGAAATTGAAAAGGTAAAAGGGACAAAAATAGATTCGGCTTTTATTGGCAGTTGCACCAACGGACGTATGGAAGATCTTCGCATTGCTGCAGAGATTCTGAAAGATCAAAAAGTTGCCCCTGGTGTAGTGCTTAAAATTGTGCCGGCTACAGATGAGATATGGCAAATTGCTCTTGAAGAAGGCCTGATTAAAATTTTTAAAGAAGCAGGAGCTTTGGTTTCTAATGCTGGTTGTGCCGGCTGTGCTGCCGGGCAGGTCGGGCAAAACGGACCAGGTGAAGTGACCATAAGTACAGGCAACAGGAACTTTGCCGGCAAACAGGGAAAAGGAGCTGTATATCTTGCCTCCCCGGCAACAGTAGCTGCCTCAGCAGTAGCAGGTTATATTACGGATTTTAAACAAATCCCGGATATCCCTGCAATTTTCTCTAAAACAGGAAAAAAATTCGAATCGGTTGAAGCAGGAAAGAAACATGATGACAGAGAGCATGAGCTTCAAGTAAAAGGGAGAGTGTGGCTTATAAAGAAGGACGATATTGATACCGATATGATTTTCCATAACCGATACCTGACCATTACAAATATTGATGAAATGGGGCAGTATAGTTTTGATAACCTGGAAGGATATGAAGATTTTGCTTCAAAAGCAAAACCGGGTGATATGATTATTGCCGGGAAAAACTTTGGTGCAGGAAGCAGCCGGCAACAAGCGGTTGATTGTTTTAAATCTTTAGGTGTGAGTTGCATACTTGCTGAATCATATGGTGCAATCTATGAACGAAATGCTATTAATGCTGCTTTCCCGATTTTAACCTATGATCCCGATTTATTAAAGGCTATGAAGATAGAAGACCGGGATGAGATTTCTATCAATTTTGAAACAGGGGAGATGCATAATCATACAAAAGGCATACAAGGAAAAATCAACGGATTTTATCAGGTGCAAAAGGAAATCTATCAGAGGGGTGGCTTGCTGAGTTAAGACTACTCTATATTTATTACATAAGCCAGTTTGTTCAAAGGTTCTTCATTCTCCCAGGGGGAGAAATAATGAAGCTTAATGATGCATTTCCCTTTTTTCAATGCTTTGAAGTGCCAGTGTTCAAAACCGCCACCTCCATCAGTGTATTTATTATTTAACTTATACACTGTGCCCCGGTGCGACAGTAGATTGCTATCAATGGGTGCGGAGAGTTTCCACTCATATCCTGTGGACTGATTGGAAATTAGTTTGATGGTAAACTCTTTATCCGCAGGTATTATTATCACCTCCCCTGCTTCAACTTCTGTAAGTATCATTTTTCCGGATTCCTGACAGGATGTAAGGATCATTATCAAAACCAATGGTAAGTATGATAAATATTTCATAGGTGGATTTTTTTCTAAAATTACGAAATACTATTAAACAGATTTGTTTTGTATGGGATGATTTTTAAATCCCAATAAAAGACGCAGGGATGTCTTGATGTTGGAAAAGAAATAGTCTATCAGGCATTTGATCAAATTCAGATCATGTAGTTTTTTTCTTTTTCCATGCAGAGACCCAAACAGGAGGGAGGCAGTTGGATCAAAACCTGAAAAATAGATAGTAAAGGTTTTGCCAGGCACAGATATGTTTATCTCCAAAGGGTTATCAGGATTATTTATATTTGAATGTCTGAAATATTTTAGGTCTTTTTTTTGGGTGGCTTTCTCCGCATTCTTCATTAAATATAACTGAGGGGAGGTATCCTTTTTGGCTTTAATAGTTCCCAGACAGCAAACAGGGATCATATCCTTATCAAAACAAAAACTAAAAGAAAAAGGCTGCCTGGTTTTTTTATTCAGACTGCTAATAAAAATACTAGTGGTTTTATCAGTAGCATGATTTTCGTATGGTAATTTCATTTTAAGGGAAGGATCCAAATAAATAGAAAATAATTTCTTTTTGTTGATCCCCAGCAGTATAAGTCTTTTGTTTATCGTGCTAATTTCGGCATGGTCGATATACAGCAGAAAAATACTATAAAGGTATCTTTTACGAATATCCTGGTTTCTTGTGTAATATACCTTGCATCGATAAATCGATGAGTTCATAAAGTATTATTTATATTGGATAAAAATAATATTAAATTTGTACAACAAAATACAAAAAATCAATACAGGGAAAATGAAACAGACAGCTAGCACAGTCACAAAGGCCATTTTTTTTATTATTCTGATATCATTCTCATGCGATCGGCAGGAACAAGCGGAAGAAGAAAGTGTAAAGGATTACTCCTATATTTATAATACCTATCAGGGAATTCATGCAGCTATTACAACCTATGATCAGGACAGCAATGAAGTGATTACTCCGGCTTTTAGTTTCACAGTTATTATCGACGAAGAACATTTGGTTTTCTACATGGATGGAGAGCCTATGGATACAGTGCCTTATGCAATAGTAAATGAGACACCTTCCTATATTTTACTTGAAGGAATGGGTTCTCATAATAATAAAGAATACACCTATCATGTGAAATATAAGCATGATGACTGCAGTGTTATTTTAACAAATTTATTAGGGGGTGCTGAATTCGAATTATTCCCGATAGAACAATAAAGCTACCTGCCTCCGAATTCATTATTCACAGTGATATAACCCGGATAGGAGAGGGTTTGATTTGCGACCACAATGGATGGCTTTGCTTTAAGGCTTATCCTGCTGGGTTTGTTTCCTGCACCTGCCAGGTTAAACCCGAAGTTAAGCAGTGCATCCCCGGATTTTCCTGAAAGGCTTTGCTTTAAATCGGTGCTGATATAAAGCGGTAAAGTAGCAACACCTCCGTTTGCAGGTATTTCAACCCTGTTGTTCGTAATACCCCTGACAAGCTCAATGTCATCGATAAGAAATATCCATTCAAGTTTGTTCATAGCTGCACTGCTCTGATTAGGGTTTTTTACGTCTACATTCAGGGTAAGGCTAAGGGGAAGTTTTCCACTGGCAAGGGCAGCTGTGATTTTTGCAGCATTAAGCAGATTTACATCGGAAAAAGAGTTGATGTTTTGAACATTTACTCCTGCGAGGGTCAGGTTCTCCACCGTTTTTAATTTAAAATCGCATTTCGAAAAGGTTTGCATTTGGGTGAATTGCTCAAATACCTCACAACTGCTCAGGGTGAAGAATACAGCAACAAATATCAGGATGGTTTTTGATTTCATAGGGATTAAGTATTTGGGTAATTCATTTAAGCAAATATATAAAATTTCAATACTGATAGCCAGTCTAATATAAGGAATAGTATGTTCCCTTGTATTTCTGTAATGATTTTACAAACGAGAAATAAAAAAATTCACCTAATTTTGCTGTAAAGCAAAACAATCATGCTGGTTATTCGCCGGGAAAACAGAAATCCCTATTTTAATATTGCTGCAGAAGAGTATTTTTTAAAGCAGGGACAGGAAGACTGTTTTATGCTCTGGCAGAATGATCCGGCGGTTATTATAGGTAAGCATCAGAATGCTTTTTCCGAGATCAGTTTTTCCTATATTAATAAACATAAGATACCTGTTATCAGGAGAATTTCCGGAGGAGGAACGGTATATCATGATCCCGGAAATATTAATTTTACCTTTATTTCTGGTGGCGAAAGGACAAAACTTGTTGATTTCAGAAAGTATACCCGACCTATCATCAATGCATTTGGAAATTTAGGTGTTGAACTTAAATTCGAACGAAAAAACAACCTGACATTCCGGGGCATGAAGGTCTCTGGAAATGCCGAGCATATATATAAGAACAGGGTGCTGCATCACGGTACCTTATTGTTTCAGGCAGATCTCATTGCTTTGGAACAAGCGATTAAGCCTGTGAATGCTAAATTTGAGGATAAATCAGTGAAGTCTGTTCGCGCTTCTGTATGTAACTTATCTGAGGCTTTGGATTCGAAATATACCCCCCGGCAGATGATAGATTATTTATACGATTATATCGAATCAACAGAGGATGATGTCACCCATTATATTCCCGATGAGTGGGACAATGCGGCAATTGATAAGCTTGTTTTTGAGAAATATCAAACATGGGAATGGAACTTCGCTTATTCCCCTGATCATACTTTCATAAAACATACGCAGCTAAATGGAAGTGATGTTGAGATTCTCATGTTTGTTCAAAAAGGCCGGATAAAAGAATTTGTTCTTAATACTGAGGATACTGAGATTATCAATATTTTTGAGAGCGTACAGGATTTTTTTAAGGATCATATCCTTGAGAAAAGTATATTATATGAAAACGCAAAAAAATCGGAAGCAGAAGGAAAGTATATACTGCTAAAACTGATTGATGAAATCTTTACATAAATAGAAGAAACCATGGATTATGAAGGAGCTATTTACAAAATTATGGAATATCTATGCCAGGCAAAACCCTTCTGTACAAAAATTGTATGGGCTGTTTATACAGGAATATAATATTTAAAGACCAATGTCTACAATAAGAAATAATCCAAGTTGTATAATTTATGGAAGAGTATTTTATCCGGGAGAAGCTGCATAATCTCAAAGAGTCTATTGAAGGAGATATCATTACCGAACGGGCAGAGCGTCTGATGTATGCTACGGATGCATCGGTGTATCGGGAGATTCCGCTGGCTATTGTTCGTCCGCGTTCAGAAAAGGATATTATCAAACTGGTGCAATTTGCTGCCCGGGAAAAATTACCCCTGATACCCCGTGCAGCCGGTACATCCCTGGCCGGTCAGGTGGTGGGTGCCGGGATCATTGTGGATGTTTCCCGCTATATGAATGCCATCCTGGAAGTAAGTGAGTCACAGAAGTGGGTGAAGGTTCAGCCGGGGGTCGTTTTGGATGAGCTTAACCTGGAAATGGCCAGGTACGGATTGTTTTTCGGCCCGGAAACATCAACCTCTAACAGATGTATGATGGGCGGTATGGTTGGCAATAATGCCTGTGGTGCACATTCACTGGTTTATGGAAGTACACGTGATCATACCATAGAGGTAAAAGCAATCCTGAGTGACGGGAGTGAGGCTGTGTTTGGCCCTATGAATAAAGAGGGATTTGAATCCAGGCTTAAAGAAGAAAACCTTGAAGGACGTATTTACAGAATGATAAATAAGCTGCTTTCAGATGAAAGTTTACAGGAAGAAATCCGTAAGCAATATCCTGACCCGGCCATAAAACGAAGAAATACCGGCTATGCCCTGGACCTGCTGTTGGATACAGCTCCTTTTACTGATAGCACCCGGGATTTTAATTTTGCTAAACTCATTGCCGGTTCAGAAGGTACCCTGGCCTTTATCACAGAAATAAAACTAAACCTGGTGGAATTGCCGCCCCCGGTTAAAGGATTGTTGTGTGTCCACTGCGAAACACTCGAAGAGGCCTTTAAAGGGAATTTGATAGCCCTGAAACATGGCCCGGTGGCTATTGAATTGATGGATAGGGTAATACTTGAATGTACGCGGAATAATATCAATCAGCGTAAAAATAGATTCTTTGTAAAAGGAGACCCTGGTGCCATCCTGCTTATAGAATTTGCCGAGAAAACACAGCAGAAAATTGAAGAAAAATCCCAGGCATTGATTGATGCCCTGAAGAAGCAAAATATGGGTTATCATTATCCGCTGTTATTTGGTGATGATATTGGTAAAGTTTGGAGCCTGAGAAAAGCCGGCCTGGGTTTGCTTTCTAATGTACCAGGAGATGCCAAACCTGTTGCAGTTATTGAAGACACGGCCGTGAATCCTGAATTTTTGCCGGATTATATGGCTGATTTTCAGGATATGTTGGAAAAACTGGAACTGAGTTGTGTGTATTATGCGCATATTGCTACCGGTGAGTTGCATCTTCGTCCGGTATTAAATTTGAAAAATCAGAATGATGTTGAGCTTTTCCGAACGGTAGCACGCCAGACAGCTGAACTGGTTAAAAAGTACCGGGGATCTTTGAGTGGTGAGCACGGGGATGGAAGATTAAGAGGAGAGTTTATTGCCTTCATGCTGGGTGAGAAAATTTATCATGCCCTTAATGAAGTTAAAAATTGTTGGGATCCTAACCATATCTTTAATCCGCAGAAAATTGTTAACACCCCGGCCATGAATACCAGCCTGCGGTATAAAGCCGGTCAGCAAACCAGAAGAATTGATACATACTTTGATTTCAGCTCTACACAAGGCATCCTTCGCGCCGTTGAACAATGCAATGGTTCGGGAGATTGCCGTAAATCAGAGATCATTGGGGGGGTGATGTGCCCAAGTTATATGGCCAGCAAGGAGGAGAAAACCACTACCCGGGCAAGGGCAAATATTCTCAGGGAATTTCTTACGAACTCCTCCAAAGAAAATCCTTTTGATGAGAGAGAAATATATAATGTGCTTGATCTATGCCTCTCCTGCAAAGGGTGTAAGTCAGAATGTCCTTCCAATGTTGATATTACAAAGTATAAGGCTGAATTCCTGCAACATTATTATGATTCGAATGGTGCCCCGATCAGGGCTCAGCTTATCGCCGGTTTAACCTGTATCAACAAACTTGGGATGCTTGTTCCTTCTTTGTTTAATTTTATTGTTTCGAATAAAGTTACTGCCACGTTTTTAAAAAAGACACTTGGGTTTGCTCCAAAGAGAAGCATCCCGTTGCTTTATAAAACTACTCTAAAGGCCTGGATGAAGAACTTTAGCAGAAAAAATAAAGATAAGCTAAACCATGAGAAACCTATAAAAAAGGTATGGTTGTTCGCTGATGAATTTACTGATTATAATGATGTTGAAGCTGGCATAGCTGCTGTTAAGTTGCTGCTGACTCTCGGATATGAAGTGAATATTCCGAAGCATAAAGTCAGTGGTAGAACATACTTGTCGAAAGGCTTTGTTCGTAAAGCCCGAAAACTCGCAAATATAAATGTTGACCTGTTAAAAGAATTAGTAAGTGCTGATACCCCCTTATTGGGATTAGAACCCTCCGGGATACTCTGTTTTAGGGATGAATATAAAGAGTTAGTGAAAGCGGAACTGAAGGAAGCTGCAGATAATATCTCCCGAAATGCTTATTTGATAGATGAGTTCATCGCGATGGAATTTGAAAAGGGAAATATTAAATCTTCCGCATTTACGGAAGAAGAGAAAAATGTTGTTATACACGGGCATTGTTATCAGAAAGCCCTTTCTTCAGTTCAAAGCACTCAAACAGCTCTTTCAATTCCAATTAATTATCAGGTAAAGGAACTCAAAACCGGATGTTGCGGTATGGCTGGTTCTTTTGGGTATGAGAAAGAACATTATAATTTGTCAATGAAAGTTGGCGACCTTGTGTTGTTCCCTGCTATCAGAGCATTAAACCAGGATACTCTTATTGCAGCCCCAGGAACCAGTTGTCGTCATCAGATTAAAGACGGTACAGGCAGAAAAGCCTTGCATCCGGTCGAAATTTTGTATGAAGCCCTGGTGAAGAAATAATCAATAATGAAGAATATTTGCCTTTTTTTCGTCTCTGCGAGAGAAAACACTATTTTTATCATTGGGTTTTTCTGCATACTATGACCATTTGCAAAACTACTCTATGGATAATGGTAAATTGGAAAAAGAGTTTTTTCTTTGCATACTAATAGCATTAATTTTCATTATTTTTTTCATTAATTTTTAGTTATGTCAGGAAAAACATTTGTAGAAAAAATTTTTGGTGCATCATCAGGAAGCATTGTATTTGCACGACCGGATATTGTCTTAACCCATGATAATACCGCGAGTATTTATAACACGTTTACAAAGATGGGAGGGGAGAAAGTTTCCGATCCGGATCAGCTTTTGATAGTGTTGGATCACAATGCTCCTCCTACCAATCCGAAGTTGGCTAATGATTACCAGAAGATCAGGGATTTTGTAAAAGAACAGGGTGTTAAGCGTTTTCACGATGTTGGAAGTGGGATATGTCATCAGGTGATGGCGGATTATGCCCGTCCTGCGATGATCATTGTTGGCAGCGACAGTCATACCTGCACAGCGGGTGCATTTAATGCTTTTGCCGCAGGAATAGACAGAACTGAATCTGCTGGTTTGTGGAAACAAAGCGAAACATGGTTTCGGGTACCGGATACCATAAAGATCACCCTGAATGGCAAGCTCAAGGAGGGAGTATATGCAAAAGATGTTTCATTATGGATCATTGGAATGATAGGTTCCAGTGGTGCTGACTACATGTCGATAGAATACCATGGGGATGGTGTGCAAACACTGGGCATGTCAGAAAGAATGACCATTGCGAACCTGGCATCAGAAATGGGTGCTAAGAATGCAGTTTTTCCACCCGATGCTGTATTGAATGATTACCTGGGAGAAAGATCAGAAGGAATTTGGGCTGATGAAGATGCCCGCTACATTCGTGAGCTGGAGATCAACCTGGATGAACTATACCCTCTGGTTGCTGCTCCACATCATGTGGATAATGTAAAAGCCCTTGCAGAACTTGCCGGGACTCCGGTTCATCAGGCTGTAGTGGGCACCTGTACCAATGGCAGGATAGAGGACCTCCGGGAAGCAGCAGAAGCCCTGAAGGGAAAGAAACTCCCGGAATATATGCAAATGCTGGTTATTCCGGCCTCAAAGAAAATCTATTTGCAGGC
>CAZZLL010000028.1:0-24690 GCA_964654725.1 uncultured Lentimicrobiaceae bacterium | reverse complement strand
CAGGCCATGGATGAAGGTCTCATACGTATATTCATGGAGGCCGGAGCTAATGTACTGGCAACATCATGTGGTCCATGCCTGGGAACAGGACAGGGAATTCCTGCTGATAATTATTCTGTTATTTCTACGGCTAACAGAAATTTTAAGGGCCGAATGGGAAACAAAGAGTCTTTTGTTTATCTTGCTTCACCTGCTGCCGTTGCTCATGCTGCCCTGAACGGGAAAATTACCGACCCGAGACAGAATCCGGGTAAGGAGCATTTTCCTTATGAAAAGAAACAAAGTAAAACCATTGAGGTTAAAGCAGGAGAGCAGCGTTACGAAAATCAGGTCTGGAATTATGCCGATGTTGACAACCTCAATACAGATCAAATGTTTGCCGGAAGCCTGACCTATACAATAAATAGTTCCGAGCCGGAAAAGATTATGCCGCAATTATTTAAAGGTTTTGATGATCTGTTTGCAGCAAATGTTAAAAAAGATGATGTCATTATTGCCGGGGAGAACTTTGGATGTGGCAGTTCCAGAGAGCATCCTGCGGTTGGACTGGCGCATGCCGGTGTGAAGGCTGTAATAGCAAAATCTGTGAACAGGATCTTTTACCGCTCTTCCGTAAACCAGGGATTGCCCATTATTCTCCTGCCGGAAGTTGTTGATCACTATAAACAAGGGGATAGCGTGACCATTGATTTCAAAGCAGGAATGGTGAAAATAAATCAGAAAGCATTCTCCTTTGAACCCTTGCCGGAGAAACTAATGAATATTTTTAAGGCAAAAGGACTTGTAAATTTTATCCTGGGTAAATAAATGCGGATATCATCTCATGTCTATTACTTCCAACCCTGCGGGGTAGTTTGTTTTGGAAAAAGTGAAGCGGGCATCAGGAATGCCCGTATTGGTAACAAAGCTGTCGATATCATATGAATAAATACTACCGTTCCTGTCGTGAACAGAAAAGGAGGCAATTTGCAAGGTCTTCTTATTCACTTTTACCCTTATTTTAAAGAAACTTTTTGTTTCCAGCGGAACGCAGTCAATAAGCTGCAAGGTTTTGCCGTGTTTGCTTTCTTCCTTGATCAGTTTTACTTTATAATCTTCATAATAGGACGTGAGCAATTTGGTGGGATTTATTCCTTCTTCGCCTTCATCTATGCTGTTTATTTGTACTTCATTTGCGTCTTCGATATAAGTCCAAATGGTTTTTCCATTGCTGATTACTTCCTGTCCGGATATTTTTAAGAGGTATTTATCCCCCTTGATCTGAATGCTTCCTTTTTTGCTTTCCTTCAGATTTGCCTGTTTGTTTTCGAGGGTATATGTAAACTCAACCTTTATAGAGGAGTAGGATTTAGTTTTCTCTGCAACTTTGTCGAGGATTTCGCGTGCTTTTTTCTCATAGGGCTGGGCCTGAATATAAAATGCTGTCAAAACCACACTCATCGCAATAATCAGTCTTTTCATTTCCTTCTGTATTACTTGTTAAAATTTTTCATATAATCTTTCAAAAACTGTTCCAAAGCCATTTCATCTTTAATTTTAACCTCCCTGGCTTTACTTCCTTCAAAGGGGCCGACAATACCAGCGGCTTCCAGTTGGTCAATAATTCTTCCTGCCCTGTTATATCCTAATTTCAGTTTACGCTGAAGCAGGGAGGTGCTTCCGTGTTGTGCCTGTACAATCAGTTTGGCAGCCTCTTCGAAAAGTTCATCTTTCTCGTTCGGGTCAAATTCTTTACTTGATTCTGATTCTTCATCCAGGTATTCCGGCAGGAGATGTGCTTCAGGATAAGCGCGCTGAGAGCCAATAAAATCGCAGACTTTTTCCACTTCGTGGGTGTCCAGAAAAGCGCATTGCAGCCTGATCACGTCGCTGCCGGTAGCCAGCAACATATCTCCACGACCAATCAATTGGTCAGCACCGCTTGTGTCAAGGATGGTCCGCGAATCGATTTTGGAAATGACCCGGAAAGCAACACGTGCCGGGAAATTGGCTTTGATAGTTCCGGTAATTATATTAACGGAAGGGCGCTGTGTGGCAATGATGAGATGAATACCAATAGCCCTGGCAAGCTGTGCCAGTCGGGTAAGCGGTGTTTCAATTTCTTTTCCGGCAGTCATGATAAGATCTGCAAACTCGTCAATGACAAGCACAAGATAAGGCAGAAAACGATGCCCCTCATTGGGGTTTAACTTTCGTTGGATGAACTTAGTATTATATTCCTTGATGTTTCTGACCTGGGCACTTTTAAGAAGATCGTAGCGCTGATCCATTTCTATGTTAAGGGAGTTCAGCGTACGGACAACCTTACGTGTATCCGTAATAATAGCTTCTTCTGCATCTGGCATCCTGGCAAGGAAATGACGTTCAATTTTTGAAAAAAGGGAAAGCTCAACTTTTTTAGGATCAATTAAAATGAATTTAAGTTGTGCAGGATGTTTCTTGAATAATAGAGAAGCAATGATGGCATTTAATCCCACAGATTTACCCTGGCCTGTTGCACCGGCCATTAAAATATGCGGCATTTTTGAGAGATCAGCAATAAAGCTTTCATTGCTGATGGTTTTTCCCATACCAAAGGGCAGTTGGAACTTTGTATGTTGAAATTTGTCAGAACCCAGAATGGATTTAATAGAAACGATTTCAGGATTCTGATTGGGTACTTCAATGCCGATAGTCCCTTTGCCAGGGATGGGGGCAATGATACGAATGCCCATAGCGGCCAGGCTCAAAGCAATGTCGTCTTCCAGGTTTTTGATTTTGGAAATCCGCACACCCGCCGCAGGAACAATTTCATACAAAGTAACTGTTGGGCCAATGGTAGCTTTAATCTTGTCAATGTTAATGGAATAGTTATTCAGGGTTTCAACAATGCGGTTTTTATTGGCCTCAAGTTCGTCTTTTCTAACCCCGGCATCATCCGTGCTGTAATCATCAAGCAAGTCAAGGGGAGGATACTGATAGCCTTTAAGCTCAAGTGTCGGATCATACAAGGTATTTATGTCGAAATGCTTGTTGTTTTCCCCTTCTTCAGTATCCGTATTTTGATTGACATTGTTGGTAGGTGCTTTTTCATAGGTAAATTCAATAGTATGCTCCTCCGTATTTTCTTCCTGTTGCTCCGAATCAGGCTCAATCACTTCAAAGTCCTTATCTGATTCTGCATTCGTCTCATCCTTTTCAGGTTGTGATGGATACTCAGTGTCTTCCTGCTTTTCCTCTGTAGGGGTGTTTTGTTTGTGATCGCCTGTGTCCTCTTTTTCCTGCGATTTCCAGTCGAATTTTAGATTGAAGGCAATGATCAGAAAGCTCATCATAGAAAAGAAAAGTAAAATTCCCGTGCCAATACCGCCAATGATTCCCTTTAGCCACAGGTTTGACTGGTATCCAAACTCTCCCCCCAGGATTTGTAATACCTCGCTTCTAAACAGGTAAGAAGAAAATACGGATATCCAGATCGTTAGAAAAATACCATAGCGATTGGCTTTTTTTGAAGGGAATAACTCGATATTGAACAACCACTTTATTCCTCTTATGAAAAATAAAAATAGAAGTATAAACGAACTCAGCCCAAACCATTTTCTGATAAATAAATGGGAGAGGGCGGCACCATACCTGCCGGTGACATTGTCGACTTCAATGTTTTTACGGAGGATATCACCCAGGCTTGCAGTAAATATTTTGTCGAAATCAGCTTTCCAGGTGCTGAAATAAGATATAAAGGCCACGAAAAGCCACATGGAAACCACAATTAAGAACAAACCTATGATATTTCTGGTTTTTTCATTTTTGAAGAATATCAGGATGCCCGGTATTTTAATATTGGTTTTTACTGATTTACCGCTGCTTTTTTTGCTGCTTCCTTTATATGCGTTCTTTTTGTATGTGTTTTTCTTTTGGGCCATTAAGCTGTATTTCTGGAAAGATGAATTTAGCGGGATTGCTTAATCATTTCCAGCATGTTTTGTTTTTCTTCACCGGCAAGTTCATAAGAATCGCTTGGGATTAAGAATTCAATATCCTTGACTTTCTTTTTCTTAACCTCAACAGCTTTGAAGTGCATGATCAGATCACCCTGGGTTTCCTGGTATTCCATCATTAGTCCGTCTATTTTAGAATACTTGCCGGCAAAATTAATTTCTTGAGATCCCAGTTTCTCAGAGAAATAGACGAAATATGTTCTTTCTTCACCCTTATCATTAATTTCCGTTACTTCAGCTTTTTTACATGTATATCCTTCTATTTCTTTCGTTTCCTCCAGAACCTTAATATCAATTTCAGTTTCATTAAGCAAGTATTCGTTTATTTCATCCTCATTGAGTTTCATATGCGCCCTGCCCTGTGGGCCAACGAATATCATGATCATTTCCTTTTTATCTCCGTTTGTGATCATGATCTGGGTCATGCCTCCGGCAGAATACTGCGCTTTGGATTTATTTCCGAGGATTTTTTCAACAACACTGGAAGGCATTTGCGCTTTTTCTGCAGGGGTTATTTCCCGACCTGAATAAGTGATCTCATACGTAATAATTCCATTGAAGGGCTTCTTTTTCTTTTGCGCCTGAGCATGTTCATTCGTAAAACCAAACAAAATGATGCTGAGGAAAATCGAATAAATAATGTTTTTCATAATATGTTTTTTGAAATTTATGCGAAATTAGTAATCTTACTTAATTTAAACCAGATATAGAGAAGCAATTTTAGAAGAAATTAACATTTTTTTATGTATATAATTGTATTTATTTATATATATTTGAAATCGCTTAAAAATATAGTTGAGCGAAAATTTTTATATTTGTACACCTTATTACTAATTCAATAATCATAAATTATGAGAAAGTTACTAGTTTTATTTTTAGTTAGCAGTTTTATGTTATTTTCCTGTGATAAAAAGGAGGATAATAATGATGAGCAGACCGGCTTAAATCCCAAGAAAGTTCAATGGGGATGGGTTATTAATTATACTGCCACCTGGTGTGGATATTGTGGATCATGGGGTGCTCCTTTAATCCATGATTTATTTGATCTGGGTAATGTTGTTGCCATGACAGCTCATGCTTCCGGTGACCCTATGTATAATGCCACATTATATAGTGGTTTTTCCAGTGATCGTCCAACCGGTGGAGGAATTCCCGCCTTTTATGTCGGAGACAACAAAACAGGTCAGAGTGATTCAGAAGGGGCTATGACAACCCTGAAAAACCAAACCCCCATTGCGGGAATTGATTTTACTTTTAATAAATCAGGAAATCAGATTACTATTAAGGCACAGGTAAAGTTTTTTGATGGAACAAACGGTGATTATTATCTTAACGTATATTTACTTGAAGACGGTATTGACGGTAGCACTTCTGCAGCGAATGATTACCAGCAAAGTGGTGTGAGTAATCCGGATTCATATCAGCATGATTATGTGTTGAGAGCTTCAGGAGCGGCCAATGTTTATGGTGAAATGATTGCCAGTGGAGATATCACAGCTAATTCTACTTATGATAAGACGTTCACCATTGATATTGATGCTTCATGGGTTGATGTTTATCCGGTAGCCTGCCTTTGGAAATATGACAATACAGGTTCACCTACCTATTTGTTTGTGAATGCATTTATGAAATAAATAGTTTTGAAATATCAGGGAATGCGCAAAGCAAGATTGATTTTGTTTTGCGCTTTTTTTTTTGAAAAAGATTATTCTGTCATATTTGGTTTTTGCTTTTTTTGCATGTTCTCAGGGCTTCCAATAGCGGTAAATTATTCTTTTGTAAATGCATCAGTCTGGAGAGAAGGAAACTGGGTCGATAATGCCTTATTTGATAATTCTGAATAATTTATTCCATCTGATCTTATGCAGGAGATCCTGATTTTTTTCAAGGCTTAACCAAACAAAAACTGCTTTTCCAACGATGTGATCCATGGGCACAAATCCCCAATACCTTGAATCCGCGGAATTATGCCTGTTGTCACCCATCATCCAGAAGTAGTCCATTTGGAAGGTATACGTGTCAGCTTCTTTTCCATTAATAAATACCTTAGCGTTTTTTATATCCAACTCATTGCCTTCATAAACATCAATGATGCGTTCATACAGGACGATGTTTTTCGGATTTATATCCACAGTTAGCCCTTTAGCAGGAATTACCAGGGGGCCGAAATTATCCCTGTTCCATGGATAGTCAGGACTGTAGGGAAATATCCGTTCATCCCATCCGGTGTCAGAGATTGGGGTACATGCAAGCACATTGCTGAAACCTTTTATTAATTCGGCTTTTTCAGGACTCAGACTAAAATAAAAGGAGTCGACAGGAGGTTGCGCAAAAACCACGTTGATCCTTCCAAAGGCTTGATAATAAGCTCTTGCATCTACCGTATCTATATCCGTAATATTATGTTCCAATAAAAGTTTCTTTGGGAAACCGGTGCCATTTGTCTTTACAAGGTACTGGAACTGCATATTTTCAGGTTTGTGCAGCTTTTTACCATTGATGTACACCTGTGTATCTTTCAGTAGAAAAGTATCTCCGGCGACAGCGATACAGCGTTTAATGTAATTTTCTCTTTTATCAACGGGTCGTGCCCTGACCGTATAATTATTATGGACATTTTCCCTTCCCATTCCTGCTCTGTATGCTTTCTTGAATTTTTGTTTCATCTGTTTTTCTTCATCCCTCACCAGGGAATAATAACTTACATTTTGCCTTTCCAGGGCAACGGTATCTCCGTCGGGATAATTGAAGACTACCACATCATTATTTTTTATTTCACTGTGAATACCTGGAAAACGATAATAGGGAAGCTTGATCCATTCCACATATGATTTCGTAAATTTTGTTCCTGGAAGGGTATGATGTGCAAAGGGGAAGGCAATGGGGGTATTGGGTACTTTAGGCCCATAACTAACCTTGCTGACAAATAAAAAATCACCTACAAGCAAAGATTTTTCCATAGACGATGTTGGAATAGTGTAGGCTTCAATAAGGAAGGTTCTGATAATGGTTGCAGCAATTACTGCAAAAATAATGGCATCTACCCATTCACGCATGGCACCTTTCTTTTCTGGTTTATGCTTACTGGGGTCATAATATTTTTCATCTTTTTTGAACCCGAGGTAGGGTAAATAAATAAAAGGCACAATTACACTGATTGCTTGTTCTATCAGTCCATGCTTCTTAAAAGTTTTTACCAGTTCCACTATCATTAATAATAGGGTAAACACATTGATAAATGGCACAATGATAAATATGTACCACCATAGTGGTTTATGTATGATTTTCAACCAGATGTAAAAGTTATAGAAAGGTATAATGGCAATCCAGCCCGGATATCCGGCTTTTTCGAACAGTTTCCACAAGCCAACAACTGTAAGGATAATTGTTAAGATAAAAAAAATAGCATATGCACTCATAAGATGATTTTTAATAACAATGCAAAAAAACGAAAAATACGTATATAGCTGTCGTTAATAATTGTTAATCTCCGGCTTTGCAGTTAATGGAATATCAGAATCCTAAAACATCATATAACGAATAAAATCCTTTTTTTCCCTGCAGCCATTCGCCGGCCATAACCGCGCCCAAAGCAAAACCCTCGCGGTTTTTTGCGGTATGTTTTAGTTCAATTGTATCCAGGTCTGAATCGTAACGAATGATATGGGTGCCGGGAATATTGTTTTTACGAATGGATTTTATTTCAAATTCACCATCGGTATGAGCAATTTTCTTGACCCATTTTTCTTTATGCTCCATATGTTCAATGATATCGTTGGCCAGGCTGATAGCCGTTCCGCTTGGGGCATCCAGCTTCTGGGTGTGATGGATCTCCTCAATACCGACAGTATATTCCCTGAAGTTATTCATCATAGCGGCCAGTTTCCTGTTCAGTTCTCTGAAAATATTTACACCAACATTAAAATTTGGGGCAAATAGCAATGTTTTATTTTTTTCAGTAACGTATTTTGCTATTTCCTCAAGCTGATCATCCCAGGCAGTTGTGCCGCAAACAACAGGAATGTTTACGGAGAAACATTTATAGAGGTTTTCTGCTGCTTTTCCGGGCAGGCTAAATTCAAAAGCCATATCACTGGATTTAAACTTTTCGAAGCTGTCTTCCCAATCTTTCGTATTATCTATCCGTGCTAATATTTCATGCTTTCTGGATAAGCAGACTTTTTCAATTTCCTTTCCCATTTTCCCATAACCAATCAATGATACTTTCACAGTTTATTTTTTAATTTAAATGTAATTTTCAATGAAGGTACAAAATTATTTCCGGCACCAATCTGGTGCATGCCCGGCTGGAATTTCATGCTGAGGTCATTGCTGACATCGTAGTCAAATAAATGCGCATCAACAGCAGCATCAACAATATTCAGGATATAAAGAACAGCTCCCAGAATATAGCTGAGTTCCATGTTTCTTCTGTAATAATTTCTCAGAAGCATGAGATTTTCATCGCTGTACGTGGTGTAATTATCAAGGGTGGCAGTATCTCCGTCGGTTCTTAGATTGTATGCTGTTTTAAAATCATTGTAGTACCCTGCATTAAAGTCAACCGAGTATATAACGGCAGCAAATCCTCCGTAGATTATCGGAATTTTCCAGTACTTTTTGTTGTAGGCTTGTCCAAGGCCCGGCAATACTGCCGACATAAGGCTGGCTTTATGTGCAGAGTGTGGTTTTCTCAGGCTGTCAGCTTGCGAAAAACCAGCATTGGAGAATGCAAAAAAAACAATGACCACAAGCCATTTTATGCCAAAAGGAACTGATTTGTATGGGGAATATAAAAAGGCTGCGTTATTTAAAAGGGCTTGTTTAATCAAGGATTTCAAAAATTTGTTCCAATTCTTTATCTGAAGAAAAAGGAATAACGATCTGGCCTTTGCCCTTATTATTACGTTTCAATTTCAGGGGAAAGTGCAGTTTGCCTTTAAGTTTCTGAAGTTTATTTTGAAATGCCTCCGGAATTTCCTGGGGAGTATCCTCTTTTTTTTGATTTCCCGGTTTTACCTGATGCAGGTTTTTAACAAGCATCTCTACATCCCTTACTGAGAGTTCTTTATTAATGATGAGGGCAACTATTTCCGTTTGTTTTTCCGGCTCACTGATATTGATTATTGCCCGGGCGTGCCCCATGGAGATCTTTTCGTCCCTCAGAGCAACCTGAACATCTGCGGGCAATTTCAGCAAGCGGATGTAATTGGTGATGGTTGTCCTGTTTTTACCGACACGCTTGCTTAATTCTTCCTGTGTAAGTTTACATTCTTCAATAAGTTGCTGGTAGGAGACACCTATTTCAATGGGGTTCAGGTCTTCCCGTTGAATGTTTTCAACCAGTGCCATTTCCAGCATTTGCATGTCATCAGCAACACGAATGTATACAGGCACCTTATCAAGTTCAGCAATTATTGCAGCTTTAAGTCTTCTTTCACCGCTTATTAGCTGGTATTTATCGTAACCAAGCTTCCTGACGGTGAGGGGTTGAATAATTCCTTGTTTTTTTATGGAATCGGCAAGCTCTTGTAATGCTTCTTTTTCAAATCTGGACCGTGGTTGAAAAGGATTGGCTTCTATTTGAGATACAGGTATTTCAGAAATAGCGCCTACCACAGTGCTTTGTGAAATACCCTGTGAGGTAATATCTGTTTCGGGATTTGAAAGTAGCGCTCCAAGGCCTTTTCCCAGGGCTTTTTTCTTAGCGTTCATCTGTAACTTCTATTTGTTTCTCCGAATTATCGATTTTTGTCATTCCTGAGCGTTGCAAAATTTCCCTGGCAAGGTTCAGGTGGTTAATGGCCCCTTTGCTTTCGGCATCGTGCATAATGATAGTTTCACCAAAACTTGGGGCTTCAGAAAGCTTGGTATTCCTGTGAACAACGGTATCAAAAACCATTTGCTGGAAGTGTGTCCTGACATCTTCCACCACTTGATTAGCTAAACGCAAGCGAGAATCGTACATGGTAAGTAATATGCCCTCTATTTCCAGGGAGGTATTCAGGCGTGCCTGAACAATCTTAATGGTATTAAGAAGTTTGCCAAGCCCCTCCAAAGCAAAATATTCACATTGAACAGGTACAATAACTGAATCAGCTGCGCTTAGCGCATTTATTGTAATCAATCCAAGGGAAGGAGAGCAGTCAACTATTATAAAGTCATACTCATCCTTGATTTTATCGATGACTTTTTTCATCATCATCTCCCTGTTCGGAAGGTTGATTATTTCAATCTCTGCCCCAACAAGATCAATGTGTGCAG
Source organism: uncultured Lentimicrobiaceae bacterium (assembly GCA_964654725.1). Lineage (GTDB taxonomy): Bacteria > Bacteroidota > Bacteroidia > Bacteroidales > CAZZLL01 > CAZZLL01. The sequence continues at coordinate 14,449 of CAZZLL010000028.1, read as the reverse complement.
GAATTAAATCAAGGTTTGGGGTTGATGTATTTAAGACAATGTTTTGGGGTTCAACATCCTCAATAATACATTCATAAATACTGGTTTTTATGTTTTTGGGATCAAAGCCGGAGCCTGAAGTTGCATTGGCTTGCGGGTCTGCATCAACAAGCAGCGTTTTTTTTTCCAAAACGGCTAAACTTGCACTGAGATTAATAGCTGTGGTAGTTTTACCTACTCCACCTTTTTGGTTGGCGATTGCGATTACCTTTCCCATGTGGCAATTTATTCTTTAAGGGTGAATTTACAAGGAATACAAAGATACAATTTTGAATGAAAATTGCACTCAAGATTTATCAACAGTATAGTTATATTGTTGATAAATCGCTATGTTCTCCTGAAATACAGGTATATGATTAAATAAGAATTGTGAGTTTAGTTATCTGATTCTTCTTTTTCCTCATCATCCTCATTTACTTCATTATCGAGGTCCTCAAATTTCACATCAGAGATTTTGTTGGGAACACTTTCATCATTCTGGGGCGCAATGTCCTCTTCTGATGCATTTTCGGTTTCAATGAAATCTACAACAACTTTCAATGCATCTGAAAACTTATCAAAGTCTTCTTTGTAAAGGAAAAGTTTATGTTTTTCGTATAAAAACTTCCCCTGTTCATTGCTAAATCTTCGCTTACTCTCTGTAATAGTCAAATAATACTCATTGGATCGCGTGGCCTTAACATCAAAGAAATACGTTCTTTTGCCAGCCCTAACTGCTCTCGAGAATATCTCTTGCCTACCTCTGTCTTTGTTTTCAATCTCTTCCATTTTAATAGTTTTTGATATTTACCATTCAACTAAAGCAAAAATAAATATTTCACTGTACGAATATATAATTTTGTGTCAAAATATTCTAAAAAACTTTCTGTGCTCTAAAGGGATGGTTTTGAATCGGAATGTATAAATCATATGTATATACAAATAGACATGATTCTGATCAAAAGGGTTGCTTTCTGCATGATAATTGCCGGTATCTGAAAATTATTCGTATTGTCTGGAAAAAAATCAGCATAAATTTCTATCATAGTAAAAAAGAAGTATTTTTACAGCCCAATTTAAGTAGGTTGACAATACGATGTTGAACAGGCGATACCTAAGAATTAAAGTGCTCCAGTTACTCTATGCGTTCTTTCAGTCGGGCAGCGATCGAATGGACATTGCTGAGAAGAACCTGCTTAAAAGCATTCAGAAAATTTACGAATTATTTGTTTATCAGCTCAGTCTCCTGGTTGAATTGCTGGAATTTGCTGAATTCAGAACGGAAGAAGCAAAAAAGAAGTTCATCCCCAGTCAGGAAGATTTAAACCCTAACCTGAAATTTGTACAAAATAATGTGCTGAATAAGCTGCGAATCAATAATGACCTTAAGCGTTATGTGAATGCATATAAAATCAACTGGGCCGATGAAAGGGAAATGATACGCAAAATATACCAGGATATACGTGAAAGTTACGACTATAAAAAATACATGAATTCTGACAGCGTGAGCATGGATGAAGAAAAGAATATTATTACCCTGCTCTATAAAAAGCACATTACACGCTCAGCGATTTTGCAGAACTTCTATGAAGAAAAAAACATTTTTTGGACAGAAGATTTTCATACAGTTAATGTTTTTGTTTTGAAAGCTTTAGGAAATATTTCTGCCGACTGGGATGAAAACATGCTTCTGCCATCCCTTTATAAATCAACTGGGGATGAGCAAAATGAGGATAAAGAGTTCCTTGTCAAGCTTTTTAGAAAAACTGTCATGAGAAGTTCAGAGTATAAACCTATTATTGCTGACAGAGCCAGAAATTGGGAGTTAGACCGCATTGCCATCATGGATTATATCATCATTACGATGGCAGTTACTGAATTACTGGACTTCCCTTCCATTCCGGTTAAAGTAACTTTAAACGAATATATCGACATCTCTAAAATGTATAGTACCCCAAAAAGTAAAATCTTTGTGAATGGCATATTAGATAAATTGCTTGCAGAAATGAAAACCAATAAGCAAATTCAGAAAAAAGGCCGGGGCCTGATGGAATCTTAATATTTTTGTAATTTTGAAAAAACTTTCCATGCACATGTTGAAAATAATACCTCTGATACTCATCCTTCTTCTGCAACTGATTCTATTTTCCTGTAAACAGCAAAGCAGTGAAAACACCCTGTCAACAGAAAATGTTAAGAACCCCTTGTCAGCCGGTGGTGATGAAGGTATGGAAATTTTACCGGAGTTTTCATTTGAGACAACGGAACATGATTTTGGCAGGATATATGATGGGGTAGTGGTTTCATATGCCTTTAAGTTTACAAATACTGGCGAATCAGATTTGCTTATTTCCAAAGTGAAAGCAAGTTGTGGATGCACAACCCCTGAATACCCAAAAAAACCAGTGCCCCCAGGGGAGTATGGATACGTAAAAGTGACTTTTAACAGTAGCGGTAGAACAGGTTTCAATAATAAGATAGTTACCATAATTGCCAATACACAACCAAATACCAAAGTATTAACCATAAAAGCTATGGTTTTAAAAACGGATGATTAATCATTAAATAATGCATATATGAAATTACATGTTTTACAGAATATTTTTTTAATGTCATCACCACAGGGAGAAGGTGGTGGCGGATTTAGTTCCATTATTTTTCTCTTTATGATCATTGCAGTGTTTTATCTGTTTATGATCCGTCCGCAAATGAAGAAAAACAAGGATTTGAAAAAATTCAGGGAAAATCTCAACAAGGGCGATAAAGTTATTACTATTGGAGGAATACATGGCAAAATTGCCGAGATAAAAGATAATGTTGTTATTCTGGAAGTTGAGGGGGGCAATCGATTAAAAGTTGAGAAAAGTGCCCTGAATATGGAAGGCGGACAGAATAGCCAGAACCTGCAGCAGAAGTAAAATATTTCTTATCTTGCCAATATGAAGCAAGATGATAAACCCAAACGGATTATCATAAGTAAAAACTTTTCAGTATTGATAATTTGTTTGTTTATTTCCCTGTTCATATGGGTTATCATAAATTTTTCCAAAGAACATCCTTCGGATTTTATTTGTAAAATAAGAGTAAGCGATCCTCCTGGCGGTATGATGCTGTCGAAGAGAAGTGATTCTTTGGTAAATGTTTATTTGCGTGCTACCGGATATGAATTATTTAGCCTGGAATACGGGGATTCCGACCCGCATATTAACATTGATCTATCAGGCCTGGTTGTTCGGCAGGAAAAGAATTTTTTCCGGGGTATCCTCCATAGCAATAATCTAAGAAACATTATTGCCGGTCAGTTGGGCCTTGACAATAAAATACTCAAATTAGATCCCGACACCCTCCAGTTTTATTTTGAACAGGTATTCTCCAGAAAAATTCCTATAGTTCCGAACCTGGATGTTACCTATAAACCCCGCTATGGGTTGTACGGGAATATTTCTCTTAAGCCTGACAGCATTGAAATTAGGGTTCCGCGTTCATTTAAAGACAGCCTCCGTTTTATCCAAACCAGGCCTGTTGTTCTTGAAGGGATCGCTGATGATCAGTCGGTAAAAGCGGCACTGATAATCCCGGATTTTGTCCAGGGGATTAATTTGAAAACCGAATATGTCAACATACAAATTCCGGTTGAAGAATATACAGAAGAAGTTGTTGAGGTTCCAATCAGGGTAGTTTTTCAGGGAGAAAGCCAGAAAATGAAACTGTTTCCGGAGAAGGTTAAGGTGAAGTTCAGAATTGCACTTAAAGATTATGGTATTATAAGGGTTGAGGATTTTAAGCCAATTGTAAATTTGAATATGCCTTATAAGGATGCTCCAAAGCGATTAAAAATAGAGATTAAGGAGTTTCCTGACTATGCAGGTATGCCTTCCCTTGCGCCTGAACGAGTAGAATATTTGTTGCTAAAATGATATTGGGATGAAAAAAATTGGCCTGACCGGGAATATTGGCAGCGGCAAGAGTATTGTAGCTGAAATATTCAAAATCATTGGGGTAAACGTTTATCAGGCAGATGAAAACGCACGTCGCCTGTTGTTTGAAAGTCCTCAGCGCGATAAGGTCATACAATGTTTTGGGGATGAAGTAATGGATGGGAAGGGTTTTTTGAGCCGGGATAAGCTTGCCGGAATAGTGTTTCCTGATCCTAATAAACTTGAGAAACTGAATGAAATTATTCATCCTGCCGTAATGAATGATTTTCAACAATGGCTTCAGCACCATGCTGTAGAAAAATATATTTTACATGAAGCTGCAATTTTATTTGAAACAGGATTTAACCTGTTCTTTGATAAAGTAATTTGTGTGTATGCCCCTTCATATATGCGTATTCAGCGGGTGATACAACGCGACGGGGCAAGCCGCGAAGAAGTTATGGTGCGTATGCAAAGGCAATGGCCGGATGAGAAGAAAAATGCATTGGCGGATTTTCTAATACGAAATGATGAGACACAACTCCTTATTCCCCGTGTTTTGCACATTCATAATGAAATCCTGCATGCATGCAGCAGCTAACTTAGCGTGGATTTATTCAACCAGGTAAGGCTCAACCCTGAACCAGGGCTGGATGTATTTATCACTATGGGAACCGGGGTACAGATATAATATTTTGTTTTCCTTGATAATCTTAAACGTCAGACGGTGCACCCAGCTACGGTCTTTTCCCCAGATCTTGGCCGTAATCAAATCCCCAATATAATTCTCCAGATGGAAACCAACAGGATAGTACACATTTACCTGGTATGAATTTTTGTCCAACTGATGCTCTTCCAGATAAGAAGGGGCCATGAAATCCATTAGAACTTCATTGTTGGCACTATGGACCATTTTGTCAAGAAATTCTATTACAAGTTCTTTTTCTGCTTCACCACTTTTTGATAATCGACCAGGTGGGGTGCAGGATACCAAGAAAATAATAACCGCAAGACACAGAATTTTTTTCATACGTATCTATTTAATATTCTTTTTTTCTATTTGGTCAACAACCAGCTTACAATCATTTTTTAGTTCCATTAGTAAGCTTCTGAGCGAGAATAGCTCTTTTAAATCGGCATTTTCAGCAATTTTCGGATTTTCAAGTGCCTCAAGCAGTTTGTCGTACTTTTTCTTTTCCTGTATTTTTTTTATTACGTTACTTATCCTGTATTTGAAGATAAAGTCTTTGAATAAATTGCGGTAATCATTGGTATTCATATCGTTTTCTGTGTTGTTATTGGTTTGTTCGGTTTTTCTTTTTATTTCCTCATCTCAGGGATTATCAGTTTTGCAGATTGCACAATGCTACAAGATTTTCAGATCCTAATATGAAGTAACCAAAATTATCACAGAATCCTGTTATATGCAAACCTTTTCTGGGAATAATAAAAATAAATTCCATTTTTCATCTTATGAAATTTTATTTTTGTACGTCTAATGTTAAATTTGAATTTATGGAAAACGAAATCGTAGGTATTGGTTCAAGGGTTCAGCACCCACAATTTGGGAAAGGAATCGTTGTTCAGGTAAGATCGGATTCTTATGAAATCGGATTTGTTGAACAGGGAGTAAGGATCATCATGAAGGATTATGACCAACTGAAGGTCATAGAAGCAGTTCCTCCCAGGGAAGATCTGGTAAGTATAGAGCAGGTGGAAAAACGCCTCATAAGAATTCTCAAAGAGTATAACAGCATAAAAGAAGAGGTGCCATTCGGAAATAAATGGACTGGAGGCAGAATAATTCTTGAACCTGGTTCATCTGACCTCAAATCCAAAGAAATTCCGATCAGCGCTTTCTTTCACAAAATTGTAATGGTAAGGGATCGCTTGCGTGTAATGGAACAAAGAATAAACACCTCCGGTTTATCTGACGAAGAAAAGCTTAATCTGCAGCAGTATATTACACGGATATATGGCAGCCTGACTACGTTTAATGTATTGTTTCAGAACAAGGAAGATTACTTTATCGGAGAAAGAAACTAAGTCATTATCTTTCTTTAAATGATTTTCTACCCTAATATCAGAACAAATGAAAATAATTTGTATTGGCAGAAACTATATTGATCATGCAAAGGAGCTAAAGAATCCCCTGCCTGAAGAACCTGTTTTTTTTTGTAAGCCTGATACTGCATTGCTCATTCGAAATAAGCCGTTTTATTATCCGCCATTTTCATCAGATGTTCATTATGAGCTGGAGGTGGTAATTAAGATTTGTAAGAATGGAAAACATATTCAGGAGAAGTTTGCGCATACCTATTTTAATGAAGTTGCTCTTGGCATAGATTTTACTGCCAGAGATGTTCAGGAGCGATGTAAAAAGAATGGCCTTCCATGGGAAATAGCAAAAGCATTTGATTCAAGTGCTCCTATCGGAAAATTTATTAATAAGGACGATCTTGGACACATACAGTCCCTTAATTTTTATTTATTGGTAAATGACCAGAAGGTACAGGAAGGGAATACCCGTGATATGATTTTTAGTGTACATCATATTATTTCCTATGTTAGCAAATATATGACCCTGAAAATGGGCGATTATATCTATACCGGCACCCCTGCCGGTGTTGGCCCCGTAAAAATTGGGGATAAATTACAGGCTTTCCTTGAGGGATCACTAAATATTCAGTGCCTTGTAAAGTAGAATTTTTCTCAATATTTTCGTATCTTCACACCTCCAAGTACTGCTGGAATCTGCTAAAATAATACCAACATGCCTATTTCAAAAAAGCAAAAAAAAGAAGCAATTCCTGACACCCGGGAAATGAGGAATATCAGAACTGCCCCTGATCCTGAAAAGTACACGTTTAATAATCATACAGGATTATGGCATAAAGTTTTTTTGTCAATAAATACTCCTGTTATTATTATTAACAAGGACTTGCAGATCATAGCCCACAATGAATCTGCATTCAAGGTTTTTGGAAAAGGAATGGATTCAATAAGCGGATTAAAATGTTCTGACATTATGCACACAGAACAGAATGTTCTTGAATCCTGTCAGGTATATCAGCAAATACAGGATAATAATTTTAGTCCGCTGAGTTATGAAATTGAATTGAATAACGGGAGTTTTGTGGTGAATGCCTCGCCATTTTATGATGAGGATGCATCAGCTTATTATTATATTCTTGTACTAAATGATGTAACAGCGCTTAAAACAATCCGATCGGCACTTAGGAAATCTAAAGAACAGTACCTAAATGTTTTAGAGTCGCTGAATGATGCACTTCATCTCGTTGATAAAAACCTGGTAATGATATATGCAAATAAAAAACTGCGTTCATGGAACAGGAAATTCGGATTTAATGATAAGGTAGAAGGTAAGTTATTAACTGCCATTTATCCGTTTTTAGGTGATGATGTCATCAGGGAGTATGAGGAAGTATTTTTGCACGGAAAAAGAATTGTTACGGAAGAAGAAAATTTACTTAATTCCGGCATGGTGGTAACGGAAACACTGAAAATTCCATTAAAATCGGACGGCAGGGTAATACAGGTTGTAACGGTTATGCGCGATATATCTGATCAACAGGCCACAAAAGATAAGTTGTTAAATGCTAACAGGAAACTTAAATTATTAAAGGACGGTTTGGAGGATAAGATCAATCAAGCTGTCAAGGAGATTGATGAAAAAGAATCCCTGCTTATCAGAGAATCTCGTAAAGCTTCTTTGGGAGAAGTGATTGGGAATATTGCCCATCAGTGGCGGCAACCTCTGAGCGGACTGGCAGGAATTATTCAGAATCTGGAAGAATCATATTATCATAAGGAACTGGATGAAGACTCATTCAATATTGAGATACAGCATGCAATGACAATTATCCAGCAGATGTCGGATGTCATTGATGATTTCAGGTATTTTTTCAAAAGCGGTGGAAACAAAAAAGCATTTAGCCTCAAAGAGGTTATAAACCGTTCTCTTCAAATTTTGGAGTCACGCTTGAAGCAGTATGGAGCAGAGGTAAAAAATGATATTCGCGAAGATATCATAGTAAAAGGATTGCCCAATGAATTTGCCCAGGTTATTATTAATATACTGAACAATGCTATAGATGCCTTTAAAGAGAGCAGAAATGAGCATCTTAAGATTTATATCAGCCAGAAAAAGCAACAAAAAACGGTTGAATTAATCATTGGGAATAATGCCGGTGCTATTCGGAAGGAAGATCAGGAGAAAATTTTTGAGCCATACTATACAACAAAAAGAGATGGAACGGGCATAGGCTTATACATGAGTAAAACAATAATAGAGGACCATATGGGCGGGGAACTGACGATCAGAAACACAGAAAACGGAGTAGAATTCATAATAAATATCTAGCTATGGAGAAATTGGAAATATCGTTACTGTTCGTGGAAGATGAGAAAATTACACGCTTAACCTATGCCAAGATTCTCAGCAGGGTAACAGATACACTTTATGTAGGGGAGAATGGATCCGAAGGCTTGAAACTCTACAAGAAGCATAAGCCGGACCTGATAGTCACTGATATCCAGATGCCGGTTATGAATGGCCTGGAGATGTTACGAAAGATCAAGGAAATGAATCCAAATATGAAAGCCTTGATCACTACCGCTTACAATGAGGTTAATTACTTTCTGGAAGCGATTGACCTTGGGGTAAACGGGTTTTTATTGAAACCTATCAATAAAAACAAACTGTTTACAGCTATCAGTGAAATTGCAAATGCCATTTTGCTGGAACGCAAAATCAGAGAGCAGGAAGAAAAGAGAAAAAAGGCTGAGGAGGAACTGAAAAATCATAAAGAACAATTGGAAAAGCTGGTTGAAGAGCGAACGCATGAGCTTACCAGCACTAATAAACAATTGTTGAAAGAGATCACTGAAAGGAAAATTGCCGAAGAAAATTCGAGGATTGCCAAGGAAACCGCTGAGGATGCCAACCAGGCTAAGAGCCGTTTCCTTGCGAATATGAGCCATGAGATACGTACACCCATGAATGCCATCCTGGGATTCTCTGAAATCTTGCTCAATGCTAAACTGGACCTCAGGCATCGAAACCTGATCGAGAAAATTAAAAATTCGGCAGAATCATTATTGGAAGTGATCAATGATGTGCTGGATTATTCGAAGATTGAAGCCGGGGAGTTAAAACTGGAGGTCATAGCTTTTAATCTCCGCTCAACGATTGAGAGCATTATTGAAATGTTGGTTATTCATGCAGAAAAGAAAGGTCTGAAGCTTATCTCCAGCTTACAAAAAGAAATTCCCGAGTTTATCATTGGAGACCCTACCCGTATAAAGGGCATACTTATCAACCTTATCGGGAATGCTATTAAATTCACTGAAAAGGGCCATATAAAGCTTTCCATTGAATTCTTCTTTGATGACGATAAACAGAAATACCTCAAATTTTGCGTGGAAGATACAGGCATAGGTGTTTCTGAAGAGAAAATTCATGATATATTTGATGAATTTATTCAGGCCGAACAAGCCACCAAGAAGCGGGTTGGGGGCACAGGACTGGGCTTGTCTATCTCGAAAAGACTGGTAACTATGATGAGAGGAAGAATATGGGTTGAAAGTAAAGTAAATGTTGGCAGTAAGTTTTATTTTACCCTGCCGTATAAGGAAGGAAAAATTCCTGAAAAGAAAATTGAAAAAGTCAATGTTAAAAAAGCAGATCCTAAAGAAATTCAGCAGCTTAAAGTATTGCTGACTGAAGATAATCAATACAGCCAGGAGCTTATTGAGATATTTCTGAAAGCAAGACGTTGCAGGGTGGAATTAGCTATTAACGGCCAGGAGGCGGTTGAGAAGTTTACGGGCAATGATTACGATATTATTTTAATGGATATCCAGATGCCGGAGATGGATGGCCTGGAGGCAACACGCAAGATCAGAAGCATTGAGAAAGAAAAAGGAGGGCATATCCCTATCATTGCATTAACAGCCAATGCATTTAAAGGAGACAGGGAGAAATGTCTTGCTGCCGGAATGGATGATTACCTGGCTAAACCCGTAAATTCAGACAATCTGTATCAAACCATTTCACGTTTTGCCAGCAAAGGAAAATATATTGAAAAAACTGAAAAGGAAGAAACTTCGGTAAATCCAACCTTGGCAAAATACGACGACGAAACTGCCCGAAAAATAGCTCAACACTATATTAGTGATTTTTCGCTCCAAATGAGCAAGCTTAAAGATGCTTTAAATGCAAAAGATTATAAAAATATTACCTTTCTGGCACATAAAATCAGGGGTACCCTGCTTTATTTTAAAGAAGGGGAAGCAGCTGATATTGCTTTTGAAATTGAAGAATTGGGCGAGCAGCTGACCCTTAAAGGCACATTTGATCTTTATGACCGGTTGCAGTCAAAAATATCTGAAACAATGAACAAACTGGAGGTCTACAATAAGAACAAACAACAGAGTTAATTTTTATTTTGTTATATGTTTTTTTTGCCTTATATTTGAAAGAATACTCAATCATATCAAAAAGTGAGCAAAGTTAAAATTCTCGTAGTAGATGATGAATTAATCATTACGGAGGAGTTACTCCATATGTTAAAGGAAATGGGGTACTCCGCCATAGATGTAAAAATGAATTTTGATGACGCCATCAACTACCTGAAAGTTGAAAGTCCGGATGTTGCTTTATTGGACATATACCTTGATGCAGATAAGAGTGGCATCGAACTGGGAAGGATCATCAAAGAGGAGTATAAAATACCATTTATTTATATTACATCCCATTCAGATAAAGCCACTGTTGAAAAGGCAAAAATTACACAACCCAATGGCTACCTGATCAAGCCCTTTAAAAAAGAAAACCTCTATTCAGCAATCGAAGTTGCTTTGCATAATTACGTAAGCAATAAGAATATCTCTACATACTCCAAGAAGGAAAGCAAACTGGTATTTAAAGACAGTATTTTTATCAAGGATGGTTATCTTTTCGTAAAGATATTTTTTAAGGATATTAAGTTCCTGAAATCAGAGGGTAATTATACCCAGATTCAAGCAAATGATAAATCCTTATTGATCCGATCCAGTTTGAATGAATTTCTGAACAGCCTTCCCTCTGACATTTTCTTCAGAATTCATAAATCATACATTATCAACTGTAAACTGATTACAGCGATCAGTCATAATACCGTTTTTATCGATAAGATTGAATTGCCTTTGGGGCGCACATACCGTGATCCCCTGATCAAATACCTGCAATTGGAAGATTATTGATTTTCATCTCTTCTCTGACGTTCATCCACAAATCTCATGCGCTTATCACAATAAATTGGTGTACAGCTTAATCTGTATTAACATTACAATGCATACACCAAATTATCTGCCCATGATGAAAAAGTACTTTTTAAAGCTAATCCAAACATTTCCCCTTAGCGGACTTTTGACCATTATCATTGCGTTTATCGCAGCCTATGTCCTGAATATTCTTGAGGTGCTTCCGGTAAGCTCAAGTGCCCTGGTGAGTATGATGGTGAATATTGTCCTGATGATATGCATCATGTTCAGCCTGGTCGTTTTATTGGGCATTGTCATATTCCGTGCGGAAATGTCTCAGGTATCGAAAAATGAAAAAATATTGCTGCACACATAAACCTATTGCAAACTCTTAAAACTCAGATGACATGTTTAAAGTAAAATCACACCTCGACTATTTCACGAAAGACGGACATTTAACAGAAGATGCCATTTCTTTGTACGTTGACAGTTTATTTTCTTTTGATATTGGACGTTTTCCGATGGAAATCGTAAACCATGTAATGGATTGCCCTGAATGTAACAAAGAAATTGTAGAAATATACAATTTGTTAAAAGCTGAATACCTGGATCGTTTATTTTCCAGGAATCATGTTATCTCCTATAACTGATTTTTGAAAAAGCCGAAGATATTAAAGCGGGTTGTGGATTTAACCTCCAGCATATAAGCCACCAGGCTTTTTATCAGCCCGGGCGGAAACTGATACACCAAATAGGGGTGGTCGGGAAGGAGGATTTCATAATATATGTATTCAGCAAGATAGTTTTTTTCTATAGCATGGTTTAGGGTTTTAATGTCGTCTGATTTCAATGATTTGTGTCCACTCATTTCCAGGCTTACCAATAAATTGGCAATGCATTCTTTTTCTTCTTCTAATGATGTTACACTTTGATGTATTCCCTTATTTCTCCTGTAACCCGGTTCATTATTCCATATTGCTTTACACAATGCATATCCAAACCATTCTTCAGTACTCTTAACAAGCACTTTGTTTTCTGTGGGTGCGGAAATCTGACATTGGGGGGTGAAATTCCACAGCTCCATTTTTATCTTTTCTTCATTGAAAATTGATTCCATGCTTTGCCTTATTCCACTGTGGTTACGGTTCAGAATATGGGCAATACAAATGTGCAGCACCGCATGATCGGTGGAATCCAACGCATAATAGGTTTCAGCCAGTGACCAATGAGCCAAAAAATCATAGAAATTCTGGCTGATTACATTCCGAAATACCTGTTGCGCCTTCAGGTATTTTTTATCAAGATAATAGGTCTGTCCAAGGTAGGTCATTACTTTATAATAATCCGGGGCTATGCCTAAAATGTTGATATACAGTATTCTTGCTTCATTGGTTTCAGCCTTAAAAAAATGATCTTCGGCTTTTTTGAGCATGCGCTGAATATCATTATCTCTTTCATACGGATATATCGCCCAAACAAGTTTGCCGGAACTATCCTGAACATATATATTGTTTTTATTGACCAGGTTTTTTGATGCATATTCCAATCCCTTGATTTTTTTTGAAATCTCGAATACATAGTTTTTCTCTGAGGAATTTACGACTTCCATTAATTCACCCGGGCCATTCATTCCCTGGCCGAATAACACAGCTGAGCATAAAAGCAGGGAAAGGGGTGCATAGATACATATGTTAAAGAAAGATGATCTCATCAATTACATCTTCTTTGGCTTCTTTATTAAGGCGATCAGTAAGTTTTTGCCGTGAATAGATCAGTTCATTTTTCAGAAGGGGAGAGTCAATTTTTACAAATAATTTGGTTCTTTTTAAAAATATTTTTTTCGTATGACGTGCAATTAGAGAACCAACAGTTTTATCCCAAATATTGATAATATTCAGCTCCTTTATTTTAGTTCCAAGCTTATAATTTTCAATCAATTCATCCAGTGCCTCTTTCAGGGAATACTCGTTTGTTTTTTTTATCATTTGCTTAATCAAATTTAGTTATTTCTGTGGCTATACCTTCATAAATATGAAATATTCTATGGTCAGTATGTGTGCTTTTGATGATTTTTTCAATCCGTTCGGGTTGGGTGTCGGTAATAAATACTTGTCCGAAGTTATTATTGCTGACAAGCTTAATAAGTTGTTCCACCCGCTGGTTATCCAGTTTGTCGAAAACATCGTCCAGCAACAATATGGGTTTATATCCTTTTATGTTGCGGGTATACTCGAATTGCGCCAGTTTCACAGCTATGATATATGATTTCTGTTGTCCTTGTGAACCAAATTTTTTTATGGGGAAATTATTGATACTAAATGCCAGGTCATCTTTATGAATGCCACTAATAGTGTATTGAAGTATCCTTTCTTTTTTCAGGTTTTCTTGAAACAGAACTTCCGGTGTTTTATGGTTTAACTGGCTCTGGTAGTTTATCCCTACTGATTCTTTGCCCCCGGAAATATATGCAAAATAATGTTGAAAAACGGGAATAAACTCTTGTAGGAAGTTATGGCGTTTTTTGTGTATGGTTTCACCGCTTTCAATAAGTTTTATATTCCAAATTTCAAGAGCGTCTTTATCATAGTAGTTTTGCTGGTAAAACTGTTTCAATAATGAATTTCGCTGGCTCAGGGCTTTGTTGTAATTTATCAGTTCGTTAAGATAGATCTTGTCAAATTGTGCGATTACACTGTCTATGAATTTACGTCTTATTTCACTTCCACTGTTAATCATATCCCTGTCGTACGGGGAAATCATGACAAGGGGAACTTTACCAATGTGGTCAGCCAGTCGCTCGTATTCCTTTTTATTAAGACGAAACTGTTTGCGGTGGTTTCTTTTTTGTATACATGAAATCAGGTCCTTTTGTTCATCTTTTCTGCAAAAATCGCCATGATTTGCAAAGAATTCCTGGTCATGTTTTATGTTTTGGGAGTCGATAGGATTAAAGTAGCTTTTGCAAAAAGAGAGGTAATGTATGGCATCCAGCAAATTGGTTTTTCCTGCCCCATTGTCACCAACAAAACAATTCAGTTTTGCTGAAAGCTTCATATCCAGTTGTTCAAAATTTTTAAAATTTGTTAATGATAGTTTTTGTAAGTACATGAATTATTTTCTGCTTATGCTTCAAATGTATGTATTTTTTTGGCTACTTTTTCCAGTAACCATTCCGGGGTAGAAGTAGCCCCGCTAATCCCAACATGATCCTGTTTTTTAAACCAGTTTTCGTCGAGATCTTCAACAGT
>CAZZLL010000027.1:0-43814 GCA_964654725.1 uncultured Lentimicrobiaceae bacterium | reverse complement strand
AGCAAACGGTATTTATCTTTCAGCTGAAAAAGCCCTAAATCAGATAAAAGAAATCAGGCAATTGAAGTATACACTGCCTAAATCAAGGCAAATTAAAACTAAAATTTTACAACCAACTGAGCTCCAAAATCAACTCTTAAATATGAGAATCTGAAAGTGGGTCATGCAATGCACAAAAAAGGAAAGTTATGGTAGTTCCTACAAACGAAGAGTTGGTAATTGCTATGGATACATTCGAAATTGTAAGGAAGCTAACCTAATACATTTATTAATTCTTCTGTAAGTTCAAGGTTTGTGTAAACACTCTGAACATCATCATCTTCTTCAAGCACTTCAATAAGTGTATATACTTTCTTGGCGCTTTCTAAGTCCAGGGTATTGGTTTCTTTAGGTATGCGCTGAAGCTGAGCATTCTCCGGCTCAATATTCATTTCTTCCAGCTTTTTCATCATGGAACCAAAGTCCTCCATGGCTGTTGTAACACTATAAAATCCTTCTTCAAGCTCAATATCTTCAGCTCCGGCATCTATAAGATCCATCTCAAATTCATCCTGATCCAAATCCCCTTGCGGTACAGTAAATACCCCTTTGCGATCAAATAAAAAACTCAGGGAACCATTGGTAGACAGGTTGCCTCCAAATTTATTAAAATATGAACGAACATTCGAAACCGTCCGCTGCAGATTATCAGTTGTGCACTCAACATAAATTGCAATACCATTGGTTGCATATCCTTCATAGGTCACTTCCTGGTAATTCGCGGAATCCTTGTCGGATGCTTTATTAATAGCCCGCTGGACATTATCCTTAGGCATATTGATACCTTTAGCATTAGAAATGGCAAGACGTAAACGCGGATTTCCTTCCGGATCGCTGCCTCCTTCCTTAACGGCTACAGTGATCTCTTTAATAACCCTGGAAAATTCTTTGGAGCGCTTGGCATCATTGGCTCCTTTTTTTCTTTTAATGGTTGACCATTTATTGTGACCTGACATATACTATGTATTTGCTGTTAACTATTACAATCGTTTAATATGACTTACAAAGATAAGAAATAAGGGATAAAAAAAACACCGCTTCCTTGCAGCTAAAAAGAGCAGGCAAAGAAACGGTGCAGAGTAAATAATAAAAATCAGAATTTACGTACCCAGGGCAATTCCAACTGAAAAGGGATACAATTCAGGGCCTCTGTTTTTTTGGAACAATTCTGATAATGTATATGTACCATAGATTGTAAGTGATCCCCAGCCTACCCTCACAGTTGCTTCATATTTTAGGGGATTCAGATGGAAGTCATCACGGGTTTTTGGGGTTTTTCTGCCACCATCTTCAAAATACAAGCGCTTAGTATGCGAACCTATTCGCAAACCAAAGATGCCACCGGCAGCTAAATGGAAATTATTGCTTTGCCGGGTTTGAAATTCAAAAAGCAATGGAGCCACAAGATAGTTAACAACAAGCTTACTTTTATCATAGTCAAAATTTGTACTGTGAAAACCGAATATTTGAGCTGAATCCCCGCTTATCACAACATCATTATCAAAACGATAATTGATAAACTGCAATCCAAGACCCGTTACAATCCCAAACTGATTGCCGACAAGGTTTACACTCTGCTCCAGAAAGTTTATTCCAACCTTCCAGGATTTATTCATATCCAACTCCAGAAACTCATACTCAGCAGGTAGATCAAGGGTATTTTCACTATTCACATAGCCATTGATGCCGAGTTCAAAACCATCCCAATGCCCTTTGAATTTATGGTTTTTTTTTCGTTTATCAATTTTAACATTTCCCTCATCATCCACAATGACTGTCATATTTCCTATTTTCACCCTGACAGAATCTTCATTTTCAAAAACTTCAATATGAAGCCCCCCGATATTTACGGAGGTTGAATCGACTATATCGGGAATATCAGGTATGGATATATCTGCTGATCCGGATTTATCGATATTGGAAACTTTTGGGTTCCCTGAAACCTCCAGATTGCTGGCACCGGAAACTACTCCTTCAACTTCCTCTGTAACAAAAACATCGGCTTCTGCAGCTCCTTCTGTTTCGATTTCAGCATACTTTGCAATAAATTCATCTGCTTCAACAGATGCCGCACCACTTGCCTTTAAAATGAACTTTTCAGCACTGCCGGATAATTCCACATCCGATGCACCTGATAAAACTGCAAGCATTTCGTTTGTGTTTACATCCAGTTCTGTTTCTGCTGCACCACTGCATATTAATTCGAATCTATCTGCCTGAATGCTTCCTTCTGACTCCAGGATAGTAATTCCGGATTGGACAATCTTATTTAATTGAGTATAAACAACATGAATTTCTATATCATCAAGGTTTTTACTTTTTCCGGAAGAAATTTTAAGGACACCTTTTTTGGCAATAACTTCAAGCTTCAAATCCTTTTTTGACTCTGTTTCCACCCATATGGCCTGTGTATCACCTTTTTCTATCTGTACCTGCAAAAACCCGCTAATTTCAAGGGTTGAAAAAGAAGGGAAGTCAGGCTTTGGAGTGAGGTCGATGATGTTATTCTGGCCAACGATCATATTACTGATAAAAAAGAAAGCTACTCCCACTAATCCCGTAATTGTTCGTGTTAAGTTTTTCATATCATTAAAATTTGTTAACTATGCTTGTGTGACGGTAAGGAATAAAATAAGGTTACAATAAACAGCTTACTCTTTATTTTTAACATTCCGTTCAAAAATTATCTTTTCATTATTCAGCAATGCATATGATTGCACCCTGCCACTCTCATCTTTTATGCGTTCGATAATGAGATTACTGTCTGTTAAGCGATTAATACCTTCAACACCCAGATCAGCAATATTCCAAACGCTGAAAACCTGGTTAGGATCAATAGCACCATCTCCTGCAAGGGATGCAAAAGTTTTACTGATTCTTTTACGGGCAAATTTTTCAATAAATGTTTTATCTTTCTCTTTGCTGACAGCATACGCTTCTTCTTTGAAATCATTTAATCCGGCCATCTCCGTAAAATAATAGGCCGGTTGATAAGCTGTTAACAGCTCTCTATTGATTGCTGATTTTTCTTCATTGATATCAAGAGATATAGCAGAATATGTTTTTAGTTTTGTTGCGGCAGCAAAATAAGATTCATCACGGCTAAAGGTTTCACTTGTCTTTGCTGAAACATATTCCGGAACATCATTCATTTTATCATCCTGATTTTCTTTTTGTATAAAATCCTCACGTGTATTGCTTAAGGGTGACGGATTATCATTGCTGCTTGCCGGGACCCTCATTTCTTCCGATGGATCATTTAAATTTGCAAGGGTATTCCTTGTTTCAGTTTGCATATTCAGATTTCTAATAAGAAAAACACTTAGCAATACTAACATCAAAACTGCAGCAACAGCTGTTGTATACCTGGCAATCAGACCTACCGGCAACACAAAGGGATATTTCTTCAATTTTCGCCTGGAATCAAAAACAATATTCTCATCAGCCCTGAGCTTTAACTGTCCAAAAAGCTGATAGTCATATTTTAAGTGATCATTATTTTTCAGAAATTTCCTAAGTTCGTTTTCTTCTTTTTCAGAAAGGTCTCCTTCATGGGATGCAATAAATAATTCCTCATAATTAGACTGATCTATAGCGGAAGAGCTAAGGTGCTTTTTGAGTTCTTGTTTCGCCTCAAAAGTAACAGTATCATCAGGAACAAGGGGTATATTGTCAAAACCTTCAAGTTCTTCCTTCAATTCCGGGTATTTTTCCAGAAACAGCATCAACTTATCTATTTGATCCGGAGTCAAATTTTGCTCTGCATAATCGAGGAAGTAACTTTCGTAATTATCTATTGTTATTATCATAGCCATTCCCTTTCCTTTAAACTACATGATCCATACTGCCTATATATTTTTTCAATGCAAGCCGAGCACGATATATATAGACTTTTACCTGTGATTCATTCAACCCGGTTATTTTTCCTATGTCCTCATAGGAATAGCCCTCATAATCACGCAACAAAACAACAGAACGCTGAATATCAGGTAGTTTTTTTACAGCCTCATCCAGTATCTCTTTGAGATCAGAATATGTATTCTCATTCATCAAATCATCTGTATACTGATCTTCAATGCTTGTGGATTTTTTATCTTTTCTTATTTCATCAATCATGGTGTGATAAGCAGTTGTAAAAAGATACGATCTGGCCTTATTGAAGTTTATATCTTTCACTTTTTCCCACATTTTTGTAAAGGACTCCTGAACAATATCCTTCGCCTTATCTTCATCCCTGATATTTTTTAAAATAAATCGAAACACCCTGTCAGAAAATTCATCAACACAAGTGTTATAGTCTTTTACAGTCATAGAATAAAAGATTTCCGGTCTTATGGACATTAAGACGGGTTCATTAACAATAAGTTACAAGTTAAGAAAAATAAAGGATTAATCCAGTTTAAGCACTGCCATGAAAGCCTGCTGGGGGATCTCTACATTGCCTACCTGCCGCATACGTTTCTTGCCTTTTTTCTGTTTCTCCAGCAATTTTCGTTTTCTGGTAATATCGCCTCCATAGCACTTTGCTGTAACATCTTTCCGCAAAGCTTTCACAGTTTCACGGGCAATAACTTTAACTCCGATAGCAGCCTGAATGGCGATATCAAATTGTTGACGGGGGATCAGTTCTTTAAGTTTCACACACATACGTCGGCCAAAACTGTAAGCATTGTCTCTGTGAATAAGTGTTGAGAGGGCATCAACCGGCTCGCGATTAAGGAGAACATCCAGTCTTACCAAATTGGCAGGCTTATAGCTCGACTGATGATAATCAAAGGATGCATAGCCTTTGGAGATGCTTTTCAATTTATCATAGAAGTCAAACACGATTTCACCAAGGGGCATTTCAAAGGTAATTTCAGTACGGTCGCTGGTGAGGTATACCTGGTTTTTTAAGGTACCCCGTTTATCGATGCATAATGTCATGATAGATCCTACAAATTCCGCTTTAGAAATAATCTGAGCAATAATATATGGTTCCTCAATGTGATCCAGTAATTTTTGTTCGGGCAGGCCTGATGGGTTGTGCACTTCAACGACTTCCCCTTTAGCTGTATATGCTTTATAACTAACATTTGGAACCGTTGTGATCACATTCATATCGAATTCCCTGTCGAGCCTTTCCTGCACAATTTCCATATGCAACAAGCCCAGAAACCCACATCTAAACCCAAAACCAAGGGCCATAGAAGATTCAGGTTCATAAGATAATGATGCATCATTTAATTGCAGCTTCTCTATAGAGGCTCGCAGTTCCTCATAATCATCAGCATCAACAGGATAAATACCGGCAAAAACCATGGGTTTAACATACTTAAATCCTTCAATAGCTTTTGTGCTTGGATTCCCGACTTGTGTAATCGTATCTCCGACTTTTACCTCCCTGGATGATTTAATCCCGGATATGATGTATCCCACATCACCGGCAAAAAGTTCCTCTTTGGGTTCCATCTTCAACCTCAGCACCCCCACTTCATCTGCCTGGTATTCTTTGTCAGTAGCCACAAATTTCACAAGATCACCCGTTCGAATCTTTCCGTTAAAAATACGGAAATATGCAATAATCCCCCTGTAAGGATTGAAAACAGAATCAAAGATAAGTGCCTGTAATGGTTCTTCCACATCACCTTCCGGGGGCGGGATTTTTTCAATGATAGTGTTCAGAACATTCTCCACACCATAGCCTGTTTTCGCACTTACTTCCAGTATCTCCTCCCTGTCGCAGCCAATAAGGTCAACAATCTGATCTTTTACCTCTTCTATCATAGCTGCCTCAAGGTCAACCTTATTCAGAACCGGGATTACCTCCAGGTCATTATCAATAGCCTGGTACAGATTGGAAATTGTCTGTGCCTGAATCCCTTGAGAGGCATCTACTACAAGCAAGGCTCCCTCACAAGCAGCAATTGAACGTGAAACTTCGTAGGAGAAATCAACATGACCCGGGGTGTCAATCAGGTTCAAAACAAAGTTAGCATCCTCCCTTGTATATTGCATTTGAATTGCATGACTCTTTATGGTTATGCCCCTTTCCCTTTCCAGGTCCATATTGTCCAGCACCTGATCCTGAAAATCCCTCTCAGCAAGGGATCCGGTAATCTGCAGCAATCTGTCAGCCAGGGTACTTTTACCATGATCGATATGTGCTATGATACAAAAATTTCTTATGTTCTTCATCGCTACAAAAATACAATAATATTACAGGATTGCCCTAAACATTTTTTGAAGAGGATCATTTGTGCTAAACTCGATTTTATATTAAAAAAATGATTGAATTAAGTACAATTTTGATGTAAATTTGTATAAACACACTTCCAATTATGTTACGTTTTATCATCCTGCTTTTATTCCTGTTTATTTTGCCGTCTTTGTACGCTCAGAAATCTTCCCAAATAAAACCTGATCCGCGATTATATGAGTGTTTTGAAGCAAGTTATGTGAATTCTTTGCAGCAATACCAGGCTGTTAAACTTCTATATTTTAATTATTTCCTTGATAATGCTTACTTCTTAGTACAAGAAAATCATTACGCTCATTATGTATTTGGAAATACAGGAAAAGTACTGGTTTTTCTTCCCGCATCAATTATCAGATACAATTTCAACCAATATCTCAGCGATTATGGTTTTTCTCAAAACTAGAACCCTTTCGTCATGAAAAAACTTTTCCTCCTGGTTATCCCTTTAAGCATTCTCCTTCAGCAATCCATTGCACAAACATATAATATTGCAACACAGAATGGGCAAACCATCAGTACCTGCTCCGGAACATTCTATGATAGCGGAGGATCCGGAAACAGCTACGGGAATAACCAAAATCATACTATCACATTTTGTTCAAACAGCACCACCAATACCCAGGTGATGCTTTATTTTAATTCATTCGATATAGATTATTCCGATACCCTATACATTCATGACGGCCCCAATACTTCTTCTCCGCTGATTGTCTCTGGCAATACCATTTCTAACTTTTTCAACAATGCGAATTCCCTGTTTTTGTTTCCGGTTCAATCAACAACTTCAGGTTGTTTAACCCTGAACTTCAAATCTAACGGAAGCTCTACAGGAACTGGCTGGGATGCCACAATTTCATGTACATCTGTCTGCCAAACAGTAATTGCAACACTTGATACCACTAACACAACCCCCCTTATTGTCGACAGTAACTACATTGATGTTTGCAAAGGAGATACGGTCTTTTTTGCCGGAAAGGGAATATATCCGCAAAACGGTGTCGTTTACAATCAGTACGATTCCACCTCTACCTTTATTTGGGATTTTGGTGACGGCACGGTTGATACCGGACAATTTGTTTCCCATGTATATGATACAATCAGGGGGTACGATGTTATGCTGACTGTTATTGACACCATGGGCTGTATTTCAACAAACGCCATTTCCATTCGGGTACGTATGTCAGCCAGTCCTATCGGAGCTATCAATCCATTACCTGACATTTGTGCCAATACAAGCCTAACAATCACAAGCGGTTATTCCTCCAACTCAACCATTACCATGCATGAAATTTCGCATTATCAATCTTCAAGCCAGCGATTCGACAGTACAATGTTTATTCCGGATGGGCCAAACTGCCCCACACTATGTTATTACACCGATGTTATGTTTAACAATTTCCTGCCTGGCCAAACCATATCAAGTGCAACTGATATTTTGGCCGTATGTGTAAATATGGAGCATTCCTTTGTGGGCGATCTCGATTTTACGATCATTTGCCCGAACGGACAACAAACTATTATGAAAACCTATATCAATTCCGGAGGGGCCTGGATGGGTGATCCTTTGGATGGGCCTCCCTGGGATTCCAATACTTTCCCGTGTGATCCCACTCAAAATTCAGTGGGCAGCGGCTGGAATTATTGCTGGTCTCAAACCTATCCGCAAATAGGTAGCGTCAATGCCCATAGCAATCAATCCAAATTAGATTCTACCAACACGCTTGCACATACCGGATATTATACTCCCGATCAAAATTTTAGCAACCTCATCGGTTGCCCCCTAAACGGTACATGGACTATACGTATATGCGATAACTGGGCTATAGACAATGGTTATATCTTCTCCTGGGACCTTCACCTTGACCCTAGTTTACTTCCAACAAACTGGGGATATCATGTTGATATTGATACCGTTATTTATAATGGCCCCTTCATTGATTCATACGGTAGCAATTCTGTTTCAATTTCGCCTGACAGTGGTGGTGTTTACACTTATAATGTAACTATCCTTGATGAATTTGGCTGTTCATACGATACTGTTATTCCCCTAACTGTTGTGCCTGACCCGGAAGTTGACCTCGGCCCTGATACAACCATTTGTGGAGGGACAACACTCACATTGGATCCGGGCAGCAACCCCGGAGCATCTTATAATTGGTCGACCGGTGATACTACCCAAACTATAACCATTAGTTCTGCCGGAACCTATGATGTTACAGTTACCCAAAACAATGGTAACATAAGCTGTTCATCCGTTGATGAGGTCATTGTTAATTTATACCCTGCTCCTACCATAGGTTTTATTCCCGATATACTGAATGGATGTGCCCCCCTCACTGTGAATTTTGTTGATTTCACAACCCCTTCCATAACAAATTATCTGTGGGATTTCGGCGACGGAAATACATCCATAGATCAAAATCCAACACACACCTATAATTTGCCCGGAATTTTCAGTATCATGCTGGATGTAGTCACTATTCATGGTTGTACCGGAAGTATAACCATTCCGAATTTAATTGAGGTTTATGCGCAACCGGCAGCTGACTTTGATGCCGTTCCGGAGATTACAAACATGGAAAACCCTACTATTCAGTTTGTGGATCAAACAACAAACGGCGTTAATTGGTTATGGGATTTTGGAGACGGGTCCAATTCGAGCCAGCAATCACCCTATCATACTTATAATGCTACCGGAACCTATGATGTCTGGCTGATTGTTTCCACCGATGAAGGATGTATCGATTCAGCCATGAAAAAGGTTAAAATTATTGATGATGAACTAATCATCCCAAATGTTATCACCCCAAATGGAGACGGGTACAACGATGTATTCCATATTGAAAACCTGGAATATTATATCAGCAATAAACTAATCATCTTTAACCGTTGGGGAAAAAAGATTTATGAAGCAGAAAACTACCAGAATAACTGGGGCGGTGGCGGTTACAGCGATGGGGTTTACTATTATATACTGGAATGTCACGGATTTTTGAGGGATATAAATGAAAATGGATCCCTTACAATAATTGGAACAGAATAAGCAATTTATTTTTGCTGATCCATATATTCTTTCAATAGCCTGGCAACATACTTACCGAATACATCAAATTCGATATTAATGACAGTGCCTTCTTTAAAATTATGAAAGTTGGTAACATCATAAGTATAAGGAATAATGGCCACAGAAAAATAATCATCGCCTGAATCTACAACTGTTAAACTAACACCATTCACAGATATAGAACCTTTACTAACAGTAATATTGCTTAATGAAGGATCATAGCGAAAATAATATTTCCAACTACCATCAAAGGTCTCCACTTTAAAACACTCTGCTGTTTGATCAATATGTCCCTGGACAATATGCCCGTCGAATCGGGCACCCATGGCCATGCTTCTCTCCAGATTTACCTCATAGCCAAGTCCCCAGCTGCCAAGATTGGTTCTATCAAGGGTTTCCTGTATTGCTGTTACAATATACTGTTTTTTTTCATGATCAACCTTTACAATAGTAAGGCACACTCCGTCATGAGCCATACTCTGGTCAACTTTTAATTCATTGCCAATAGCTGTTGCAATGGTGAAATGTACATTGCTTCCTTCTTTTTCAATTTGAACCACTTTGCCGGTAGTTTCCACGATTCCTGTAAACATAATTCTGATTTTTTTCTGAATGGCAAAAGTATAAAATATATGCCAGATGAGAAACCTTATTGTTTTCCACGCATGAGGGTAACAGAACCTGAAATAGTTCTCATTGAAAGCCCTTCCAGTTTTATTTCAAATACATCACATACATAAAAATAGACACCATCGCTGCAATCTTCGCCTGTGTTCATCTCTTTTCCGTCCCACATAATATCTGGATCTTCAGTTCTATATACAACCGCACCCCATCTGTTATATATTCTGATGTTAATTCGTTCGACAGAGGTATAAGGAAAAGGTGTAAAAAAATCATTTACCTGATCCCCGTTGGGAGTAAAAACATTAGGCAATTCATACAAAGAACAGCTATCTGTATCCACACAGGATATGTTACTTAATAGTGACTTATTTCCATTACTATCAATAGCTACCACTGCATAGCAGCCAGCAACCGAAGATATCCCGGAATGAACATAGAATGTATCTTCAGGGAGCGCAATAGTCTCAATCAATTGAAAATCACCATTATAAGAGGGCGTATAATAAAGCTCATAGGTTTCTACATCGCCAGCACAACTGTTGTTAGGGTTAGTCCATCTGATAAAATTTACTTCACAATTGGTATACGCTTCCAGTTCAGGAGCACACGGAGCAACATTATCATCAGGAATACCACACCGGAGCTGGGATTTATTAATAATCGGACTGACAAAACCGCTATCTGTATATTCGCCATAACTTTCGACATAATAACAATATTCCTCTCCGTTCACCAATCCAGTATCCGAATAGGTTTGCAACATTGACATGCCAATTGAATCAAAAAGCTGGGTTGCAGTATTAAAACGATAGATAACATATTCATAATTGATCCAAGGGACATTCTCATTCCAGCTAAGGATCAAGGTTTTATCGGAGGGTGTCACTGTAAGGTATACGGATGAAGCAATATGTGTTGAACCCACATAAAATCGGTTCCCTGGCTGATCATTATAAAAATCTATCCGGTAGCTTATGGCCTGGTTGCTGGTATTCAAAAAGTTATCATAATATAGTGTATCATCCAGATTGTCAGCAGAATCAATAAGGGAGGCATTGCTACCATTATCATTCAGGGAACGGTAAATAAGATATTTGTAGGGGCCTGGTATTTGCAGGGTGTCAAAATCAGTTGGTTTCGACCATGCAACATAGGCCTCTCCGTTTACGGGATCGGTTTCTTCGATACTAACATTCGTAACAACAGGAATATCTTTTGCAAGACTGGCGCATGCTTCCAGAGAAGCATAGCTCTCTGCACCATCCGGAAAGTAAGCTACTACCATATAGCAATATTTAATGCCATGTATAAGACCGACTCCCTGATCATCATCAATATATGTGGTATCATTTACATCCGCTATTTCATCCAGAAGAGTATAAGCAGTATATCCGGGAACACCCGTTTCACAATGATCAGGAAAAAAACCATAATAGCCGGCCCGTCGGAAAATCTTGTACCCTTCAGCATTATCACATTTACTTTTATTCCAGCTAAGTTCAATATGGTTTGCAACGGCAGTAGCTGATAAGTCTTCAGGTGCAGGCCCGATTACAGTAATAAAGACGGTTTCAATATCGATAAGGTTTACGGGGGTACCGTTATCCTGTACACGAAAATAAACCTGGTAAGGAAATTTTTGAATATGATTGCAGTTTGTAATCCACTCAAAAGGACTGCTCACCGTTCCGGATGCAGTAATGGGCTGAACAAAATCTGCCGGGGAGTTTGCGATGATCAGGGGACCTCCACTGGCTGTAAGTGTAATGGCATCACCATCCGGATCATTTGCTGTAACAGTGAATGCAAGCGTATCTCCGGCTAACAAACAGGTATCCGGGATGGGATCTATTACCGGCGGATCATTATCACAGGCAGCTATATTGATTTGCATATCCCGTGTCACATAACCAATCAGTATACCATTTCTGTATTCTTCAATATGCATGGCGACATTATATTCCCCAATAAGCATGGGGCTGTCCCAGATTAAATCGCCACTTATGGAATCCAGCATAAAATAATTACTGGCCTGGGGGTACGAATAACCGGGAATATCAAGTCCGCCGGCTCCTTTGCAAAAAACCAGTTTATAAGCCAGGCTGTCACCATCAGCATCATAAGCTCCCGGGTTATGGTAAAAAGGGGTATAAGCACAACCCTCATCAATAGGAGGATTTAATAATTCAGGAGAGCTGTTTCCGCCAAGAAAGGGATTGATGACCAGCATAGTCTCAACATACATGGGGATATTAACTGAACCCGGTATATTTAATACTCCATAATTTCGGTTGGGGTCTTCTAACCATACAACATATGTTCCGGGGCCAACATAGGTATGTGTTCCTACATATTCATTTCTGCTGATATCATTTCCAAGATTGATTTTTGCAGTTCGCTGCAAAATGCTTGAAGAACTGTCGCCCCAGTGAAGCTCAAGATCCGGACGATCGGCCGGACTGGGAGTATAGGTGTAGGACACAATAGTAAACTCATAGGTCAGACCACTGACATGCCTGTAAGTGATCTCTGCGGCACGCTGGTGTGTAGAGTAGCCATAGTCAGCAACCAGTAGTACGATCAGAAATGTAAATAGTATGTGTTTCATTCCTATTTTAAATCACCAAATAATGTTTGTCATATTAATCCGACTTCTAAACAAAATTAACAAAATCCCTGCTCAAACTGCTATGTCAAACCATGAATAATATTTATTATTGCCAACAATCAAAAAATAGCGTGCATGCTCCGGTAATTAAACAAGTTTTTTGTTAATTATGTTTTGATATCACTAACCGAACTTGAGCAGATCCCTAAAACTATTTGAAAGGTAACTGGTTTTACTATAAATTTGTTCTCATTTTATCTAAAACAATCAATCTTTATGCAAACGAAATTAAAGAAAACCGGTCAACCAGATCTTCATAAAAACGTTCTTATTTTTGCAGCAAATATCAAGAACATTTCGGAAGATATCTTTACTGAGAAAGAACTGAAGTATATCCATCAACAATTTGACGATACAAACAGCAAATATATTTCCGTCAATCAGTACAAAAGGATGGCATTTATTTTAAAAGTGCAAACAAGTGAACCGATTGACTTGGAAGGTATTCGTAGAACAGCCGCTGATATATTAAAGGAAGTCAATAAGAGGAATATAAGTGAGTTGACATTGTGTGGAAAAAATATTGAACCGGATACACTTCTGGCTGCCGTTGAAGGGATTGTGCTGGCAAATTATCATTTCAACAAATATCAAACATTAACAGCAAAAGACAAGCATCACCTTATAAATATTGGGATACATAGCGATCATCTTACTGATGTTAAACTGGAAACCTTAATCCATACGTTGGAAAGTGTTGAATATTGCCGGGATTTGGTCAATGAGCCTTTAAATTTGCTCAATGCTGAAAACCTTGCCCATTCATTTGAAGATATGGCAGGGAAAGTAGGATTGAAGGCAGAGGTCTTCAGTCGTAAGAAGATAGAATCTTTAAAAATGGGTGGTTTGCTTGCAGTAAACAAAGGAAGCGTTGATCCGCCAACATTTACTGTTCTGGAATGGAAACCAGATAATGCCCAAAACGAACAACCGTATGTGCTTGTTGGAAAAGGTGTTGTATATGACACAGGGGGAATGAGCCTGAAACCTGCCAACTATATGTTAAACATGAAATCAGATATGGCCGGAGCTGCAACCATGGCATCGGTTATGAAAGCCATTGCCGGCCTTAAACTCCCCTTACATATTATAGCATTGATTCCTGCTACTGACAACCGGGTAAACGGAAATGCTTATGTTCCGGGCGATGTCATCACCATGTATGACGGAATCACGGTTGAAGTGTTAAATACTGACGCTGAAGGCAGAATGATACTGGCAGATGCCCTGAGTTATGCAAAGAAATATAATCCTAAATTGGTCATTAATGCCGCTACATTAACAGGCTCCGCTGCACGGGCAATTGGTAAATACGGCTTGGTGGCAATGCATAGCAAAGCAAAAAAAGAGATTGAAACCCTTAAAGAAACCGGAGATAAAATTTATGAAAGGGTAGCGGAACTTCCGTTTTGGGATGAGTACAAAGATCAGTTGAAATCATCAATTGCTGATATCAAAAATATTGGCGGAGTAGAGGCTGGAGCAATTACGGCCGGCAAATTCCTTGAATATTTCACTGATTATCCGTTCATTCACCTCGATATTGCAGGTGTAGCCTTCTTTGAAAAGCACGAATCTTATTTCCCTGCAGGTGGCACAGGATTTGGCGTTCGCCTGCTGATTGAGTTTTTTAAAACTATTATCTATAATGACAAATAACATATATATAAAACTTCACTTGACTTTTAGCTATTAATTTCTTAACATTACATTATAAAGATGAACAAAAAAACAGACAAGGAACATCAATCACCTAAAATCAAAATTGGAATAACGCAGGGAGATATCAACGGTGTTGGATATGAAATAATTATCAAATCCTTTCTGGATCAACGACTGCTTGAACTTTGCACACCAATTGTCTATGGCTCCTCTAAAATAGCTTCTTACCATAGAAAAACACTTAATATTCCTGACTTCAGCTTCCACATTATTAAAAAACCCGAACAGCTTAATCAAAAAAGAGCAAATATTATAAATATTAGTGATAAAGAAGTTAAAATTGAACTGGGTAAGCCAACAGCTGAGGGAGGTGAAATGGCATTTGAATCACTTGAATCTGCTACGGAAGATCTTAAAAAAGGCTTAATTGATGTTTTGGTTACTGCACCCATTAATAAAAAAAATATACAATCCGATTCTTTCACTTTCCCGGGCCATACCGAATACCTCGCTCAAAAGTTCCGGTCGGAAAACCATCTGATGCTGATGATCAGCAATAAGTTGCGCATAGGTGTTGTAACCGGTCATATCCCGCTTAATAAAATATCTGAAAAAATCAGTAAAGAACTCATCTTAGATAAACTCAACATTTTTAATAAAAGCCTGATTAAAGACTTCAATATCAGGAAACCCAAAATTGCCATCCTGGGCCTTAATCCTCATGCCGGTGATAATGGCCTTATTGGAGAAGAAGAACAGACAAGCATTATTCCGGCTATAAAAACAGCCGCTGAAAAAAACATATTAGCTTTTGGCCCATATCCTGCTGATGGATTTTTTGGCTCAGGAGATCATACCAAATTTGATGGAATACTTGCCATGTATCATGACCAGGGATTAATCCCATTTAAAACCCTTTCCTTTGACCAGGGTGTTAATTTTACTGCCGGACTACCAATAATACGTACCAGTCCTGCACATGGCACAGCCTATGAAATTGCAGGAAACAATGCAGCATCTGAAAAATCATTCAGGCAAGCCATTTATATTGCTATTGATATATTTAAAAATAGAAAAATGCATTACGAATTGAATAAAAATCCATTAAAAACGGAAGAAACAGAAAACAAAGATTGAATTAATGCAAAAACACCACACCACCGCCATGAAGAATATCCAAACATTTACATTAAAAGAAATCAATAAAGCCATGAATGGTGCGCTCATTGCGCTAAATGATCCCGAAGCGGAAATACACGAAATAGTCATAGACAGCCGGCGGTTTATCAAAGGAGACAAAGCCCTGTTTTTTGCCCTGGTAAGCGATAGCAACGACGGACATAAATACCTGACGGAATGCTACCAGAAAGGGGTGAGAAACTTTGTTATATCTGTTCTGCCGGGTAATCTAAAGGAACTGAAAGATGCCAATGTAATCCTGGTGAAAAACACCAGAAAAGCTTTGCAAATGCTGGGGAGCAACCACCGAAAAAAATACAGCATTCCCATTATCGGGATCACAGGAAGCAATGGAAAAACAATTGTTAAAGAATGGCTGTACCAGGTTCTTTACGAACAAAAAAACATTGTAAAATCCCCTAAAAGCTATAACTCGCAAATCGGGGTTCCCTTGTCGGTTTGGCAAATAAACAACAAACACGATATTGCCATCTTCGAAGCAGGCATATCTAAAGAAGATGAAATGGCCAACCTTCAAAAAATAATCGATCCCACCATCGGAATCTTCACAAATATCGGCAGAGCCCACGATGAGAATTTTAACAGCACAGAAGATAAAGTAGATGAAAAGCTGGAGCTCTTCAAAAAATCCAAATGCATTATTTACTGCAAAGACCATGAAATAATTTCAGAACGAATAAAAAACCACGCCTTATGCAAAAAGGTCAAGTGCTTTACCTGGAGTACCACGTCTAAAGCCGATCTGATCATTGATAGTATTTCGAAAAGGGGCGGCAAAACTAAGATTACTGCAACATACAACAGCAAATCCCAATCCATCAGCATACCATTTATTGATGATGCTTCTGTAGAAAATGCCATTCATTGCTGGGCGACATTGCTGTACCTGGGATTCAAAAACAGTTTTTTCTCAGCCAGGTTTGCGAATCTTTCTCCTGTTGCCATGCGTTTGGAATTAAAGCAGGGCATCAACCAATGCAGCATAATTAATGACAGCTACAATTCAGACCTGGACTCGCTGCGGATTGCCCTTGATTTTTTAAATCAACACAAACAACCTAAAAAGAAAACCATTATCCTTTCGGATATTCTGCAAAGTGGCATTAACGAAACCAGCTTGTATATGCAGGTTGCCGAAATGCTGAAAGAAAAGAACATTAATCGGATTATCGGTATTGGAGATTCTATCAGCCGAAGAGCCAATGATTTTGAAATGGATAAAGAATTCTACCTAAACACGGATGAATTTCTCATGAAATATACGGCATCCATGTTTCATAATGAAGTCATCCTTTTAAAAGGAGCCAGGCATTTTCAGTTTGAAAAAATCTCCAAACTTATCCAGCAGAAATCGCATGAAACACAGTTGCAGATAAACCTCAATGCATTAGTGCAAAACCTGAATTTCTTCCGGTCTAAACTTAAACCGGAAACCAAAGTTATGGCCATGGTAAAAGCCTTCTCCTATGGCAGTGGAAGTTATGAAATCGCTAACATCCTTCAGTTTCAAAATGCAGACTACCTGGCAGTAGCATATACAGATGAAGGCATTGAACTAAGAAAAGCAGGCATTATGGTGCCTATCATGGTTATGAACCCCGACCCGAATAGCATTGAACAAATCATTCAATACAATCTGGAACCAGAAGTGTATAATTTCAGAATACTGGATGAAATAATCAAGCTAATGAATACGGATTATGCTGAAGAAAAATGGGAAATACCTATCCATATTAAATTGGATACAGGAATGCACCGGCTTGGATTTGTTGAAAAGGACCAGAAGGAATTATGTTCAAAAATCCACCACAATCCACGCCTGAAAATAAAAAGTGTTTTCTCCCATTTAGCTGGCAGTGACAATCCGAATATGGATGATTTTACCAGGAAACAATTCAGCTTGTTTGAAAACTATGCAGATCAAATTCAGGCCTTAACAGGACAATCTTTCCTTAAACATATTCTAAATTCTTCAGGAGTCATGCGGTTCACAGACAAACAATACGACATGATAAGAGTTGGATTAGGGCTTTATGGGATATCACCTGACAAGAACACTGCAGAACAGTTGCAACATGTCAGCTCCCTGCGCAGCATTATTTCTCAAATAAAAGAAATTAATAAAGGAGAGGGTGTTGGGTATGATCATTCATGGATTGCGAATAAGAAAACCACACTGGCAATCCTTCCGATAGGCTATGCGGATGGCCTGAGCCGTTCCCTAAGCAATGAAAAGGGATTTGTTATTGTAAATAATACCAAAGCACCTATTGTCGGGAATATTTCTATGGATATGTGTATAGCAGACATCACAGGAATAGAAGCCAAAGAAGGGGATGAAGTGATTATTTTTGGCCAGGAACTACCTATAGAACTGCTGGCAGAGAATATGAATACTATTCCCTATGAGGTGATCAGCAGCATCTCACAAAGGGTTAAAAGGGTATATCACTTTGAATAATAACGATTGTTTTTCATAATATAAGATTCGTTCAGCAAATATACATCCTTATCCGCTGGCCGAAGCATTAAATTGTCAAACATCAATGTATCCTTGCGAATGTTATCATTCCATATGGTAACATTAAGTTTATCGTGTATCTCTGATAAATCAATATGGCATTCTATGAGAGCCCAAGAGGAATCCGTAATAACAGTCTGGCGATGAATATTTGTGTAATCAACGCGATAAACCGAATCATGTTTGCCTTTATAAACTATTTCCAGAGTAGACCGGGGAAATAGATCCCTGTCAATTCCACTGAACCAAAATGACAACACCAGGGAAGTGTCCTTTAAAATGGATGGTGTGCCTTCATATAATACCGTATACTTCCGGGCGAATCCTTTTTTTACGCCCTCTGTAAAATATCCGCTTTCCTTGTTAGCCTCCTTATACGTATTGTACATAACATTGGCAGGGGATTTTGAAAACTCATAATTCCCGGATTCAGAAACTGTTTTAACTGCAAAAAGCGTATCTTTTCTCAGCTGTTTTACCAAAGTATCCTTATGTATTTGTTGAAAAATCTCCTGAAAATCCATGCGTGAGTAGAGATTTCGTAAGTCGTGAAAGCCCAGGGAATAAAGAACATAGTTTGTATCTTCACATAATAAGCTTGCAGCATCCAACATTTTCTGCTCTGTTTCTGTGGGATGATATGCCTTCATCCTCAACAAAACAAAGGGCTTTTCATTGGGAAAATCATTAAAAATTGCCGGCATGCGATATGGTTCTCTGAACATT
Organism: uncultured Lentimicrobiaceae bacterium; assembly: GCA_964654725.1. GTDB lineage: Bacteria > Bacteroidota > Bacteroidia > Bacteroidales > CAZZLL01 > CAZZLL01. The sequence continues at coordinate 25,069 of CAZZLL010000027.1, read as the reverse complement.
TCAATACTTTTCAGGCTTTGATGAAGCGAAGTCCGCCCCAAAAGCACTGCTGTTGTGGGCAATCCGGTACGACAGGAAAAATCGAACACATAACGTTCGATGCCCTGCTCCGGGGCTAACCAGAAGTTTTCCGAGCCTACATGAAAATAAGGCAGGGGAATGATGGCCTGGTAGTTGTCAGGCTCAAATGCTAACGTACAATTCAGCTTATTATCTTTCAAAGTCCCCTGACTTAAAAAGTGTTGCCGGTTACCTGTATTGTAAGTCCAGGCATCCGTGAATAATATCAGGGCAGCTATCACTAACAGGCTTGTTTTTATCCCCCGGTTTTTGATCGGCATATGATACAGAAAATAAAAAGCAGCAATATTTATCGTATAAAAGAAGACCCAGGAAAACCGGCCTATTCCGCGAAATTGCTTAAGGGGGCCTATGTATAAAACAAGATCCGGCTCAAAAATAAAAGGCCAGGCAAAGGATATAAGCAATGCGATCAGGGATGCCCATAATAACACATTAAGAAATAAGTGGTCGGTCAACAGATACCATTTTAGGTGTTTTCTTTTTACCAGAAATACCAATACTCCTGTAAAAAAAGCAATGATAAAAAGGGTAAGGTTTATCGGATGAAAAAAAGGCAACATAGAAAAAAGACCGAAAATGATGAAATGCATTAGGCTGCCTACATGACCAACATAGGCAATGCCTTCCCACGCAACACTATTGTATGCAATTTTTTCCTTAAACCATTCCCAGGGTAAATGAGCATTTTTCAAAAATATTCCTTCCCAACCCGAAGTATATACAAGAAAACCCCAGGGAAAAGATGTTCTGTCACTCACATCGTCCGTAATCCATATCCAGCAGTTTATCAGGATAAACGGAAGGACGAGTTGTATGCCAAGATTTTTTAGTACAAAAAGCCAGTTGCGGTACCCGCGTTTCAAAACAATCAATATGAACCAGGCAAACAGGATAATCAGGGCAATAAAACTGAAATAATACAGATGGAAGTTGCCTAAAACGAAAAGGATGATTCCAATGAATAAGCTGTTTCTGAGGCTTTGTTTCTCGTAAAATAAAAGCAGGCCATATATTGCAAGCGGGATAGCATACACATAAGAAAGAGAAAAATGGCCACCAAACCGCATAATCTGAGGCGACAGGAATGCAATGCCTGTTGAAACCAATGCGGCATAATAACCGTTTACATTGAGTTTTCTGAAGATCAGGAACAAAAACACAGCACCGATAACAATGGATGACAGCATCATCAGATTGATGATTCCTAATGTATAGCCGGAAATATCCACGATGTATTCGCTAATAAATTTTATGGAAAAGGAAATAATCGGTTGTGAATCAGTAAAAACAATATGTTCACCATAAGGATAATTCATTCCCTCAAAATGAATGTAGCTTTCATCATATTCAATGTGATAAAGGGCACTGTAATAGGCCTTAAGTCCGTCTCCGGAAGCACTGAAATAAAATGAATTCAGGGATATCAACAGTTTACCGTAAAAAAGGAACAAGAAAGAAACCGATAAAATGATAAGCAAAAGAAAGGCTCTGGTATGATGATTGATTCCGGTTTCTGCTAGTTTTATTTTCATAGTAAACCAAATGTGAACCGGCAATATTAATAAATTTTACGGATGCACCTTACATAATTCCATCAAATTCATTTGATAATTCTTCCATCCTGCTGTCTTTTTCCTCCTCACAGTTCAGGTCGACCTTAAGTTCTCCTTCCGGTTTTTTAAAACCTCCTTGTGAGATTTTAAGGGTTTCATCGGCGTAAATACGTTTCATATAGAGCGCCCAAACAGGCAAAGCCATATTGGCTCCCTGTCCCAGGGAAATGCTTCTGAAATGGGCACCACGGTCTTCACAACCAACCCAAACACCGGTAACAAGATCAGGGGTAAGGCCCATGAACCATCCATCGGAGTGATTCTGGGAGGTTCCGGTTTTTCCGGCAATAGGGTTCGTAAGATTATACCTGTACCTCAATCTGATACCGGTACCATATTTTACCACCCCCTGCATCAAATTAATCATAAGGTAGGCTGTTTCTTCATTTACTGCCTCTTTCTGTTTTTGTGTAGTTGTAAAATTTTCTATCACATTTCCATTTTTATCTTCAATACGGGTAATGAAAATAGGCTCTTTGTAAAGGCCCTCATTCACAAAAGTGGCCATAGCCCCGGTCATTTCATATACTGTTAGATCAGGTGTGCCAAGTGCAATAGAGGGATATGGGTCTATGGGTGAGGCAATACCCATATTCCGGGCCATTTTAATGACTGCCTGCGGTGAATAGCGTTTCATAAGATATGCAGAAATGTAATTCACTGAATTCGCCAGTGCGTCTTTCAGGGAGATCATTTCCCCGTCTTTATAATCAGAAGAATTATCCGGCGACCATTCTTTCCCTTCGGGCAGGTCGATGCTAACGCGTACATTCGGAACTTTCGTGCACGGACTAAATTGCCCGTTGCCGGCACCTTCCTGAATAGCCAAAGCATAAACAAAAGGTTTAAAAGTTGAGCCAACCTGCCGCCGGCTCTGTGTAACGTGATCATACTTGAAATACCGATAATCGATCCCGCCCACATAAGCCCTCACGTAACCCGTTTGGGGTTCAACCGACATCAGGCCACACATTAAAAAATGCTTGTAATACCAGATTGAATCCAAAGGTGTCATCACAGTATCTTTCTCTCCTTCCCAAGTAAATATGCGCATTTCAGTTGGTTCTTCAAAGGTCGCCAATATGTCCTCTTCCGATACCTTTTGTGCTTTAAGCTTATTGTATCGGTCCGACCGCTTAATAGCCCTGTTAATAATAGCTCCCACTTCTTTCTGCGACAAGCGGTAAAAGGGGGCATTTTTTCTTCCTTTCCAGTGAATAAAGAAATCTTCCTGCAAATTTTTACCAATATGTTCTTTCAAAGCCTCCTCAGCATACAGCTGCATGGTAGAATTTATGGTTGTATAAATTTTCAGACCATCCTTATACAGGTTGTAAGGTTTTCCGTCCGGCTTAAAATGTGTATTGCACCATTCATTTAAATAGCCCCTGAGGTATTCCCGAAAATAGGTTCCCAATCCGCTCTGATGATCCTGTACATTATAGGCTGACATATCCAGGGGTAACTTTCTTAATGAATCAAGCTCCGTTGAACTTATATAATCATATTTTGCCATTTGGCCCAGCACCACATTTCTTCTTTTTATGGCATTCTCAGGATTTCGTACCGGATTATAATATGTCTGTGCTTTTAGCATACCCACAAGCATGGCTGCCTCTTCAACCCTGAGTGAATCCGGTTGTTTATTGTAATAAATCTTAGATGCTGTTTGTATACCAAATGTGATCCCTCCAAAAGAAACCGTATTAAAATACATGGCAATGATTTCATCCTTGGAATACCTTCTTTCCAACCGAATAGCTGTAATCCATTCCTTAAATTTCTGAATGACAATAAAAGTTTGTTTATCCCGCGGAAAAAGGTTTTTCGCTAATTGCTGACTAATCGTGCTTCCTCCTCCCATATCCTGGAATGTAATGAGGCCGTAAAACACCCTTAGCAAAGCCCGGCCATCCACACCAGAATGCCTCCTGAAGCGGATATCCTCAGTAGCAACCAATGCATCAGTCAAATAAGGTGAAAGATTTGCATAATGGGTGTTTGTTCTGTTCTCAATATAATATTTACCAAGTAAGACCTGGTTGGCAGAAATTACTTCAGAAGCCAGGTTGCTTTTTGGATTTTCCAGCTCAGGGAAGGAAGGCATAAATCCAAAGACACCCATAGATATCAAAAAAAACAAGAAGACGATAAAGGACATGACTGATCCAAACAAGATCCACATCCAACGAATGTACTTCCTGAAATGGGTTTGTTTCTTTTTCTTAGCAGATTTGCTCATTATTTTTGTGACTTTGCAGTTGATATTCGGATCCCCACATCAGCAATACCTTTCAATACATCCTGACGCATGGCCTGGCTCAATTCAAATACATACATTCCTTTCTGTGGGAAATGCAATGCATTGCTTATCAAAACCTGATTGTCCCTTATTTTGCCACTCCCTTTACCAATCCATTTACCCTCCTTATCCGCCAGTATAATATTCAATGTATCTACAACTACACGACCATCGGGAAAAATTGTCTTTAGAAAAAAATAGATATTGCTGTATTTATAGTCGGTGGTATTTCTGACATTTAAAAAGAAATTATGCCTCGACAGTGTATCATTTACCTCCACCTCAAATCGCATAATGTCTTTATAATGCCATTCTTCCTTTTGAATACTGACACTTTCATCAAAAACCCGGTTTACATCACAGGCAATTAAAATGATAAGCATTAAAACAAACAGCCATCCTGAAATTTTTTTACCCATAGGTTTCTGATATACCATATTAGTTAATGAAAATTCAGCTGAATTATTTTATTTAATCATCAAAACGTGTCAGATCGTCCTGGCCAACAACATTTTCATAATTTGTTTTTTGTTCCTGGATGTAGGCAAAGTCCTCCAATTTTTCAGGCATTCTGTTATTCTTGTTCATTCGAATGATAGCCTTAACTTTTTTCACCGGGATAGCCATCATATTGGATTCATTCTCCTTATAGGAGTACCACATTAATTTTTTAAAGACATCTGCTTTTTGATATACAGCATCGCCATTTTTTGTTTTAAGCACAATGCCTTTGTCAGGAAAGGATTTGAGTGTTTCCTGATAATGAATAAGCTCATAATTCATGCAACACTTAAGTTTTCCACATTGGCCGGCAAGTTTTTGCGGATTCAGTGAAAGTTGTTGTGTACGTGCTGTATTGGTAGTAACAGAGCTAAAGTCGCACATCCATGTACAACAACATAGTTCCCTTCCACAGGACCCTATTCCGCCCAGACGTGCCGCTTCCTGGCGGGCCCCAATTTGGCGCATTTCAACCCTAACCTTGAAGGCATCTGCCAAGACCTTTATCAATTCCCTGAAATCAACCCTTTCTTCAGCGGTATAATAAAATATGGCCTTCGTCATATCCCCCTGGTATTCAACATCGTTTATCTTCATGCTTAAGTTGAGATCATTGGCAAAAATCCGGGTTTTATATTTGGTATCTTCTTCCTTTTTTACGGCATCAACCCATTTGTCAAGATCAGACGGGCGTGCTTTGCGATACACTTTTTTAAGATCCTCATCGTCCGCCTTAACCTTTTTTTTCTTCATCTGCAAACGAACCAATTCACCCGTTAATGAAACAATACCGATATCATGACCTGGTGATCCCTCCACAGCAACAAAATCTCCAATGTCATAATCCATGCCGTTATCACATTTGAAAAACTCTTTTCGGCTGTTTTTAAACCTTACCTCAATAAAATCATTGTGTGTAGAGGAAGGTTGTTTAATATCTCCCAACCAGTTAAAGGCATCCAGTTTACTACATGAGTGCCGGTATGTTTTCGTTTCCTTCTGAAATATATTCGGTAGCTGGCAACATCCCCTGCTTTCAAAACTATTATCGGTAGGCTTATCTGGATTCTTTTTATATTCTTGTTGCTCTTCCATATATTTTGCGATTAGTCAACAAAAGTAATAAATTCACAGCTAAGTCCTAAAACCTGCTTCTAAGCAAATAATGCATTTTAACAGAAACATCAAATAATACCAGGGAAGGATTGGCATTGCGTTCAATGTGCATTATGGCATCATTGAGTAATTTATCAATAGCTGCAATATTGTTTGTATGCACAAAAGGAGCAAATTTCCCCAGGAAGGTTTGCTCCTCCTCTGAATTTCTTGCAATATGCGCTGATTCCGTACTCATCAGGATGCTTTTACGCATAATGTTAAGGCCGTATTGTAAAAAGCTCTTTTGCACTTCCCGGCCCATACCTGCAAATTCAGATGTAAAATCAAGAATTTCCTTTACCTTGTATGCATATGACATACGCATCCAAAGTGTAAAGTTATCAAAATTGAACGACAGCTGCTCACTTGATTGCAGCAATTGAACAGCCTTATGATATGAATTCTCTGATAAAGCTACAGCTTCACGAATCTTTCGCTGATCAAAATCAAAATTTGCTTCAATTGTTTTCACCATTGAGTTTTCATCCATAGAAGGTATCCTGATATGCTGCGCACGGGATAATATGGTAGGCAATATCTGGTCTGTTTTTTCCGAGATCAGGATAAAAACTGTTTTTTCAGGGGGTTCTTCCAGTATCTTTAATATTTTTGGGGCAGCAGCATGAAATAGTTTCTCCAGCATCCAAATAATGACTACCTTATAATTACCTTCATATGCTTTCAGGCTTAGTTTTCGTATCATGCCTTCACAATCTCTGGCACTGATGATAGGTTGCTTGTTTTCAATGCCCAGCTTCTGATACCACCCTAAAAGATCGGGTCGATAATGGGTTTCGGTGAGAAATTCCTTCCATTTAGCGATAGTATTTTTTTCGCCCTCTTTTAATGTCGCTGAAGAAGCTGAATTAGGCAATAAAAAATGTAAGTCGGGATGCCCGATTACATTCATTTTCTTACAGGCAGGGCATTCACCACAGGCATCACCCCGTTCAGCTTTATTTCCGGTACAATATAAATACCTGGCAAATGCCATTCCCAGTGCCATTTTCCCGATGCCGGGATCGCCACTCAATAATTGTGCATGGGGAACCCTGCCTTCATTAACTGAAGAAATTAAGCGTTGTTTATTCTTCTCATGACCATATACAGACTTAAAAAACATGTATAATATATTTTACTCCAAAATTAATGATTTCAAAGGGCGCTTCCACCTGAGGCTAAAAGCTGGCGGGCATTTCGGAGCACTTTGCTGTCTGCCCGGCGTTGGCTTTGTAAGCTCTTTTGCAATTTTAGGATTTAGCATTGGCTTGAGGGAATTGTAAATGTGCTTGCAAATTGGGGTGGATTATCTATTTTCAATTCTAAACAACTTATCATTTTGAGATAATTCCAACCTTTTATTTTCTTCCAGATACTTTTTAAGCTTATCATTATTAAATTTATCTTTTAGCACAGCTACAATATACTGACCATTAAATTTGTCGGAGTTTACAAGTTCAAATAAAGTATTTAATTGATGCGGATGAATTCCCTCAATTCTATCGTGCATTTCAAAACTCAATGATTTCATCCCAATTTCTTTTGTAAAAGCAATATATGCTAAATCAAAAGCTGCAATTTGAACCTTCTTTTTGCCATCACCTGTATTGGCATCCAAATTATCAATTCTTAATTTATAAATCCCTTTATCAACATAATGTGATAATACAAAATCCTCGTTATATAATTGTTTTGAATAATATCTAAAATATTCATTAAATAGAGAAATATTATTTTTGAGTTCAGGTTCTGATTTGTCAATTTCTGTATTTATCTCTGATAATTTTTCAGATTTTTCTTTTATGCTTTTCTCTAAGCTTTTAATTTGTTCTAACTTCTCTTCAAACTGACCTTTCTTTTCAAATTTCGCATTTAATTCTTCAACCAATAATTCATAATCCGATAAAGAGCCTGTATTTGATAATTTACTTCCAATAGTTTCTTCATTATGCAATTCTAAACTTAATTGCTTTTTCAAGTCTTCTATTTCATTCTGGATTGTAGGTACATCTTTTGAAATAAATTTTAGTTTATTTTGTATCAATGAATTATGGAACTTAACGGCGTCCTCGAATGTCTTTTGTAGTTCAGGAATAAATGATTTAGTTTCTGAATACATTGTTTTCAAAACTTCATTATCAACAGTCGATAAATTTTCTTTTAAATCATTTATGTTCTCTTGCAACAAATTCAATCTCATCTGTTTTTCAGATAATTTTGAAGAAACGAAATTTATTTTCTCTTTTATTGATTTTAATTTTTCAAACTCTTCCTGATATTTTGGCGAAACATTGAACTTTTGCTTTTTTTCATTTAATTCAAAAATATCATTTTGTAATGTTTTTAAAACTTGTTCAATCGTTGTAGCCGGTTGTCTTCCAGTTATTCTATTTAAATAATTTTTTTCAGTCTTTAATTGTTCGTCTAATATTTGTTTTTCTGCAAAAAGTTCATTTTTCCCTTTAACACCAAACATATAAAGAAAAATTGTTTCGTAAACGGTATCCTTTGTTGAAGGCAAATATTTAAGGATATTATTCATTTTTAAAGCATCATTTCTAATAAAACGTGATGCAATTTGCCTGAATGTTGGTTTATCAGACTTGATTCCAAATATTAATTCGTTCAGTTTAGGATTATATTCGTCTTTAATGTTTGGATAGTTTTCGCCATTAATTGATGCAATTTTTTCCTTTCGTTGCAGAAAATTACGTTTTAAAATAATTTCTTTGGGATTGCTGTCATCAAGTGAATTTGTCAAGCAAATTGATACTTTAACACGATTATTTATTAAAAACTGTTCAACATTCGTATCTGTGGTTTTAAATTCAATCCCCTGGTAAATATCTTTTCCATTACTTCCCAAACAATAATCAACCAATCGCAGAACTGTTGTTTTTCCTACATTATTTCCTGTTTCTTTGGTTTTAGATTCAGGTGTAGTGTCAACAATTAAATTTACTCCCTTTTTAAAATCAATTTTACGGAGAGTTTTCCCATTCTTGGTTATATGTAGATATTTTAAAAACATTTTTTTAATTGTCCTTTTTCATTTACAGAAACAAGATTCAATAAATACAGCCAATCGATCGCAAGTAAATATTGATTAAACGAACATTCATTGTTTTCATTAGTATGGTCTTGATACAAACCCAACAGGTCAAATTCTTTTGCATTTAATTTATTGATGGTTTTTAATAAATTACCACCAATAAAATACAAACTGTCTTCCGGCTTTATGTCTCTTGGTAAAATCATTGTTCGTTCGGGTCTTCTAAAATTTTACATCGGATAAAAGCATCTGCAACAACCATAAAAATCGCAGCTTTTATATCCTCGTTATCAGCATCAATATTTGCAGACTGCTTTGCTTCTTTATCAAGTTTATTAATGATATTTTCTATTATTAAATCCGCATTTGACCGGATTATTTCAATATTATTATCATTTGTCAACTTTCCTTTCTCAACTTTATACAAATCCGCAATGTTTCTTAATATCCTACTCTTACGCCCGGGTTTTTCTTGTTCAAGTGTTTTATAGATAGAACTTAATTTCTTGCCGTATAAACCGTAATCCTTAATTAATTCAAAATATGCTTTAACATCATTATGCTTAATCTTATCATCAATAACAGGAGGTTCTTTTAAGACACCAAAATTACTTTTATCGTCAAAGTCAATTTTAGAAATCGCATTAACAACGTTTGCTAATTTAGAAGGATTCCTAATAACATTATAAATATTTATTCTTTCAGCCTGATATCCGGTTCCATTTTTACCAATATTTTGTTCCTGCTTTGTCATTTATTAATATTAATTGTTTCACCTGCCTGATATCCGGTGCCACTTTTGCCAATATTTTGTTCTTGCCGGATATTTTTGATTTGCTTTTTGTATTTATTTTTCTGTATCAACTGGACAACCCCAAAAATCAAGGAAATCAAACCAAAAAGCCAAGCTGAAATTGTGAAAAAATCCATAATAAAAACTGTTTTAAACAAAAATAGATAATATTATCGCCTTGTAAATAAATAGCTTCATGATTTTTTACAATTTTTATCAATAAAATCAATCGCTATTTCCTCATCCTGCTCAATCGCCATTTCTACGGCAGTTTTGGCTACTTCTAAAAGGTGTTCGGATTGCTTTTTTAATTGGAAGCTTTCTTCAACTAAATCGGCAATTTCTCTTTGCTTATCAAAGGCAATTATGGGTACGACAACTTTTTCTATTTCGCTTACTCTCCAATGCAAAATAATTGAACCCCCTGCATCCCGTTCTGCTTGCATTTGAACTAATTGTGAATTTAATGCAAGTGTAAGGTATTCAGGAATAATTTTGGTTTTGTTTTGAACTGTTAAATGAAGAATTGCACCCGAAGTAATGAAATTTGCATCTTCTCTTAGCATGTATGCAGTACCGACACTGCCGTCTTTTGAAAAAAGTATGGTCTCTTTTTTAGGTTTGAGTTTCTTGATTTGCTCTGCATTTTCTTTGCAAAAATCATCAGTTAAATATTTATCAGGTGTTGAAAGACCAAATTTGTTATAGTCTGAAACTCTTACAAATGGCAGACCTTCATCAGCGTAAACAGATGAACCGGGTTCTATAGATTTTTTAATTTTGACAATATTAACAAGCTGGTCGTAATCGGTGGATTTAATGCGATTCACAACTTGTTCATACTTCACCTGATAATACTCCGCATCCAAACGCCCTGAACTGCCAAAAGATTCGGAAAAGTTTTTAATATTTACAGGTTCTTTGCTTGGTTGAAAATCTTTTGAATTAAGAGTCTCAAGAAGAAGAGTTTCGGCTTGGCTATATTTATCTTGTGAATTTATAATTGAGCAATGTGAATGTTCTATTATTCTTTCAATCTGCTCTTGAAATTTGTCAGAGAGTTTTGGTATTGGTAATTCACGCACACGCCAAAGTGCAAGTCCTTGTTGAACCATACCGGTTTGGTTTCTTAATGCCCAGTCTTGCCCAAATTTGGAATTTAAGAATGTTACTAAATATTGCGGACTGATTCTTTCGTGATTTGTAACGGCTATTCTTGCTACATCTTGGTCAATATTAGCAGGTAGAACTTCTTCTTTTACAATTGCACAACAACCAACAGTACCACGAGTTGTAAGAACAATGTCATTCCTTTTTAACGAAGAGCGCTGATTGTTGTCATCAACCCATTTTGCAAGTCTATCAGCATCAATATCGTTTGCAAACCAGTTTTTAAAATTCTTTGCTGTTAAATGTCTTATGTTAGAGTTTTCATCTACTTCATGATATCCATGTTGACCATCTGTAATAAAATAGTCTTCGCCCAAATAGACAGTCTCATATTTTTTTCGGAGGTAGTCTTCTTTTAAATATTGTTTTTTAAAATATTCAGCATCAATTCTAAAAACACTATTTTCAAATGAGATTTTAGAAAAATATACTTCTGAAATTTCCAGCCCTTCCAACAAAGCCTTGTATTTGGCTTCATCGAAAGGGCTTAGAGCTTTCCCACAAATGAGAGGTTTTCTTTTTTGGCAAATTCTAAAAATGCTTCAGCAATACCGTCCTGCGTTTTTCCGTCGTGATTATATAAGTCGTGTTTTACAATCAGGTGGTCGTGGCTGTCTAATACATATTCGTCAAGGTCTTTTGGTGTAGATACATAATGCACTACACTGTCTTGCAGTTCCATTTCGCCTTGTACTGGGTCGGCAACTTCGGGCTTAATTTTGAATTTGTCAGGGAAATCCTTTTTACGCAAATAAATTTTATCTCCGCTGTTGTCTTTGCTTGGCTCCTGCATTGTTGCAAAAAATATCGGGTAATCTTCTACTTTCGGACAAAGTTTATCATCCCATTTTTGCACAAACAGCACGCTTGTTTTAGTTCCGGTATGAGGTTTAAAAACATTACCGTGCAAACCAACAACGGCAAGAATACGGCAACGCTCTGCAATAAAATCACGAATGTTTTTATCCGATGAATTATTAAACCGCCCTTGTGGTAAAACAATTGCCATTCTACCACCCGGTTTTAAAAAATCAAGGTTTCGCTCAATAAACAGAATATCTCGTCCAACTTTGGATTGATATTTCCCGTTGGGTTTTTTTCCTAATTCGTATTTTGCTAAAATTCTACTTTCTTTTATATCACCGGCAAAAGGCGGATTTGCCATAAGTATGTCAAAAGAAAAATCCTGATTGTTTCTATTGGTGCGTAATTTTTTAAACTTTCGCCAACCTTCAAAATAAGTATCCTGCCAATCCTCGTCGTTTGTTTTTTCGTCCCAGCGTTCCCAGTCAAGTGTATTTAAGTGCAACACATTTGTTTGTCCGTCACCTGCAATTAAGTTTAATGTTCGTGCAACACGCACCGATTTTTCATCAAAGTCAATGGCGAAAACTTTGTCGTTTACATAGTCGGTACATCTTGCAGGTTTTTGTTCCAGTGTAAACAAATGGCTTTTGTCTAAACCTTCATCTTTCATGATTTGCTCCCACGCATGAAAAATTGTATGTACAGGAAATCCACAACTACCGGCTGCGGAATCAATCATGGTTTCATGCTCCTGTGGATTAAGCATTTTTACACACATGTCAATTACATAGCGTGGCGTAAAATACTGTCCTTTTTCACCTTTACTACTTTTGTTGATTAGGTATTCAAAAGCATCATCAACAACATCTAAATTCGAGTTGAACAGTTTCACATCTTGTAAAGACGAAACACACACCGATAAATGCGAAGCGGTGAGTTCAATTCTTGAATCTTCTGAAAAAACGCCTTCCCATTTTATTTTTGCCTGGTTAAAAAGCTTTTGGATTTTTTCTTTTAATTCTGATTCGGTATCACCGTAATTTCTAAATTCAAGATGTCGGGTTTTATTTCTCCCTGCTTCCATCTCGTCATATAGTTTGGTGAAAATTAATTTGAAAAGTTCCTCGAAAACATCAACTCCGGCATTAGCCAAAACTTCGTCTTCCATTTCAAGCACCAAATCTTTTAATGATTTCCTTTCGGTACGAAGTTTATCCTTTTCAATCAGGTTTTCAATAGTCCATCGTTCAGATAATATGTCGGAAAGTTTTTCGCTTGCCTTTGGAATTGCTGGAATATCCTCAAAATAATTCGGGTCTTTTCGGTGATAAAATGAAACCGACTCACCGTTACTCCAAATTCCAATTGGTGCCCCTGTTGCGTTACAATATGATTTTAATTGTTCCTTACCATCTTTTAATTTTGGCTTTTTTAATTCAACCATTATGTAAGGGGAAGTCGTCTGCTTTTTGTCGAAAATTACAATATCAGCTCTTTTCTTTTCTCTACCGAATGAAACAGCATATTCCAATTCCATTCTTTCAGCAGGATACTCATAGTCATCAATTAAAAGTTGGATATATAATTGCCGAACTGCTTCTTCAGGTGTTAATTTAATCTCCTTTTTACGCACTAAACATTTCACATAAGGAGTGGCTTTTCTTCTAACATCCTTAACAATAATTCTGTTTTCAAGATTTTGAATCTCAACCATATTGAACTGTGTCAATTTATAGTTGGAGTCTTTTAGTATTTCGGCAATTCTCATATTCTATTATCCTGGTTTATACATGTTATTTAAATCCGCAAATTTAACATTATCCGCTGGTGTATCGGAGCTTGCAAAGTCGAGTAGGCAAGGGCATTTCAGCCCAAGCCTGTTCCATAGCTTTCAGCACTACTACGGTTTAGTCCGCCCCCATACATTGCATTGTATCAAAGAACTATTTGTCCTCTAAGTCGAGGCGCACTGTGCTGTTTTGTGCGAGGGCTGTTTATATTTTCTTTTATCCTTTTTTTTGTCTTTTAGTAGCAAATTGTCTGTTCGTTTCGGTCTTACACTTGGCGGTAACAATGAAATAATACTTATTAATGATTTATTAAGTTTTTATTTAGCTTCTGTTAATGACAGCTTTATGCAATGTGAGTTAATTTTGCCTTACAACAAAATACATTTAATAAAAAACCAATCTAATGAAAAAAACATTACCAAAAGTCAGCATTATCCTTATAATGGCACTTTTTTTTACCATTCCTCAAACTAAAGCTCAAAGTACAAAAATCTGTGTTATTTCTGATATCCATATTTTTGATTCTACCCTGCTTATCCAGGATGGTGTAGCCTTTCAAACTTATCTTGCTTATGACCGAAAGTTATTAAAAGAGAGTGTTGCAATTCTTGAATCAGTGTTGGATTCCATTAAGAATCTTCAACCTGACATCCTCTTGGTTTCGGGCGATTTAACGAAAGATGGAGAACTTGTCAGTCACCAGACAGTGGCTAACTATTTTCAGGAAATGGAAAATGCAGGTATTGAAGTTTTTGTTGCCCCGGGAAATCATGACATTAACAATCCACATGCTATCAGCTATGACGGCGATTCTATGATACCTGTTCCCTCCGTAAGCCCGAGTGATTTTTCAACTTTATTTAATAATTTCGGTTATAGTGCTGCTATATATAAAGACACTGCATCTTTATCGTATGTTGCAGAACCTGTAAACGGTATTTGGATCCTTTCAATGGATGTTTGTCGCTACGATAGCAATTATTATTACCTGCACCCTGAGACAAGCGGTGGGTTCAAGCCTGCAACCTTTAACTGGGTAAAAGATCGCTTAACAGAAGCAAAAGCCAATCATAAGCTTGTTTTAGGCATGGCACATCATGGGTTTATTGAGCATTATCCAGGGCAAAAATCTTTATTTTCCGATTATGTAATCGACGATTGGGATACCATTTCCACACAAGTAGCCGACCTGGGATTAAAAGTCGTATTTACCGGTCATTATCACTCCCAGGATATTGTTATGAAAACCACCAATGCCGGAAACACAATCTATGATATTGAAACGGGTGCTACTGTTACCTATCCGTGTCCATACAGAATTATTGAACTTACGGCAGATACATTGCTTATTGTTAACGGCAAAAAAGTTGAACATGTAAATGTTTTTACCGACACCTTAAGTTTTCAGGAATATGCCAAAACTTTTCTGGAAACAGGATTGCCCAACCTGGTTCTTTATATGTTGATGTCTCCTCCCTACAACATTGACACAGCTACTGCTATTATGATAGAACCGGCCATTACTGAGACTTTCGTGGCTCATTATGCTGGAAACGAAGGTACACCAAGTGCTCAAACACAAGGGACCATTGATTTGCTCAAATTAAATCCATCGTATGCTTTTATTGGCTATGCCCTTGAAGGAATATGGAATGACCTACCCACAGATGACTGGCAGGTTAGCATTGACATGCAGGACTATACTATTGGAGTTACGGAAATCATTGATTATAATATGATTAAAGTATTTCCAAATCCTGTTGCGGATCAGTTGAATGTATTGTTCCCGGAGATTAAAAGCCATGTAACCCTCAGAATATATGATATGCAAGGAAAAACAGTATTCAATGAATCTGTAACAGGCAAACAGTTTGTGAATATCAACATGTCTGACACAGAAAGCGGCATGTATTTTCTGGAGATACAGATCGGCAGCACACTGCTTAGGAACAAGATTATAGTGGAATAAAATGTAAACAGTTAAGAACAAAAAAGGGCTGTTCCTGATATTTCAGAACAGCCTTTTTTTGTTCTTATTTTTTTGGGGATACAACTTTTGAAGAAAAGAACTCTCTGTTCATACGGGCAATATTGGTGATTTTTATGGCTTTCGGGCATTCAGCCTCACAAGCATATGTATTTGTACAGTTACCAAATCCGAGTTCATCCATTCTTTTAACCATTTTCTCTACTCTATCCTGTGCTTCCACCTTTCCTTGTGGCAGGAGGGCATATTGGGAAACCTTGGCTGAAACGAACAACATGGCAGAGGCATTTTTGCATGCTGCAACACATGCTCCACATCCGATACAGGCAGCAGCTTCAAAAGCATTATCGGCATCTTGTTTCCTAATTGGTATGCTGTTGGCATCCTGTGCACTTCCAGTATTTACCGATACATATCCACCTTCCTGTATGATTTTATCAAAGGCAGCACGATCTACGATGAGGTCTTTTATCACCGGGAATGGTTTAGCTCGCCATGGTTCAATGACGATAGTTTCACCATCTTTAAAAACACGCATATGCAATTGACACACGGTTATTTCTTCATCCGGCCCATGTGGGCGTCCGTTGATATACAAACTGCAACATCCGCAAATTCCTTCCCGGCAATCGTGATCAAAAGCAACGGGTTCTTCATTCTTTGCAATAAGCTGCTCATTCAGCACATCAAGCATTTCTAAAAAAGAACTGTCAGAAGATATATTGGAAACCTTATAGGTAACAAATTTACCTTTGGCTTTAGTGTTTTTTTGCCTCCAGATTTTTAAGGTAAATTCCATAGCCTGATAATTTAAGTTTTGTAATTAATTTTATTTATTTATAATCTCTTTGTTTCACTTCAATGGACTCAAAATTGAGGTCTTCTTTATTGAGAACAGGTTCTTTATCATCTCCCTGGTATTCCCAGGCTGCTGCATAAGTGAAATCTGTATCGTTTCTCATGGCTTCCCCTTCTTTTGTCTGATATTCTTCCCTGAAATGTCCGCCACAAGATTCCTTTCTATGCAAGGCATCACGGGCCATCAGCTCGCCCAGCTCAAGGAAGTCTGCAACACGTATGGCTTTTTCAAGTTCCGGGTTCAGCTCATCCTGTGTGCCTGGAATACGGACATCCTCCCAAAACTCTTTGCGAATCTTTTTTATTTCTTCTATACCTTCTTTAAGACCTTTCTCATTCCTTGCCATGCCTACATAATTCCACATAGCTTTTCCCAGCATTTTATGGAAGGTATCTACTGACCTGTTTCCTTTAACATTCAGCAACTTTTGTATCTGTTCCGAAACATCTTTCTCTGCTTCATCAAATTCTTTACCAGAGGTTTCCATTCGGGGCGTTCTGATATCATCAGCAAGATAATTTTGAATGGTATAGGGCAGCACGAAATACCCATCTGCCAGTCCCTGCATAAGCGCTGATGCTCCTAAGCGGTTGGCGCCATGATCAGAAAAATTGGCTTCACCAATAGCGAATAGGCCCGGAATGGTGGTTTGCAATTCATAATCTACCCAAAGACCGCCCATAGCATAGTGAATGGCCGGATAAATCATCATCGGTGTTTCATAAGGATTATCATCAGTGATCTTTTGGTACATCTGGAACAAATTACCATATTTAGCTTCTATAGCCTTCTTTCCCAGTCTATTAATAGAATCTTTAAAATCAAGGTAAACGGCTAAACCGGTACCCACTCCGTAACCGGCATCACATCTTTCTTTTGCTGCCCTGGAAGCTACGTCACGCGGGACAAGGTTTCCAAAAGCAGGGTACCTTCTTTCAAGATAATAATCCCGATCTTCCTCCGGGATATCCACGGGTTTAATTTGTCCCTTTCTAATTTTTTCTGCATCCTCTTTATTCTTGGGCACCCAAATACGGCCATCATTCCTGAGGCTTTCACTCATCAGGGTCAATTTCGACTGATATTCTCCATGCACCGGGATACAGGTTGGATGGATCTGCACATAACATGGGTTTCCAAAGAACGCTCCTTTTTTATAAGCTTTCCAGGCTGCACTTCCGTTAGCGCCCATGGCCATTGTAGAAAGGAAGAAGACATTTCCATATCCTCCTGTTGCCAGAACAACCGCATGGCCGAAATGTCTTTCAAGTTTACCGCTAACCAGGTCACGTGTAATGATGCCTCTGGCCTTACCATCTACAATCACAACATCCATCAACTCCGAACGCGAAAACATCTTTACTTTTCCCTCTTTAACCTGTCGACTGAGTGCTCCGTAAGCCCCCAACAATAACTGCTGCCCGGTTTGCCCTTTTGCATAAAAAGTCCTTGAAACCTGTGCGCCGCCGAAAGACCTGTTATCGAGCATCCCACCATATTCTCTGGCAAAAGGAACACCCTGGGCTACGCATTGATCAATAATACTATTGCTGACCTCCGCAAGCCGGTAAACATTGGCTTCCCTGGCTCTGTAATCTCCGCCCTTTATCGTATCATAAAACAATCGATACACACTGTCACCGTCATTCTGATAATTTTTTGCCGCATTGATCCCACCCTGGGCAGCAATACTATGTGCCCTGCGCGGACTGTCCTGATAACAAAATGTCTTTACACTAAATCCCATTTCTGCCAGAGATGCAGCTGCAGATGCTCCGGCTAATCCGGTACCCACTACAAGTACATCTAACTTCCTTTTATTTGCCGGATTTACCAGTTTCTGGGTAGACTTGAACATTGTCCACTTTTCTGATAACGGGCCTTCGGGTATCTTGGAGTTTATCTTTGTCATATCCGGGAATTTTTACTATTGCTAATTAAAAAATAAAAAGTATATGGGAATAATCGTAAATCCCAATGGAATTAATATGGAATAAATCAATCCTAAGGTTTTTATGGCCGGGGTGTATTTGCTGTGATTCAGGCCTAAAGACTGAAATGCCGACTGAAAAGCATGGTTAAGATGAAATGCCAGAAACACAAAACATAGAATATATATAACCGTGTAAGCAGTATTCTCAAACAATACCCTGGCAACACTGTAAAAGTCAATATGGCCTTCGTGTGTCAGCTTTGTCACCCCTTCCGGTACCTCCACAATGCCGAATCGAATAAAATAAAAGTTGAAAAAATGCAGGATCAGAAAAGCCAGAACAATTGCGCCGGTATGTATCATAAACTTTGAAAAGAAAGAAGTATGGGAATATCCTTCAACTTTGTACCGAACAGGCCTTGCCATCCAGTTCTGAATCTGTAATATGATGCCTAAAATAATATGTATCAAAAATCCGGCAATCAAAAAAATCTCCATTACTTTGATAATAATATTAGTGCCCATGAAATGTGCCGCTGCATTGAACAACTCTCCTCCGTCATTGATTAGTAAAAGCAGGTTTATACTAAGATGAACTAAAAGGAAAACGATTAAAAAAAGCCCGGCAAATGCCATAATGAATTTCTTCGTCAACGAAGAATAATATAAGATCTTGTTTCCCATAACATTACTATTTTCAATAAATTAAAAAGAGGGAGATTATGAAATAAAATTAAAATCCCTTACTTTGCAGGAATTACAATCGATAAAGCAAATTTAATTTTTCGGCTACTAATTACCAATTTATTAATTTATTTTATAATGAATCTAAATAGATCAGCACCTTCCGGAAAATTGACAACCGCCTTTTTTTTACAGACCAGGAATACATTCTGCAAAAGGATAGAATCAAAAGCTGCTGCAATTTTTACCTCCAATGACATCATGCCACGCAATGGAGACCAGTTCTTTAATTACCGCCAAAATTCTGACTTATTCTATTTCACCGGAATAGAACAGGAAGATACTTTTTTGTTTGTATATCCGGATGCAGGCAGGGAAGAAAACAAAGAGATATTGTTTATTCGTAAAACGGATGACAAAATGATACAATGGGAAGGTCCAAAATTGGACAAAGAACTGGCTGCAGAAATCAGCGGCATCAAAAACATTCAGTTCAGCCCTGATTTCTTCAAAGTTATAAAAGAGGTGTTAAACGAGGTTAATATCCTGTATTTAAACAAAAACGAGTATCCAACATTTCGGAGTGAACTCAAAACCTTAGACCTGCGCCTGATTTCCAGGGTACAAAATGATTTTCCTTTTTTGCAGCTAAAAGCTGCCAGTCCGATACTTGCAGAGTTGCGCATGATTAAATCGAAGGAAGAAGTTGCTATCATTAAAGAGGCCTGCAGGATAACAGGAGATTGTTTCCTGAAAATATTAAACGAATTGAAACCCGGAATGAAGGAATACCAGGTACAGGCTATTATGGATCACCACTTTAAATATTCCGGAACCAACGGTCATGCGTATCATCCCATTGTAGCCTCTGGCAAAAATGCCTGTTACCTGCATTATAACTCGAATAACAAGCTCTGTAATGCCGGTGATTTATTGCTGATGGACTTCGGATGTGAGTATCACAATTACGCCAGTGACTTGTCAAGGACCATTCCTGTTTCCGGACGGTTTTCCGGGCGACAAAAGGAGCTATACCAGGCTGTGTTAAATGTATTCTATTCCATTCGAAAAGAATATAAAGTTGGGCAGACTATCGAAGGAATCAACAAACTGGCTGGCATGTATCTTGAAGAAGAATTGCTAAAACTTGGTATATTGGATTTGAAAGAAGTAAAAAATCAACCTAAAGCCAACCCACTTTATAAAAAATACTTGCCTCATGGCATTATTCATCATATAGGACTCGATGTTCATGATGTATTTGAAAAGGACAAGCCATTTGAAAGAGGAATGGTATTTAGCTGTGAACCGGCCATTTATATCACAAATGAAGAGATTGGCATTCGCCTGGAAAATGATATTCATATCACAGAAAACAGCCCGGAAGACCTTATGAAAGATATTCCGCTTGAAACTGAAGATATCGAAGAAATAATGCAGGCTGCAGGTTAATCGGAACTCATCCGTTTTTCGGCTTCTTTATTATCTTTAATCATTTCTTGACGTATAGAAACATAATATGCTGTTTTTCAGCTCGTATTAAAAATGAATGGCCATCTCAGTGATTCAGCTTTTGATCGAAGTGCAAAACTCAAATCAATTTCTTTCAATGCAAAAATGTAAGAAAAATAAAAAACGTAAATTGCATCAAAATAAAACTGATCCTTATGAATAAAAAGCTAGACTTTCAGGAAGGAGTAATCAACTATAGCATTGCAGGCCAGGGGCAAGCGGTTGTGCTTCTTCACGGATTTCTGGAATCACTGAATATGTGGCAGGAATACAGCGATCATCTTCAAAAAGAATACAGGATTATTACGGTTGATCTTCCCGGACATGGTGAAACTTCA
Source organism: uncultured Lentimicrobiaceae bacterium (assembly GCA_964654725.1). Classification (GTDB taxonomy): domain Bacteria; phylum Bacteroidota; class Bacteroidia; order Bacteroidales; family CAZZLL01; genus CAZZLL01. The sequence continues at coordinate 4,486 of CAZZLL010000027.1, read as the reverse complement.
GTTTTTTATGACACCCACAGCATGGGTTTTATGGCAGAAATTGTGAATCATGTCCTGCAGGAAGAAGCAATCCATGAATGCATTATGATAGGCCATTCCATGGGTGGGTACGTAAGTCTTGCATTTGCTGCAAAATTTCCGAAATGTATCATAGGGCTGGGATTATTTCACTCCCATGCAGCCGCTGACACAGAAGAAGCCAGGCGAAACCGCGACAGAACTATTCATGTTGTTCAAAACGATCACCAGGGTTTTATCAGTTCATTTATTCCGGATCTATTTGCGGAACAAAACAAAGCAGCGTTTCAAAAAGAAATCTCAGCATTGATCCGTGAATCCAAAAAAACACCCAAAGAAGGAATTATAGCAGCTTTAAAAGGGATGAAAGAGCGTGAGAATCATTTCAGGCTATTACAAAATGCGACGTATCCCGTCCTGTTCATTGCCGGAAAAAAAGACAAGCGCATTCCTACGGAGGCCGTCAGCAACCAGGCCTTAATGACACAAAAGGGAGAATTTCATATCCTCGAGAATGTGGCCCATATGGGATTTATCGAGGCCCGGGAGCATCTGCTTGAAACCATACGGTTTTTTATCAGAAAAATTATCTATTAAAAGAATATATTATTATGATTTCAAAAAAAACAATTTCATTAGTATTCATTTCATTTCTGTTGTCCATGTTTTGCTTAAGTGCCTTTTCACAAGCGGCACAAATCGATTCTAAAACCATCTCCGGCCTGAAATTTCGATCGCTCGGACCTGCTTTAACTTCGGGCCGTATTTCTGACATAGCGGTAAATCCGGAAAACACAGCTGAGTATTATGTTGCTGCGGCATCAGGCGGAATATGGAAAACCCTTAATTCCGGAACGACCTGGACTCCGGTATTTGATCATCAAAGAAGTTATTCCATCGGATGCCTGGCTATTGATCCTAACAATACGCACATACTATGGGCAGGTACTGGCGAGAACAATAGCCAGCGCAGTGTTTCCTATGGTGACGGTATTTATAAAAGCATCGACGGAGGAAAATCCTGGAAGAATATGGGATTAAAGGATTCTGAGCATATCGGAAAAATACTTATTGATCCTGATAATTCAGATATTGTTTATGTAGCAGCACAGGGACCTTTATGGGGCCCGGGTGGCGATCGTGGACTTTACAAATCAATTGACGGTGGAAAAAACTGGGATTGCATACTGTATATTAGTAATAACACCGGTGTCAGCGACATTGCTTTTGACCCCAGGGATCCGCACGTTATGTATGCTTCATCTTATCAACGAAGAAGACATGTTTGGACACTGATAAACGGCGGGCCGGAGTCTGCCATATACAAAACAACAGATGGCGGAAAAAACTGGATAAAATTAAGCAATGGCTTACCCGGAGGTGATGTTGGACGAATAGGCCTGGCAGTATCGCCTGTAAACCCTGACTATGTTTATGCCATCATTGAAGCAGCCGACGATAATGGCGGCTTTTTCAGGTCAACCAACCGGGGAGCAAGCTGGAATAAACAAAGCAATTATGTAGCAAATAGCCCGCAATATTACCAGGAAATTGTTGCCGATCCAGTTTTATCCGACCGGGTATACTCCCTCGACACTTATAGCCGAATGACAAATGATGGGGGAAAATCCTTCACCGTGCTCGGTCTTACAAGCCGACATGTAGATGATCATGCGCTTTGGATTGACCCGAAAAACAACAACCATTTGATTATAGGCGGAGACGGCGGAGTTTACGAAACCTGGGATTTGGGAAAAAATTGGCACTATAAAAGCAATCTACCTATTACCCAGTTTTACAGGGTGAGTGCTGACAATGCCCTGCCATTTTACCATATTTACGGTGGCACACAGGATAATAACACCATTGGCGGGCCTTCCAGAACAACAAGCATTCATGGCATCCTGAATTCCGATTGGTATATCACAAAAGGAGGCGATGGGTTTAAAACACAGATAGACCCCAAAAACCCCAATATCGTTTACTCCCAGTCACAATATGGCTGGTTGGTCAGGATCAATAAAGAAACCGGCGAATCTGTCGGGATAAAACCCATGGAGAAACCAGGTGAAAAGGCGCTTCGCTGGAACTGGGACTCACCCCTGATTATCAGTCCACACAACCACAAAAGACTCTATTTCGCTGCAAACATCCTTTTTAAAAGTAACGATATGGGTAATTCATGGGAGGCAATAAGCGATGACCTAACCCGGCAAATCGACAGAGATCAGCTGAAGGTAATGGATAAGATCTGGAGCATAGACGCTGTTTCAAAAAATGCTTCCACGTCGTTTTATGGAAGTGTTGTTGCCCTGTGTGAAGCTCCCCTTAAAGAAGGATTGCTATATGCAGGAACAGACGACGGATTAATAAATGTGACCCATAATGATGGTGAAGAATGGAGCAGGATAGAACGTTTTCCGGATATCCCTGACAAAACCTATGTGAGTTTCCTGCTGGCTTCGCAGCATGAAGAAGAAACTGTATACGCCTGTTTTGACAACCATAAAAACGATGATTTTTCACCCTACATCCTGAAAAGCACCGATGCCGGAAAATCATGGAAATCTGTCACAGGAAACCTTCCTAAAGATGAAGTAGTGTATTGCATTGCTGAAGACCATGTTCAGCCCAATTTGCTTTTTGCCGGAACCGAATTTGGCGTGTACGTCACGATAGACGGAGGCAAAAACTGGACAAGGATTAAACAGGGTATTCCAAGCATTGCCATTAAGGACATGGTGATTCAGAAAAGAGAAAATGATCTGGTGCTGGCAAGTTTTGGAAGAGGTTTTTATATACTGGATGACTACTCACCCCTCAGGGAATTATCAGAAGATGTGCTGGAAAAGAAAGCCCATATTTTTCCGGTCAAAGATGCCCTCATGTTCATTGAAACAAGGGAATTGGGAAGAAGAGGCAAATCCAGTCAGGGAGATGCTTTATTCACTGCTGCAAATCCTCCGGTTGCCGCTGCAATAACCTATTTTTTTAATGACAGTTTGCCCGGATTACGGGAATTACGAAAGAAGAATGAAAATACTGCTGAAAAACAGGGCAAAATTATTGAAATCCCATCAATTGATGAATTAATCCAGGAAGATTTGGATGAAAAGCCATACCTCCTATTTACGATTAAAGACGATGAAGGAAATATTATTCGTCGGATAAAGGAATCAACGAAAAAGGGAATACACCGTATATACTGGAACTTTCGTTTATCCCCGGCCACGCCAGCCAGTTTAACCCAACAAGAACCAGGCAGGTATTCCGAAGGGGATCAAGGGTTTCCGGTAATTCCCGGAAAATATTCAGTTTCTATGGCATTGTATCATGATGCTATAATAACCCAAATGACAGATGAGATAAAATTTAATTGCTACCCCCTGAACAGAGATGAGAATTTTGCAATCAGCAAAGAGCTGCAGGATTTCTACCAGGAATTACGAGAAACCCGGCGGATAATCAGTGGCACAGTGAAGCACCTGGATGAACTACAAAATAAAGTTGCCCTGATGAGGGTTGCCGTATTGAATACAAATAAACCTGCCGGGAAAATGGTAGAAAAACTTCGTGAAATTGACCTGGAACTGATAAAACAGGAAAAAGCCCTGAAAGGAGATCCATCATTATCCAAAAGAAATATTATCCAGCCACCTTCAATAACCGGCAGAATGGGCACCATTATATATGGCAGCTGGCGCAATGCTTCAAAACCAACACAAACTCAAAAAGATAATTATGCATCTATGCTGAAGGAATTTGAGAAAGTCTATCAATCCCTCAAAATCATCAGCCTGGAAACCATCCCCGAACTCGAAAAGAAAATGGAAGAAATGGGCTCACCGTGGACACCCGGAAGATTACCCGAATGGAAATAACAAAAAAAGGGGCTGTATATTACCCGTTAATGGTTACGATTTTTGATCTTCGGCATACCAACTGGCAGAAGAAGTATCTGTTTCAGATAATTTCAGGCAGTGCAGCTTAACACTATCAGGTAATAACCGTTCGATACGATTTGCAAAATCCTCCAGTAAATTTTCACAGGTAGGCTGATATGGCAGTTTAATCACTTTGCTAAATAAATCATTACCAGAAAGTGGAATGTTGGATTTCTCATTTAATATCAGGGCATGATCAAAGGGTTTTACGATTTCGCCCTTAATCAAATCCTTCAGGTCGCCAAAGTCCATTACCATTCCGTTTTTCGGAGACTGCTCATTCTCTGAAGCTTTTCCAATAATACATACTTCAAGTTTGTAAGAGTGCCCGTGAATATTCTTACAGGGGCCATCGTAATAATGGAGGGCATGAGCTGCTTCAAAGGAGAAAATTTTGTTTAATCTGATATACGCTGACATAAGAAAAAATTGAGCCCACAAAATTAATAAAAAAGTATAAGCAAGAGCATTTAGCCCGGATAATTCATAAACCTAAATCGTGAAAACCTGAATTATCCTGACGA
>CAZZLL010000026.1:0-44470 GCA_964654725.1 uncultured Lentimicrobiaceae bacterium | reverse complement strand
CGGATCCTCCGTGAGGACATTTGTGCAGCACCTGTTACCATGTTTTTAACATAGTCAGCGTGACCCGGGCAGTCGACGTGCGCATAGTGTCTGTTATCTGTTTGATACTCAACATGCGCTGTATTAATTGTAATACCTCTTTCCTTTTCTTCAGGCGCATTGTCAATAGAATCAAACGACCTGAATTCAGCTAAACCTTTATCCTGAAGGTTAATGGTAATTGCTGCGGTTAAGGTTGTTTTTCCGTGGTCAACGTGACCAATGGTACCAATATTCACGTGTGGTTTGGACCGATCAAATGTTTCTTTTGCCATATCAAATTATCCTTTATTTAGAATTTACAATTGCTTGCTAACAAGTTCAGAGCCAATGACGGGATTTGAACCCGTTACCTCGTCCTTACCAAGGACGCGCTCTACCAAATGAGCTACATCGGCAATTGAGCGGAAGACCGGGCTCGAACCGGCCACCTACAGCTTGGAAGGCTGTCGCTCTACCAAATGAGCTACTTCCGCTTACATTTGTTCCTCATTACAAATCATGAAAGAACGAAAATTCTCCTGCATTATGCTTAGAAGAACGTTGTGGGGAGTGAAGGATTCGAACCTCCGAAGGCTTAGCCAACAGATTTACAGTCTGCCCCATTTGACCGCTCTGGAAACTCCCCAGTATTAGTTGTATTCAATGAACCGAGCCTATGGACGGAGTCGAACCGCCGACCGGCTGATTACAAATCAGCTGCTCTGGCCAACTGAGCTACATAGGCTTTCTCCTTTCAGGCCTCGCCTATAAACAAAAAACAGACCTTTTTTGAAAAGGTCTGCAAATGTATAAACATTATCGTAAATAAACAAAGATATTTCTAAATAATTTTACATTCCTTTAATTTTCTCTTTATGTTTGGTTAACTGCTTGCGTAAAGCTTCTACCGCTGTATCCGTAGCTGCCTCAAATGTACTGCTTTGCTTCCTGGCATATAAATCCGAACCCCTCACTTTTATCCTTATCTCTGCCAGCTTATTCTCCGGTTTATCTGTATTGGTAAGCTTTAGTGTAACTTCACTGCCCAGCACACCCTCGTAAAAACTGGAAAGCTTATCCACTTTCTCTTCTATAAAGCTCTTAAGCTTCTTGTCTGCTTTAAAATGTACTGAATTAATGTTTACTTTCATAATTGTATCCTCCTTTTTTTTAAGCTTTGGGATGGGCCTTTGAATATGCGGCCTTTAACTTCTCTATTGTATTATGTGTATATACTTGGGTAGCCGATAAATTGGCATGCCCCAGTAATTCTTTAATGGCGTTTATATCTGCCCCTTTATTCAATAAATGAGTGGCAAAAGTATGCCTTAGAACATGAGGACTTCTTTTTTGCATAGTGGTAATCTGACCTAAATATCGGGTAACAATGCGGTATACCAACTTTGGATATACCTGTTTACCTTTGTCAGTTAATAACAAATATTCCGGTGTTTTTCCTCCCGGGAACTCATTTTTTCTAACTTCGATATACTGAATCAGAATTTCCTGAAGAATTTCATTTAAAGGGACTATTCTTTCTTTGTTCCGTTTTCCCAATACCTTAACTGAGGAATCCGGAAAAGACAAGTCGTTCATTTTAAGATGAATCAACTCCGACAAGCGGACCCCGGTACCATAAAGAAATTCCATGACCAATCTGTCGCGGACTCCCCTGAAATCAGTACCAAATTCAACTTCCCTGAACAACAATGCCATTTTTTTTTCTTCCACAAATACGGGCAAATTCTTTGACATCCGGGGACTCAGAATCTTGTTCATGGGGTTTGCCTTCACGACACCTTCACGGATCAGGTATTTATAAAAACCCTTCAGGCTGGTAATTTTTCGGTTAATGCTTTTTGTACTAATGCCGGTATCAATAAGATTTACAATCCAGGAGCGGATGTGGGTGTGATCTGATTCTTCAATTTTTTCCAGCTCATAAGTATGGTGTAAATAACCCCTGTATTGGTTGAGGTCACTTCTATAGGCGATTATAGTGTGGGGTGAGTATCGTTTCTCAAACTGAAGATAATGAATAAACTTATCTATGCGCATTCAACACAAAATAAAAAAAGAAATCCTGCTTAGCGAATCATCAATGTATAAATATACAAAATAATTTGCCTAAAGCAAAATTTCTTTTTCTAAATTGAGAACAAATAACTATTCGTTTTCGCTCTGCAATTGACTAATATAAATTGCCTTGAGCTTTTGTTCCCTTTTCGTTACAGAAGGCTTTGTATACTTCTGGCGCTCACGAAGTTCTTTTACAACTCCGGTCTTCTCAAATTTTCTTTTGAGCTTCTTCAAAGCTTTGTCGATGCTTTCTCCTTCTTTTACAGGAACAATAATCATAAAAAATACCTCTTTTCGTTATGTTAATAAAAATATTCCTATTTCGAGCGTGCAAAATTAAGTATTATTTTTTACTTTACCAAGGCTTAGTCCAGCTAAATAATAATTTGTATAATAATATTTAAACCATCATTCATTCGGCGCATTTGATTGGGAAGCCTGTGACGGTTTAATCATTGCCAGGCAGGCATCACGTACAAAATTCACAACAAGCCCAATAAAATAAAATTTCCTTTTCTCTACGGCAAGAAGAGACAAAAAAAATACAAAGAATATACTCTCTGACAAGCTATAAATTCTCAAGGATAAAATTGGTCATTTTATTGTAAAGGTGATACCTGGTATATCCGCCATAAATACCATGGTTCTTATTCGGATAAAGGAACATCTCGAATTCCTTATTGGCATTCACCAGTGCTGCTATCAAATCCATGGCATTCTGCACATGCACATTATCATCGGCCGTACCATGAACCAGAAGATAGCTGCCTTTTAGGTCTTTCACAAAATTTATCGGACTATTATCATCATATCCGCCGGCATTTTCCTGGGGGGTGCGCATAAAACGTTCGGTGTAAATATTATCATAATACCTCCAGTTGGTAACCGGCGCCACCGCAATTCCTGCCTTGAAATAATCTGCTCCTTTGGTCATGCAAAGTGTTGACAAATATCCGCCATAACTCCAGCCAAAAACACCCAACCGCTCTTTATCCACATATTTTAATCCGCCAAGGTATTTTGCTACCTCGATCTGATCCATTGTTTCCAGTTTGCCGAGATTAAGGTAAGTACACTTTTTGAATTCTTCTCCCCTTCCACCAGTACCTCTATTGTCAACACAAACAACAATGTAGCCTTTTTGGGCCAGCATCTGAAACCAGATAAAGTCAAACCATCCCCAGGAGTTTAGGACTTGCTGGCTTCCGGGGCCACCATAAAAAGACATAAATACCGGATATTCCTTCTTTTTATCAAAATCCGGTGGTTTGATCATGTACCCGTTCAGCTTCACTCCTTCATTAGTTTTGAAATCAAAAAACTCTTTTTTTGTAAAACCATGCTTTTCCATGGCTTTTTCGATCATTGTATTTTCTTCAAGCATTTTCACCACGTTTCCGTCCGAAGTCATCATAGCTACTTTAGGCGGTGCATTGGCTGTTGAATAGGTATCAATAAAATAGTCAAAGGTTTTACTAAAGGCTACACTGTGAACCCCTTCCTCCTTTGTCAACAATTTTCTTTTTTTGCCTTCAAAATCAACCACCCATAATTGTTTATTATAATATTCTGTCTCATTTGAGATGTAGTAGACCAGCATATTTTTCTCATCTACACCCACAAATTCCACTACGTCCCAATTTCCATCAGTGAGTTGCCTGGATTGATTATTGACCATATCATGCATGTAAATATGGTGAAAACCATCCTGCTCGCTGGTTAATATTAAATGCTGCATATCATTTAGGAAAGTATATGCATCCGTGATATCAATGTAATACTCATTTGTTTCATTGTAAACAAGCTTTGATTTTCCATCAACAGCTTCTGCTATCAAAACCTCCAGTTTATTTTGGTGCCTGTTCATCCTGAGCAGGGCAAGTTTCTCCGGGTCCTTTGTCCAGTAGAAGCGGGGAATATACTGATCTGTTTCCTGCCCTGCATCCATCTTAACACTTTTATCCATATCCAGGTGATACACATAAATATTGACTATGGAATTATCTTCTCCGGCCTTGGGATACTTGTATTTGTGTTCCTCCGGGTATAGGTCGCCCCAAAATGTAAGGAAATATTCCTTAACATTTGATTCATCAAATTTATAATATGCAATCTTCCTGCTGTCTTCTGACCATGCAATCCCCTGAGTAATGGCAAATTCTTCTTCATACACCCAATCAGTAGTACCATTAATTATGTGCCTGTCTTTTCCATCCATAGTGACCTGTTTCAAAATCTTCCCCTTCAAATCCTTTATATATATATTGTTTTCATATACGAAAGCTACCTTTGAACCATCTGGAGAAAAAGAAGCAAGACGTTGCTTCCCTTTTTGAAACAATGGGATAAGCTCTTCTGAATTAAGATCGTATATATAAAAATAGGATTTGGAAGAATAACGGTAAATAGATTCTGTTTCAGTAGCCAGTAAAATTTTCTTCTCGTCTTTACTAAAATAATACGCATCAAAACGAATAGGCTCTTCCATTCCCACCGGGATAAGCTCAGAGGACGAAAGCATGGTTTCCACTTCCTCTCCGCTTTCATAAGCATACTTCACAATCTCACCCTCTTCCAATACAGTATAATGCAATCCATCATTGAGGGATTCTATTCCCTGCACCATAGAGGGGTAAAACTTTCCACTGGCCCAGACATCGCGTAGGGTTAATTCCTTGTAATCTTCCTGTGAACTAAGGTTAACAGATAATAAGATAAGGCCTGTGAGGATAATGCTAATGATTTTCTTCATTCGTATAATTTTAAAAATTCAAGTGTCAAAGATAAAGAAATGGGTGAAAATTTTACATTTTTGTATATTTGGAAATTATTTGGGTATTAGCTTAGTGCCATAAAAAAGGAATTTTATTTCGTAGTTTTATGAGCATCCCGATAAACGAGGTGAATTGGGATCACCTGACTTCGACAATGCGTCACCCTAAAAATTTTTCCAGAAATTTTCATCAAAAAGCATCGCTATTGAATGATGTTTTGGTGTAAGGAGCATTGTTTTAGTAAAGGAGCTACCATCGGAGGGCAACTTGATTTTTAAGGTGGTTACTGTCTTTGCTATGTCCAATACTTTATCAACACTTAGATTGATATTACTGACCTTTAATATTCGTTCTAATTCTTTGTAAACTTTGTAAGCAACAAAACAAATGCAAACATGTGCCTCAATGCGTTTGGGGGTAAAATGAAACATCGGACGCATTTCAAGGGTTCCTTTTGTTATCCTATATGCCCGTTCTATAACCCAAAGCCCGCTGTATTGCTCATACACCTGCTTAGCAGGCAGCGTTGTGTTGGTAATGTATCCTTTTAGTCCATCCCATTTTTCATCTTCAATAATTTTAGCTTGATTGATTTCTACTTTTACATTATCCGATAGCTCCAGGAATTTGTTGTAACCCCGTTTGTTTATGTTTTCTTTGGTTATTGTACCCCTTTTATACGCAGTTTTCAGCCGCTTTACACCTTTCTCTCTGTTGTATCGGTCTTTATTTGCGCGTTTGTCTGAATAGCTCACAATTAATCGCGCTTGGTCTTTTGTTGTTTCAAAAAACACTCCGTCCTGTTTGTCATGGGATAAAATCCATTTTTTTATTTCTTCTGATTCGTTTTTTATCCTTGCGCCAATGATATATTTATAATCTCCGGATTCCAGTAAAGCTATGTTGGTTTTATTCATCAATCCGGAATCAGCTACTATTACAAAATCATCCAACTCAAATCGTGTGACGAAATCCTCTACAACAGGAATCATTGTTCTGCCCTCGTATTGGGATCCATTGAATAGCGAGTAAGCAAGCGGATAACCGTCTTGGCTTACTAAAAGTCCCAAAACTATTTGTGGCTGACTATGTTTACCGTCTTTTGACCAACCTTTTTCCCGAAGGTCATCGCTTTGGTCTGTCTCAAAGTAAAGTGTGGTAACATCGTAAAATACTAAACCAATTTTTCCTCCTAAAATTTTGCGCGTGTGGACTACACTTATTTGCTGTATCTTTTCTTGTTGTGTAGTATGTAGTTTGTCCAAATAACGGTAAATCTTGTGTAATTCCAAATCTGCATCAAAATAAGATTTCAGATATTCAACTGTACCTGATTTACTCCGCGGCTGGCAAATACGCGCTATAACTAAATGTTTGAGTATGTCATCGTTTATACGGTCGAAACCGATTAAGTTAAAAGCCTGATTTAATATCAGCTGTGGGCCGTTTAAGACTATGTTTTCTATGTTTGATAAAAAGTATCTGGCTAATTTTTCTTCTTCTATAGCTCTGGTATGTTCCCTGAAAACATCTCTTGTTCCTGTCTGGATATCTATCCAATTTTTAGCTTTTCGATATAGTTGCTCAATCTCCTGTTCGTCTCTAAAGGCCCCAATAGTTGCAAGTTCCTTGAATACACCTTTGTTCTTGCTAGCAATTACTACGCTGGTAGTTCCCGAACGATTTTTCTTTTTACGCACAAACATGCACAAAAATAGTCCAAAAATTTTGCTTGCGTCACCCAAATTGAAAAATTGAAATTTTTAATGCATTGGTTTAAAACTATTTAAATTTTCTTAGGGTGATGCGTGTCAAAGTCAGGAAGAAATGGGTGAAAATTTTACATTTTTGTATATTTGGAAATTATTTGGGTATTAGCTTAGTGCCATAAAAAAGGAATTTTATTTCGTAGTTTTATGAGCATCCCGATAAACGAGGTGAATTGGGATCACATACAGATAAATTAGGGGTATTAGCTCAGTTGGTTTAGAGCGCATGCTTGACAGGCATGAGGTCACTGGTTCGAATCCAGTATGCCCCACAAAGGATTTAACGATTGAGTGCTTTTCATTCCCATACAGTCGCTAATAGATTTCTTTCTGATTAGAATTAGCATAAATAAAAAAGCGCCTTTCGGCGCTTTTTGTTTATTGCTTTATTAATTTTTTTCCGGACGCTCCCTCCGAGGCCTTTCGCCTTTGTCAGGACGCTCGCCTCTTGCAGGCTTGTCTCCTCTGTCAGCTTTATCATTCTTATTCCTCTTAGGTTTCAATTCTGCCACTTTCTTACAAATCTCAAGATTTTCACGTGCCTGCCGGGATGCAGCCTGGAAAGCAACCTTATCTGCTTCCTCTTCGCCAACCTTTTCAAGAATATCATCTTTCATTTCGTCAAATTTCTTTTTCAGTGCATCCACTTCTTCCTTCAATTCAGTGTTAGCAGTATCTTCTCTGCTTTCAATTCTCTTCAGTTGCATTTCACAACGCATTTCAGTAAGAGTCGTAGCGTCTTCAAGATACTTTTCAACGAGTTCAGGATCAGCCTCCGGTCTGTTGGCTTTATCACCTCTCTCACCTCTTTCACCTCTTTCTCCTTGCTGACCTTTTTTCCCCTGACGATCACCTTTAGCTCTTCCCTCCATATTTACTCCTTCACACTCCTCAAGTTCGGCATAAGCTGCCTGCAGGGCTTCCTGAAAAGCTTGTTTGTCTTCCTCTGTTGAATATTTATCCCTGAATTCCTGCTTTAATGCTTTACTTTCCTCCCGCAATACATCTACTTCAGCCCTCAATTCATCATTTTCCCTGTCCTGTTTAGCTTCTTCCATGGCTTTACGAACCTTACATTCAAGAGCTGCCTGCTCATTAGCATCATCTTCTATACTGCCTCCGGAACCGGAACCACCACATGCTGAAACGATAGCAAGTGTTACTATCATAATAACGGGAACAATCAATTGTCTGATTTTTTTCATATCCGTGTCAATTTAAAATGATTTTTTTGATAATATTTACAAAAGTGTTTGTTAGACAAACATATACATACAGAGTTTAATCCGTCTTATAATTTATTGCCTTTTGTCATTGCACTTACAATGTAGTTCAGAATTAGCCTGTTTATCCGCTCTTCCTGGAACTCATTAAGAAACGGGAAAACAGTTGTTTCAGTAATGATTTTATATACCCTGGATTTAATTAAGCGGGCCTCATTCGGATTAACACCTTCCTCCTCACTTCTAATAAAGGAATAAATTTCATTGGGAATAAATTGATAAAGAGCCCTGTCAATAATGCGAATAATTTTACTCAGGACAACCACCTGTTTTTCCTCATTAATGGGCAATTCAATTTTTGTGTTAAGAACATCACAAATTCGTTGCACTTCAGTGTTGGTTAAAAAATCCATTCCGTCAAGATCTGATATTATCTGATCATGTTGGGCTTCAGTTAATGAAACACTCGCTTTAGCTGTAGTTTGCTTTTTTGCCATTTTTTTTTGGGATTAATTATTAAAAGCGAAATAAAATTTCGATACAAATTTATTTAGTTTATATGAAATTAACAAATTTAAAGACAGAACAACATAAGAATCAGGAATTATTTTTGTTCGATCTGTTATAACGGGGCGTACGTAAAATCTCATCAAACTTTCTTGCAAATATCCTGGAATAGATCATAGCACCTTCAGGATTCATATGACCCCCATCAAATAAATACTGTACCTGATAAAATTCCGGATATTTATTGGGATCAGCCATATCTATTTTATGTTTATCATCAATTGCATTAAAAACCGGCAGGATATTCCTGTAGAAATCCAGTGACATCCTTGCCTGAAGAAAAAAGATAAGTTGAATGTCTCTTTTCTTTGAAAACTCAATCAATTCATTCACCTTATCAAGATATACCTGATTTACTTCCTGTGTTGACGCATCCTGATCAAATAACCTTCCTATTTTTTCTTTTTTCCAGATTATCCGTGACGTGTCCCGCAGAAAAGCATTCCTTCTCTTGATCAACACCGGTGCATCTGTATACAAGCCAACAAATCCATCTTTATGATCTCCGAGTATTCCTGCTATCTCTTCCTCATCCATGTTTTGCTTTCTTTTCACATATTCAATCTTATTTATCACAAAGCCCACATTAAAAAACTTCTCAATAAAGGATATCGTATGATTCTTAATGGCGCTTTTCTTGTATTCATCATCATAAGCTGAATTAAATAATGCATTAACGGCAAACCAATAAGTACCGGGAGTGTACCAATACTGTTTCCTAACAGTATGCAAATTATCGTCAGAACAAGGATCAATCATAGAAAGGTCAATAAACGCATATTTTATTTGCTCGCCTTTCATATTGAGAATATTTTTGTAAATACGGAAGGTTTCAGGAGGCATGGTACTTTGGCTGCCAAAATTGAAGGACTTAATCGCTGTATTGTACACTTTACGATCAAAAATTGCAGGGATTAATTGCTTATACGTAGTACTCGCACCAATAAATACAGTATTAATATCACTGATCTTTTTCTTGTAGAAATCGTTTTTAACATCTACCGTGGGATTTCCCCAGGTTTTATCATTAATAGCAACGGAACGGATGATATGGTTTACTAATATTACAAAAATACTAATGATGAGAAGCTGTCCAATTAATTTAAACATATAATTCAATCCTCTTTCATATTCCTACTCATGTGAACAAAACACTCTTTACCTCGTGAATTGTATGTAGTTTGATATATTTTCAATAAGTAACCTTTTTCTTTAAAAAATTTTTCAAAAATATTAACAGGAATAATTATCATTTGTTTTCAATCTCCGACAAGATAGCAGTGAATTTATTTGCTGCAAGTTTACTGATTAACTCTGCCCCTTTCACATTCAGATGACTATTATCATACGCATATTTTGCAGCATAAAGCTGAGGATACTTTCTGCTATCTGCCAGTTCAAGAATATGTACATTATCAATATGCTGCATAATGGGAATAAATTCTTCATATTTTCTGACAGCTATCTTAGGATTTAAAAAGAAAACCAAATGCACTCCCTTCTCATCTGAAAACCTGATCAATTCCTCAATCTCTTTCAGATGAACCTGATTGCAATCAAAATTTTTGCGTTCGTATTTGCCAAACTTACGTGCAACCTGATCCATTTTTTTTGCCATGCGTGTTGTATCAGATTGGGCATTTTCTTTGTTTTGCTTTTTCTTTCTTTCCACATAATACCCTTTAAACCCGTTATTTTCTTCTCCTAACACTTCATTTAAATTTCTGCTGACAAGCCGGTTTTCTTTAATCTTTTGCCTGATGACAGCTTTAAATAATCCAACATTCAGCAGGTTTTCAATAAAAGACAGGCTGTGGTTCCTTATTTTCCTGTTGGTTTCCTCTTTATTCCTTAAAGACTTATTATTGAGTATTGCCCGTATAGTAAAAAGAAAATATGAGGGCGTATACCAGTAATTCGCCCGCGCGGTGTGCAGGTTTTCATCAAGAATATTAAAGATATCCCTCAATTCAATAAATGCGTACTTCACATTGGTCTTCTGACTAAGCAGATACTTATAATAAATATAGGATTCCGGTGGTGCAAAACGACCGGAACCCAGATTAAACGAACGTATACCATATTCTTCCGGCATTTCACTGTCAAATACAGAGGGGTTCAAATGACGATATACAGTACTGGATCCGATAAAAACCGTATTTACATCCTGCTCATTTTCCAGGATATATTGTGTTTTAATATGAACATTATCATTTCCCCAGGTTGGGATTGTGAATACTTTACGTATGCCACGGTTTAATGCCAGAACAATCAAAAAAATCATAGCCAGCTGGCCAATCAACAAAATTATTTGAACTGCATCTTTAAATGATTGCTTTTTCAATGTTTATGAATTAAAGTCCAACATCCTTGCTTTCATCTAATACTGTATTAAATTTTTCAGCAAGCTTTCTTGAAAATATTTTGGAGCCGTCTGCATTCAAATGATTTTTATCCCTGGAATATTTTGCATAATAAAACTCAGGGTATTCGTTCGGATCAGCCATCTGAATTTTATGTCTTTTATCAATATGATAATAGACAGGAATAGTTTCATTGTAGAACCAATCTCCGAATTTTGGTTGTAATAACATGATAAGATGAACTCCTTTTTCTTTAGCCAAATTTATCAAATTCTGGATTTTATCCAAATGAATCTTGTTATATTTATACAGGTCAGGATTTTTAAACGCCCGAAAAGTCAGAAAATTAAACCTGCGGTAACTCATCGTATCTCTTTGTGGTCTTTGGATCGATGTTACAAAGCCATCCATTTTTTCTCCAATCACACCCCGTTTTTCCCAGGCAGACATACTATTCTCATCCTGTTCATGAGAGTAATATTGCATGAGCAAGCCAAAATTGAACATATTTTTCATAAAAACAACGGTATGATTTTTCATGGATGAGCGTACGTCTTCCCTTGGGTGGTTGCTGTTTAGTAATGCATTTATTGAAAAGCTGTATGCATTCACGGTGTAAAAATACTTCTTTCTAACCGATTCCAGGTTTTCATTCCTCAAATGGTCGATGGTGGATAATTCAAGGATGACATACTTCAGCTTAATATCTTCATCGTTCAGAAGATTTTCCAACAACACATATGACTCCGGAGGAGCTGTACCCTGTGTACCAAGATTGAATGATCTGATATTAAGATTTGTTTCAGTGTATTCATCAAATACTTCAGGGTTAATATTTCTTGCTGTGGTACTGGAGCCAATAAAAACAGTATTAAATGAACGACCGTTTTCTTTCAGGTATTTGAGTTTAACACTTCCTTTCTCATTGCCCCAGTAATAATTATCAACCAACACATGTCGGGCACCAAAATTCAATATCAAGATGATGAAGATTAATAATAGTCCGCGAAAAATAATTTTTCTCATACAAAAAGTCCTTTTCCATTAAAACTGAAAATAAATAAATGGTCTTTCATCGAAAGCACCAAAATTCAATATCACGCCTATCAGGCCAATATATAATATCCATCGTATTGTCCAGTGCTGCTGCAATATCCAGTCGCGCATGCTGCCTTTACGCTGCATGTAATGCACACCTTCCAGCAACAATATAAAGAAGGCCACAGCGATGACCTCCACCCGGTTCATCCCAAGCTCGTACCAGGCATGAGTGGTTTTGGTAAAGTAATTCCCCATCACATACAGGGCATCCTTCAGGCTATCGGTGCGGAAAAACACAGATATGATCACAAAAAAACCAAAGGTAAACATGCGGCTGATCGGGTTGTAGATAATCCCCGGGATCAGCTCCGAGGCACGCTTGCGGTATTTCTGGGTCAGCAGTTCATAATAGAAAGCCAGGCCGATAGAAGCACCAAAGATCATATAAGCCCATTTGGGCCCGTGCCAGATCCCAAAAAACATAAACGTCAAAAATACCGCATACAAAACGCCTCCCTGTCCCCAATGTCGCTTATTATAAGCCGTTGGCTTGAAGATATAGTCCAGGGCCCAGGTCGAGAGGGAAATATGCCAGCGACGGAAAAAGTCGCTGATGGAGGTTGCCGAAAAAGGCCGGTTCAGGTTGATCATCAAATTAAAGCCCATCACCTGGGCTGCCCCGCGGGCAATATCCGTATAGCCGGCAAGGTCGCAGTACATCTGCCAGATTGAAAACAAGGAAACCAGTATCAGCGCTAAGCCTCCGAACTCATTCACATCGGCATAAACATAATCAACCATCCGGCCAGCATTGTCGGCTATCACGATCTTCTGAAAATAGCCCCACAACATCAGCAGCAAGCCGCGCTTCATGCGGTCGTAATCTATCTTGTGGTCTTTATGGAACTGCGGAATCAAATTTCCTGCCCGCTCAATGGGCCCCGCAACCAATTGCGGGAAGAAGGCCACATAGGTGGCAAAAATCCCAAAACTCTTCTCCGGGGGATGCTTTCTCCAGTATACGTCCATCGTATAGCCCACTGCCTGAAACGTATAAAACGATATCCCGATCGGAAGCACCATTTCCAACAAGGGCATGCGGGTATCTAACGAATTACGCTCAAAGGCTATGTTCATCTGCCCCATGAAAAAATCAAAATATTTGAAGAAAAACAACAGCCCGATATTGAAAACCAGGCTGAACCCAACCCAGAACTTTCGCTGTGCATTGCTCTCGGTACGCGACATGAAATAGCCCGCAACATAGGCTGAGGCCGTCGATACAAAGATCAGATAGACATACTCCCACCTGAATGACAGGTAAAAATAATAGGATGCCAGTAACAACAAGACCCAACGGTAGCGACGCGGTATGGCAAAATGAAGCATCACCACAATAGGGAAAAATATTAAAAAATGTAACGAATTGAATAACATAATACCTTATTTCACCCTTTTCTTTCGCATATTACATGCATTCTTTGCCATTGAAAGATCTTTATACATTCCACATTTTTTTCTTACTACTTCCCCTGATTTCATTTCGTTTGATTTTATTCATCAAATCATTGAACTCCTTTGCCAGGTAACGGGAGTAAATTTTTGCCCCGTTATGGTTCAGATGGGTTTTATCTTTAGAATATTTGGCATAATATAATTCCGGGAATTTATCCGGATCAGCCATATTAATTTTATGATATTCATCTATTTGCTCAAAAATGGGTATTATCTCTGAATAGGCCACATACCCAAATTTTGGCTGAAGCACAAATATTAAATACACATTATTTTCCTCAGCAAGCTTCAGAAGCTTCTTTACCTTTTTCATGTGAACGGTATTCACTTTACCGCTACCGGTATTTTTATTAAATGCACGATTTGTTTGCGTAATATGCTTACCAAAATTTGTAGTATCCCTGACACTCTTCTTTGCCGGAACAAAACCGTCCTTATTATCTCCCAGTGCACTAAACCGATCCTCCCGATAATTCACTTCCTCCTCTTCCTCATGTGAAAAATACTGCATCATTATTCCGAAATGGAATACATTCTTCAAAAAAACAATTGAATGATTTCTAATGGAGCGTAATCGATAGTTCTTTGTTTGCTTCATTTGCCAGATACCAGAGATCGTTGACAAAAATGAAGAGGGGGAATAAAAATATTTTTTCCTTACGGTTTCCAGGTTTTCATCAAATAATCTGTCATAATTTGACAATTCCAGGAAAACATAATTTAACTTTATATCCCTGTCTTTTAATACCTTTTCCAAAATAACATAAGACTCAGGCGGAACCGTACCAAGTGAGCCCATATTAAACGCATTGATCCTGTATTTTTTCTTCACATTCTCACTGAAAACTTTAGGATCCATATTTCTTGCCGTTGTACTGGAGCCAAAAAAAAGAGTATTAAACGCAATGTTATTCTCTTTCAGGTGCTTTAATTTTATGCTTCCTTTTTCATTTCCCCAGTAATAATTATCTATCACCACTATTTTAAGCATATGATTAAATGCTAAAACAATTCCAATAAGCAATATTCCTTTAAGTAATAATTTTTTCATCACTTATTAAAATTGAAAATAAATAAATGGTCTTTCATCGAAAGCACCAAAATTCAATATCACGCCTATCAGGCCAATATATAATATCCATCGTATTGTCCAGTGCTGCTGCAATATCCAGTCGCGCATGCTGCCTTTACGCTGCATGTAATGCACACCTTCCAGCAACAATATAAAGAAGGCCACAGCGATGACCTCCACCCGGTTCATCCCAAGCTCGTACCAGGCATGAGTGGTTTTGGTAAAGTAATTCCCCATCACATACAGGGCATCCTTCAGGCTATCGGTGCGGAAAAACACAGATATGATCACAAAAAAACCAAAGGTAAACATGCGGCTGATCGGGTTGTAGATAATCCCCGGGATCAGCTCCGAGGCACGCTTGCGGTATTTCTGGGTCAGCAGTTCATAATAGAAAGCCAGGCCGATAGAAGCACCAAAGATCATATAAGCCCATTTGGGCCCGTGCCAGATCCCAAAAAACATAAACGTCAAAAATACCGCATACAAAACGCCTCCCTGTCCCCAATGTCGCTTATTATAAGCCGTTGGCTTGAAGATATAGTCCAGGGCCCAGGTCGAGAGGGAAATATGCCAGCGACGGAAAAAGTCGCTGATGGAGGTTGCCGAAAAAGGCCGGTTCAGGTTGATCATCAAATTAAAGCCCATCACCTGGGCTGCCCCGCGGGCAATATCCGTATAGCCGGCAAGGTCGCAGTACATCTGCCAGATTGAAAACAAGGAAACCAGTATCAGCGCTAAGCCTCCGAACTCATTCACATCGGCATAAACATAATCAACCATCCGGCCAGCATTGTCGGCTATCACGATCTTCTGAAAATAGCCCCACAACATCAGCAGCAAGCCGCGCTTCATGCGGTCGTAATCTATCTTGTGGTCTTTATGGAACTGCGGAATCAAATTTCCTGCCCGCTCAATGGGCCCCGCAACCAATTGCGGGAAGAAGGCCACATAGGTGGCAAAAATCCCAAAACTCTTCTCCGGGGGATGCTTTCTCCAGTATACGTCCATCGTATAGCCCACTGCCTGAAACGTATAAAACGATATCCCGATCGGAAGCACCATTTCCAACAAGGGCATGCGGGTATCTAACGAATTACGCTCAAAGGCTATGTTCATCTGCCCCATGAAAAAATCAAAATATTTGAAGAAAAACAACAGCCCGATATTGAAAACCAGGCTGAACCCAACCCAGAACTTTCGCTGTGCATTGCTCTCGGTACGCGACATGAAATAGCCCGCAACATAGGCTGAGGCCGTCGATACAAAGATCAGATAGACATACTCCCACCTGAATGACAGGTAAAAATAATAGGATGCCAGTAACAACAAGACCCAACGGTAGCGACGCGGTATGGCAAAATGAAGCATCACCACAATAGGGAAAAATATCAAAAAATGTAACGAATTGAATAACATTTCCTTATGATTAAATTGCCGCCAGGATTATGCCATTTTTTTCTGAAGTAAATCAATTAACTCACCCACATTTGCCATATTCACAATCTCTGAAAACTTCAGCTTCACCTTAAAGTGCTTCTCTACTTTATCTACCATGATGGTGTTACTAAGGCTATCCCACTTTTCCACATCATTAGCAGTCAACTCGTCACGGACTTCAAGCCTATCATCAGCAAACACTTCCCTGAAAATAACCTCTAGCTGTTTAATAATTTCTGACCTATCCATATATAATTTATTATTGGTATGTTATTAAAACTGAAAATATATAAATTCTTTTTCACCAAATTCACCGAGGTTGAAAATAGCCACAATAACCAAAATATAAATGGCCCATCTGACAAGCAATGGCCTTTCTCCAACAAATTTTACGAGGTTGTATTTGTCCTGAAAATGCTCAACAATAAAAAGAGCTGCAATAAGAAAAAAACTCATTTGCAGATTTACATTTGCCTGAACATCGCGGATAAATGACATCACATCAAAACCTTGTATGGCATTATTCATCAGGGTAAAGGAATCTTTCAGATTGGCAGCACCAAAGAAAAGGGTAGCAAAACTCACCAGCATCAGCGTGGTAAATATTCCAAGAAACTTTTGCAACTGCGGGATTTTAGAAAGGCCGATCCTTTTGAAGAATCCATGCCTGCCTTTATCTGTCCAAATTTCTATTAATTGGAAAAGACCGTGCAAGACGCCCCAAATTACGAATGTCCAGTTAGCTCCATGCCACAGACCACTGATGACAAATACCACAAAAATATTATAATACCAGCGCCACTTTAATACTCGGTTTCCGCCTAAAGGAATATAAAGATAATCCCGGAACCAGGTTGTTAAGGAGATATGCCATCGTTTCCAGAAATCAAAAATAGACCTGGAGAACAAAGGGAAATTAAAGTTTTTCATAAGATCATATCCCAAAATACGGGCAGCCCCCCGGGCAATATCTGTATATCCGGAGAGATCATTATATACCTGTATATGCAGGAATATGGACGCAATAATGATATGGAAACCTTCATAGCTGTTAGGATTCATAAACACACTACCAACATAAATGGCAAGTGTATCAGCAATAACCACTTTCTTAAAGAACCCCCACACCATCAGTTTAATACCGCTCACAACACGGTTTCTGTCATAGGTAACTTTGCGATAAAACTGAGGAAGGAGACGGGTTGACCGTTCAATAGGACCGGCCACCAACTGAGGGAAGAAAGCAACATACAAGCCAAAGCGAATAGGATTTCGTTCAACATTCCCTTTGCCATTGTAAATATCAATAGAGTAACTGAGAGTCTGAAAGGTATAAAATGAAATTCCAACCGGTAACAATACATCAAACTCCGGTATACCATAAAAAAGGTTCACGCTTTCAAAAACCGAACGGGCTGCATCGTTGAAAAGGTTGAAATATTTAAAACCAAAAAGTATTCCCAGATTAAGAAATAAACTCAGGTACAGAAACTTTTTACGCTTTTTCTTTTCCGGTATCTTTCCCATCTGTATGCCAGCCCAGTAATCCACAATGGTTGATGCCAGAATAAGGATCAAATATTCTGCCTTCCAGCACATATAAAAATAGTAGCTGGCCAATAGCAATAACAATAATCTAAATTTATTCGGCAGGAGGTAGAATAATACAAATACTATTGGAAAAAAGATCAGAAATTCTAATGAATTAAATAACATTCTTTATTATTCTTTAGGAGAATCCTCATTCTCAGGTTGATCAATATCTTTTTCTTTATTCTTTTTCTTTGCTTCCATCTTATCTTTCTTTACATTTTTCTTCTTTGCTTTTTTATCAAAAGGAACATTTATGGCATTGAAAACTTCCTCAGGAAGCATCTTCTTTATAAGTTTTTCTTTGTTATTGTTCAGGTATATTTTCTTCAGGTGCGAGCCATCGCTTTTAAAGTGCTTCTTATCGAGGTAAATAATATTTTCGAAATACCCTTCAAAAATATCCTCCAGTCCCAGTTCATAAACCTCATCCTCCATATCATACCAATCATCAAATTTTTGCAGTTTTTTCTTATTAATTGGTGTTGAAACAACAACCAATTCCACTCCGTTTTCGTCAGCAAGATTTTTCAACCTGCGCAAATACTCGGCAGAAACATCACTGATATACTGGTCTTCATTATGGGGCAGGGTACTGAAATCAACATCCGACAAACAACTAACCACCTTAATAGCCGGAAGAATGCTAAAATAAGACCACCATTTTTTCTGCATTTTCTCATGAATGGTTTCACTGAAATGCTTGCGGTTTTCAAAGGTATAAAAAGGTTTTAGCAGGTTGTTGTACGTCTTTTTTGCTTCAAAATGATTTCCAATAACCGAGGGGGAGGCAGCAAGTACAATATACTCCAGGTTCGGAAAGTTCTGTATTGCATTGTATGCCAGGATATACTGACCCACTATTAGGGTAGCCCCATTGGTAGTTAAAGATGCAGGAGATTTGCCGAACAATTGATTAGCTACACTTTCTCCCAGAAAGATCACTCTATTGGGATTAGGGGTATTACTGACCTGTATTCTCTTTAAAACCAACTGATTACCTAAATTGCTGTTAAAAAAGGAATCAAGGTAAAAAGGTGCGATCAGGAAGTTCATGATCAAACCCCATATTACGATAAAAAAGACAAGCTTAATAAAAAATTTTTTCATTTCTAAAACTGAAAATAAATAAACTCTTTGATATTAAATTGGCCGAATAAAACGATATAGCTCAGCAAGTACATATATACCATCCAACGAAACCAAGGCTGCTGCTTTTCCAATGGTTCCCAAAAACGACCATCAGTTCCAAAACGTTCAAATTGAAACATGGATATTATGGCAATAATCAGGATCCAGAAATCAAATGATTGCATATTGATACCCTTCAGCACGTCTACCAAAGGAGCAAAATCAAGTTCCAGGAAGAATTTCTTAAAAAAGTTGTAAAAGAAATCTATCAGTCCATTATCCAGATGACCGGCAATATAGAAGCCGTCCATAATATTATTTGCCCGAAAGAAAATACCGGTAAAGGCAAAAAACAGAAATGTCAGCATGATGCTGAAATTCCTGTAAATTGCTTGTGGTATTTTAGAAGCGACCCAACGGCGTATTTTTCCGGACGCCATTTCATAATAGAATGCCAATCCCTGAAGCAAGCCGAAAAATATAAAAGCCCATTTGGCACCGTGCCACAGACCAAGCAAGGTAAAGGTTATAAACACTGCATATACCACACCCCATATCTTCCAGCGCTTTCTTTTAAAAGCGATGGGGTCATAGATATAATCTTTTGCCCATGAAGAAAGGGAAATATGCCACCGTCGCCAAAATTCAGAAATATTCTGGGATATAAAAGGACGCCTGAAGTTTATCATGAGATCATACCCCATAACTTTTGCAGCACCTATGGCAATATCTGTATAACCTGAAAAATCGCAATAAATCTGAATAGCAAACAATAGTGTTGCGATGATAAGTCCCATCCCTTCAAACTGCCCTGGTTCGGCATATACTGCATCAACCACACCTGCAATACGGTCGGCGATCACAACCTTTTTAAAATAGCCCCATATCATTATAATTAAGCCTTCTCTAACCCTTTTGTAATCAAAGGAATGTTTTTCAAAAAACTGTGGAAGGAGGCGACCGCCCCTTTCAATTGGCCCTGCAACCAATTGAGGAAAAAATGATACATACAAAGCGTAAATTCCCAAATGTTTCTGTGGCTCTACCCTTTCATAATATACATCCAGAGAATATCCAATAATCTGAAAAGTGTAAAACGAAATACCAATTGGCAACAATAATCGTAACATCGGGAACTGGTGGGAGATATTAAAAGCATCCAATGCCAGATTTACAGAATCCAGGGCAAAGTTAAAATACTTAAAAACAAATAAAATTCCCAAATTGGCTAGCATGTTTAGCATGAGGTAACGCTTTCGAAGCACTTCGTCTTCAGTCTTTCCCATCCATATAGCTGTATAGAAACTAACTATCGTTGAAATAGCAATGAGAAAGAAATATTCGAGTTTGAAAGATAAGTAGAAATAGTAAGAAGCAGCCAGAAGCAACATCCAGCGAAATTTCTGTGGCAATGCAAAGTACATTATCACGACAAGGGGAAAGAATACCAGGAAGCTAAATGAGTTGAATAACATGCCATCAAATTCTTAAAGTGCGCACAAAAATATCAAAATTTAATTATTATTCACCATCTTCATGAAACTTTGGCTATCAGTCGGATAGTTATCAAGTTTATGAAAAAGAATAAATTTAGGATATCAGGCAGATTGATATTTCAGGATCAAATCCGCCAGATCCCCGACATTATTAAGTTTGGAAATATCTTTAAACTTAAACTTAACATCAAATGCCTTCTCAACTTCGTCAAGCATCAGGACATTGGATAATGAATCCCATTTACTCACATCATTTGCTGTTAAGCTTTCTGTTACTTCAAGGTTTTCTTCTTTAAAAACTGTTCTGAAAATCGGAGTCAGTTTTTCAAGGACTTCTGCCTTTGTCATTCGTAAAAAAATTAGTTAGTATTATAATTCCCTTTCCAGTTGAACAATACCTTTCCCAGGTATTAATTCTTTTATCCTGGGATTGTTCGATACATTTTTTGTTTTAATAGTAAAACCAGCTTTAGATACTGCTTTTATACTGCGCTCATTTTCGAGAAAACAAACCAGTTGCGCTTTTTTTAGTTCCGGATATTCTTCTTTAAACATATTAATTGTATAATCAATAAATTCCTGTAGAATATTTCTTCCTCTCACTCCTTGTTTCAAGTAACCTGCTTCCATTATCAATGCACCCGGTTCACGGGGTGTTTCAATTTCAGAAATAATCCTTAAGTCCTCCGTTATTTCTTTCCATTTTTCAATTCCAAGATAATATGCCAGCAGTGCTCCCTTAATCATGTTGCTTGATTTATTGCCTTCGCCTTCAATCCAGGCAGCATGGCCTCCGATAATTTTCTCCCCCTGGCAAATCAGAAGATAATTATCGCAATAATATTCACTTCCCGGCACCTCTTCCTGAAGGATATTGTAAAGAAGCTTTTCATATTCCGGCATACTTAAATGGAATATCTTCTGATGAGAAACCATGCCTGAGCCACTGCGTTCAGCTTCAATCAATTCCTCAACAATGAAATCAATATCCACTATTGTTGCTCTACGGTAAGTAATTTTTTCATCCATAGTGTTGGCGGTTCATTGTTTCACATTCATATTGAAACTATACGATCTTATCCTGAAGCTTTCTACGATCAATTTTACCATTCTGATTCAACGGAAAATGATCCAGTTCATGCATAACTTCAGGTATCATATAATGGGGCAATTTTTTCTCCAGCAATTTAAGTAATTCTTCCTTTGACAGACCGGTTTTTTCAACAAAAAGATGCAAAACATGATTGCCGTTCTCATTTTCAACAATAATAGCAGCTACATATTCTATGTCAGTTAATTCCTTTATCCTTGACTCAATTTCCCCTAATTCCACGCGGTATCCATCTATTTTAACCTGATTATCTATCCTGCCTGTGAATACAATATTTCCCTTTTCATTATAAAAACCCAGATCTCCGGAAGCATAGGCAAAAACCTCTTTCCCGCCAACCTTCACCTGCCTGAAGGCTTCTTTAGTTTTGGTTTCATTATTCCAGTATGAATCAGTAATTTGAGCCCCGGCAATGAACATTTCGCCCTTATCGCCCTGTTTTAAAGGCTCTCTATTATCATCACAAATATAAATATCAACACCATCCAGGGGTTTACCAATAGGCAGCACTCCCCGGTATGTTTCTTTTTCCGATTTTTCCTTATTCCAACGATAGCGTGTACAAAAAATAGTAGCTTCTGTTGGGCCATAAACATTTTCATTTATAGCATTCGGAACACACTGAGACCAATCCCTGACAAGCTCATCCGTTAAAGCTTCTCCTCCGCTTAAGAAATACCGCAAATCCGGAAAGCGGATCTCATCAAAATATGGCTTAAAGTAAGTTACCAGTGAAGGCACAGCATTAGCAAATGTTAGGTTGTATTCTGTTAATATCTTGTAGATATTGAAATACAAAACCCCATCCTTTGGCACAATATACGTTGATGCGCCAATACTAAGTGGTGGATAAAATCCTATAATGGAAGCATCGAATGTTAATTCAAACATTGACAGGAATCTGTCCTCTTTTGTCAGATCATAATTCTTTTTATTGATCATGAAATCGACGAAATTCATAAGATTTCTGAAGTAAACCGGAACTCCTTTTGGTTTACCTGTACTTCCGCTGGTGTAGATCATATATGCAATCTGATTTACATCAATGGGATCAACGGAAGAAAGAACATCATCCGTAATTAAATCTTTTGTCTCCAGGATGTGTATTCCCGCATACTTATTTTTCAGGAATTGCAGTTTTTCATTCATTTCACTCACCAGGATGATATCAATGCCTGCATCCTTTACAATTTCTTCAATCCGTTCAACAGGATCCTCTCCGTTAACAGGTAAATATCCCTTTATCGATGCATGGATGGATAAGAGGGAAACATATGTGTATATATTCCTTTCTGTGTACAACCCAATAATGGGTTTCTTCGATTGCAGGGAAAGAATCTCCTTCTGAATAGCTGAAACCTTTTTAAGGACATCCTGATAGGTGTATTCTTGTTTATCAACAACAATAGCTTTTCTTTCCGGGTATTTCCTGCAACTCTCAAAAAAATAATGTATGGGAGATGATATGGATTTCATGCTAACTGATTTTTTGCTCTGCGTAACTTTATGCGGCTATCGCCTGATATCTTGTTCTTCATGCCGGTTATACCTTGTTCTGATTAATAACAGATATTAAAGATATAAGAAGCGCTTATAATCTGTTTTACTAAAAAAAGCAATCATTTCATCGGCATTCTCAATAAAATCCTCAAAAGAATCAGAGGTTACCCGTTTATGATCAGTAGCCACTTTGGTGGGAGGAAGTTCCAGGTAATCACAGATTTTATCAATGGTGGCCTTTTGTGCATCTGTTTCCATCAGATCGTTTTCATAAATAAAACTAAGATGAGGAACCTTTTTCAGGATTCTTTCTTCCAGTTCCACTTTTCGTTCTGTCACTTTTATTTTCTTCAGCAATCTTTCCATATTCACATGCATTTTCTTTTTTTCCACATTATCTTTATTCTTATACATGTGAAAGGTGCCCAGGTGGCGGGCATAGAGTCCGGATAAAGCCTGTCTTAACACATTTAACCGACGCAGATGAATGACCTTATATCCATCCTCATGCAGGTCACTGACAAACTTCACCGGGTATTTCATTTCATGAACTCCATTCATGTGATAAATCAAAAGCTTAAACCCATATACTTCTTTTTTACTGAATGTCGGACGGGAACGCACATATAATTCAGGGTACTGTACACGTTGTGTCAGAATCTCTCCCTCACAAGTAATCTTGGGGTGAGAATTCAGCAAATTAACCAGCAGAGTGCTTCCAGAGCGAGAGATACCAAGAATAACAAATTTCTTATCCGGCATTTTTCCGCCCTTCTCAATATAATTCACATAGGTCTTCATCTCTTCGGCGGGATCAAGTATTTGATAATTTTGTTTTTTTACCTTTTTCCCTTTTGCCTCTTCTTTTTGTTGTTCAGCCTTTTTTGCCATGTTCATTTATTTAAATAACCAATAATTTTTTAATTACCTTATTCGATTGAGATGTACAATGAATGAAGTAAACCCCTTTACTCCAATTTCTTGTGTTTATATTAATTTTTATCTTACCGGATAAAAATTGTTTCCGGGTTTCGTATTGAAGCTGTGCATCAGATGAAAAAATGCTGATATTTACCCATTGCGGTTTTTTTACCACAAGGGATACAATGCATTTATTTTTCACCGGGTTTTGTTTTAAATTCACTTTCAGGAAATTTTCACTGATTTGCTTTAACTTAAACTTACTGGAAGCGACCAGGGTATTATAGATACATCGCACGCTAAAGCCTTCATGTTTTCCTGCTAATTTTCTAAAAGAACTTGTCTTGTTAACATGCAATTGCCTATACCACATTCTGTTGGTATCCAGAGGAGTGGATGTCCAAAACATAGCAGACCTGTTTGCCTGTCTGAAGCTACCAGTTGCGGTTCGCACACCTCCCGGAACGGCTTCAAATCCGGAACTTCCGTTTTCCTTTAAGGATGTGCCAATATCTGTTCCGCGCCAACCAACAGCAGAAGGATTATTCATTGTTGTATCAACTTCACTTTCCAACAAATACCATTCATAATCTGTCGGGACATGCCAGCCGGGAGGACAGATACCCTGACTACCTTCAGTGGTAGTATAATCCATAAGCTCATCCCAATTATATAATCCCCCGAAGAAATCGCATAAAACAGGAATGTTCTTAAAGCAATATTTTTCTGCTATTCCGTTGTTTGATTGCTCTGAATGAGGGGCAGGAATAGTGTCCACACTATTAACAATCTGACCAAAGTTCAGGTTTTCAGACATCCAGTATTGATTTCCGATCTGTACGGTTTGGTATGGCCTCCCATCTCTGGGATCTATCAGCGTATCACCACATTGAAAAGACACCATATCAAAATGAAGCATAACAGTATCCCGGCTAGTTCCGCAGGAAGTAGATATTGTCCATTCAAGGGTATAGGTTTGCCCGGCCTGTCCCCAAAAATAGGCATCCGGTAATGTATCATTCAGTATATATCCTCCCTGTCCTGCCAGAACATTCCATTGGCCGTTACCGGTGATAGCCTGGTTAGCCGACAATTGGATGCTGTCAGTTGGTATCAATAGCATATCACTTCCTGCATTGGATTTTGTTGGCATGGGGTTGCATGGTAGCTGCATGCAACGTACTGATAACCCATTGGTTTTTAAACTGCTTAAGCGATAGATAAAACCGGCATTACTTGACAAACCAATTCGCCAGGCATGCTGGGGCGATGTAGCATCGGATGTCCAAAACAAGGCCACTTTGCCTTCAAAATTTGTCATACCATTCTGGTAATGCCTGTATCCTGCACCTACAGCTTCAAATCCACTTCTTTTATCCGGTACAATATGATCACCTATCCAAAACTGTGATGAGCTATCCATTAAATATTTGGCTGCTTCCTTTTCGCCACCTGCCAAAGCAATTAATTCTCCGAAGTCATCATAGGAAGGAACAAACCAGCCAGCAGGACATATCCCCTGTTGCCCGGAAGCGGTATTATATTGCATCAACTCATCCCACTGATAAAAACCGCCATACAGATCACAAAATTTTACTTTATTCCGGTAACAGAATTTTTCAATTATGCTATCATTGGTCTGATTATCAGCACCAGAATTTGACATGATCAAACTTCCCACATTCAGGTTCTCAGCCATCCAGCATTGATTCCCAATTTTTACGACTTTGTATATCTTTCCGTCTCTGGGATCTACAAGAGTATCTTTACAAACAAAGTCTGTGCTGGTATCAGCAGCAAAAGATATCCTGATCGTATCCCTGCTGACACCACAGCTATTTGAGAGAGACCATACCAAATGGTATACTTCCCCCTGCTGACCCTGAAAAACTGTATTTGATAAGCTATCATTAAAAAAGGAGCCCCCAGAACCGCTGCTGATCATCCACTTTCCCGATGTATTACCAGGCTGATTAGCTCCCAGCTTAACGGAGATGCCTTTCAGCAATATCTGGTCCATTCCAGCTATGGCATCCTTTGGTTTAGGGTAACATGAGGTGATCGGGGTGTCCAGTAAACATCTAACTGAATAGGCATGATGTTTCATTTTTGTTGCACGGTCTACCTGCTCTAATTCATCCAAAAACCCACGGCCAATTCCATTGTGGCTTTGGTATTCAGTAGAGCTGTTAAACCCTCCGGTTATACCCAGACGAATAAACCCGTGAGATAATTCATAATGAGATCCGGCAAGCAAGACATCAAAGGCGGATACACCGCCCATTTTCATCTTTAATCCGCCATCAGTTCCTCGGGCACCAAAAGCCGTTGAATCAGTTATTGTTGTATCCAGGAAACTTTCAAGCACATAATATTCATTATCTGTCGGAATATGCCAGGCTGTAGGACAAATTCCCTGAGTTCCGGCTATCGTGTCCCAGTCCATCAGTTCGTACCAATTATACATACCCCCATAAATGGCACAATTCATACTATCATTCTCATAGCAAAACTTCTCAATGACCCCGTTGTCTGCCAGGCTGCTATCTCCATGTATCATGGTACCAATATTGATATTTTCAGCAAACCAGCATTGATCACCAATAGCAACTGTCCGATAGGATCTGCCATCACGGGAATCAATAAAATCATCTCCGCATGTCCAGCTTTGAGAAAGCAACCTCAGGCTCACTAAAAATATTGCCCCAAATACCAATATGTGCTTTAGGGATATCACCAATTCATATCCTTTTCATATCCAAGTTTAATAAGTAATTCACCACCTACTTCCTTGAAAAGTTTTTTGTGTTTGTCTGTAAAATGATTTTTCCAGTCACCCGGAACACCCTTTCTGTAATGATGCTTTACATCTTCCTTTCCTTGTTCCCTGCCTTTTGTCTTAGCTGAAAAACGATTATAATATACCACAGCCAGGAATTTCCCAATCGGCATGCGATCCTTGGTTTTCAGTTCATCCGGGTCGTCCTTGTCAAAAACAAGTCCTAAAAATCTAAATATATCGACCAGCCTTTCATAAGGATTCCCCATCATTTCTTCCATCTTCATTTCCATGATGCTGGAATTATTATAATCCCAATTCCCCAGATGTTTGAACAAATTAGCCGAACGATCAATTTCAGACATCAATCCTTCTTCCTTGCTCGATTTTTCAAGCTTTTCACGAATATCCACCAATTGTTGCCAGGCCATAGTTGAGTGAGAATGTAAGTGTGAAAAATAACCGGAAACAACAATATCTCTTGGATCCCTAACAACATGAAATCCCTTATAATTGTCTAATTGCTCAACAAACCTGTACTGCGCATTGATGAATGAATAAAAGTCCATTTCATTCTGCTCGACAAAAGATTTTAAATCCTGGTCAAACTGATTCGCATTATGATGATTGATATAGTTTAGTTTTAAAATCGAACAGACATCTGCAATGATACTTTTGAACCACTGGGTTCCACATTTATGATGGCCGAAATAAGTCAATAATGGTTTCTTGCTCATAGTAATTTGAAAATTTTATCGTTATTAGTCATTTAAATATTTCTCGAATCGGGTGCCTGCAAAAGCTTCCACTACTTCAGGATAATTTGCAATTCGTTCGCTGAGTTTTCTAAAGTTTTGCTTTTTAAAGGCTATATGTAACAGGTCAGGATTTGGATCTACTTCCAAAAAATCCAATAACCTGAGCATGTTTTCTCTTAATAACAGGGTTTCATAATCCAGTTTCAGGAGACGTTGATTTCTTTCTTTAGCCACACGTTCAACGTCTTCAAAGTACCTCCTTTTGCGGTTTTCATAATAGAAAAAACGTTCGATATCGAGGTATACTTTTTTACTTGTGGGTTTGAGTCCTTTCTTAGCTGCATCTTCTGTGATATCATAAATACCAGATCTTTCAGCTTCTAATTGAGATACCCTTGCCAACAAGTAATTATTTCGTTGCAGGATGACTTTTTCAATAGAATCATCGTAAACAATTTCTTTAAGAAATTCATTGTTTTGATCCTGGAAAATCTTAAATCCTATCGCTTTTGTTTCAGGCTTAAATGAGTTCTGGTAAATATAATCCAGGAAGGCTTTAGGGTACTGATCCCTTATTTGCTTGTTGAAATCTTTAATCCAGTCATCCCCATAAACACTTGAATAGTATATTTCATCAACATGAAACAGTTCATAATGGCAAACTATCTCAGGGTGTGTATCCAGGGCACCAACAAGCATATTAGAACCCGTTCTCGGAATACTGATAAGTGCAAATTTCTTAATCTTAGTCATCTTCGTACTTATTCTTATTTAGAAAAACATCGTCTAATTTATAAAACATCTTTTCTTCCGTATAGTTTTTGCGGAAGAATTGATAAGCTTCCTTTGATTTCATATTCCTGTAAGAATCGTCTTCAAGCAAATCCCGGATATGCATGGCATAAAGCTCTGCATTATCAGTAACCACACACCCATTCTTATTGCTTTGCTCCATACCAATTACACCATAAGGCGTTGTTACACATGGGATGGCAAAAGAAAGTGATTCTACCACTTTAATCTTTAAACCGGTTCCGCCAAACATTGGACATATGGTAAGTTTACTTGATTGATAATAGGGATCCAGTTCTTCTGCAAAATTAATAAAATCAAACTGGTTATACATTTTCTTATATTTCCCTAAATGCTCATTGACTTTACCAATAACCGTAAGTTTATACTGTGGGTTCAATAGAGGAACAATCTTTTCAAAAAACCAAATCATACCGTCGCGGTTAAACTGGTTATTGGAACCTACATATAATAAATCAATTTTTTTTCTGATACTTTCATCAACTGCTTTCAAAGGCATCATATGCGGAATATGATAGAATTCAGGATTTCTGCAGAATCTTTCAAAAAACACTTTTTCATCCTTAGAAATACAGATGATCTTATCAAAATAGTTTGTACGTTTTATTTCTTCACTGATATAATTGCCCACATTTATCCGTCCGTCACTTTTATCAAAATAATTAAGCGACATAAAATCCTCAATAGTCATTATCCTGGTAATTTTTTTATCCAGTTTTTTAACAAGATTGGCCCACATAGGATAGGTTACGAGCACTATATCGTATTGAGTTTGCTTAATGATCTGGTTGAATTGATTCTGAAGGTTTTTATAGGCAAAATCCGGAAAAGTATCCAGGTCAGTTATTTCCGTTCCTCGAATCCCTTTAAAAAATATCCAATTTATAATTTTTTGAAAGAAACCGGTTTCCTTCCGCTGACTAACTTTAACATCATTGATATGTAGGTTGTCTATCATTTTCTCAATATCATGGCTCATGACCATGACATCATCCCAGGGATCCCCATAATTTTTATGTGTAAGCATATCAATAGTAAATCCCCTGGATTTCATATACTTAAACAGCTGAATAAACCGGGCATGTACACCATGAGCCTTTGTGAAAGGGTTATAAGGATAAAAAACCAATATTTTCTTTGCACTCATAATTATCTCTTAATCATAAACATATCACTTACCCAATAAATGGTGTTTAATATTAACCTGCAATTCAGAAAACAAAGATCCATAGCCATACTGTTTAATACGTCCTTTTGTTTTCGTATACAGGTTAATTTTTTCATTTATGGATAATTCATAACTCTTATAGGAAGATATACGGTTCAGGAAATTCTTATTGATCCTGATTTCTTCTTTTTCAAAAGGAATCTGAATAAAGGATGCTATTTCCTTAGCTGTTTTCATAGGATTATCCTTCAATTCTTCTATTCTAAGCACATAAAAGTGTTTTCTGAATTTCTTCCTGAATTTTTCCATTTCATTCAGGCTATACATCCAGTCACTAATAACAGCATCAAAACGTCTTTTGTTAGACTCTTCACTAAAATCAACAACGCCAGCTTCTTTTAGGGCAAGAATAGATTTCCCGGGATTATTGAGAACATATATTATTTTTGCCCGGGGATAAAACCTGGTAATAATTTCAAGCGATTGCGAGTTGACAGCTGTTTTTTCAAGCCACCGTGTTTCTGATATTTCTTTTTCAGGAAGATAAGCCAGCATATTGTCAATAATTAAAAATTCCATCAACATCTTCGGGCTTACCCCCAGGTTCAAAACAATTTTCCTCAGATAATCCTCCCCGTTTGTAGAGAGAGGAATAACCTTTCTTATTGCAGTTATTGCTGATTCAATGGTTTTAGGTGCTATTTTATCGCTTTCAACGTCAAACTTCTTTTTAATATAGTCAAAATAATGCAATTCAGGAAGCTGAAAGACAAACTTATCCGGAATCAGGCTGCTCACAAAATTAACATGTAATTGTTCCTGGCCAATAACATAAACCGGATCCTGCCTGAGCCATTGTGTTCTGAAATGCTCCCATGAATTACTGTGCCTGAATTCATTTGGATATGTTTTTGCAGGTGCCTGTTTCAGTATATATGCAGGAGAACCTTCACTGCCGGCATCTTTAAGGAATACAACATCGCTATAGTTCTTATTGTGAAAGCTGAGAAAATCGTTGATCAACTTATGGGTACGTGCCCTGGGTTCATGAATGAGTTTCATGAGGATTTTCAACAATTCCGTTTCATTGTGTTGGGTAAAGGCATTAAACACAACCTCCCTTGATTGTTCTGCAAGTTCATTGCAGAAAGTCATGTATTCATCTTTGATAAAATCAAAGCTTTTTGAAAAGGTAATAACATTGCTCAACAACACCCTTTCCAACCAGTTCGACCTGACACAACTTGCCCCAAGGTAAAATTTTGGATAAATATCCCGGTTAAACATAAAGCAATCAAAACCAGGATGCAATTTACCCTGTTCTTTGTACATTTCCGACAATTGCGCTACCCTTGTATATTTCTTATCGATTATCCTGTGTTTAATGGCAACCGAATCCATCCCCATCAGAATATACTGCTTAAGAAGAGAATAGAACTCAGGTACAACAGCAGTATCAGAATTAGAATACACAAAGAAATCAGCATCTGATGTTTCATATAATCTATCCAGAACATCCTTTATCAGTGGCCTCTTACGCTTTTCAGAAAAGTTTTTCAGGTCATATGCTGAACGTCCGAAAGGTTTGGTGCTTTTAAAATAAGAAGGTACAATATGCTGGTCTTCCCGGTAAGTAGCGGTATATAATTCTACTATAATCTTGTTTTTCTTCGCTTCCTTTTGAGCCTGACGCATGCTCTCAAATGTAATTGGTTGCAGCATAGTTAATACATTGTCATTTTTATCAATGACCGGATGTGTAATATGTGCAATCTTAAGTTTTAACATGGTGGCTAATACCTGAAATACATGTGCTATTTAGGTAATTTAATAAATAAAAATAAACCTATATGCTTATAAAACAGAGCAATTTTTCTTCGAGCTGCAAAAATAGTGATATCTGAAAGAATCCCAAAACTCATGTCATTTGACTTTTTCCCTTTAATAAATACCTGTATGTTCTAATGACCATGTCAGGATTTCCAAAGGCAATACATTTCCCGTTATTCAGCAGCATTGCCCTGTCACTGTATTTTTTTATTGTTTCCATACTATGACTAACCAGAACAATAGTTTTGCCTTCTATAAAAGCTTTCTTGAACACTTTAACCGTTTTCTCCTGAAAGCGTTCATCACCTACCCCGCCAAAAAACTCATCCATTAAAAAAATATCAGCCTGGGCATGCAAGGCAATAGCAAAGGATAAGCGCAAACGCATTCCCCTGGAGTAATACTTGATTTTCGTATCAATAAAACCTTCCAGTTCAGCAAATTCAATGATATCATTAAAAATCCCACCTATTTTTCTGAAAGTAATTCCCAATAAACTTGCATTTATATAAATATTTTCCCTGGCGGTTAACTCATTGTTAAACCCCATACCCAAACTCAGGCGCATATGTTTTCCTTTAATATCAGTAATTCCTCCTTCATTGGGTGGATATGCGCCCGACATAACGTTAATCAGGGTGGATTTACCACTGCCATTCCGCCCCAGAACACCAATAAATTCACCTTTTCTTATTTCAAGGTTAATATCCTGCAATGCATGTATGGCTCTTTTTTGTCCACTGTTAAAAACATTGAAAACCCTGTCGCGTATAGAGAAGGATGCCTTATCCCTGATAAAAAATGTCTTATTGACATTTTCTAGACGAATCACCGGTTCTCTATTCTCAATATTCTTAGACACTTTCAGCAGCTTTATATGAATATTTATTAAAAACTCTTATGCCAATAGCAAAAAATATAATAGCGAAGACGTAATCATAAACAAAGAAGAACATATCAGGTGATGAACCATACATTAATACATTTCGAACATTAATAATAATACCAGCAAGAGGACTTAAATAAATCAATATCGGGAACTGCTGATATATAACATCCCCCCTGAATAATATCGGATTTACCCAAAATGAAACAAACAAAAACATATCCCATGCATGCGTAATATCCCGTATGTAAATATACAGAGTGGATAAAATTAAATTGATTCCTAGTATTAGAATACAAACATTAGCAAGCAACAAGGGAAAGAATAAAATATTCCAGGAATAATCTATAGAAAAGAAAAAGCTGACAAAAAGATAAACAGTAAAATTAAAGAAGAAAGCAAACATCACGCTTAACAGGGATGCAATAAAAATATCAAGCTTGTTAATGTGGATGTTTTCAATGAGGTAGCGTTTAGTTTTTAACAGGGTAATTCCTTTCTTCGTTGCTTCCTGGAATAAAAACCAAAATATCAACCCGGAAAAAAGATACAAAGCATAATTGGGGATACGGTTTTTAAATATCAGGGTAAAGGCAAAATAATACACGCTTATCCTGATCATGGGATTAATAAACGCCCATAAAAGCCCAAGGACGGTTCCATAATAGCGTTGAATAAAATCTGTTTTAGCAAGTATCCAGATCCTTTCAATTTTATTATTTTCCGGGATTACTTTAGAGATTCTTCTTAGCACAATGCTTTAGTGTATGAAACGGAGAACTAAAAAAAAACCAGTTATCTATTGTTGCCTGATTTCAGGATTTGTAACCCGCATTTATTAAAAATCTATTTTTTCGTATAATTCTTATTGAATTGCAAAGGCCTAACGGGTGCGCCGACCTAACAAATAGCAAATCCCTTTCCCGTCAGCCTTGCCATATGCTGCTTGCAGCCTGAATCCTTTTTGTGTCATAAAATTCAATACTTCTACGTAAGAAGTCACGTCTTCCAGTTCTTTTTCATATTCTGCGGCTTCTACAACAGCCTCATCGCTGATACCCAAATCAATGGTGATGAGTATTTCATTGGAAAAAAGCTCACCATCGATAGATACAAATGCATATTCTTCCGCCAATTGACGATCTCCCCTGTTAGGACGATCATCTCTGTCTTTATTATCTCTCATCCCTTGGCGTTGCTGTATCTCCAATTGGCGATCTAATCGCTCCTGATCCCTATCAGCTCTTTCCTGTTCCTTTTGTTGCCTTTCTAGTTCCTTTTCAGCTTCTGTTTGTGAAAATGCGGAAAAGGCTGCCAACACAAATAAAGCTGTCAAAACAATGTTCAGGCTTTTTCTTTTCATATCCATTTTATTAAAATTAAGTTGTTAGTAAGCAAAGATATAAATTTATGGTTGTATGAATAAATCATCCTTCCGGGCAATGAAACAAAAAGCCCCATACTTTTCTCAGATGCACGGGGCTTTTCTTCCATTCAATTTCCTTTTCCAGTGACCGGGAATCCATTTGTATCCGCCGTGAACTTTTTCCCAGTGACCGCTCACCCATATTTGTCCTTTTTTTGCTTCGATGTATTTGCCACTTACCCATACATATTTTCTTTTTTTTATATCATAAGTCCAGTGGCCTGCAATCCAGGTAAAACCGGGTTTATACTGATGAATATGTTTGCCGGAATTATGCTTAATACTATTTTTTACTATTGAAGGTTTCACGGGTTTTGCAGAAACAATAACCTGCGCTTTCAACATATCAACATTCAGGATAAAAAATAGTCCTGTAATGGATAAAATCAGTAGAAATTTGCTGAATGTTTTCATAAGGCTGTGTTTTTAATTCTATCCAATAAAATTCAAATTCTGTGCCAAAAAGAAAATACCCCTGATGGATTTTGTTATTTTTGCACAAAACACTTTGTCATGCGAATTGCCATCCTTGCTGATCCAATAGACCTGCAACAAGCCGGTGTACATATATATACAAGGCAATTAGTTGAAGCATTGATCAAATACGATCTGGACAATGAATACATTCTGGTCAGGCACAAACGACAAAATGATTTCCCGGACACCAAGCAAATAATCATAAAGAATTATCCGAAAGTATATACTTTCCCGAGCCTGAGATTATTTTTTATTATTCCCCAGATACTGAAATATCAGAAAGTTGATGCAGTGCTGGAACCAGCACATTTTGGGCCTTTCAACCTCCCTAAAAGAATAAAACGTATAACAGTTATTCATGATCTCACACCTTTTAAATTTTCACAAATGCACAGATGGAGGAGTCAGGTTTTGCAAAAAGTATTTCTGAAAAATATTTTGCATAAGGCAAGCCTTATCCTCACAAACTCCAAAACTACTACCGATGACCTTAATGCTCATTTTCCATTTACAAAAGAGAAATCACATATGATCTATTTGGGCAAAGAAGAAATGTTTAAGCCCACCTATGATAAAAAAGTGCTTGAGCAATTAGGAATAAATAAACCTTATTTTCTTTATGTAGGCACCATTGAGCCAAGAAAAAACCTTATTTCTCTTCTGAGGGCCTTTCAACAGATCCGTGATAAAGGCAAAGTGTGCCAGTTGCTTATTATTGGAGGAAAAGGGTGGAAATATGCCTCCTTTTTCAGAGAACACCAGATGAACCCTTATAAATCTGACATCATACTTCCCGGTTATATTCCAAGGGATTTTTTACCTGCTATTTATTCGCAATCACTGGCATTTGTTTTTCCCTCTTTTTATGAAGGATTCGGGCTGCCTGTTTTGGAGGCAATGAGCTGCAAGTCAGCTTGTATTCTGTCAGATACAAGTAGTCTGAAAGAAATATTCAAAGGCCATGCTCATTTCTTTCATCCCGAAAAGCATCAGGAACTGGCATCCAGAATGATCTATCTCTTTGACAATCCTCATGAAAAAGAAGAATTAGCAGAAAAAGCATTCCGACTGTCAAAAAATTTCTCCTGGAAAAAGTATGTTGCCAAATTTAAGAAAGCACTATCCAGGCTGTAAGGAATAAAACTATTTAGACTGAATTCAAATATATTCCTCTAAATGTATTACTTTTGCCCACAGAAACATACAATCTAAAAATAATGAAAGCAGTATTACTTTCGAAAATCAAAGGCTTCAGTATTATCGTATTGAGTTTTATCATAGTTAATGTGCATGCTCAAATACGTCAAAAAGGAAGTCCTGCAAGCTTTGAAAATAGAACAAGTACTGAAGTACCACTTATAAAACTGGAGGAAAGAAATTTTGATATACTTCTCGAAGAAGATGATGCAAATGAAGCTAACAAGATACTTCCATATCGTTTCGGAACAATTATAGATACCGCCATTAGCCCGCAAACGCATGGCACCTGGATCGAAAAAAAGGGAGACAATAAAATTTGGATCGTGGCTATAAATAGTCCGGGAGCCCTGTCCATGGGCGTTATTTTCGATGAGTTTAACCTTAAAGAAAATGAAAAGATCTTTCTTTATAATAACACCAAAGAAAAAGTGCTTGGAGCTTATACCAGTGAAAACAATGCAGAAGAAGACATTTTCGTGACGGAACAGCTAGCGGGGGACCTCATATACCTTGAATACAATAGTTCAGGAGCCCAGTTTTCATTTCCTGACATACGCGTTCAAAGCATAGTACATGACTACAAAGGCTTACAAAACATGCTCAAATCATCAGGCTCCTGTAATATTAATGTTAATTGTCCACCGGGTAATAAATGGCAAACAGAAAAAAGAGCTGTATGTAAATACACTTTTGCCAGTGGACCATACAGTTACCTGTGTACAGGGGCTCTTGTAAACAACACTTCAAATAACGGAACACCATACTTTTTAACGGCTAATCATTGTGTAGGTTCATCAACAGAAGCATCCAGCATGGTGCTATATTTTAATTATGAAAGTGCAAGCTGTATAGGGAGCACGGGGCCAACAACGCAGACTTTGTCCGGAAGTACGTTAAAGGCAACAGCAAGCAACCTTGATTTTTGCCTGGTTGAGATGAACTCCACTCCTCCTTTAACTTATAATCCATATTATGCAGGATGGAATGCAAATACAACAGCCCCTCAAATGTCTGTTTGCATACATCACCCAAGCGGTGATATCAAAAAGATTTCCCTGGACTTTAATCCGGCAACAACAAGTTCTTATACAGGATATACCTCTAATACACACTGGCAGGTTATCTGGGATATGGGAACCACAGAAGGCGGCAGTTCCGGTTCGCCTCTTTTTGACAAACAACATCGCATTATTGGCACCCTAACCGGAGGACTGGCATCCTGTTCCTATCTTCTTGGACCCGATTATTATGCTAAGTTTGATAAATCCTATAATTATAACAGCTCTTCAACACAACAATTAAAATATTGGCTCGATCCTGCAAATTCAGGTATTTCCACTCTTGATGGTTATGATCCCAACAATCCTCCTGATCCCTATGAGGATAACAATACACCTCAAACAGCTTATGTGTTCAACACTATAAATTTTACAAACGATACAGCTGTTATTCAAACAACTTCTTCTACCCTTCACACATTAATTGATAGAGATAATTATCAAATATTACTTCCTCCCGGATATGATTATTATGTTTCAACAATGGTTCATGATGCAGTATACAGCACAGACGGAAACTCCTATTCTTCAGATGTCAGATACAGGTTGAGAGCTAAATCTACTGGTTCTGCTCCAACAATTACATCTTGGGCAGATACTTCCTTAAGCGTTGTTAGCCTTGCAAACGGAGGAAGAATAGATCTCAATGTCGGTCGATCACAGGTATTAACCGGTAGTTACCTGCTTGAGATTATCGTTGCAAGGGATACAGCTTCAGGAAGCACAAAAAATATTCTTTCCGGCAATGAAATAATCAACACAGAGGATATTATCATTAGTCCTAATCCGGCCAAATCCCTAATATCTGTTCAAACAAATACATTCCTATTAGACAGAATTACTGTAAACATCTATAACACGATTGGCAGTCTTGTATATGAAGGGGTGTACGATGCAGCAAGTACAAAGCTAGATATTAACATCGAAAGCTTAGAAAAAGGCACCTATATCCTGGAAATCCAGAATAGTCAGTTCTATACCAGCAGAAAATTTATAAAAACAGAATAAGACAGCAAGTCCTGAATGCGGATACTTTATATTCTTGAATACTATTATCCCAATATCGGCGGAGTTGAAAAATTATTTAAAAACCTTGCCGAATCGAGGGTTTCACAGGGAGATGAAGTAACTGTAATTACAACACTCTTTAATAAAAATCTTCCTAAAGAGGAAACAATTAATGGTGTTCAGGTATACAGATTAAACCTGATCAACCGGTTTTTCTTTACGGTGCTAAGTATTCCTCGTATATACAAAGCAGCTCAAAAATGTGATTTTATTCACACAACATCTTATAATGCCGGCTTTCCGGCAATCATTGCCGGGATGGCAAATAGAAAAAAAGTCATCATCACTTTTCATGAAGTTTGGGGTAAACTCTGGTTTAAAATGCCTTTTTTGAGTTATCCAATGAAAGTATTGCACTTTATGTATGAATACATGCTATTGAAATTACCATTCTCAGTTTTTGTGGCTGTTTCCATGGCAACCAGAGAAAAACTGATTTCAGCCGGTATTCGTAAATCCAACATAGTGCATATATATAATGGTATAAATTATGCGCATTTTGATCAGGTTAAATATGCACCTTCCAAAATTTTTACATTTAGTTATTATGGCAGGCTGGGTATTTCAAAAGGACTTAACCTGCTTATTCCTGCTGCAGGCCAGTTTATAAGAAATCACCCTGATGTACAATTTAATTTAATTATTCCTACAATTCCCAAGGCAACTTTTAAGAAAGTAATCAGGCTGACACAAAAACACATTATCGACAAAAATCTACATCTTTATCACAACCTGAGTGAAAAATCATTATACGACTTACTCAGTAAATCTACGTGTATTGTAATTCCTTCTTATAGCGAAGGGTTTTGTTTTGCAGCAGTTGAAGCTGCTGCCATGGAAATCCCGGTTATTAGTTCAAACCGGGGAG
The DNA here is from genome assembly GCA_964654725.1 of uncultured Lentimicrobiaceae bacterium. Lineage (GTDB taxonomy): Bacteria > Bacteroidota > Bacteroidia > Bacteroidales > CAZZLL01 > CAZZLL01. The sequence continues at coordinate 6,526 of CAZZLL010000026.1, read as the reverse complement.
CATTAAAGGAGGTAATATCCGGTAAAAATATTCTTATGGAAGAATTTAGTTCAAAAGGAATAATCAGGGCTCTGGAAGAAGCATATACGGGTCATTGGACAACCGAAACACAAAGAAAGTTTGATATCATTTCTCAAAACAAGAAATACAACCAGCTTTATGCTAATCTTATTCTTTAATATCCTTGTTCTTCCTTTTTTAATTTCTCAACTTCATGCTTAAGCAGTCCCAACTCCTGGGCAAGGTTTTTATTGCGATCAGACAATTTGGAGATGATAACAGAAAACTCAATAAGTATTAAAAAGATAGATACAAGAAGAATCAGGAATAAGGCAGCTGGTGGATAAGCAACCCCTACGAGTCGGGCAAAGAAATCAAGTCCTTCACGCCACACAGAAAACACGATAAAAATTAAACTAACAGATATCCATAATAAACTGTATTCTTCTTTAATACTTTTCTTTCGGATAAGATTTAATATAAAGAAAAACAACGTTAAGCTAACAAAAACTGCAAGGATTTGCGCTTTGGTAATATTTACATTTTCCAATACCTGCATAGGCTATTTTTTAATTATTCGTGATCTTATGGATGTCATAAACATAGAAAGCAATATTTTAAACATATAATAAGGCCCCCTGGTTAAAGATACCTTAGAAACCCCCCCCTGTCGCTCAAGCATTTCAGTATACACTTCTTTCATTCGGAAGCCATTCCTTCCAAGTAATATCACTGCTTCAGGTTCCGGATAATCACTAGGATAGTATTCTGCTAGAAACCTTAATGAACTTTTGTTATAAGCCCTGAAACCGGAAGTATGGTCAGAAATTCGTTGGTGAATAAGAAAATAGGTAAAAACTTCAAATACCCTTATCCCCAATCTTCTGAGAATTGGGGTACGATACCCGTTCTGTTTTTTAAGAAAGCGCGAGCCAATAGCTACATCTGCCTGGTTGTTGATAATGAGATTAATTAGTTTCCAGACCTCTGTAACCTGGTGTTGGCCATCTCCATCAAATTGAAGAGCAATATCATAATCGTACTTCACTGCATACCTAAATCCTGTTTGAACACATCCGCCAACTCCAAGATTAAAAGGCAAATCAATTACAGTTGCATAATTGGTTTCTTGCACCAATTCACCAGTACCATCTGTAGATGCATCGTTCACAACCAGAATATTCCAGTCAGGATTTTCGTTATGCAAAGCCCTGATCACATCTACAATGATTTCAGATTCATTGAAAGCCGGAACAATAATTAATATTTTAATCCCCTTATTCACCAGATCCTTAAATTATTTCTCGCAGTTAAGTCGTATTATTGTATACATTAATACAACTATGTAACCCCTAATTTAACAAATTTAGACTTAGCTTGTTTGATTTGAATTACAAAGCATTTTTTATCCTTAACTCCAGACTGGGATTGATCGTGGCTCCCAAAGATTTTGCTTTATCAATATCTTTTGCAGCCAATAACATTTCACCAAGCTCGAAATAAGAATTTGCCCTGTTAATATATGCACTGGTGTTTCCCGGGTTTAGTTCAATCGCCTTATTAAAATCCTGAATAGATTTATCAAATTCTGATATGAATTGATAAGCCAAACCCCTGTTATTAAACCCTTCCGAAAAGCCTGGAATTAATTCAATAACTTTTGAAAAAGCTTCAATTGCCAAATCACTTTCCCTGTTTTCAAAATGTAATATTCCCTTTTTAAAGTATGCTTCAGCAAAATCAGGATTTAATTTTATTGCAACAGAATAATCACGAAAAGCTTTCTGATAATCAGCAATTTCCTTATGAACATTGGCCCGGTTATAATAACCTAAAGGATTATTGGGCTCAGCCCGAATGGCCTTCGTAAAATCTTTCATGGCACCCAGAAGATCTCCCCTGTATTGCTTGGAAAAACCTCTACCTATATAAGCTTCGTAAAATGTATGCCTAATATTGATTGCCGTTTCAAAATCTTTGTACGCATTATAGTATTCCTGCAAATTTAAAAAGCAGAGGCCACGATGATAATATGTTTGGGCCGGGGATGGATCCAATTTTATTGCATTGGTGTAATCCTCTTGAGATGCACCATAACTACCCATTAAAAAATGCACTTCTGCCCGGTTTGTATAGGTAATATAATTTGGTTGTAATTCAATAGCTTTATCAAACTCTCTCAATGCCAATGGATAATTCCCCCTATCTTTATATACTTTTCCTAAATTCGTGATTGCCCGAACTTTTTCTGGGGATTTCTTCACAGTATCCTTCCATAAACTCAACTCATCCTGCCAGACTTTGTTCCTGGAAATAGTTGCCACACAAAGAACAACAATTATTAGCCCACTAACTAATAAATACATTTTCCGTTTATTCCTAAACAATGACAGCAGAATGACACTCAAAATGAAACCAGCAGAAAGAATTGGCAAGTATAACCTATGCTCAGCAATGACATCCCGGATAGGAATAATTCCTGATTCAACAGATAAAACAATGTAAAACCAGAATACAGCAAATGATATTAAAGGATTTCTTTTTCGAATGAAAAATCCAAAAACAATGATCAGAATATTCAGGATAAGCGCAACAATGGTTCTTATATCCCAAAAACTTACAGATACTGAATAATTATAATCAAGATTCTGACTCACAGGCATAAACATTAATTGCCAGTATTTCAGGTATACACTAAACTGTGTATAAAGATATTCACTTCTGCTAATCCCTGATGTTTCATTAGGCACAGCATTAGAAAGAAAAAATATGAGAACAACAGCAATAAAACTAAAAAGAGCTATCCCCAGAAGAAGATAATAAGGTTTCCCTTCTTTATTTCGAATAAAAAGAAATTCCACCAACAGAATGGCCACCGGTAATGAAACAGCACTTTGCTTCGAAAGCAAAGCCAGTATAGCTGAAAATACAGATAATCCATAAAAAACCAGAAGCATCGGAATGAATCCCTGCTTCGTATGTTTCAAGCGTGCGTGCACATAGAATAAAACAGAAGCTAAATAAAACATCGAAGCCAGTGATGTCATCCGCTGTACAATATATGTAACTGCCTGTGTTTGTATAGGGTGTGCTATAAAAACCAATGACACAAAAAAAGCAATTTCACCCGAAAAAGATGAATACCTGCCCTCTTTTAATACCTTTGACCGGAACATTGTTTGGATAAAGAGGAAAACGAAACAGCCGCTTAACAGGTGAATTAAAAGGTTAAACAAGTGATAAGACCAACCATCATTGCCTGAAATCGAATAGTTCAAAGCAAAACTAAACTCCGAAACCGGACGATTATGGATATTCAGCCAATAATTAAAATCTTTAAAAGTATCCAGCGATTTGATATCCTGGTTCTCCACAATGTGATATTGATCATCAAACTGAAAGGGAACATTGAAGGTATTTATATAGGCTATGGAGCCAATAATAATTATTAGCAGAATTACCACAAACGATTTTAATGAGAAATTTTCGGCTGGCTTTCTATTCTTCATAAGGGCGATTTTTAAGTAGAAATGTAAAATTAACAAATATAGCTTGAACTCTGATTGTTCTCAAATAAAAGAATGTGTTCAACCATAAATTATTGCAATTACTATTTAAACCTTCTGTCCCTTAATCCATCTAAAAACAAGATTTCTGAAGAAGGTTACCTTATTATCTTTTTTAGAACTAATAATTGGTTCATTGGATTATTTTTTGCTTAATCTTAAAAAATCGTTAAAAAAGCACAAAAGTATTGATGTATTTATTTTTTTAATACTTTTGTCACAGCAAACAAAAAAGAGTGTTCATTGTTAATAAAATCTAGGCATAATAAGCCATTTATCATTTTTTATTTTGCCATGAATTCAATTTTTTGTATATTTGTTCTTAGTTTAATGTGTTCACTATCAAAACTAAATTATAATTATGAAAATAAAAATTACTCTAATTGCTTTATTAGTAAGCTTTTCAACATTTGTACTGGCACAAAATACATGTGAAACAGCTTACGAATACGGTGAGATAAATGACCCTGCAATCAGTGGTCTCTATGTTTCCGGATCACCTGTTTGGTATAGTTTTACTGCTTCAAGAGATTTTCAGAACGTTTCTGTTTCCCTGTGTGAATCTTCATTTGACACCAAAATGGAAGTATGGGACTCATGCGATGCAGTAAGGTATATGTATTATGACGACAATGCTTGTGGCCTCCAAAGTTTTATTTTTATTGATTATTTGCCTGCCGGAACTTATTTCGTTAAGGTTTACGGATCCGATGAAAACAGCTTCGGGGATTATAAATTAGAAATTAAAGGAGAAGAAGTAACTGCGAGTATAGATGACCTCGCAAATAAACTTGATATTAATGTTTACCCAAATCCAAGCGATGGCAAATTTACTCTGGAATTAAATTCTTCCTACAATGATATTTTTGACATCAGGATTACTAATGCAGTTGGAGTTCTTATCGAAGAAGAGACAAATATTGAAATTAACGGAAGATATTTAAAAAATTATGACCTCAGCCATCTGGGAAGCGGCATCTATATGATTATGCTTCACAACGATAACGAACGCATCGTTGAAAAAATAATAATCCAATAACAGGATATATTTCCCATCAAGGGAATAACAATAAAAAAAGCTCATTCTTTTCGGGATGAGCTTTTTTTATTATTATTCACATACAAAATCATGTAAATTATCACAGATACTTGCAAAACACACAATAAATGGTGTATATTAGTTTCTGTTTAGGCAAAGCATTTTGTTGCTAAAAACGATAATTCTTATAGTGGCATGTAAATTGTTTAGCTCAATTTGAAGGTTTATGTTTTTAACAATATATTTAAGACTCCTTTCAAAATTATTAAGAAATGGGTTACCTTTTCTCGAAATGAGTATTAACATATGGATAATTAGCAAATTTTTACACTTATTTGCAAAAACTAACATTGCTCCTATAACAACTTAGATTTATGTATTTTACGAAGCTAAACACTAAAATCATGAAAAGAAATTTTACCTTAATTGTTATTACAATTTTTATGCTTTTCTCTCCACTATTTGCACAAAATGATACAATAGACGGCTTCGTCACATATCATAACGTGGGAGGTGGAATTGACAGCACTATGGTGATTATTTCCGACAATAACGGAAATGCATTGGATACAACATTCACGGATGCAAATGGATATTACCTATTTCCAAATTTGTCTAATGGTGTATATAACATTGATTTTTCAACAACAAAAACACCAGGTGGCGTAACCATTCTTGATGCTGTAAAAGTAATGCTTAACATTTTACTTCCGAATCATCCGAATTTTAATTTTGATGAAATGGAAGAATTAGCAGCAGATATTGACGATGACCAGGATATTGACTGGAATGACTTTTATGGTATTCTCAGTATTTACTGTGGGCAAGACCCGGGAGGATGGTCATTTCAATCACTTACATTATCATTGCCTGACACTACCTCTGCGAAAGACAGAACCGGAGGAAATACCGGCGGCACCTCGGATGGCGATCCTGATGGCTCCTTTGATCCGGGCGGCAAACCATTTCCATACATTATCAGTATGGATAATGGAACATTGTACGCTGAAACTAATGAAGAAATTAGTATTCCTGTCAACCTGAATTTACAGGATGACATTGGTCCAATGGGCATGGAAATTAATTATCCGGGAGACCTGGTAAATATTGTGGGATTAAACCATAATAACAAAAACCTTAAATATTTTGTCACGAACAATAAGATAAAACTTTATTGGATTGATCCCAGTTTGCGCACCAGCTTTAATAAATTGAACAATGAAACACTGTTTGAAATTAAAATTCAAACTACTGAAAATTTTAAACAAGGGACTCAAATACAATTTGATATTGGAAGAAACAGTGCTTTTGCAAAACCTAAAGGTGAAAGATTTGAAAACCAAATCAGTGTCCTAATGCCTACCATTGAATGGAAACCAACACTGAAAGCAAGCGTTACAAACTATCCAAATCCTTGCTATAATGAAACATTTATAGAATATGCTGTTCCAAACAATGCAAATGTCAGTCTGCAGGTTTTCAATATCTCCGGTGATCTAATAAGTAATCCGGTGAATGATTTCCAGGAAGCTGGTCAATATAAAATTGAATTCAAAACAAATGAACTTGAACCTGGTGTTTACTTCTATAAATTAATAATGGATGCTAGCAGCAAAGTTGAGCTTTCTAAAAGATTTGTAAAACTCTAATAAACGATCTCATATAAAAAAAGGGCTGTCCGAAAAGGGCAGCCTTTTTTTTTGCCCTTTCATATTAACACCCTCATGTTGATATAATCATAATGCAATTCATTTCACAAATAAATGATTCACTACCTTGTTGCAATTAACATAATTAACATTTATTATCGCATAAATATGATTTGAAATAAACAGAAATGTATTAATTTTATTTGGTAATTGAATAGTGCATATTCTTGTCCAAAACGGACACTCAGTCCTGCTGAAAACGGACAGTTGTT
>CAZZLL010000025.1:12549-48027 GCA_964654725.1 uncultured Lentimicrobiaceae bacterium | reverse complement strand
AGCTTCTCGAAATGAATATTTAAAAAAGTGGGTGACCCATTGCACAAAACAGGAGAATGTTTCTAATGCCATCATATCTCACTTTAACATGCCATTTTTTAATTACTATTACAGATTAGGTTTTAATAAGCAATTAATCGGGCAATTACTTAGGGTCTGCTGAAAAACACCAAATATTGTGAAAATAAAGGCAAGACGTATCTCTTATTAATACCAGGGTGCATAATTTCTTTCAATCTCTGCATAAACGCCTTGCACTTTATTTTGGAATTTCTACTTAACCCACATTGCGTGATCACGTATTCATGTCTTCATGTGTTTTGGTGCATTGTATTATTGCTACAACTATATACAAAGATCGAACTCTTGTACGCCTGAGCACTCAAACACCTGAACATTATTTGTGAGTTATAAAAAAAAGCGCAACCGTAATCCATTGCGCTTTGATTTGAGGATATTTATACTTTTTAGTATTTAAGCAATTTAGACGTACTACTTTTATTGCCGGCAAGCAAGTTTACAATATAGGTTCCTTTTGGCAGGTCAGCAATGTTCATATTGAATGAATATTTCCCAGAAGCTTTCCTGTTGAGGTCGTAGGATTTAACTATTTTTCCGTTGAGGTCATAAACCTGAATACTCACCATGGCAACATTTCCAAGGGTGTAATCGATGGTTGTAATATCGTATGCAGGGTTAGGATACACTTTTATTCCGGGCTTATACATGGTATTGTTGGTTGGCAGTTCGCCAATTCCCACATAATCCATAGATTTATAGAATCCTCTTCCGTGTGTGGCAACATAAATTTCACCATAATTGGAAACTCCCGGATAATAAGTATAGATTGTATCGCCATTATCGACACCGAAGGATGTAGCTCCGGGATTTTGACTGGTTTGTTGCCTGATCATATAGCAGGGCACGAGATCCATGCCATTGTTTTCTGCTGTCCATGTCGGCAAATTGGTATTGATATTTTCTGTTGCGTACATTCCATATTCTGTTCCGATAAGCACTGTGTTTGGATTGTTGAGCAAAATGAGGGAAGAATAAACGGGCATGCTGGGTAAACCGCTTCCATTGCGGGAATTAAATGATGGGGATGTTCCAAGGGCATCGCTGGAGAAGTATACCCAGGAAGAGTAGTTTCCGTAACTGCCTAATGTAACAACAACCCTGTTTGCATCTGCAGGATCAACAGCTATGGATGTAATGATTCTTCCAAAAGTATTGATCTGATCTGTTTGTATCATTGTTTGAGCACTGGTGACATCCAGTGTTGTAGAATCATACCCATCCTGAATGCCAGAAATTCTGTATAATGTACCTCCCTGGGTTCCGACAAAGAGGTGGTTACCATCCTGAGAGTATGCCATAGACTGGACGGTTCCGCTCAAATTCGCAAGTTTGAACCATGTCGGGCGCTTGGAAAAATCTAGTGCTTCTTTTGTCATCCATACACCCCCCTGAACGCCAAGGAAAAATTTGGACTGAATAGGGTCCAATACCTTGATCGTATCATCCATATACAGAGTTGTATTGGTTGTATAATCAAAGGGGTATGAATTATTATAGCTGGCAACCTGAAACGTTGTTCCGGCATTAATAACAGAATCTTTCACAATATGTTCTACAGAATCCTTTGAAAGTGGATCTCCAAAACTTTCCCAAAGGAGGAGAGGTGTTACAAAAGATGCATTAAAGTTTGGTTCATCATTGTTGTTCAGCATGCGGTTATCGAAGAAATCAACATAGGTTTGCCATGTGGACCCCTTGTCAGGAGAACGTCCCAATATTGCAAATTGCGAGGTTACAAAGAAAGCTTCCTGGTTTATTAGAGAGAAAGAAGCCCAACCACCATCACCATACCATAACTCCTCAGCTTCTTCAGGTGTATTTCCGAAAAGACTAATGTATGGTGTGCTGTTGTCTTGTGTGCCACCCATTACTTGTCCCTGTCCTGATACAGCTACTGCATAAAACTGGGTGGTAGTATAGTTTTTATTCATCGACTGGAATGAATTAGCACCATCGTTAGTCATAAAAATTCCGCCATCTGTTCCAAAATAGGCAACATTCGGATTCGTAGGATGGAACACATATGCATGGTGGTCTACGTGAACATAAGTTGAATATGAAACTTGGGTCCAGTTAAAAAATCCTGTAGGAGTAACTTTGTAACCTTCCCACATATCGATACCACCAACCAGCAATTTATCGGGATTATTAGGGAATACGGCAACGACATTATCATACCATCCCTGGTTGTTGTCACCAAAAAGGTTGAAATTGCTACTTCCTCCCGGGGCAATGATATACCAGCTGACTCCTTTATCATTGGAACGATAGATGTTGTGCAATGAACCGTTTGTTTTAGCTGCAACACAATAGATAATATCTGTGTTTGAAGGGGCAATAGCTAACTCAATCCGACTAAGTCCTGAATTTGGCAATAAGCCGGATGAACTTCCGGATCTCAAAATATAAGTGGAATCATCACCGGAGTTGGAGGTATAACAACGTGTGTTTACGGCTGCAACTACGCTTCCGTCGGAGCCTACTTTTACATCCGAAGCTTCTCCTACCATATTGGTATAGGTGGAAGAGTTGATCTGGTATTTTGCTACCTTCCAGCTTATGTTACTAACATCACCGGTGGCATTGTTGGTGATATAAAGTCCCCGGTTTGTAGCAGCATACACCCGGTCTGAATTGGTTGGGTCACTGGCTAGCCTGTTAACCATAGCCCATTCAGTTGAATTATTGTTGGGTACGGGAATCGTTGATGGAATCAAACTGAAGTTTGTTCCGTCTGTTGATTTATATACACCGTAACCAATGGTTCCTGTGTTGGCTACTGTTCCACTTGGAGCTGCAAGGCCTTCACCTGTACCAACAAAAATGTCTCCGTTGGCTGTTTGGGTGATACTTGAAACGGCAAGATTTTCTGAAACACTTGTAATCTGTACCCATGAACTTCCGCCGGTAGTGCTTTTCCATAAACCTCCGGAAACACCTCCGGCATAAAGGGTCGTGGGATTGTCTTTATCAATAAGAATAGCACGTGTTCGGCCACCGATATTATCTGGGCCCATGTTTTCCCAGGTTAACCCAAGTGATTTTAATTGTTTCTCCCGGAATAGCCTTACCTGTTCTCTGGCTTTTAAAACCAAAGCAGGATCAAGTTCACCTGTCTCCGGATTATTTTTTACCATAATCATCCATTCAACAGCACCTTTTATGCCCCTCGAAAAATGATCTTTATCAGCTCGTGGTTTGTATTTCTGTTCTTTGTCAAGATTTGTCAACAAAAATACGAACCCGATGATAACGACTGAAATAGGTAAAAACAACAAGTTTGTTTTGCGTTTCATATTCATGTAATTTATATTATTGCTTTGCATTTTTTCTAAACCTCAAAATAGCTGCGCAAGATAGCTATTTTTATCGTACACCCAAAGAAGATTTGTAAAAAATATCAACATTAACAGGCCTATGATGCCTGTTCTAAATGCTTCAACCATTAAATGCAAATATACTAAATATAAATTTTTTGAACAGAAAGAATCAGATTTAGGTATAAAAACCTAAGTTAGTGGTTTCCTCAAAAAATGTATTTTTGCTGGAAACCATAAAAATAATGAGTATGAAGAAAATATTTTTAGCTTTATTAGCAACTTCCTTTTCAGTTTTACTTAATGCCCAGGATAAGCAAGACAGTGGATATGTGTTTACTGAAAAATATATGGTTGATGTTACTTCGGTAAAAAATCAACAACAAAGCGGAACCTGCTGGGATTTTGCAGCTATATCTTTTCTTGAAGCTGAACTCATGAGGGAAACCGGTGCAGTATATGATATTTCTGAAATGTATTTTGTGCGCAAAGTTTATGTGGATAAAGTGGAACGGTATATTAGGTTTCACGGAAAGGGAAACATTAGTCCGGGAGGCCAGGCACATGATGTAACCAATGCCCTTGCTAAATATGGTGCTGTGCCTGAGGAAGTATATCCGGGCATTATACCCGGCTTTGAAATACATAACCACAATGAGTTGGATGCCATTATGAAAGCCATGTCAAATACTTATCTGAAATTTAAAAATGGCCGCCTTTCAGATGCCTGGCTCAAAAGTGTGGAAGCTGTGCTGGATGCATACCTTGGAGAGATTCCGGAAACGTTCGATTTTCAAGGGAAAATGTATACTCCCCAATCGTATGCCGAAGAAATGAATATCAATCCGGAAGATTATATTGAAGTGACTTCTTTTACCCATCAGCCATATTGGGAACCCTTTGTGCTGGAAGTTCCGGATAATTGGTCGCATGATTTGTATTATAATGTTCCCCTGGTCGATCTTGTAAGGATTATGGATTATGCCCTTGAGAATGATTACACGATTTCATGGGATGGTGATGTCAGCGAGTATGGCTTTTCATTTACTGATGGGGTGGCAGTTGTTCCTGAGAAAGACTTTGAAAAATCAACTGAAGAGGAAAAGAGAAACTATACATCTGTGCCGGGAGAGGAGAAATTTATTGATGCGGCCTTGCGTCAGGAAGAATTTGATAAATTCAGCATGACAGATGACCACCTCATGCATATAACAGGAATTGTTCTTGACCAGAATGGTACGAAGTACTATGTTACAAAGAACTCCTGGGGCTCCGAACGAAATGATTTCGATGGTTATTTAAATATGTCTGAAAGCTATGTTCGCCTGAATACCATCGCCATTATGATCCATAAAGACGCCCTGCCTAAAGATATCACCAAAAAACTTGAGCTGTAGAATGAATAGTTGTGAGTTATGAGTCGAGAGTGCGATTTGTGTGTATCTGGTCAGCTGTTTTCTTTGCCAGGCACAAGTTTTTCCTGTATTTAATCAGTTCCTGTTTTTACAGAAGATCGCTTTCTATGATTATTTCATTATCACAATTTTGTCAAAAAATACTGCATCCTCATTTCTAAGCTGTACGGAATAGATGCCAGGCGAAAGGTCTGCTATGTTAATTTTCAGTATCCGGGACTTATGCTCCTTTTTCGAATATACCAATTTACCACTGATATCCCTTATTTCAATATTACTTCCTGATGTCAGATTATTAACTGTTTCAATAAATAATTGCTTGCTTGCTGGATTAGGATAGATGCGTGTATTTTCAAGTCTGTTTTCAAGAATTGCAGCTGCACTGGTCTCTCTAATAGTGATATCGTCCAGGGCAATATCGCTTCTGTAACCGGACCCGGTGATACCCCTGAAACGAATATTGATGGTTTTACCGTTGTAAGGCGACAGGTCTACTGTTTGGCTTTGCCAGCTGCTGCCCTGATGACCGGATATAGCCGGTATTACATCCATATCATATTCAGCCCCGACAAGGATATCAACATGCAGGCTTCCCATATCCATGCCGTACATATTAAACCAAAATTCCAGTTCCGGATAGAAAGTGTTGTTGAGGTCTATACATGGACTGATAAGCATTGCTTCTTTGCCTTCGCAACCATTGGAGGCTTCAAGGTATATGTACCTGCCCACATTAGTTCCCATGGTGTGGTCATAAGACGGGCCGGTATTGTTTGAAGGTGTGCTGCCCAGATTCACCCTCCAGTCGATATCATCGGTTAGCAGGTTTTCGGCATTGGCATAACCATTGCTTAATGGGCATATGGTAGCTTCACAATCACTGTCGGTTGAACAGAGATTCATGTCCTGAAAACTTTCAGAAGTATCCGGAGAAACAAGAATTCCTGATGCCATTTTAAGATGATGAATCAGGCTGTCGTTGTATTTATTACCGTCGCCCTGAAGAGTCAGCCAGGTATTTAAACTATAATCACCCAGTGCAGAAATATCCAGGGTGGAGTTAAAAGTAAACGCGGCAGAATCTCCGGCTGCCAGCGTATCATTAAAATTCTCAGAAACGATGTTGCCATTATCAAGCTGGTAGTATACCTGAAAACCACTTACCGGGTTAGTTCCGTTGTTTTTTATATATACCTTCACATCAAGCATAGAATAATCCTGACAGTTTAGGTAGGTGCCTTCAGCAGGGGAGATAATGCCGGAGATCTCAGCATCCAGGTTGAGCGGACAGTTCCATACCCCCGGTGTTTTGTATACTGCATTGGCTCTTCTTCCTTTCGCCCCTGAACTGTCTATAGCCCGGATACTGATCCAGTATTCATCAGTTGGATTAACATTTGTTAGCGTGAAAGTGGTATCGCTTGTTATCCCAATAGAATCCATATACTTGTTTCCCAGTTTCAGAATTTCATAATGTGCAGCACCGGTCAAGGCCGACCAACTGATATTGAAGGAATCCGGGCAGGCTTTGTCTACAGAAATATTCTGTGGCAGTCCGATGATGGTAAAATTGGTATCATTGATATCAACCTGGCTACCCCTGTCCACTCTTATTCTGGCATCTGAACTCAGGGTGCCTGGAACCACCCATGAAGCCCAGCGTTGTGAAGCGGCTATATTGTTGGAGATGGTGTTCCAGGTACTACCGTTGTTGAGGCTGTATGAAAGGACAAAGGGACTGCTGTTGCCATAGGCATCCCATCGAATGAATTCGGTTTCTCCGGGAACAAATCCTTCGCCGCCTATTGGATAGGTAATTTCAATTTCATCGTATAAAAAGTCATAAACAATATAATATTTCTGCGGTCCCTGCGGCACCTGGAATCCTTTTACGAACAGGATATATAATCCGGTGGAAGGATTTAGTATACTCACCTGTTCCATATTGTTAAGGGAGTCCCTTCCTTTCGTTGCCGGCTGACTCAGATTATAGGAGTTTGGAGTTGGATCCAGGATCCAGGGCAGGTATTCATTGCTATCAGGTGCCAGCACTTTAATGTCAAGGTTATTTACCAGTGCTTTTCCTGCTGTCGGGGATCCTTCATAATCCAGCCAGTAGAGCATAATTTTAACCTCTTTGACATTTGACGGGATAAAGAGGGTATGGTACAAAGAATCATTCTGACCGATCACACTGTCAAGATATCTTTTTTCTTCAATCAGCCGAACAGCTCTCAGTGCGTTAACTCTACCCCAGCCACTTTCATAATCAGGGCCGGTATTTTGGAGGTCTTCAGCTGTGTTTAGCAAGGCAGCCTTCATGAGGGGTGATTCCGGGTTGCTGCCACTGTTTTCCTGTCGGTAAGCATCGTACAACTGGGCTAATACCCCTGCTATTCCCGGACTGGCAGCAGAGGTACCACCTCCCACCTGGTAAGTATTGTCCTGGTCGGTACTCATCTGATTGTAGCCATTGGCAGCGATATCCGGTTTAATTCTTCCGTCCTGCGCTGGGCCCCGGCTGCTACTGGTTTGGAGATTGTCGATATTATCCAGATTTGCTGTTGCGATTACATTTTTTCCGGCTTTATATCCGCCGGTAATGTTGCCCCAGCCACTTCCTGCACCATATCCACAGTTGTAATATCCTGAATTTCCTGCAGAGAAAACGTGTATCAGGGACGGATTTTGCCTGATCTGCTGGTCGATGGCCTGGGTTTCAACCGTATACTCCCCGCCACATCCCTGGCTGTATGATGTAGACGTAATGACTGTTCCAAGATTAAGCAGGTTGGTATCGGCACCCACAATATGGGGATATCCTGTTATTGAATACAAATGCATATAAGCTCCAGTGGCCATGCCTTTCATGCGGGGATTCAGGTTGCCTGCCCCCATAAGGATGCCGCTGGTCATATCACCATGTGACCCTCCTAAAGCTGTAGTATACTGAGTGAGCCTTCCCCGGAAATCAATATGAGGGCCTATGGCTCCGTCGTCGGCAATTGCCACATGAACTCCTGTTCCGTCATATTTTCTTCCTCCATTATAGGCGGCGTTAAGGGCATTACTGCGATGCAGGCTTTTTCCTTCTGTATCATCCGGTACCGGAGGTGCAGCAATGTTATCAATATACTTAACATATGGGAGGTCAAGCAGAAGGCTGATATTATCAATCTTAGTTCGAATCGTATATAAATTCTTATTTATGTCCAGAATAAGGTCGGCATATTTTCCCAAATCTTCTTTTATCTTTTGACTCTGATGATCAGCGTATACTAAGACATTTAAGTCAATTAATCCGTTTCCGCTCAGGGACCATTCGGGATAGTCCTGATTATAAAGGCGGGGAGCCATTAAGACTTTTTTACCAGGATCCACAACAGATACGATCCCAAACTGACTTAATGTTTCTGCATGCACGTTCTTCGTTAAGCTTGCAAAATATCCAGATTCAGGTATGTAATCAAATAATTCAATTCCTTCAAGCTCTAAGTCTTTTTTTATGCCCACATCCGGAATGTTATCAAAAATCAGAATGTAGTGATAATGCCCGTTGAAAAAACGTGATGAATGAAAACCATTCATGCGAATTGCATCGAGATTGCTGTTTACTTCTACTATTCCGTTTTTCAGATTTAACTGCCTGGAAGATATGTTTTCCTGTCCAAAAGTTTGTGTTATTACCGACAGAATGATTGTCAGGCTCAGAAATAATGTAATCATAAATTTCATAGGATAAAGGATGTTTGCGTGGATGACATATAAACAGTTTGTAAAGGTAAAATGTTTTGGGATTCTTGCCAGGTAAATTGTTCCTGACTATTTTGCCAACAAAATAATAATAAAATAATTCAACAATTAATCATCCATTCTTCATTCTAATCTTATCATCTCTCCCCTTAACAATTTTTAACACCAAGAATTTCAGCAAGCCTTCATCATATATTAACTTTGCGCTGCAAACAAATCTAAAAAAGAGATATGACAGCATCCGTTGATATTAAGACTTTGAATGATCAGATTCAAAAGGAAGGTGCATTTATAGATATGCTGAACATGGAAATGCACAAGGTCATAATAGGGCAAAAACATATGCTGGAGCGCTTGTTGATAGGCATGCTGGCGAACGGACATATACTGCTGGAAGGTGTTCCGGGCTTGGCAAAAACACTGGCGATCAGTTCACTGGCTAAAACCATACAGGCTGATTTCAGTCGGATACAATTTACACCCGATCTTTTGCCTGCCGACCTTATTGGGACGATGATATACAGCCAGAAAAAGGAAGACTTTGAAGTTCGAAAGGGGCCTGTTTTTGCAAATTTCATTTTGGCAGATGAGATCAACCGGGCGCCGGCAAAAGTGCAAAGTGCTTTATTGGAAGCTATGCAGGAACGTCAGGTTACGATTGGGGATAAGACATATTCTTTGCAGGAACCTTTCCTGGTTCTGGCAACCCAAAACCCTATTGAACAAGAAGGGACTTATCCGTTGCCTGAAGCTCAGGTTGACCGTTTTATGATGAAGGTAATCATCAATTATCCGGAGAAAGATGAAGAGAAAATGATCCTTAGGCAAAATATTACCCAATCAATGCCCGAAATAAGTCAAATACTGAAGCCTCAGGATATCATTAAGGCCAGAGAGATTACTCGTGCGGTTTACCTGGATGAAAAAATTGAGAATTATATTACGGATATTGTATTTGCTACACGCTATCCGGCTGATTACCGGCTGAAAAAATTTAACAGTATGATCAGTTATGGTGCATCACCACGGGCAAGCATATACCTTGCACTGGCTGCAAAGGCCTTTGCATTTATAAAGAAAAGAGGATATGTAATTCCGGAGGATATCCGGGCAGTTTGTCATGATGTTTTGCGGCATCGTATTGGTTTAACCTACGAAGCCGAAGCAGAAAATATTACATCAGAAGATATTATACATGAAA
This sequence comes from uncultured Lentimicrobiaceae bacterium, assembly GCA_964654725.1. Lineage (GTDB taxonomy): Bacteria > Bacteroidota > Bacteroidia > Bacteroidales > CAZZLL01 > CAZZLL01. Next base: position 38,260 of record CAZZLL010000025.1, on the reverse strand, counting down.
TTTTAAATACGGTTGAAGTACCCTAAAATTTCATTCTTGTGGAAACCACTGATATATTAAAGAAAGTAAGAAAAATTGAAATCAAAACCCGTGGATTATCCCATCAGATATTCTCGGGGCACTACCATTCTGTTTTTAAAGGAAGGGGGATGGCTTTTAGTGAGGTACGTGAATATCAATATGGGGATGACATTCGCTCTATAGACTGGAATGTTACTGCACGTTTTAACCATCCATATGTAAAGATATTTGAGGAAGAACGCGAACTAACAGTCATGTTGCTGGTGGATGTGAGTGCTTCTAATGAATTTGGGTCGCAAAATCATTTCAAGGAAGATGTTCTTACTGAGATTGCAGCAGTTCTGGCCTTTTCAGCCATACAGAACAACGATAAAGTGGGGGTGATTTTTTTTAGTGATAAGGTGGAAAAATTTATTTCGCCTAAAAAAGGCCGCATGCATATTCTACGCATCATCCGCGAAATGATTGATTTTAAGCCGGAAAACCGTTCAACTTCTGTTTCAGAAGCCCTGAGGTATTTTACTAATGCCATTAAGAAAAGAAGCATAGCTTTTGTTATTTCTGACTTTCTGGATGATAATTTTGAAGATGCCCTCAGAATTGCCAATAAAAAGCATGATGTTGTTGCATTAAGGGTATTCGATAAAAGAGAAGCTCAACTCCCGAATGTTGGATTGATGAAAATGAAAGATGCGGAAAGCGGTGAAATGATCTGGGTGAATACCTCCAGCCGGAAAACAAGGGAAAAATACCAGAAATGGTGGTTTGAGAAGGAACAAAAGTTAAAGGATACATTTGTAAAAACAGGGATAGACTTTGTGAATATTGATACGGTGCAGGATTATGTCAGGCCGTTAATGGCTTTGTTCAGGAAAAGAGAGTCCAGATTTTAATGCATATCATATGTACAGGAAGATATTAACAGGAATAGTATTTATCTTATGGTTGGTTTCGGGGCATTCCCAGGAAAGGAAAGCCATCGCAGAAGTTGATTCTTCTTCCGTGATGATTGGTGATCAGATGAAATTGCGCATTTCGCTGCAGATTGAAAAGCAGGCGGAAGTAATGTGGCCATTATTACAGGATACTATAATCGCAGGCATTGAGATCATTGAAAAAACTTCTGTTGATACCACTGCTATTGGGGAGGGCTGGAAGTTGTATTCACAGGAATTGACCATCACCAGTTTTGATTCAGGATATCATGCTATTCCTCCTTTTGTGTTTCCTTACGGCCTCATAGAAAAGGGGGAGCAGGATACATTGGAAAGCGAAGCATTTCTCATTCATGTGCGTACCCTGGATGTGGATACAACTCAGGCTATTAAACCAATAAAAGACCCTCTTGAGGTGCCGCTTACATTTACAGAGGTATTGCCCTATATTATAGGTGTGGCCCTCCTGGCAGGTATCGTATGGTTTCTGTTCTGGTATAAGAGGAAACGAAAAAGGGGAGACACGATATTTACTAAAAAACCTGAATTGCCGCCGCATACCGAAGCTCTGCAAGCTTTGGAAGAACTGAAATCGAAAAAATTGTGGCAACGGGGAAGGGTGAAAGAATATCATAGCCTGCTAACGGATATTATCCGTCATTATATTGAAAGAAGGTTCAGGGTGAAGGCTGTGGAGATGACATCCGGGGAAATTCTGGGGCAAATGGAACAAATCCCAATTTTAGATGAATTGAAAGTCAATCTCCAAAATATGCTGCAGTGTGCAGATATGGTAAAGTTTGCTAAAATGAAGCCTTTGCCTGATGAGAATGATAAAAGTATGGAAGAGGCATTTATTTTTGTTCAAAAGACGATCGTTTATGATGAAAATTCTGATCAGAATACTGATGCTGGAGATAAACAGAAGTAATGGAAATTGATGGAAATTGATGGATTTGCAAATAAGGAGCTTTTATTTTTGCTGCTATTGATCCCGGCACTAACAGCCTGGTACTGGTTTCGGCACTCCCGGCGTCATGCAAGTATTCAAATGCCGCTGGGCGATCTGCAGCGTTTTGGAACACAAGGTGTATCAGCCAAATTCAGGCATGTATTATTTGTTTTCCGAATGCTGGCCATGGCTTTATTGATTGTTGCCCTTGCACGTCCGCAGTCTTCCCTGAGCCGACAAGACATTTCAATAGAAGGAATTGATATTGTTCTGGCTTTTGACGTATCAACCAGTATGTTGGCGAGGGATTTTTCACCAAACAGAATCGAAGCTGCAAAAAAAGTAGCTAAGTCCTTTGTTGAAGGAAGGCCAAATGACAGGGTTGGACTGGTGGTTTTTAGCGGAGAAACATTTACACAGTGTCCGCTGACTACTGATCATACTGTTCTGAATAACCTATTTGGGGATATCAAAGCAGGTATGATAGAAGATGGGACTGCCATTGGCGACGGTTTGGCAACAGCTGTTGACAGGATAAAGGACAGCAAGGCAGTCAGCAAGGTAATTATTCTGATTACAGATGGTGTGAATAACCGGGGGCGCGTGGATCCTTTATCTGCTGCTGAAATGGCAGAACTGTTCGGTATACGCATTTACACCATCGGAGTGGGAACCAAAGGAGAAGCACAGGTGCCGGTTGGTATAAGGCCTAATGGAAGTTATGTGTATGATTACCAGAAAGTTGAAATTGATGAGGATGTGCTAAAAGAGATAGCATCCCAAACAGAAGGGAAGTATTACAGGGCAGTTAATATTAACAAGCTTAAGGAAATATATACTGAAATTGATCAGATGGAGAAGACCAAAATAGATGTGAGTGAATTTGAGAAGAAAAGCGAAGAGTTTTATTGGTTTGCACTGGCAGGTATTTTGTTGCTGATGATAGAAGCAATTGCAAGATATGCTTTTTTGCGAATTTTGATTTAGAATGTGTTATGATGTTTAGGTTTGGACATATTGAGTATTTATATGGATTGTTGATTATTCCTTTGCTGATTATATTGTTTATTGTAATGGTGCAATGGAGGAAGCGGGCATTGTATCAGTTCGGAAACCCTGTATTATTGATGCGCTTGATGCCGGAGCGTTCGCCAGCCAGGCTGACTTTTAAGTTTATTCTGTTTTTGTTTGCGGGAGCTTTTCTGATCATTGGTTTAGCTAATCCCCAGCGTGGTTCGAAACTGGAGGATGTTAAACGCAAGGGAGTGGATTTGATGGTAGCCTTGGATATTTCTAATAGTATGATGGCAGAGGATATTAAACCCAACCGCCTGGACAGGTCTAAACAAGCAATCTCACAATTAATCGACGGGTTGGGGGGTGATCGGATTGGCATCGTTGTTTTTGCCGGAAAAGCATTTACTCAACTTCCCATCACATCTGATTATGCAGCGGCAAAGATGTTTCTTTCTACCATAAATCCTCAGCTAATCCCTGAACAGGGTACTGCTGTAGGAAATGCCATTGAACTGGCTGCCATGGCTTTCAAGGAAGAAGATGATAAAAAGAATAAAGCCATCATTGTTATTACTGATGGAGAAAACCATGAAGATGATGCAGTGGGAAAAGCCAGTCAGGCTGCAGAAAAAGGAATCGTTGTACATACTATCGGTATGGGACTTACTGATGGAGCACCTATTCCGGTGTACAGGAATAATCGTATGATGGGATTTAAGAAGAATCGTGAGGGAAACACCATTGTAACAAAGCTGGATGAGTTTATGCTTCGTGAAATCGCTGTTGCTGGTAACGGGAAATACGTTCGGGCAAATAATACCAAAGCAGGTGTGAAATATATCTTTCAGCAGATCAATAAAATGGAAGAAAAAGAGTTTGAGTCGAGGATTTACAGCGATTATGAAGACAGATTCCAGTATTTCCTGGCTGCAGGATTGATATTGCTGCTCATAGAATTCTTGTTGAACGAAAAGAAAAGTAAATTTTTAAGCCGGATAAAGCTTTTTAAAAATAAGATATCCGGGAATAAAATAAATGATGTATGAGGGTTTTTGTCAGCATTTTGTTACTTTGTATATTTTACCAGCCCCTTTCGGCACAGAAGGCCATAAAGCATGCCCGTAAAGGCAATGAATTTTATGAGAAAGGATCGTTTACCGATGCTGAAATACAATACAGGAAGTCATTGGAAAAGCAGGGCGATTTTGTGAAAGCACAATTTAACCTGGGTAATGCCCTGTATAAACAGGAGAATTACAAGGAATCTGCAAAGGTATGGAAGGAAATGGCTGCGAGGGATATCGATATGAACCTTAAGATAAAAGCCTGGCATAATCTGGGAAATGCATATTTAAAGGATAAACAATATGAGCAAAGTATTGAAGCCTTTAAGAATTCTCTCAGAATGAATCCATCGGATATGGATACAAAATACAACCTGGCATATGCTCAAAAAATGTTGAAACAGCAACAACAGCAACAGGACAAAAACAATCAAAACGAAAACAATCAAAACGAAAACAAGGAAAAGGAGAATAATAAAGAGCAGGATCAAAAGAAATCGGAAGAGCAGGATCAAAAGAATCAGGAACAACAGCAAAATCAACAGAAGAATCAGGAAGAAGAGAAAGAACAGCAACAAGCCCAAAGAAAGGAGGGGCAGATGACAAAAGAGGATGCAGAACGCATGATGCAGGCCCTGCAAAATGATGAGCTTAAAACACTACGGAAGCTGAATGTTAAGAAAGCAAAAGGAAGCAGGTCAACGATTGAAAAAGACTGGTAAAACAAAGAAATTACAGCATGAACAAGCTGAGAAACTTAGCATACATAACGGGTATTCTTTTATTGCTTACCGGTGGATTATTCGGGCAGGAAATTAAGATTACTGCATCATCCAGGGAACAAGTAGGTTTAGATGAGCAGTTTCAGGTGAAGTTCACTGTAAATGCCAAACCATCAGGGATTGAATTTCCGCCATTCGACGGTTTCAATGTTATACTGGGGCCCAGCCAGTCTTCAATGTCATCCACGAATATAACCCCGAACGGGGTTCAACAAAGTATACAATACACCTATACTTTTCATCTGCAGGCAGAGAAAAAAGGAAGTTATACCCTTAAACCGGCCAGCGTAGTTGTAAAAGGAAAAACATATCAGAGCAATAGGTTGAAAATAGAAGTGGCTGAAGGAAGCAGTCCGCAAAATAATCAGCGGCAAAGACCTGCCCGTCAGCAGCAAAACACACAGAAGCAGGCTTTGACTTCTGATGATTTATTTATGAAAGCTGTTGTAAATAAAAGCAATCCCTATATAGGGGAACAGATTACGGTGACTTTCAGGATTTATACCGGTGTAACCATCGCTGATTATGCTATCAGTAAGCAACCTGCAGCTAATGGGTTCTGGACAGAGAGTATACCGGATAATAAACGTTCGATAAATAAGCATACAGAACGCATCAATGGCAAAGAATATATTGTTGCAGATATATATAAGATGATTTTGTTTCCTCAGAAAACCGGAAAACTTAGTATTGATCCTTTGGAAATGGAGGCAATGGTGCAGCTGCAGACCCGCATGCGCGACCCTTTCGAGGACTTTTTCAGGGATCCATTCAGCCGCTCACCATTTGGCGGTTACCGGAACATTAAAACAGAGGTGAAATCCAATAAACTTACCTTGAATGTAAAACCATTGCCGCCCGAAGGAAAATCAACAAACTTTAATGGAGGGGTAGGCTTGCTGAATTTCAGGTCCGACCTGTCGTCTACTGAGTTTAAAACCAATGAAGCCATTACATTGAAATATACGATTAGCGGAAGTGGAAACCTGAAGCTTATTGACGATCTTAATGTGACGTTTCCGCCTGACTTCGATGTCTATGATCCTAAGGTCAATGACCAGTTAACTGTGAGTGAATCAGGGGTAAGCGGAAAAAGAACATTTGAATATGTGTTGATACCCAGAAACCCGGGCGATTTTACTATTGAACCGGTCACTTTCTCCTATTTTGATATTGGAAAGAAAAAATATGTGGAACTGCAGAGCGAAAAGTATGAGCTCAGTATTGCTAAAGGAGACGGGACAAATTCTTCCATTACAGTATCCGAGACCAGCAAGGAAGATATTAAATACATCGGGAAAGATATTCATTATATAGTAAGCCAGGTGCCTTCCCTGAAGAAGAGAGGAGAACAATTTTTCCTTTCTCTGCCGTTTGTTTTATTCATGATCATACTCCTGATATTATGCATCCTGATCATCGCTTTTTGGTATCGGCAAATAAAAAGGCGCAGCAATACGGTTCTAATGAAGCATCGAAAAGCCACACGTGTTGCGAGGAAACGCTTAAGAAAAGCCAGGACTTATATGGGTGCTGAAAACAAAGCTGAATTCTATGAAGAATTGTCTCGAGCGTTGTGGGGCTATCTGAGTGATAAATTCAATATCCCCCTGGCTGATTTGTCAATCGATACAGTCCATAAAAACTTGCAACACAAAGGCATCAGTGAAACTTCTCTGCATGAGATCACTGAAATATTAAACCATTGCGAATTTGCCCGTTTTGCCCCTGAACAGGAAAGATTGGGAACAGAGGATTATTATAACAGGGCAATAAAAACAATTAGTCAAATTGAAAAGGAGTTAAAATAATGAAAAAAGGGATAAGATATATCGTATTCGCTTTTTTGTTGGTATACTCCGTTAATGCTTTTTCAACAAATCCAGACGATGTCTTCTTATCAGCCAATGAGGCTTATGCGGCAGGTGAGTATGAGCGCGCAGTGGAACTGTATGAGGAATTGGTATCCATGGAGTATCAGTATTTTGCATTGTATTACAACCTGGGAAATGCTTATTTTAAAAGCAATCAGATTGCCCCGGCCATATTATATTATGAGAAAGCCCTGGAATTGAATCCTTCTCATAATGATGTAATATTCAATCTGAATGTTGCCAACACACGCATAGTTGATAAAATTGACAAGGTTCCAGAATTCTTTATTTGGAAATGGTGGCGCGCATTTTATAATGCTTTTCCGATGGATATATGGGCTCTTACAGGACTTGTGCTTTTTATCCTTTCTCTGGTATCCCTCATGGTTTATTTTCTTACCTCATCGCTGATCATACAAAAAGCAGGCTTCTGGCTGGCATTAATACTTTTTTTCTTTTCTTTGATTAGTTTAAATAATGCCCGTATTCAAAACCGCCGAATTGCCAAACAGGACACCGCCATTGTATACTCTCCTGTAGTTACCGTTAAAAGTTCGCCAAGCCAGGAGAGTGTTGATTTATTTGTGTTGCATGAGGGCAGCAAGGTCTATATTAAGGAAGAACTGAACGAATGGTACCGAATCAGGATAGATAACGGAAGCGAAGGCTGGATAAAAGGGGAGAAGATCAGGCTGATTTAGGGGTTGCATTTTCGGGGGCTTTTAGCTTCTGGCTGGAAGTCTGATTTTATGGCTGTTTATTAATTTCTGTTAACATTTAGCTTTTTTTGTTGTTTCTTTGTCGATTAATAAGTTCTCAGCGCATTCTTTAAACCAAACATAAATATCATGGATAAACTTGAGGTATACCTCGATTATGCGGTTAAGCTTTTAATGGGATATGCACCCAAGCTACTGTTAGCCCTTGTTACTCTAATTGTTGGATTTTGGGTTATCCGGCGTTTCGTACGGATTTTCAAAAAGCAAATGCATGTGAAGAATATTGACGAATCTCTGAGAACCTTCCTGGTAAGCTTCATCTCTATTGTTCTGAAGATCTTGTTGATAATATCAGTAATGTACATGGTGGGTATTGAAATGACATCCTTTGTGGCAGTATTGGCTGCAAGCTTTCTGGCAATTGGTATGGCATTATCCGGTACCCTGCAGAATTTCGCCGGAGGTGTTATGATATTGTTGTTCAAGCCTTTTAAAGTAGGTGATTTTATTGATGCCCAGGGTTATACCGGAACGGTCAGGGAAATTCAGATTTTTCATACAATTTTGTTAACCCCTGACAACAAAACAGTGATTATTCCGAATGGTGGATTATCCAATAGCTCCATGGTAAACTTTTCAACACAACCAAATCGAAGGGTTGATTTTACCTTTGGTATAGGGTACGAAGATGATATTGATAAGGCTAAAAATACCCTTATGCGTTTAATTGAAAATGATGATCGCATATTCAAAGATCCGGCCCCATTTATTGGTTTGGTTGAATTGGCAGACAGTTCAGTAAATTTCGCTGTCAGGGTTTGGGTGAAAGCCAGCGATTATTGGGGTGTGTTTTTCGATATGCAGGAGAATGTAAAGAAAACCTTTGATAATGAAAATATTGGTATCCCTTACCCACAAACGGATGTACATTTACATCAGGTAAAATAATGCTAAAATATTTTTCAAAAAAGTATTCCTTATGAATTCAAGAAACATAAACTACATATTTGCCATTCTTATTCTGTTATTCTCAGTACCTTTCATCGGGAAAGCACAGGATAATGACAGTCTTAAATATTGGAAATTTGGCGGTGAAGGGGCATTTAGCGTTTCACAGGTTTCATTAACCAACTGGGCTGCCGGGGGGGAGAATACATTCTCTGCCAATGCTTTTCTGAATATCATTGCCAGTTATAAGAAGAATTCTGTTTCCTGGGATAATGTGCTTGAAATGGGCTCTGGCATGCTCAAACAAGGCATTTATGAGCAGCGGAAAACTGATGATAAGATTGATTTTGCCTCAAAATTTGGTCTCACAGCCAGTAAATATTGGAATTATAGTTTAATGCTGGGGTTTAAAACTCAATTTTTAGACGGCTACGATTATCCGAACGACAGTGTTGTGATAAGCAGATTCCTGGCACCTGCTTATGTTTTATTGTCAGCAGGCATGGACTATAAACCTAACGACGACCTCTCGGTAATGCTATCCCCTTTATCCGGTCGGATGACCATAGTGAATGACCAGGTATTAGCGGATGCAGGAGCTTTCGGAGTAGAACCTATTGCCATCAATAAAGATGGAACCATTGAAATGCAGGGCGAGAAAATACGTACAGAGTTCGGGAGTTTTTTGAAAATCCTTTACCAGCATGAAGTTATGACGAATGTACGTTTGAAAACCAAATTGGAACTCTTCTCCAATTATCTTGAAGAACCTCAGAATATTGATATTAACTGGGAAGTGCTGGTAAATATGAAAATCAATAAATTCCTTTCAGCGAATATTTCTACTCAGTTGATTTATGATGAGGATATTGATATTACTGATAAGGATGGCAAAACCGGTCCGCGTACACAGTTTAAGGAAGTCTTTGGCATTGGATTATTCTATAAATTTTAATGCGTAAGATTGCTCTGCTATCGGATACCCATGCGTACCTGCATCTTTCTTTTACAAAACATCTGAAAGAAAGTGATGAGATTTGGCATGTAGGTGATATAGGTTCTTATCAGCTCATGGAAGAGCTCCGGTCATTTGCTGTTTTCCGGGGTGTTTATGGCAATATTGATGGTTTTGATATTCGCAACAAGTTGCCGGAAGTACAGATTTTTAGCGTTGAAGCAGTGAAAGTGATCATGATGCATATTGGTGGTTATCCGAAAAAATATGAACCTAAAGCTATTGACTTAATTATACAGGAGAAACCGGATCTGTTTATTTCCGGACATTCCCATATTTTGAAAGTAATGTATGATAAAAAATTTGCACTTATGCATATGAATCCTGGTGCTGCCGGAAAATTTGGCTTTCAAAATTCTCTGACCATGCTGAAGTTTCAGGTGGAAGGAAAAGAATTGAAAAACCTTGAGGTAGTTGATGTAAAAAGATAAATTAACGCAATCGATCTGCTGCCTTAACTTTTCTTTCGTCATTTAAAATAGCTCTGCTTGCCAGCAGTAAGAAAATGATAGAGACTATGGGGAAAAAGATACCCGGATGGCTCATATAATCTGATTTGCTGTACGTGTACTTTTCAATGGTGCTGGCATAAAAGAAGAAAATTAATATCAACAAAATAATATTGGCAAATATTCCGAAACGACAGAAGCGGATTTGATGAAGGCGCTTTTTATAGGAGATAAAGGCTACAATGATTAGAGCAATAACAGCAACATTGGTGATAATCAAAGGCAAGGTAAATAAATTGCTGAAAAGAGGTTCCGGGTCCGGATGTATGTGCTTCAGACCTAATAAACTGAAAATATAGTATTTGCTGTTTATCGCATCATGATAATTGGCCATAGGAAAAAAGAACAGGAGGCAATTGGCAACAAAAGCTACAAAAAGAAACAGACTTTGAACACGCTGTATCATGGTTGATATTTTTATAGTTTAGGATTGGTAAAAGTACCAAATTCCTATAAACCTGCTAATTAAAATAATTAATATTGTTATGTATTGTTAATCAAATATATTGTATATTTGCAAATACTTTGAAATTATTCCAATCATTTCTGGTTACAATATTTCACAATAACATGTTGAATTGCTAAGCATCGCCTTATTATAATTATAAAATCCAATATAGAAATTTAACTAATCTTAAATAGTGATGTACGATATTATTGAGTTGAACAGCAAGCTGGTAAGCGAGCTGAAGGAAATAGCCAAAACATTGAATATTCCTAAAATTGAAGGACTTAAGAAACAGGATTTGATTTATAAAATCCTTGATCATCAGGCTTTGAATCCTAAGGAAGCTAAAACGGCAGAAGAAAAACAAGTTAGCAGACGGGGCAGGAAGAAAAGAAATACTGATTATGCAGATAATAAAATAGCTGAGAAAGAAATCGAAGGTAGGGAGGATAAGAAAATAAATAAAGAAGACAAGAAAGAGGAGCAGCAGGAATCATATGATAACAAAGGAAGAAGGAAAAGAATACATAAAACCAAAGCTGTAAAGGTTGAACTTGGTGAGAAAAACCAACCCGTTGCTAAGGACAAACCATTTGGAATAGAACTACAGAATGATAAAACAGACAATAAAACAGACAATGAAACAGACAATAAAACAGACAGAAAGACTGCTGATGCAGAGAATAAGAAGGAAAGAAAACATCTGAAAGAAGATAAAACAGTCAACGATCAGGGTAAAAAAGACAAGGAGGGCTCTGATGATCATGTTGTTGAAAAGTACTATAAAAATGATAACAAAAGGTTTGACCGCCGGGATCAAAACCGTAACCGCCAGAACGACAGCAGACGTGAAGAATTATACGCTGATTTTGAGGGTATTGTAACAAGCGAGGGTGTTTTAGAGATCATGCCTGATGGGTATGGTTTTCTTCGCTCATCTGATTATAACTACCTTAATTCACCCGATGATATATACGTAAGCCAGTCACAGATAAAATTATTTGGATTAAAAACGGGTGATTCTGTCAGGGGCAGCATTCGTCCGCCGAAAGAAGGAGAGAAGTACTTTCCGCTTATTAAAGTAGAGCTTATCAATGGCAGAAATCCGGAAGAAGTACGTGACAGGATCCCTTTTGATTATCTCACACCATTATTTCCTGAAGAAAAATTTTCTATTATCGGGCATGCGAAAGAAAGCATTTCGCTTCGCATCATAGATATGTTTACCCCTATAGGTAAAGGGCAGCGAGGATTGATTGTTGCTCAGCCAAAGACGGGTAAAACCATGCTTTTAAAGGAGGTTGCCAATGCCATTGCGTATAATCACCCCGAAGTTTACCTTATAGTGTTGTTGATAGATGAGCGCCCCGAAGAGGTAACTGATATGGAACGCAGTGTAAATGCCGAAGTGATTGCATCTACTTTTGATGAACCTGCTGAACGCCATGTGAGAATTGCCAATATTGTGCTGGAAAAGTCAAAGCGCTTGGTTGAATGTGGTCATGATGTGGTTATATTGCTTGATTCCATTACACGGCTGGCCAGGGCCTACAATACGGTTAGTCCGGCTTCAGGAAAAGTGCTTTCCGGAGGTGTAGAAGCCAATGCTCTGCAAAAACCAAAGCGTTTCTTTGGGGCTGCCCGCCAGATTGAAAACGGAGGCTCCCTCACAATAATTTCTACTGCCCTTATTGATACCGGATCAAAGATGGATGAAGTGATCTTTGAAGAGTTTAAAGGAACCGGTAATATGGAGCTTCAACTCGACAGGAAACTCTCTAATAAAAGAATCTGGCCAGCAATCGATATTGTTGCCAGTAGTACTCGTCGTGAAGATCTGCTCCTGGATAAGGAACAATTGCAACGAATATGGGTGCTCAGGAATCACCTGGCAGATATGAATCCTATAGAAGCTATGGAATTCCTGAAGGATAAAATGCGGTTTACGCAATCTAACGAAGAATTCCTGATAAGCATGAATTCTTAATCAGGTTTTACAACATTTGCATTTATAGATAAGCGAATTACCGCATCATCAGGATCATTGCAAACAATAGTAATCTGTTTGGTTTGCTTGCCAATATACCCGGCCGTATTAAAAGTGATTCTAACAAAGCTTTCCTCTCCGGTTTTTAAGCGGGTTTTTTGCGGTTTTGTTGCTGTGCATCCACAGCTGGCTTTCACCTTGCGTATGATAAGATCTTCCTGTCCGGTGTTTTTAAATACAAAATCAAACACAGCTTTTTCACCCTGGGTTACATTTCCGTACCCGATTAATTTACTGCTATACTGAATATTTGGGGCATGATGTAAATCTTCTTTCGTTAACAGGCTGAAATCCTCTATGATATTAACCCCAATCGTAAATGATTTATCTGCTTGCTTTTTGTCATTGGTTTTAATCCGAAAGGCATCAACACCCAGACCCCAGTTGCCACTTCTGGCAGCATCATAATGGATGCGTATAATGCCTTTTTCACCAGGGGCAAGCTTCTCAGGAACAGCTTCACAACTTAGGTAAGGAGGAATATCACTGAAGTCGAATTGCAGGACTATATCTCCGTCATTTAAAATTTTCAGTGAATCTGTTCTGATGCTGTTATGCAGAAATTTATCTATGGCCAAATGTTTTGTTTTGAATAACAGGTTTCCCTGGCGTTCAGGGTATTCTTCTTTTAGCCTATTTTCCTGGGCGTTGAGAGAAAAAAGAGCTCCTACGCATACAATGTATATAAATGGCAATACGATCCTGATCACTGACATCGCTTACTCTGTAATGGTTCCCTCAATATGAAGGGTAATATTGGATTCCTTGGGGTCATTGCTGATCACATTAACGGTTTTATGCTGTCGCCCTTTGCGTCCTTTGGTGTTGAACGAGATATTGATCTTACTGCTTTCTCCTTTTTTCAGGATTTTCTTTTCCGGTTTAGTGGCAGTGCATCCGCAACTCGCACGGGTTTTCCTGATTACCAGATCGTTTTCACCTTTATTGGAAAAAACAAAACTATAACGAACAACATCCCCTGTTTTTACTTTTCCAAAATTGTATTTGGTGGTATTGAAAACAATGTCAGGAGCATTTTCTTTTTCTTTAGGACTGAGGGAAGAGAAATCTTCTGTTATATTTACCGATACACTGATGGCTTTATGCTTGTTCATACTGTCATTTGTAACCATAGTCAGGCGATCGTAAAGAAACCCATAGTCATTTCGTTTTGGGGCATCCATGGTAACTATAAGCAATCCTCCGGTTTTTGGTGGGAGGGTTGATGGGACAACACGGCATTTCAGGTAAGCCGGAGGCCTTAAAAAGTCTATTTCCATCGGGTAATCCCAGTCATTGTAAATTTTTAGGGTGTCGGTTACAACCTGGGTGTGTTTAATTTGATGATATGTTATATAATTGGCTTTAAGACGCAGATGACCAATTTCAAAAGGGTATTCCTTTTTAATGCCATCCTGGCTTACAGCCATACCTGCTGTTAATAGCAGCACAATTAGTCCGGAAAGTAATTTTTTCATTTATCTGATTGTTTATATTATTGCATTAATGTTCCTTGTATATGTAATTTGGTTGTGGGGTTTTGGGGATCATTTGTTATCACAGTAATGGTTTTGTGTTGCGCTCCTGTGCGCTGTCCAACCGTATTAAAAACAATTTTTATATTGCTTTTCTCCCCTTTTTTCAGGGTCATTTTCTCGGGTTCTACTGCCGTACATCCACAACTGGCCTTGATTTTTCGAATGATCAAATCGCGTTTACCTTCGTTTGAGAAACGAAAAGTATATTCCAGCTTTTCGTTTTGTTTTTTTTGTCCAAAACGAAAGCGGTCATTTTCAAAAACAATTTTAGGTGCTTTTTCCAGATCCTTGTCAGAAAGCCCGGAGAAATCTTCCTGGACGATAGCACTTACGTTCAGGATTTTAGTTGGTTGAATGCTGTCATTGGTAACAAGTACAAAGCGATCAAAGTTAAGGCCCCAGTCGTTTTTCTTCCTGGTGTCGTAAGTAATGATAATGACACCTTCTTCTTTGGCTTTAAGGATTTCCGGAATGGCCTTCACGCTCAGGTGGGATGGAATATCTTTAAAAGCAAGGCTCATATCCTGATCACTATTGTTATAAATATTAAGGGTATCTGTATCGGTTTCTCCGAAATATATATCCATAAAAGCGAGATGGTTGGAATAAAACCTCAGCTGACCAATTTCAGTAGGGTAATAGTCGAGAATAGTTTTCGGTCTGGGCTCTACCTTTCCCTTTATTACCAGCACCATTCGGGGGTGGGAAGGATCGTTAGTCATCACAGTAATGCCCTTATTGAATATTCCCGGCCTGTTTTGCGGATTAAAAACGGTTGACACAAAACCAGTATCACCCGGTACAATTGGCTCATTGGTCCAGTTAGCCGCTGTGCAACCACAGGATGGACGAACGTCTTTCAGCCTCAGGTTGGCGTTGCCTTTATTGATGAAAAGAAAGCTGGATTTAACGGGCCCGTCTTCCTCTTTGATTGTTCCGTAATCATGAATGGTTTTCAGAAATTCAATTTTCGGATTTGTTTGAGTATAACCGCTAAGTTGGAAGCTGAAAAGGAATATGAAGAGTATACAGTTTCTAATTTTCATGAGTATGCAATTTAGGTACACAAAACTACAAATTTTTTGCCAAGCTGTGTTTTGTCAGCTTCTGGTTATTTTATCCGCAACTTGCTTTAGATCCATGTTGTCAAAACTTCCAGAACTCATCATCAACAAATTTTTCTTGTTCCAGTATATATTCAGCAGATATTTCCTTAGCTTGTCTTTATTATTAAAAACCTGAAGATCATTTCTGTTAAAATAATCTTTTATTTTTTCAGTATGCAGCTCAGGAAGGCGTTTGAGTTGTAATGCGTGCGGGTTAAAATATATAATGGCTGTATCAGCCAGGTTCATGCTGTTTTCATATTGGGGCAGGAAGGCTTCATTCAGGCTGCTATAGGTGTGCAATTCCATACAGGCCACCAGGTGACGGTGGGGATAGAGTTCTTTAACGGCTTCAGTGGTAGCTTTTAGTTTAGAGGGTGCATGGGCAAAGTCCTTAAATACGGCAGAATCTTTGTTTTCAGCGAGCTTTTCCAGGCGGTTGGCTGCTCCCTCAAAGCTTGCAATGGCCTGCAGGAACTTCTTTTTGCTTATTCCTAATTCACGGCATACCTGCCATGCGCCCATCATATTCTGCATATTATGTTTTCCGAAAATTTTCAACGGAATTTCCTGATCTTTGTCTATCCATACAAACATTCCATTATCAATACGATATTTCGGGACATTGTATGGAATTTTACGGGTTGATAGTTTTGCAGCAGGCAGGATTTTTTGAATGTTTTCATCCTCTTTATAATAAATCAGCCTGGCACCTTCGGGTAATTCGCCTGCAAAAATTCTAAATTGTCTCAGGTAATCCTCAAAATGTGGAAAAACATTCATGTGGTCCCAGGAAATACCGCTTATCAGTCCGATGTTGGCTTTATACACATGAAATTTTGGTCTGGGATCCAGGGCAGATGTGAGGTATTCATCTCCTTCCAGTATAATGATGCCTGCATTATCGCTTAACCTGACCATAACGTCGAAGCCTTTTATTTTGGCACCAACGAGGTAATCGAAGTCTGCCCCACAGGTTTTTAGCACATGCATGATCATGGAAGTGATAGTGGTTTTTCCGTGGCTTCCTCCAATAACAACACGGATTTTGTTTTTACTTTGTGCATAAAGGAACTCCGGAAAGGAATAAATTTTTAGTCCCATTTCCCTGGCGCGGATTAACTCCGGGTTGTCGGCTTTCGCATGCATCCCCAGGATGATTGCGTCCAGCTCTTTGTGGATTTTTTCGGGGAACCATCCTTCTTTTGGTGGCAGCAGGTTTAGTTTTGCAAGGCGACTCTTGGAAGGTTCAAAGATCTCGTCATCTGATCCGGTGATCGAATACGCTTTTTTATGCAGTGCAATTGCCAGGTTATGCATGGCGCTACCCCCGATAGCAATAAAATGTACTTTCATAAATATATTTTTAATCCATACGGATTGCCTTAACCGGGCTGATACGGGTGATCAGGAAGGAAGGCAACATAAGCATCAGCATACAAATAATGAGGGTACCTGCATTGATAAGCAGAATATGGACTGCATCAATATAAACAGGAACACTGTCTACATAATAGGATTCCTGTGGAAGCCTGATCCATTTAAAGTGTTTTTGGGCGAATGCCATTATGAGGGCAATGCTATTTCCCAAAATCAATCCCTGTATGATAATATATGCTGCGTGGTATAAAAAAATCTTTTGAATATTCCAATTGCGACTGCCGAGCGATTTTAGAATTCCTATCATGTTGGTTCGTTCAAGGATAAGAATTAATAAGGTGGAAATCATAGTGATGCTGGCAACCATAATCATCAAAACCAGAATGATGACCACATTCATATCAGATAGTTCAAGCCAGTCAAATATTTCAGGGTAAAGTTCTTTGATCGTTTTTGCCTGTATACTGCCCGGAGTCATATCATTGATTATCTCACCCATTTCATCCAGGGTGTTAAAACGGTCGATCATGACTTCAAAACCGCTCACCATATCTTCCGACCAAAGGTTTAGGCGCTGCACATGCCGAATATCGCAAATTATAAACATCCTGTCGAACTCTTCCAGGCCGGTTTCATAGATACCTTTTACATGAAACGCCCTGGCTCGTTTGCTGTCATTGCTTACAAAATACATACGGATTTTATCTCCCGTCCTGATGAGTAATTTTTGTGCAAGATGTTTTGATATCAGGATATCATTGGTTTTTCCTGTATCAGCAATAATGATCTTTTCACCTTCAATAATTTTATCTTTGAAAAAACTCCAATCGTAATCCCTGCCAATACCTTTTAAAACAGCTCCTTCATTCGTTTTATCGGTAGCAATTAATCCAAGTTTGGTAGCATAAACCTGAATGTGTCGAATACCATCAATAGTATCCAGATGAGGATAAAAGTTCTGCTGTATGCTCAGTGGCCGGGGTTCAAAATCGTGTTTTGCATTCAGGTAATTGATCTGAATATGGGCACCAAAACCTATTACTTTATTACGGATTTCCTTCTGGAAACCATTTAATATTGCCACAGAGAGAATCATCATAATAAGACCGAGGGTGATACTGGTAACAGCGATACGGATAACCGAACGGCTGAAATTGAGTGCTTCCGGCTTAATGATCTTTCTTGCTATGAATAATTCTAAATTCAATTGCTTAAATTTGTAGCTTAACAAAAATAGACAATCTAAGGAATTGGGGATGAAGAATCAATTATTTAGTAGCAAAAAATGTATATCTGGCATTGTTTTTTTTATATTCCTATATACATATGGAATTGCAGTTTCACAAGAATACAAAGTAATAGGCCGTATCATAACAGATGATAATATTCGGACGGGTGCGGAATGCACAGAGGTTTATTTTCCATGGATAAAAGGAAAAAATATTGCTCTTGTCGTTAATCATACCTCCACTATTAACGGGAAGCACCTTCTTGATAGTTTACTGGAAGCCGGGATGCATGTAAAACGGGTGTTCTGTCCAGAGCACGGATTTCGCGGACAAGGAGAAGCAGGTGAGGTGATTAAAAGCGGTAAAGATACAGAAACGGGTACAGCTATTATTTCCCTTTACGGAAGCAGCAAAAAACCTAAAGAAGACTATCTGAAAGATATTGATTATGTGATCTTTGATATTCAGGATGTGGGTGTTCGGTTTTATACTTATATCTCAACATTACATTATGTGATGCAGGCTTGTGCTGAAAATAAAGTAGGACTGATTGTCCTTGACCGCCCGAATCCCAATGGTTTTTATGTGGATGGACCGATTTTAAAACCTGAATATGGGTCTTTTATAGGGATGCATCCTGTTCCTATTGTCCATGGTTTGACCATAGCGGAATTTGCAAGCATGATCAACGGGGAGGGTTGGCTGGGAATAAATTTGCATTGTGATTTGAAGTGTGTACGCACGGAGAATTACAAGCATACCTATTATTATGTTTTACCAATCCCTCCATCACCAAACCTTCCAAATATGAGTTCGGTGTATTTATATCCGTCAATCGGCCTTTTTGAAGGAACCACTCTAAGTGTTGGAAGGGGAACAGATAAGCCTTTTCAGGTATTTGGACATCCACTCCTTAAAGAGCGGGAGTTTCGTTTTACCCCTAAAAGCATTCCCGGAAAAAGCACCAGGCCAAAGTATTTGGGAGAGATTTGCTATGGGGTAGACCTGGAGGAATTCGGATTAACCTTTATCCGAAACAGCAACCAAATCTATTTGTTTTGGTTGATACACACCTATCAGGAATTGCATAAAAAATCAGATTTTTTCAGAAATTCCTTTAATTTGCTTGCCGGCTCCGATGAGTTGAAAAAACAACTGATGCGTGGTGATTCGGAGGATAAGATTCGTCAATCATGGCAGAAAAACTTGCAGGCATATAAGATAATTAGAAAGAAGTATTTGCTATATCCGGATTTTGAATAAAATATCATTCCATTGAGTACAAAAAAGAAAAAGCACAAGGTACAGCATCAAAAAGGAAAGCGCCCACACACCAATCTGGGTCCGAAAATACATGAACCTGCAAAGAGTATTCCGAAAAATTTTGCGAACTGGCCATTGCTTATCCTGTTAATAATGGCTTTTGGGTTATATATTCAGACAGTTCAATATGATTATGCGCTGGATGATCAGATGATCATTACGAATAATGATTTTACGCAGGATGGCCTGGCCGGAATACCTGATGTATTAAGCAATGATGCATTTACAGGTTTTTTTGGAACACAGAAAAAACTGGTTGCAGGGGGCAGATACCGGCCCTTAAGCCAGCTTATGTTTGCAACAGAGTATGAAATATTTGGGAATAACCCCTTTGTAGGTCATTTAGTAAATGTTTTGTTGTATGTGTTAACAGCATACATATTATATTGTGTGCTCATGTTTCTCTTCCAGGGGAGTGATCGAAAGCAATGGTATGTAGGGATTCCATTTCTGGCAGCTTTGTTTTTTATTGTTCACCCCTTGCATACGGAAGCCGTTGCCAATATTAAGGGAAGAGATGAAATACTGAGTGTGTTATTTTCATTATGGAGCCTGTATTTTGTTTTGCATTATACGAAATCTTCCAGAAGGATATTTTTACTTTTTAGCGGGATCATGTTTTTGCTGGGCTTACTTTCTAAAGAAAATACCGTCACTTTCCTGGCAGTTGTTCCGCTTACCTTATTCTTTTTTACCTCTACTCTCCGAAGAAATTATTTGTATATTCTTTCTGCCCTGCTGGTGTCTTTCGGGGTATATCTTATTTTACGGTATAATGCATTGGGATATCTAATAAGCAATGAAAAGATCGATGAGATTTTAAACGACCCATATGCGAAAGCAAGTTTTGCCGAACGGCATGCCACAAATTTCTATACATGGCTTATTTATCTGAAATTGATGATATTTCCTCATCCGCTGACCCATGATTATTATCCAAAGCAAATTCCCATAATTGATTTTGGTGATGTCAGGGCAACAGGTAGTTTTCTGATGTATGTATTCTTTGTGGTTCTTGCATTTGTTCGCTTCAGGAAAAAAGAAGTTGGAATATATGGATTATTGGTTTTTCTGCTTACTTTTTCGATTTCTTCCAATCTGATATTTAATGTTGGCACTTTTATGAATGAGCGTTTTTTATATATGCCCCTGATTGGAGCTGGCATTGTTTATGCTGTGTTAATAAGGTATATTGCCTATCGAATGAGCGTTTCTTTAGCATTGGTTTTTATTATTTTACTTGCTTTTGCATTTTCTGCGAAGACCATCCAGCGAAATACTGTGTGGAAAAATGATTTTGTGTTGTTCACAACGGATGTAAAAACTTCCGTAAATTCTACAAAATGCAATGTTTCTGCTGGCGGGGCATATTTAAACAAAGCATTGCAGAGTGAGGATCCTGGGATAAAGCTTAACATGCTTTCAGAGGCAGAAATTTGTTTAACCCGTGCTGTTGATATTCATCCTGCTAATTATGGTGGCTGGCATTTGCTGGGAAATACCCTGAGGGAAAAGGAGAATTATCAGGGGGCTCTTATAGCCTATCAAAATTGCCTGGTCTTAAAACCTGCCCCGGGAAAACTGGAAGAAATGTTGCGGGAAATTTCTTTGTTAGCGCATAAATCTTATCTGGCTAAAGATTATGCTTCCGCAGAAAAAGTATTTAATGCATTGAAAAACCATGAAGCCACAAGAACGGATGCACACATCTCCCTTGCTGATATCTATGCTTCGACAAACCGGATAGAGCAGGGAATAATGTTATTGCATGAAGTAATAAAGGATCACCCTTATAATGCTCTTGCTTACAATAAGTTGGGTAAAATTTATGGCGAAAAGCTGCAGAATATTCCAATGTCATTACAATACCTGAGCAAAGCCTATGAATTAAACCCGGAGGATCCTTCTGTTATGGAAAACCTGGGCATTGTACATGCTATATTGGGAAATTATCCCCGAGCCATCGAATTATTCCGGAAGGCTCTGGAGAAAAACCCGAATGATCCGCGCATCATGGCGAATCTGATCAATGTATACCGGAATATGGGCAATAAGAAGAAAGCAGAGGAATTAATGCAACAAATGCAGGCAATGAATTAGCTAACTCTTCCCGGGTATACTTTAATAGCTTCTGCAGTGCATTTCATGGCTTTTCCAAGATCGTCTACATTTAGCACATACGATATACGTACTTCATTTTTTCCTTTTCCCGGAGTAGAGTAAAACCCTGTTGCCGGAGCAAACATAACGGTTTCATTATTGTATTCGAAATCTTCGAGCAGCCACTGGCAGAATTTATCTGCATCATCAATGGGAAGTTTGGCAACCACATAGAAGGCTCCGGTAGGTTTCGGACAAAATGCCCCTGGCATTTCATTGATGGCTTTCACCACGGTATCGCGGCGTGCCAGATATTCCTTCATTACATTATCGAAGTAGGATTCCGGGGTATCCACAGCAGCTTCGGCAGCTATTTGTCCGAAGGTTGGCGGACTCAGTCTGGCCTGGGCAAATTTCAGGGCATTGGCCATGATTTCTTTGTTACGGGATATCAAACAGCCAATGCGCACACCGCAAGCACTGTATCGCTTGGATACAGAGTCTATCATAACTACATGTTCATCCAGGCCTTCCATATTCATCACCGAATAATGCTTTTTTTCGTCATAACAAAATTCACGGTACACTTCATCAGCAAAAAGAAAGAGATTATGTTTAATAACGATATCACGTAGTGTTTCCAATTCCTCTATGGAGTATAGGTATCCAGTTGGGTTATTGGGATTACAGATCATGATCGCTTTGGTTTTGGGGCTGATGGCTTTCTCAAAATCTGCCATCGGAGGGAGGGCAAAGCCACTTTGAATGTCAGAAGGTATAGGTACAACTTTTACGCCAGCACTTACTGCAAAGCCATTGTAATTAGCGTAGAAAGGCTCGGGTATGATTACCTCATCCCCTTCATCCAAACAGGTGTTCATGGCAAACAGAATAGCCTCAGATGCTCCGGCTCCTACAATGATGTCTTCAGGGCTTATGTGAATGTTGTTCTTAGCATAATATTCAACCAGGCGTTGGCGGTAAGAGGGTATACCGGCTGAATGACTGTATTCAATAACTTTTAGGTCGTTGTTTTTAATGGCATCCCGAACTACCTGTGGCGTTTCAATATCGGGCTGGCCAATATTCAGGTGGTATACTTTACGGCCTTTTTTCTTGGCTATATCTGCATAAGGTACAAGCTTACGAATAGGAGATTCGGGCATTTGCCGGGCTTTATTTGATATCTTTGGCATAAGAATAAGTTTTAAATGATGAATTTTAAATAACAAGCAAAGTTTCAAAATTTTTACGAATAAAAAAAGGGATGTGTGCAACGTATGAACAAATCCCTTTTTTAGAAGTATTATATATTCTTTATTTGTTTAAGGGAGAGAGGTTTTTATTCTCCGGGGGAGTGCCTGCAGGTTTCTTTTGTACAGATCCTTTGATCTTTAATATCTCCCTATTCGTTTTGGCATTTGAAAGTACCGTAACCTGTTTGCTAATAGTTCCCAATCTTTTTGTGTCATAGGTTACTTTAATAGTTTCTGTTTTTCCTGGAAGTATGGGTGTACGGGGCCATTTAGGAACGGTGCATCCGCAGGAGGAAATTACATTTGAAAGAATAAGTGGTTCGTTGCCGGTATTGGTAAACTTAAATTCACAACTTCCATTGTCGCCCTGCTGTATGGTCCCATAATCATGTACTTTTTTATCAAATTCAATTTCCGGTCCGTTGGCAGGCTGGCTGTTATTTTGTTGAGCAAATGCAGCAACTAAGCTAAAAGCAAAGATGCTGAGGGTAAGTATTGTTTTTTTCATAAATATGGTATTAATAAGTTAGACGTCAAATTATTTTTCAAAGATATAAAATTGCTTAATACGATAAAAGATTAGCAAATTTTGTGCCTTTTTTTTATAGACAATAATCCACTAAAATAGGTTGTCTGGGAGGGGGTGTTAAGGAATGTTAAACTCTATGCACCTAAACCCCCGGCCCCCTCAAGGATCAGGTAAGCGGTGTATTATTATGCAGTTATTTCCGATTTCTTATCTGGAAAAGGGAAAGGAAAAGTTATGTTACCACATCATAATAATGAGTTTATGCAGGAAGTAAGCGGTTGGGTCTTTGGTGTGTTTATTTGAACCGAAAGAACACTGATATCCTCTGATTAGGATGCACTATCAATAAATGAAGCCACTGGCAAAATGTGATACTCTTTGCGCATATTTAATAGAATCGGAAATTTTGCTTTTGCCCTTTACATAAAAATATTCCTCCGGAAATTGAATTTTTTGTCCGGTACTTAGCACCAAAACATAACAACTTATAATGGCGTTTTTTACGTCTTTGTTTTGTTCTGAGAATTCAGGTTCCCTGAATGCAGAATAAAAAATAAGGGCGATATCCGGATTTTGTAGCTTGCTGCCATCTATTTTCGTTTCCTCACTCACCAAACCTGACTGGGATAGTTTGATTTCTTCCTCAAAATACTTCATTTTCATGCCTTCCAATACCTGAGCGTCTTTAACCTTGCTTAATGCTGTAATGGCAGGTGCGGCAAAACCGGAAATAAGTGTATTCAAGGCTTCATCATTTTTGTTCTTTGTTTCATAATTCACAGTGATCTTTTTAGAAGGCTTTTTTTGCATATTGGTATTGCCCTGTTTGAGGCTTAAGGTTATGGATGGATTTCTGCCATCAAGGGGTTTCACAAAGGATTCAATAGTTGTTTCTGTCCCGTATCTGTAGGCTCTAACGTATTTCTTTTCATGTTCCATTACGTCAACTGTACTTATACCGTTTCTGTAGTTATATCCATTATAGGAAGCTTGTAAGTTTTCAAAATGTATTTTAGTTTTAGTTTCTTCCTGTATATATGCTTTTTCCCGGTTAGGGATAGAGTAACCGGTTTTTGTGTAGGTAATATCAAAATATTCGAGTGATTTCTCATCATCAGAAATTTTTCCGAAAAAAGTAGTCACAATATCAGCAACGCCTCCGGTTTGTGTTTGTATCCCTGAAATATAGTTGCCGTTTACCTGCATATTGTCTGTGTGCATTGAAATTCCTACATAGCCTTCTTTTGCAGGATTATTGTGTTCTGTGTCTTCACCTGTTCTTTTATCTACTTTTTTGGTAAAATCAATAACTGAGGGTATTGAACAACCAATGCTGGCATAATGATAGTCTTTATATTTTTGTGCCTGTGCATTGGGAAGAGAAAGGACAAAAATGGAAATAATGATAAGCGTATATGTTTTTTTCATCATATGACTAAATTACAAATGCCGGTAAGAAATGCACATAAGGCAGTTTCTTACCGGCATCAAGATTAATTAATAACTAAAAAGCAGTTTTTATCCTCCACTCATCATTCACTTTTACCAATTCTGCTTCTTCTTTTTTCGTGTCACCGTTATTCATGGTCAGTTCTATCTCAACTATGGCTTTGCTGCCATCTTCGTTGATTTCTTCCTTCAAAACATTTACCTCTTTGATACCTTCAGCATCTTTCATGGATCCGGCTGCCATTCCAAGGAACTTCTTATAGTCTTCTTTTTCTTTTTCAGTAAACTCTTCATATCCGTCAAAATATTGCATCATGCCATCGTAATCCCCTGCATCCCATTTTTCAAAATAATCGCTAACAATATCAGAGGGGGAATTGGAAGAGGCACCACCTCCACATGAATATCCAATTAGAATAAATAATCCAAGAATAGCTGCTGAAAAAAATTTTACTGTTTTCATAATGAAATAATTTAGTTGGTTAATATAGGGTTAATTTAAAATGATTTCAATTCCTAACTAACTCAATAATAAAACCAAATATAGTAAATATTATTCAAACACAATACGAAGCCAACTGAATATATAATTAATTCTATTAAGTTAGTCTTGTAATTGTATCTAATTCTTAATAATTACAAAGGTTTCCAGCTTGTTTTGCCATCCTGTAATATTTAAATAGTACGACGCTTTTGGAAGGTATGATATATCCAGCTTAATGCTGTTTGTGAATTCTCCCTTCTTCAATACTCTGCCGAATTGATCGGATAAGTGGTAGAATGCTTCATTATTATTTTGTGTATTTTGTATGATCAATATTTTTCTGACAGGATTTGGAAATACAGTAAAATGACCGGATATTGGAGATTGTATTTCTACCCAATAAACAACAAGCACATTAGATGTGTCGCTTATGCAAGCGTTAGAATCTGTCACGATCACAAAATAGTTTCCGTTTTGGGTGTATACATAAACAGAGTCAGTAGCTCCACTTACGGGATTTCCGTTCAGGTACCATTGATTGCCAAAATTTATGCCGGAGAAGAGGGTGTCAGAACTGTAGGTGATGACAGGCGTTTGTGGAAGAGGGTGCAGTTGTAAGTATAGTTCATGGATGCTGTCGCAACCCAGGGAATTTGTATAATATGCATAATGATTCCCGGCCTGTGAGATATACTGTCCGTTAAAAACAATGCTATCTCCGCTGCAAATCGTTTGTGTAAAAAACAATGTATCCACATTATTGACCGTCAGGTTCAGTTTTACCACACTATCACAATTCAGGGATGATGTGAGGGTATGGTAGTAAGTTCCTGCATTGCCCAGGTTGCTGCCAAAGAAATTGTATGTGCTGCCCTGACAAATGTTTTGATACAAGCTGGTAGTGTCCACATCATTCACTGTTAAGTCCAGCCTTACCACACTATCACAATTCAGGGATGATGTGAGGGTATGGTAGTAAGTTCCTG
>CAZZLL010000025.1:0-12449 GCA_964654725.1 uncultured Lentimicrobiaceae bacterium | reverse complement strand
CTTACCACACTATCACAATTCAGGGATGATGTGAGGGTATGGTAGTAAGTTCCTGTATTGCCCAGGTTGCTGCCAAAGAAACTGTAGAAGCTTCCTTCGCAAATGGCCTGACTGATTGTTGCTGTATCCACCGGGTTTACCATCAAATTCAAGCGGATCACACTGTCACAGTTTTGGGCAGAGTTTAAGGTATGGTAATAAATGCCATGGGTTGAAAGCGGGTTGCCGTAGAAGGTATAGGTGCTTCCCTCGCAAATTGTTTGAAACTGCATGGAGGTATCAATATCGTAAACCGTTAGGTCCAGCCTAACAAAGCTGTCGCACTGGGCCGAGGTAGCAAGTTGGTGGTAATAGGTTCCCGGGCTGTTCAGCACATTTCCGAAAAACACATAGGTGTCATTCTCACAGATCCCGGCAGCAACAAAACTGGTATCTGCCTGTGATACGCTTAAGTTCAGGATGATGGTGCTGTCGCAATTAAAGCTGTTTTGCAGGGTGTGGGAATAGGTTCCGGCTGAAGTCAGGGAGGTGCCAAAGAAATTGTATGTGCTGCCCTGACAAATGTTTTGATACAAGCTGGTAGTGTCCACATCATTCACTGTTAAGTCCAGCCTTACCACACTATCACAATTCAGGGATGATGTGAGGGTATGGTAGTAAGTTCCTGCATTGCCCAGGTTGCTGCCAAAGAAATTGTGGGAGCTTCCTTCGCAAATGGACTGTGTTTGCAAGCTTGTATCGCTTTGTATGACCATCAGCGAAAGGATGATGATGCTGTCACATCCATTGTTGACTGCTGCATTATGCGAATATACACCTTGTTGGTTGAAAGTCTGACCATTGAGAATATACTGATTCCCTTCACAGATAGTAGCAGAAACATAAGCTGTATCTGGATCAGCCACACTTAATTCAATAGTAAGGGTGGAATCGCAACCCGAAAGTCCTGTCATGCTTTCGGTAAAGGTGCCTGCCTGAGTGAGCAGCTGGCTGCCAAGTAGAAAGGTGTCGCCCGTACAGATAGTAACTTGCATAAAATAGGAGTAATTGGCTTCAATCGGACCCAGGTCAGTGATGACAGTACCATCTCCATCCCCATCGTCAAAACGATCATTTCCCAGGATGTCCAGTGTCATGGTATCGGGCAGGGCATCGTTATGGCCTTTATCAATAAGGTCAGAGCCACAGTTCAGGTTCCAGTTGGCTTGCAGAAGGTTGAGGCTATCAGCAGGACTTTGCACATTACCTAAAAAGTTTGTGGGGTTTATAAAGTTTACATATTTGTTATATAAGCCACTGCCTTGATTGGAGCTATCCACGTCAATAATGTAAGTGTAACCTGCACCTGTATATCCGCCCTGAACAGCAGTGGTGTCGATGCTGAGACCTGAACTGTTGCCATTGACAGAGATTTGATCGTTATTTCCCCAGATGACACTGTTAATGATTTCACCTGAATAGCGGATATACACACCGCCGGCAGCGTTATCGGCCTTGTTATTTACCAGGTTGCAATTGATCAGTGTCCCTCCATAATACAGGTAAGCACCTCCTCCGTCGTCTTCCGAATAATTGTTGTAGATATTGCAGTTTATCAGAAATCCGTTGTCATCATTGGAAACATCATTGTATATACCAGCCCCGTCATAGCGTGCGTGATTATTGAAAATATATGTGTTTATTATGGCTTGTTCGTTCTGCTCGTTATACACGCCACCTCCGTTATAACGGGAATAGTTTCTGTGAATACTTGAATTAATGATGTGCCCGCCATCTTGCAGATAGGCTCCACCACCATAGTTGGCATTGTTTGCTGATAATTCCACATATCGAATGACAGCTGATGAATCAGCATAAATGCCACCACCATTAACACTTGCTGTGTTTGAATCAATGAGGCAGGACTCCACTTCGGCTTTTTTTGAAATGTAAATTCCTCCTCCATTAGATGCTGCATTATCGCTTATTGTATTGTTCAGGATGTGGCCTCCCCGAAATGTATAGATGGCTCCGCCTTGCGTGGCAGTGTTTTCGCGGAAGACAGAATTTTGAATAAGTCCGTTTTTATAGAAATGAGCTGCACCACCTTCCGTAGCTGAATTATTTGTGAATGTGCAACTATCGATTATGAGTTGGTCGAGTAAATATGCAGCACCGCCATCAGAACCATTATTGTTGGTAAAACTGCAATTTACGATTCTTCCTTTGGACATCAGCACGGCACCACCAGTTCCGTTATAGGTGGTATTTGTGGCTTGTGCTACGTAATCGTTTACCTGGTTTCCGTTAAACCGGCAATTACGTATAGTGATGTTATCGGCACTATTGCTGTTGTAGGAAGCTCCACCCAGTATAGCCAGGTTATCATTGAAGTCACAGTTATAGATATAGAGGCTGTCGCAATTATCATTTACCCAGATGCCGCCGCCCCATCCATAGTCCACAATATAATTATTGTTGATGGTGCAGTTTTGTATGCTTCCTTCATTCCAAAAGTAGATGCCGGCACCACCATCATCGGTATAATTATAGGCAATCGTAGAATTCAGGATATGGCCATTATTCATGAGAACG
This sequence comes from uncultured Lentimicrobiaceae bacterium, assembly GCA_964654725.1. Classification (GTDB taxonomy): domain Bacteria; phylum Bacteroidota; class Bacteroidia; order Bacteroidales; family CAZZLL01; genus CAZZLL01. The sequence continues at coordinate 9,875 of CAZZLL010000025.1, read as the reverse complement.
CCACCTCCATCGTTTCCTGATCCATTGTAGGAGATTATACAGTTTTCAATATCTCCGCCATCGCTGTATACACCGCCTCCACGATATCCGGCATAATTCCTGTAAACGGTACAATTCCTGAGAAGTCCACCGGACTTCAGATGTACCCCTGCCGCTTCAGCCGACCAGGCTGGTGCATTGCCATCACGAATGGTAAACCCATCCAGCAGGGTATATCCTGAGCCAATTTGTTCCACTACGGTATTGCTGTTGTCTGTGCTATCGCCTATGGTGTTGATGTCGCCGCTAAGAACACTTTCATTGGATTGATTGAGGCCATATGAAGAGCGTGCTGCAATGCTGCTCTCATTGCCACCAAAACCACCATACACTTCTACATTGGTCTGCAGTCTAAAGCTTGCTTGCTGATCAAAACTGCTTGTAGGATAATAAGTTCCTTTTGCTACCCATACCTGTCCGCCACCTGCAACAGCTACATCATTGATAGCTGTTTGCAGGTCTTCTCCCTCATAAGCATTGGCCCAATTGTAGCCGTTTTTGCTGCCGGAACCGTTTTTTGTAACATAGCGAATGGCATATACTTCCAGTTTGAGTATGCTGTCGCAGAGGTTAGAAGATATTTCAGTGTGGTAGTATGTTCCGGGTTGAGAAATGTAGGTACCGTGAAAGTATATGCTGTCGTTCACTTGCACGTATAAAGGGCTAAGAGTTGTTGTGTCAACCGGAATTTCCATGAGGCTGAGTTGAATTACACTGTCGCCACTCTGGGCAGAAGGCAGTTCATGGTAATAATTGCCAGGATAGTATAAAGTAGTTCCGTGAAAAACATATGTGCCTCCCTGGCAGAAATCGTCAAAGAGGATGGTATCCACATTTTTTACAAACAAATCAAGAATTATTACAGAATCGCATCCGGCTGAGCTGTTTAGGGTTTCATAATACACACCACTTTGTGCCAGTGATTGATTGTAAAAAACCATCACCTGGTTTTCGTATATGGTATCGTAAAGCTGGGTTGTATCCACCGGACTTACGGTAAGGTCAATAATAAAAATGCTGTCACAGGCTCCGCTTACAGGAATGGAAATAGAATAGAGACCGCTTGTGGTAAAAACCTGCTTATTGTACTGAAACGTATCTCCCTGGCAGATTTCCGGGAAAAGAAAAGCTGTATCCACAGGAAGAACAGTTAGGTTAAGCTGCACAATGGAGTCACATCCTGCTGATGTAGTAAAGGATTGGGTGTAACTTCCGGATGTTGTCAGCTGCTGGCTGCCAAACAGGAGGGTGTCTCCCTGGCAAATGCTGCTGTCACTTTCATATACGGAATAATATTCATAAGCACCTGCATCGGGTTTGGAGTTGCCATCGCCGTTTCCATCCAGCGTGCGGCTGTTTCCAGAGAGATCGGTTGTATCTGTTGCATTAATAAAAGAGGATGAGGCGGTATCTATGCATGCCGAACTGCAATTGATGCGCCAGTCGGTATTCAGGTAAGAGCTTAGGAGGGAGGTGTTGTATCCAGCGGAGGGTGACGGGCTGAAGAACTCCGGGTAGTTTGCAGTGGCACTGCCGGTATTGGCAGAGGAAAGGTTTATATTGCCGTTTCCTGCACCTGTACCACTGAAACCACCTTCAACGGCGCAATATTCTATGCTGGTACCGGAGCCTTTGTATTCGATTTGTCCGTTCAGGTTGCCCCAAACAATGCTGTTGTAAAGACTGCCCCCATAGCGGCGATAAACACCTCCGTAATAATTGGCATCGTTGTACACGATGGTGTTGTTACGTCCAGTCCCTCCATAGTAAAGATATAGTCCACCGCCATAAACCACTCCATCGTTATTGGCGATGAGGGAATTGTTTACCTCGCTGTTTCCTGTCAGGTATACTCCTCCTCCATAATAGGCCTGGTTAGCAATGATACGACAGGCATGGATTGTGCCGCCGCTTTGCATATATATACCACCGCCATAATCTCCACCATCGTTATTATAAATATCTGAATATTCAATGCGTGTATCCGCTGAATAATAATACACGTAAATGCCGCCTCCTTTTTCAACAGCCTGGTTATTTCTAATCGTGCTATATTCAACATTATTCCCGCCATACATAAAAATACCGCCTCCTTCTTCCAGGCAATAATTATTCTCTATAATGCAGTGACTGATCAGGCAGCCTTCATTCAGAAAAGCTCCGGCTCCATACCCCAAAAGTGAAGAACCATTAGCGTAGCCATTTCTGATCGTAAAACCATTCAATATTGCATTGCTGGTACCATATGGGGCATATACCACATGGTATGAATTATCAATATTTGTGCCTGTTGTTCCCAGGTCGCCATCCAGTATACTTTCATTGGTCTGTCCTGAGCCAAAATTTGTTCGCTGGCTGATGGCTGTTTCCACTCCACTGAATCCTCCATATATTTCTACATCTGACTTCAGTGAGAAGGATTTTTTTCTGCTATCTATGTTATCGCCGTCGAAAGGAGTGTTGGGATAATAGGTGCCGGCGGCTACCCAGAGTTGCCCACCTCCATTTGCATGAAGGGTATCTATAGCTAGTTGGAAAGCAGAAGAGGGATAGGCATTGTTCCATGAAGAACCATCCTGTGTTCCAGAACCTGTTGAGGTAAGGTATTTTATGTTTTGGGCCTGAAGTTGAATTATCAAAAAGCAAAGCAGAAAAGCAGTAATTATTCGCATCGAAATAGTGGTTGTTTATTTATTAACAGACGAAATTACAATTTATAATCAAACAGAAGTGCGAGAAAAAGATTAAGAATTTGTTAATAATTGAAGGAGAAGAAGCTTGCTTTATGGATGCTTTTTATTAAAGAATTATTTTGCATCTTAATAATATCATTTAGCCCGGATAATTCATAAACCTAAATCGTGAAAACCTGAATTATCCGGGTTAGGTTAAAAGGATGTCATATAAATAATCAACTTTTGCTATTCCACCATAGCGACATTTATCATAGTCTGCAGAAATAGAGTTAGGATCAACAATACTATTGATTACTTTCCAACACACATTTACACTTTTCTGCCCTTTCAGGAAACAGCATTAACAAGGCTTCGAGCAATATATTCCAGTCTTCATCCATTTTATCTGCCTGCTCCCGGGTTAAATCCTGATTGTTATTTTTTTGTAATCTTTCTTTCATCACTTTGGTAAAGTAAAACAATACCATATCCATCTCATTGCATGCTGCATATGCATTTTTTACATTATCAATGTTTTTTCTGGTATCGTCAACAAAAATTATGGACTTAAATGTCTTGCCTGATTTGCCTAAAAGATGTTTCAACATTTTACCCTTATCCATACCGCTTGTCATAAAAATACCATTCTGATAACTCAATTTTCTGTCAAGCTCATAATTTAGGGTCATTCGATTTCCATCCAGGGTTTTTAGTGCTGAATTTTCCAGATGTATGTTATACCGGTACAATTCCCTTTCTGTTGCCGTTCTGCTGGCCGGGCTTCTGGAGGTTAGCGCAAAAACAGTTATGTGACTTTCCTGCCATTTTTTGATATATCCGGGTAAGCTTTTGTCGGTCAGGCTCATGGTGCCTAATTCGTAAAGAAGCTGAATAGCCTCATCAAACAGGCAACTGTCGCTGAGTATCTGTTCAGGCTTTGGCTTAACATCAAGGTAGTTTCTTTGCCATTGATACCATAGATCGCTACCTAAATCTGTATCGCTGGTTAAAATGGTATTGTCGATATCAAGAACTACCAATACATTGTTGCTGCCATATTTCTTAACTTTTTGAGATATCATTTTATCAATGATTTCGTAATCTGTTACTGTGCTGTCAGTGATATTCTGGGGAAAGGCAATTCCGGATTCAATAGTAAAAAAAACCAGCAAAAATAAAACGGAAGTTTTCATGCGGAGATCAAATTTGTACATAATTATTTGAATATAAAGATAGGGGAAAAAGAAATTTTGTGATCATGGTTTCAATTTTATTATTATTAATACTGGATTGTTGGATTCAGGGGGTATTTATGCTCAATCACATTTTTACTAATCTTGTTATTAAAATCAAAAAAATATTTGATAATAATGAAAAAACAATTAATTTTGTGCGCTCTAATGATGAAGAGATAGTTCTTATAAAATTGGTCCGGTAGTTCAGTTTGGTTAGAATGCCTGCCTGTCACGCAGGAGGTCGCGGGTTCGAGTCCCGTCCGGACCGCTGAAAAGGAAATCCCGACATTGAATAATGTAGGGATTTTTTTTTACAATTTTGTCACGGGACGAGAAGTTTATCCCGATGAGCGAAGCGAAATCGGGAAGTCCCGGATCATGAACTGTCTTTTGAGGAACTGACGCGCTTTAATACCTGGTTTACTATGCACCCGAAAAAAGTAGCAGAAAAAAAAGATTATCAACAGCTCCAGAGAATTTCCTATAACCATCAAAGGTACAAAAGAGGATATTAAAGGGACGGTACAAGACCATAATTGATATTGTTAAGCCGAACTGTAACTGTTGGAAAGGACTTTACCACTTCTGAATCGTAACGATCTTTATAGTACTTATCAGCAAAATTCTTGAGCCAAAGGCGATAGGTTTCTGGTGAACGCTCATGTTCCGTATGATTGAAAACTACCATCAAATCAATGTCAGATTTGCTGTCAATACTTCGCGGTAGGATTGTGTCTCTGTCGTATGAGCCAAATACAAATCGCCTGTTAATCAAAATGCCTAATTTAGAGTCAAGGTTTTTTAATAGGTTCTCTTTTGAGCGATTTATTTTATCAATCTCAGTAGAGTCTTTCTTTAGGTAATACGTGTAAGAAAGTGTTTTTAAATATGAATCAATTGATGCTGCCATTTACTTCCACCATTTTGTCATTTCGCCAGATTTTTCAATTGCATATTTTGCCCAATGGCGACCACCAAGGTTGATATTTGGTCTTTCTGTTTTGTTCAGTTTGTTTAGTCGTTCATGCAGCTTTTCAATATTATCTTGATTAATTGCATCTTTTAGAAATTCTGCATATGTGTCATTGTGCAGTTCTAAATACATATTGCCAAATTTGGTATGTCTAGAGCAGATTCCTAAGCCACCATGGGTTTCGGAAATCAATAATAGAATAGAGGCGATTAGTGATGCGATAGAAAGAAGTTGAATCTATAGTTGAGCAAAAAGACCGGATATAGCCATTACTGCAAAAACAATATTCACAACGATGTAAATATAGGTGCTGATTCTACGAATGTCAGCTGTTTTGAAGTGACCTTTAGCAGAATATGCAGTGCTTTCACCGATATGCTTTATTAACTCTTTACTCATCAGCTTTGCCATTTATCGTTTCCATCACTTCTTTGAAACTCTCTAACCCAGCTTCAATGTTTTCGATGATCTCATTGGCTAAAATGTCCGGATCTGGCAAGTTGTCAAGGTCTGCCAGGCTTTTGTCTTTTAGCCAGAAGATATCAAGGTTGGTTTTGTCACGCGCAATGATTTCATCATAGGTGAATTTTCGCCATCGGCCATCGGGTTTTTTTTCTGACCATGTTTCGGTTCGTTTATGACGGTTTTCGGGATTATAGAGTTTAACAAACTCCTGTAAATCGGCAGATGTCATGGTTTTTTTCTTCAGGGTATGGTGAACATTGGTTCGGTAATCGTAAAACCAGATTTCTTTTGTTTGAGCTTCTTTGCTCGCGGCTTTGTTATCGAAAAACAATATGTTAGCCTTTACGCCATGAGCATAGAAAATACCAGTAGGCAAACGCAAAATAGTGTGTAAATCGGTTGTTTTCATAAGTTGCTTGCGAACTTCTTCACCTGCACCACCTTCAAACAAAACATTATCGGGTAATACAACGGCGGCCTGGCCTGTAATTTTTAGCATGGTTTTAATATGCTGTAAAAAGTTAAGCTGTTTGTTTGATGTCGTTTCCCAAAAATCCTGGCGGTTATAGCTTATATTTTCTTTTTCTGCTTCACCTGCTTCATTGGTAACGGTGTACGAACTTTTCTTGCCAAAAGGGGGATTGGTCAACACATAATCAAAACGATTCCCATCATCTGACACCAATGCATCATTCGGAGAAATGTAGCTGCTTCCTTCTATCTCACCGATGTTGTGTAGATACATGTTCATCAAACACAACCGGCGGGTATTGGCCACAATTTCGTTGCCATGAAAAGTTTTATTTTTCAGAAACTCTTTTTCTTCCCTGTCTAAATCATGATTATTAGCAATCCAATCATACGAAGCCAAAAAGAAACCACCTGTACCACATGCCGGATCAGCTATGGTTTTCATGGGTTTGGGCTGAACGCACTTTACCATGGTTTTAATAAGTGAGCGGGGTGTAAAGTATTGCCCTGCACCTGATTTGGTGTCTTCGGCATTTTTCTCCAATAAGCCCTCATAAATTTTGCCTTTTATGTCTGCCCCCATCATTGACCATTGCTCCTGGTCTATCATGTTTATGACACGGGAAAGCTTAGCAGGGTCTTGAATTTTGTTCTGGCTTTTCGTGAAAATTTGCCCCAAAATGCCTTTCTCGGTGCTTAAGCTACGTAGCAACTGGTTATAAAAAGCCTCTAATTCAGCGCCTCTTTTACCGGAAAGTGTTTCCCAATCGCAAAACTCACCATCTGAAATTTCATTCCCTTCCACATCTTTCAGGCGCGGAAATTCTAATCCTTTATTGTATGGCGGTTTATTTAATTCATCCGCCATTTTCAGGAAAAGCAGGTAAGTTATTTGCTCCAGATAATCGCCATAGCTTACACCATCGTCTCGTAATACGCCTGCGAGGTTCCATATTTTTGATATTATTGCTGTGTCGGTCATGTTAACTTCTTATTGAATTTCTAAAATCCATAGCTTTGTTGTAAAAATCTTTGTCCTCTCCAAACTCCATCATTCGGGCAACCTTTCCTTTGCAAGTATTGCAAGTGCCTTTCACCAGGATATCGTTTAAGTTGGTAAGGAACATTTCATTTATAGTAATTCCTTCCTTAGCTACACCACCGCATTGGCTGCAAAACACATTATCTGTTATAACCATCTCAAAAAACTTCTTCTGCTCATCGTTAAGCAAACGAGCCAATTGAAACTGGTTTATTTGTATTTCAGGTGGTCGTTTCATTGCTTGTTCCGGTTTAATATACTAATCACTAATTTTTTTACTGTTTCGGCTTCTTCGGTTTTGCTGTTGGCTATGAAAAGTGTCAGTGTTGCCAGTGTATTGTTGTAGATAACCGGGGAACCGTCATCTAAAACCAACATCTCGTTTTGTTCCAGAAAATACACAAAGCACGCCGCTGCAATCCGTTTATTGCCATCAACAAATGAATGGTTCTTGGTAATAAAATAGAGCAAATTGGCCGCCTTTTCCTCTATTGACGGGTAAAGATCCTTTCCATCAAAACTTTGTTTGATTTGATTGATGGAACTATTAAAACCTTTGTCTTTGGGTTTTGCAAACACATCCGATTGAAATTCAGAATACATGTTAAGAATCAGCTTCATATAATCATCATACGAGGGAAAAACAGCTTCCCGGATAGTATTCCCTTTCGGGTCCAATTGTTCATGGTCGTAATCGTCTAATAAAGCCAAGCCATTTGAAAAAATGGAAAAAACCTGCTCATTGGGTTTTTCAGTAGCTTCTTCAATGGCACGGCCCAAAATGCGTATTCCATTTTTCAGGTATTCCACCTCTTGTTGTTTTTGTGCCAGCCGTTTTTTATTAATGGCATAACCTTGTACTAAATAATCTTTAAGACGTTGTGTTGCCCATTGACGAAATTGCACACCACGTTTGGAATTAACCCGATAGCCGACAGAGATTATTGCATCCAGGTTATAAAATTTAATTTTCCGGCGTACTTGGCGTTTACCTTCCTGTTGAACTACCGAGGATTCCTCGGTAGTTGCAATTTCCTGTAGTTCACCGGATTCGTAAATGTTTTTCAAATGCAGGCCAATAGTGTCAGTATCTTTTTCAAACAACTGCCCCATTTGTTTTTGCGACAGCCAAACGGTATCTTCTTCAAACTGCACTTGAATCTCTGTTTGCTTATCAGGCGTTTGGTATATTTCTATTTTATTCTCCACCCTTTTCTTTTTTTATTTTTTCAAGCAACACACTCGCCGGCTCATAATCCGCTTCCTGTTTGCATTTCTCTATTTCTACCTCGCTTAGCAGCTTGCCTTCAAAGGCTTTTTTCAGGATGCTTTGGCGGAGGGCTTCGGATTTCTCCAGCCCTTCTGCAATGTTTTGTTCTACCTTGTCGCAAACGGATAGGCGAGATTCAATTTCCTTGATTATTTGTTTTTGTATCTCTACAGGAGGTAACCCAAGTTCTAGATTTAAAAACCTGTTTTGTGTCAAATTAACTCCACTATCATTCCCTCCTGTTTTTATTTCTTCGATTTTGTTTAGAAACTCTGATGAATTCATTTTATACATAAAATAATCATTCAGTATTCTTTCAGATAGTCTAAGACGATAGACTTTATCACAATTAATTAGTCTGGGTCTTGTTTGCTTTACTAAACAACAGACACCAACTCTGCTTCTTGGGCCAGCTCGAGTAATTAAAATATCCCCAACCATTATTTCATGTTGTTTTCTTGGCTCTAAATTTTCTGATAAAATTTTGTTTTCACTTTCAACAAAATCCCCATGTTGAATTGCAGAAGTTTTAATAACCGCCCACTCTTCTTCATTCGATGAACTTTCATTTTTGCATTTTGGACTCCAACCCTGTGATAATACATCAACAACACTATTCAGTTTAACTATTTTGCATTCCCCCTCAAACGCTTTTTTAAGCACCGCCTGGCGGTAGATTTCCAGTTTATCTTTGGCGGCTTTGAGGTTGGCTATGCCATTGTCCAACTCGCTGAATAGCTGCTCTATTTTGGCGACTATGGCGCGTTGTTCGGGGAGGGGGGCGATGGGAATTTTTGCGGACTCAAGTATATTTTTAGGAACACGGAGTTGTCCTGCACTACCTGTCATTTTTCTTTGTGCATATCCACGAAAGCCCTTTTGAACCAAGAAATAGAAAAGGTATTTTTTTTCTATAGCGAATGAAGGTCTAAGTACATGAAACTCAGTAGAACCAAAGCCTATTGAATTAAGTAAATTGTTTATAACTGCTATTTTACCATTCTCCATGCAAGGGGTGATTTTAGCAAATAGGACATCGCCTTCAATGAATCCTGTGTATCCCTTCTTTACCTGTGAAAATTTCCTAGTTTCTTTCAAATGGTATCGACCTGTTTCCTCTTCAACCAATGGCATTGGTAAAAATGTAACTTCAAGATCATCATCAGCTTGAGGTTTCTTGGGATTAACTTCGGCTACTATATCTATTTCTATATCAATCCAATCTTCTCTCATCAGGCAGCCCCTCCATTGTCTAAATTATTAAATTTATCATCACCCCAATTTTTGGGATTATTGATAATGTAATTTTTAATGCGCTGATAGGATGCATTATCACGAATGATATGGTCGTGGTAATTGGATTGCCAGTTTTTCTTACCTGGTGTATTGTTCAATATATTAATATGTTTTGATGTTTGCATCTGAAATTTCCCTAATATTTTTGGGATTATCATTTTCCGTCGTTGTTTCCGGTATTGTTTTATATCGTCAATGGTTGGTTGGTATCCGGGATTGCGCCACCATGAGGGTTGTGTTGCGGGGGTTGGGTTGGTGGGGGTGGTTGGATTGGTGGGGGTGGTTGGATTGGTGGGTAGAGAAAATTCATGAATTTTCTCTACGTTCCCGTTCCCGTTCCCGTTCCCGTTCCCGTTCCCGTTCCCGTTCCCGTTGTCGTTCCCGTTGTCGTTCCCGTTGTCGTTCCCGT
>CAZZLL010000024.1:0-53941 GCA_964654725.1 uncultured Lentimicrobiaceae bacterium | reverse complement strand
CCACCCACCCCACCTCACCGTTTTGTTAATATTTCTAAAAACCCTTGACTTTCTTTTTTAAATATATTTACTTTGCACTCCAAAGTACTTTTAACATGGAAAAACAAAAAGAACAGCTTGAACACCTCTCGGAGATCCGCAACCTCATGGAAAAGTCGTCCCGGTTTATTTCCCTGAGCGGATTATCAGGAGTTGCTGCCGGCATCATCGCCATACTTGGGTTCGTAGCGGCCTGCATTTACATGGATTATTCCTTCGAATGGCCCAAAAGGATGAATAACTTCTTTGATCAATACGGTGAGATCCGCTGGAATGTGGTGTTCTTCATTTTTATTGATGCCATCACCATGCTGATGCTGGCAATCGGACTGGCCATTTGGTTTACCACCCGAAACTCCAAACGTAAAGGGGTTAATATTTGGGATAAAACATCAAAGCGTCTTCTGGTAAATATGGCCATCCCCCTGATAAGCGGTGGCATCGTATGCCTGATACTGTTTTACCATAAAATTCTCTTTTTAATTGCCCCCTTTACCCTGATATTTTACGGACTGGCCCTGGTAAATGCCTCTAAATATACCCTGGATGATGTGAAATACCTGGGATTGTTGGAAATTGCACTAGGACTTATTGCCGCAGTTTTTGTGGGATATGCACTTGTTTTCTGGACCATCGGATTTGGCATCCTGCATATTATTTACGGATTGGTGATGTATTATAAATACGAACGATGAGCGGTATCATAGAAAATATAAACAAAATCTTTGAAAGCCGGGTGCGCATAGGGGTGATGTCGGTGCTTATGGTAAACGACCGGGTCGACTTTAACAGCCTGAAAGATTTACTCGATGTTACTGATGGCAACCTGGCCAGCCACATCAGTGCCCTGGAAAAAAATGATCTGGTAAAAGTGAAAAAACAATTCGTTGGAAAAAAACCGAAAACAACCTATGCTGCAACAGAAACCGGCAAAAAAGCTTTCAGAGAGCACCTGGACGCACTGGAAAAACTTATAAAAAAACAAAAATAATTTTTTTATTAATTTACTTTGAAATTCAAAGCACTTTAAAAACAACATAATATGCAACACATTTTAAACAGCCGGATAAGAAAAAACTGTGTATGAAAAAGCTAATGTTTTCAAAAACCTTTATTTGGGCGAGCATTTTTGCCGTGGCAATGGCATTCATTGAATCTTCCGTGGTAGTATATCTGCGTGAACTCTATTATCCTGAGGGATTCGTTTTTCCCCTAAAACCTATTGATTCTGTCATTGCCTTCACGGAATTTCTGCGCGAAGCAGCCACCATTATCATGCTCGTATCCCTGGCATTTCTTGCCGGAAAAAACTTCTCCCAGGGCTTTGCCTACTTCCTGTATGGCTTTGCCATCTGGGATATCTTTTATTATGTATTCCTGTATGCCCTGCTCGGATGGCCGGAATCCCTGATGACATGGGATATATTGTTTTTAATCCCTGTCAGCTGGATCAGTCCGGTCATTTGCCCGATCATCCTTTCATTCAGCATGATAGGCCTCGCCTGTATCATCCTCTATTATGAAAGCCGGGGAATACTGGTAAAAATAAAACGCATGGAATGGCTGCTGCTGATCACCGGATCGCTGGCAGCAGTCCTTTCCTTTACCCTTGATAGTTTTCAGTATTTCTTAGGTCAATACAGTCCGGGAGAAATTATCCATATGCTGCGCCATGATGGTTTCGACCAGATGGTTTTTCAATTCATTCCCAAAAAATTCAAATGGTGGATATTTTGGCTGGGAGAAGCCATCATATTGTTTGGTATCATACGTATTTTTTATATACAGCATACAAAAATCACTTCTCAATAAATCAATCAAACTAATCATTAATAACCTTGAAAATGGAAAACACAAAAAGCGGTTTCGAACGATTCAATGAGTGGATGCGCAATTCCACTACCCTGCGATTGGTCACAATAGGCATACTTATCCTGCTTCTGTTGATCCCCCTGAACATGATCAAAAAATTGATACATGAACGGGAATACAGGAAACAGGAGGCAATGGAAGAAGTCAGTTCTAAGTGGGGCCAACACCAGCTCATTTCCGGTCCGGTTATGAGCATACCTTATTATGAATACAAAGAAATTATGGATCAAAGCAATGACCAGGCTTCGTATGTAAAAACAAAAAAATACGCCCACTTCCTGCCGGAAGAGCTGAATATTGAAGGAGAACTCTTCCCACAAGAGTTACACCGGGGCATTTACGATGTCATCGTCTATAAAACCAATATTCAAATCAACGGTTTCTTTAAGCAGCCTGATTTGAAAGCGTTGGGTATCAGCGGAAATATTCTTTGGGATGAAGTAACAGTGAGTTTGGGCATTACGGATACCCGAAATGTGAAAGACAATATCTACATGACATGGAATGAAGAAAGCATTACTTTCCAGCCCGGCCTGGAGACCACCGATGTGATCCGTACCGGGATCAGTTCGCGAATTCCTATGCAGGACAGCGGAGATCAGGAGTACAGCTTCTCCCTCGAACTTGCTTTTAATGGCAGCTCCAGCCTGCAATTTTTACCAATCGGGAAAGATACCCGGGTACATTTAAGTTCGGCCTGGAACAATCCCAGCTTCGACGGGGCCTTCCTTCCGGATGAGCGTGATAATATTGATACGGGAGGGTTTACGGCCGACTGGCATATCATTCACCTGAACCGGTCCTTTCCACAAGCATTCAAATCATCAAATGCCATTATTCAGGAAAGTGCTTTCGGGGTTAACCTCCTCTTACCGGTGGATAACTACCAGAAAAGCATTCGCTCAGTGAAATACGGTATACTGATCATTGTACTCACCTTTATGGTTTTTTTCCTGATACAGGTCCGCTCGAAAGTAAGAATACATCCCTTCCAGTACATCCTGGTTGGTTTATCGCTCTGCGTCTTCTATACTTTGCTAATCGCCATTTCTGAACACCTGAACTTCGACCTGGCCTATCTGATCGGGGGCATGGCCATAATCCTCTTAAACCTGATCTATGCCCGGTCTATTTTCCGCAACAACCGCTTCTCACTAATCATCAGCCTGGTAATGGTGGTTTTATACAGCTTTATCTATGTGATCATACAATTACAGGACTTTGCTCTGCTTTACGGAAGCATAGGACTCTTCCTGGTACTGGCCGCCCTCATGTACTTCACCCGTAATATCGATTGGTATAAAAGCGGGAACACTTCCAACGAAGGTTAAAGCTTTCTTTTTGCTGATTGATATATTCAATTAACCATGAAAATCCAATATGAAAAAGTGGATTTTCATGGTTAATTTATTTTAAACTATTGTGAACTTCCAGCTACAATACCATTCATCGGGGTGCTTATCAGGCGGACAAGCTATGCATTCTGTTTTGATGCGTGCATCGATGGCTTCGGCAAAATAGGCATATTCAACCAGCCCGGCCGACTTGCAAGGATAATCCGGCAGGTTTTTCTTTTTTCGGGCTGCCTGCACGCGGCAATTGTTCATGCGAAAGACAAAGCTGTTCTCTGTTTCCTCATCAAATGATTGTTCGTTAACACTGGCATACAACCTGAAGTTCAGGGCTTTTTTCAGTCCTTCCAATCCCGGCTTTTCAGGCAGGGACAGGAAGCGTTTGATCGACCAGGCTTCCAGGGGAGAAAACTTCGCCCAGGCCGAATCATTGCAACGCTTGGCATCGTTCATGCCCAGGTTAAACTCTACTGCCTGGAACCACACCCCATCGGTGGCCAGCCAATTGGCAGCTACGGCATTTTTGAGGGCGTTCAGATCTTCGTCGGTTTTTTGCAACATGGGCTCCGGGACATCTTCGTCCATTTCAAAGCCCAGAACTTTTCCGAGTCTTTTCATATGGATTTCGCAGCCACGGTCCAGGGCTATTTTCATGGCCTCCATGGCTTTCTCCCTGCCCAGCTGGTGTTCTACCTCCTGATACCATATCATGTGATGCATCATGGTGCGGTGCATGTAATCGATGATCAGGCGAGCCAGTTCTTTTTTGGAAAGATCAGAAATAGCATTTGGTATGTTGTTCATGAGTAATAGATTTGGGTAGGACAAAGGTAGAGAAAATATGGGGGTTATGTGTTCGTGTGTTGAGTTTATGGGTGAATAAGGCATTCTATTAATTAATTGTTAAACCGCAGGAAACGTTGTAACTTTTTTTTGTTTCCATTGTCATATATTGTAAGTTTGCAGCCGTAAATTTTTGCTGTTCATTTTATCATAACGCAATGAAAGACAAACTGAAAGAAATACATCATCGGGCAAAAGCTATTTACCTGAAAGAAGGAATACGGCGGAATATGCCTTTGTCGGAATTATGTTCCAAGCTAAAAATCAGCGAGGAAGAATATGAAAATTTTTTTGCTTCAAAGGCAAACCTTATCCGAAGCATGCTGGAGCTTGAAAGGGATGCCTTTATGGAAATATTTGCCCGTCATGATTTTGAAGGCGTGAATGCCATTGATATCCTGATGACCGTTAGCAAGGAAATTGCTTCACAGTTCCTGGAAATGACGGCATCTATCACATATTCACTACGAAAGCAATATCCGAAGATCTATCGCGAACACTTCAATAAACGCAGCGAGTTTATCTTCGACAAAATAAAGATAAACCTGACCAAAGGCATCAACCAGGGTATATATAGAAACGACCTGAGTATAGAATTGCTGGCAAGGCTTTATATCAGCCGGCTTATTGATATCCACAACCCGGATTTTTTTCCGCCGGATAAGTTTTCATTCGCTACACTTTTTGAGGTGATGTTCGATAGTTTTATCCGAAGCATTGCCAACGAAAACGGAATGGCGTATTATGAAAGCAAAAGATCGGAACTGGATTTTGGTTTTAAAAAATCTGTATAAAACAGCAGCATGAATATGGATGAAAAAAGTGAATATATTATACAAGAAGGAAGCAAGCTGTTTAAAAGATATAGCATTCGAAGTGTTTCTATGGATGATATCGCCCGTGAGCTCGGCATGTCCAAGAAAACCATTTACCAGCATTTCAATAACAAAGCTCAATTAATTGAAAGTATACTGGAACATGAACTTATGTCTGTTGAAATCCTGACAAAACAAACCATGGAGAAAAAGCTGAATGCTATCGATATCTTGCTGGAAATTACCCGGGAACTCAGCCTTTATTACAAGGACACTGATCCCTCTTCAGAATACGACCTGATTAAATATTATCCTGAGGTCTACCAGGCACACAAAGGGAAAAGAGATAGACTCATTAAACACTACCTGATTGAAAACCTCCGACAGGGAAAGAAAGAAGGATACTTCAGAACCGAACTGGAAGAAGATATTATCGCAAACATTTATCTGAAAGCAATTACTGAATTTCTTAGTCCTGATTTTATTGAAAAACAAAAATTCTCTTTTACTAAATTATTTAAAATCCTGTTTGAAAATCATATTCGTGCCATTGCGAATAGTAAAGGCATATCATATTTCGAACAACAACAAAATTCTAAAAAATTTAATATTTAATCGCATGAAAAAGATGCTGCAATTTGCTGCTCTTGCACTACTTATCTCCACCATAACTTATTCTGACACATTTGCCCAAAAGGGATTTTCCGTAGAAGAGGCCAGAAAATATGCTGTGGAACATAATTATACGGTAAAAAATGCACGTATAGACAATGATATTGCAAAGAAAAAAATCTGGGAAACAACAGCAATAGGATTGCCACAAGTTAAGGCCAACCTTGATTACACCAATTTTCTGGAAATCCCTACTTCTCTTATCCCCGGCGAGTTTTTCCCTCCGCCGGATGATGTTCCCCCGGGCTATGTGCATCCTGAATTTATCGAGCTGCAGTTTGGCACCAAACATAATGCAACGTATGGCTTTACGATTAGCCAGCTACTGTTTAACGGAAGTTACCTGGTTGGATTGCAAACGTCCCGTATTTACAAGCAATTATCGGTAAAAAATTTGGAAAAAACCGAACTTGACGTTCAGGAAACGGTCACTAATACGTACTATCTGATTCTGCTTGCCGAAGAGAATAAAAGATTGCTTGACTCTACCCTTGCTAATTTAAGAAGAATAGATTTTGAGATCAATGCCTTGTATAATGAAGGTTTTGTAGAGGAAAGCGATGTGGATCAGATGACCCTGAATGTTTCAAATGTCACAAATCTGAAAAACAGTCTTGAAAACCAAATCAATCTAGCCTATCGCCTCCTTAAATTTCAAATGGGCATAGAGCTGAATGAAGAAATAGTTCTGAAGGAAAACCTCGATGACATCGTGCAGAAAGTTAATTATTCAGGCCTGTCGAATCAAAATTTCGATGTAAAAAGCCACATTGATTATCAAATACTTACTGCGCAGGAACGCATGCTCTTTATGAACATGAAAAACGAACAGGCACAACTCTTACCTACACTGGCAGCTTTTTACAACCAAACAGAAAACGCCCAACGTCAGAAATTTAATTTCTTTTCGGGCGATGAAAACTGGTTCCCGACAAAAATTGTTGGTGTGACGATGGAAATCCCCGTTTTTGGAAGCGGGCAGAAACTTTCGAAAATCAGCCAGGCCAAGAAACAATTAGATCAGATCAGGAATTCCAAACTCATGCTGGAAGAAGGATTGCAGCTCAAAATGAGCCAGGCAAAAACAGAACTTTCAACCGCATATAATAAATTTCTTGCAGAACAGAAGAGTGTGAATATTTCGAAAAAAATATATGACAAATCCTTCATAAAATTCAAAGAAGGCCTTATATCTAGCACAGAATTAACACAGCAACAAAATCAATACATCAGCGCACAAAGCAATTATATTCAGGCTTTATCGGAATTGCTAACAGCAAAAAATAAATTGGATAAAATATTAGAAAACTATTAAAATCTCAAACATAAAAAATGAAAACTAACGTATTAAGTGTATTTGTGATTGTATTTCTCCTGGCATCCTGCGGAGGTAAAGATAAAAAACAACAATTAGAAGAACTTAAAGTTGAGCGCGATAAGTTAATCGATCAAATCGCCGAACTGGAAAAAGAGATCAATGCGGAAGGAGACAGCACAAATATGATACATAAAAAACAAACCCTGGTCATGCTGGATACCATTCATGCAGTTGAGTTCAAACATTATATTGAGGTTCAGGGATATACTGAATCCGATAATAATATCTTTGTTCCGGCTGAAACACAGGGTATCGTTGAAAGGATTTATGTTAAAGAAGGCGATAAGGTGACAAAAGGCCAGCTGTTGGCTGAACTGGACGGATCCATTTATGAAAAAGGAATTGAAGAATTACAAACGGCACTCGACCTGGCAACAGATATTTATGAGCGACAAAAGAGACTTTGGGAACAAAAAATTGGCAGTGAAATTCAATACCTTCAGGCTAAGAACTCCAAGGAAAGCCTGGAGAAAAAACTGGAAACCACGAAAGAACAATATGCCCTTACAAAGATTACCAGTCCTATCAGTGGCACCATTGATGAAATTGCCATCAAAGAGGGAGAAGCGGCTGTTCCCGGAATAGGTGCCATCAGGGTAGTGCAGCTGTCATCCCTGAAAATTGAGGCCGCTCTCTCAGAATCATATGTAAATGATGTGAAAAAAGGAGATATCGTCAACGTGACCTTCCCAAGTATTGATTATTCCTTTGAACAAAAGATTACGGCTGTATCTCAGGTCATCAACCCCGACAACAGAACATTTACCATTGAAGTAAAAGTTCCTTCAAAAATACAGGCAGTGAAACCCAATATGCTGGCCGTGCTTGAAGTAAATGACTTTACCGAAGCTGAAGCTATTGTATTGCCCATTAGTATGGTACAGAATTCAGGCGAAGACCACTTCATTTTTGTTGCAGAAAAGCAGGATGAAAACTGGATTGCAACAAGGCGCATCGTTGAAACAGGAAAATACTATGATAATCAAATTCATATTCTGGATGGACTTCAAGAAGGCGATGTAATCGTTTCAACCGGATTCCAAAACCTGGCCAACGGACAACAAATTGAAGTTAGTGAATGATGTTACACCTCATCTGAAAATCGAATATGATGAAAAAAAGGAATTTTCCACTTACAAATTATGCGATAGATAACCGGACTACCATATATTTTGTTACGGTAATGCTGATTATTCTTGGAATAACTACCTACAACAATACACCGAAAGAAAGTTTTCCGGAGGTTACATTTCCTTACTTTTCTGTCAGTACCATTTATCCCGGCACCTCTCCTTCGGATATGGAAAACCTGGTAACACGTCCCATTGAAAAACAAATTAAGAGTATTGACGGCATCAAAGAAGTCAGGAGCAATTCCATACAGGATTTTTCGCTGATTGCCATTGAATTTGAAACCAATGTTGATAATGACCAGGCTTATCAGGATGTTACGGAAGCCGTTGACAAAGCCCGCAGTGACCTGCCTACAGACCTGCTGGACGATCCGGAGGTTACAAACATAGACCTTTCTGAGTTTCCTATCCTCTATATCAATCTCAGCGGTGACCTTGGACTGGTAAAAATTAAAGACCTGGCGGATGACCTTCAGGATGAAATTGAAGGCATGGAAGAGATTACACGTGTGGATATTGTTGGCGCCCTGGAAAAAGAATACCAGATCAATGTGGATATGTATAAAATGCAGGCGACAGGAATTTCTTTTACCGAGATTGAAAACATCGTAGCCATGGAAAATATGACCATCTCCAGCGGACAGCTGAAAATGGGTGCTACGGAACGGACACTTCGGATCATTGGCCAGTTTACATCGGTGGATGATATAAAAAACCTCCAGGTCAGGGACGGGATCTATTTAAAGGATATTGCCAATGTTATTGATGGGTATGCGGAAAGGGAAAGCTATTCCAGACTGAATGGCGAAGATGTGATCACCCTGAATGTAATAAAGAAGAGCGGGGCAAACCTGATTATTGCCATTGATAAGATCAAGGAAATCCTGGATGAATTTGAAGACAAGGCTCCAGAAAACCTGAAGATTGTTACAACAGGCGATCAAAGTACCATGACCAGAAATAATGTGAGCAATCTCTTTAATACCATTATTCTTGGATTTCTTATAGTTGTGTTGGTGCTAATGTTTTTCATGGGCGTTGATAATGCACTGTTTGTAGCAGTGTCAATACCTCTGTCAATGTTGATTGCCTTTATTTTTATTCCGGTAGTTGGCTTTACGATGAATATGGTGGTTTTGGTGGCCTTTATCCTGGTTCTGGGTATAGTGGTGGATAATTCTATTGTGGTAGTGGAAAACATTTACCGGCATTTTATGCATACCCCGAATTTTGCCATAGGCCCTGCGGCCAAGCTGGGAACAGCAGAAGTAGCCGGGCCGGTTTTCGCCGGCACACTTACTACCATGGCTCCTTTTATTCCCCTGGCCTTCTGGCCGGGAATCTTCGGTGAATTTATGGTATATATTCCGATAACTCTCATCATTACTCTGATGGCTTCCATGATAGTGGCCTACATTATGAATCCTGTTTTTGCTGCTTCCTTTATGAAATACCGCGGAGATCAAAACCCTGTCAGTAAGAAAAGAAATAGGAAAAATGCATTGGTTTCCGTTATTGGCATTGTGCTGGCCTTATTGCTTTATGCAGGAGGCGCAATCGGACTGGCCAACCTGGTTGTCTTCATCGTTTTGGTGTTCCTGCTTACAAAATATATTGTGATATCAATGATCAGGTATTTCCAGAAGAAGATACTTCCCTTTATGATGAACAGTTATACCCGTACCCTGAGGTATCTGTTAAAAGGATACAGAGCCTATATCGTGTTGGTGGGCACCTTGATTCTGTTTATTTTCAGTATATTTTTAATGTCCGTTAAGCCTCCTAAGGTGGTTTTATTCCCCGAAGGAGATCCCAATAATATCTATGTATATATTGTAATGCCCGATGGAACTTCCATAGAAGTTACCGATTCGGTTACCAGGCAAGTTGAAGAAAAAGTCTTCAGTGTTATTGGCCGGGAAAACCCGGATGTGGAATCTATTATCTCCAATGTTGCCATGAATGCCGGTGAAAATTTCTTTGAACGTTCAACACAGGCTAAGCTTGGCAAGGTAACAATAACTTTTGTTGAATATAAAGACCGCATTGGGCAGCCGACCAGTATATACCTTGATGAATTGAGGGAAGTGGTGAAAGATATTCCCGGAACCCAAATTACTGTTACCAAAGAAAACATGGGCCCTCCAACAGGAAAACCGATTAATATTGAAATCAGTGGCGAAAAATACGAAGAACTGATTCCTATTGTTGACAGGCTGGAGCGTTTTATCGATTCATTGAATATTGCAGGGATTGAAGAGCTGCGATCTGATCTGGTCGTGAACAAACCTGAGCTTGTCATCAATATCGACCGTGCAAAAGCCAATAAATATGGAATCAACACGGCATATATCGGCATGGTATTGCGCACCGCCCTCTACGGTTCGGATGTCTCAAAATTTAAGGAACAGGAAGATGAGTACGATATTAACCTGCGTCTCCAAAAGAAATACCGTGATAACCTGATGAATTTGATGAACCTGCAGATTGTTGTACCAGGTGGACAAAACGGTGTCAGGTCCATCCCCATCTCTGCCATTGCCGATGTTGAAATTACTTCCTCCTACGGGGGTATCATCAGGAAGGATTATGAACGTGTAGTAACGCTTTCTTCCAATGTGCTATCAGGTTATAATGCAAATGAAATTGTGATGGAGCTGGAAGAATCACTGAGCAACTTTGAACTGAAAAATGGCTATGAGGTTGAATTTACCGGGGAGCAGGAAGACCAGGAAGAAACAATGGGCTTCCTCAGCTTTGCCTTCTTACTGTCTTTGATGTTGATTATCATAATTCTTGTTTCTCAATTTAATTCCATTGGTAAGCCATTGATCATTATGGTACAAATTCTCTTTAGTTTGATAGGTGTACTGATTGGGAATGTCTTGTTTGGACTGGATTTCTCAATTATCATGACGGGGATGGGTATTATTGCAGTGGCAGGTATTGTCGTGAAGAATGCCATCATTCTTATTGATTACACAGATATTCTTGTCAAAGAAGGCGGCGAGAGAATTGAAGCCATTATCAAGGCAGGGGCTATCAGGCTTACTCCGGTGCTCCTGACCGCTGCTTCTACCATTCTCGGACTTTTACCTTTGGCTATAGGAATGAACATCGATTTCTATACACTTTTTACAGACCTCAATCCGAACATTTACTTTGGAGGAGAAAGTGCTGCCTTCTGGAAACCACTTGCCTGGACGATTATTTTCGGCCTGGCCTTTGCAACTTTCCTGACATTGGTGGTTGTTCCGGCTATGTATAAGATTTTCATCGGCAGAAAGTCGTAATAAAATAAGTGCGCGGCTCTACCGCGCACTTATTTATTAAGTACATTTTCATTTGTGGATTGCCTTTCTTACTTTTGCTCAAACTACCGCCTTTTATATGAGAAAGTTAATTATTTTGTTGATTCCGCTTGCTTTCTTTTCCTGTAAACACAAAGAGAAAGAGGAAAAAATAGTGGAAATACAAACAAAAATGGACACCATCAGCTATATTCTCGGTACAGACATCGGGAAGAAATTCGCTGAACAAAAAATTGATATTGTTCCGAAAGCTTTATTCAGAGGAATACATGAAGGATATTATCGAACAGATACACTCATTTCTGATTCCCTTAAAATTGCCTTATTCAATGCTTTCAGAATGGAACTGGAAAGCAAAAGGGAAGCTAAACTGAAAAAACTCATTGCCGAAAACAAAAAAAAAGGAGAAGCATTCCTCGGAAATAATGCGAAAAATGAAGGTGTGTTAAGTTTTCCCAGCGGGTTGCAATACTTTGTTCACAGAGAAGGCAAGGGACGAAATCCTAAAATAACCGACAGCATCAGTGTGCATTATCGCCTCAGTTACCCGGATGGCAGCCTTATCTTTGAAACCTATGATAAAGTACCTGAAGGTTGGCAAATAGACAAACAAATCGACGGACTTCAGGAAGGACTGGTATTAATGAAACCCGGGGCCATCTATGATTTCTTTGTTCCGGCTAACCTGGCTTATGGAGATTCTTCCATCGTAGATGATAAAACGGGAAATTTAAAAATCCCGGGAGGTTCTACCCTGATATACCATGTCGAATTTATCAAAACATTCTGGAAAAGACCTTCTTACATGGAGGTTCCGGCAAGCACCCCCGCTGTCACAGATACTACAGCAAATTAAAGTGTTTTAAGTTTCTTTGAACAATTCTTTTCGTATATTTGTTTCTCTTGAAGAATAATCCCATGGCGGATCAGATCATTGAATTTATCCAAAAGAATCATCCAAACATAGCTATTGGAACCGTTTACAAAACCCTGGAAATATTGTTAATCAAACATTACCAAAACCAAAGAAAATGGAAGAACAAATGAATTCTTTCCCTTTAATCGGGGACAAATTTCCTGAGATGGAAGTACAAACCACTCATGGTATGATGAAATTACCGGAAGACAACAAAGGCAAGTGGACTGTTTTATTCAGTCACCCGGCTGATTTTACACCGGTATGTACCACAGAGTTTGTGGCTTTTGCCAAAAGAAAACCGCAATTTGATGAATTGAATACAGTATTGGTAGGATTATCCATGGACCAGGTATTCAGTCATATCAAATGGGACGAATGGATCAAAGAGAAGCTGGATGTAGAAATTCCTTTCCCCATTATTGCGGATGCAGCAGGAAGCGTAGCTTTAAAACTGGGCATGGTGCACCCCGGAAAAGGGATGACCACTGTGCGTGCGGTATTCATTATTGATCCTGAAGGAGTGATTCGCCTGATACTTTATTATCCACAGGAAATCGGAAGAAATATGGAAGAGATCATACGTATTGTAAAAGCCCTGCAGGTTTCAGATAAGAACAAAGTAGCTATTCCGGCAAACTGGCCTGACAATGAGCTGATCGGCGACAGGGTAATTATACCTCCTGCCACAGATACCAAAACAGCCAAGGAAAGGCTGAAGAATTACGAATGCTATGACTGGTGGTTCTGCCATAAAGAGCTGAACTATCGGCCTAATAATAAATAGGCCAGTTATCCTCCAGGATGCGGTTTCTGAAAATCTCATTCAGGTCTTTACGCCAATGCAGGGATGGTTTCATCAATAACTTCTCCAGAACAGGAACATCGTCTGTAAGCATGATTGCATCTCCCATATCAATGTCAGATATATCAAATATATAATCCCTGAGATCTTCTATTCTTTGGTTGGAATAGGTTTTTTGATTGTAATCCAGTCCGGCAAAATCAAACCCATTTTCTGTACCAACAAATATGAAATTGCGTTCATTTTTATTTTCCCGTGTCCCGATAAGGTCAATAGTAAATCCGGCATTTTGCATAGTATGATAAACAGAGCGGCTTCCGGCACCCATTTCCCCTTCAATGAATCCAAAGAACTCCAGGATAAGCGTGCCTCCCGGCTTAAGTAATTCTTTCACCCGCTGAAATGATTGCAGGGTAAGCAAATGCCAGGGCGGGTTTTCTCCCAAAAAGGCATCCAGGATAATGATATCATAGGTTTTTTTTGTCCGCTCCAGGTAATGCCTTCCGTCATCTACTATTACCGGAATGGAAGCATCCATCCCAAAATACTCCACAGAGATATCTTTCAACCTGGGATCCAGTTCTACCACTTCCAGTTCCAGACCTTTCTTATGGATCTCCTTCGCCATTGTCCCTCCACCCAAACCAACCAGTAAAACCCCGCTTCCTTCCGGGTATTTACTCAACAGAGGATTAATAAAGTAAACATAGTCCAGCAAACTGATCTGATCGGTTTTATTGATAAGGCTTTGCCAGGTATTATTAACCAATAATCCACGGGGGTAGATTTGCCCCTGCCCGGCCATATTGCTTTTTCCGTCCAGCACCTTGACCTGTCCAAGCAAACCTTCCGAAGAATATACAATATCGAAAACCTGGTGGTTTTTGCGGTCTTCTTTCCCTGTATAAGATTGAAAGAATATGGCAAAGGCAAGCACGCTGATACTGATGAACAGGCCTTTGCGCGGGAGCAATAATGCAATAGGCAAAAGGATCATAAATGCCCCGTAAATAAACGCAGGCATACGAATCCCAAATTCCGGAATTATATAGAACCCTAAAAAAAGTGTGCTCAATACACCCCCAATAGTGGAAACAGCATATACTTTCCCCGCAGTACTTCCGGCAACATCCACATTATACACCAAATGGTGTATAATGACAGGACTTACCATGCCAAAGAACAAAATAGGAGGCAACACAAATACAAGCAAGGATATAACAAGACCAACAAGGAGGTTCATCTCTTTGCAAGCCATCATGATCAAGGTACCGGTATACGGCATCAGGAAAAGAAAAAGCCCTGAAGATAACAGTATTACTGCCAGCAAACGCACGGGATGAAATTTTTTCGTCAGGATACCACCCACATAATAGCCCCCGGCTAAAGCAAAAAGGGTAATGGCCAAAACGGCAGCCCAGGAATAAATGGTTGTACCGAAAAAAGGAGCAATCATTTTTGCGCTGAAAAGCTCGCAGGCCATAACTGCCCCTCCTTCAAAAAAAGCGATCAGCAACAGAATAAATCCGGTATTCTTTTTCTTCATAATGAATAAAATCTAAGCTTCAAATCAAATATACTATTAATCCCAAATATGGCGTGCAATTTATTTTTTCAGGTCTGCCTCATGCGTAAATCATATCCAGATTGAGGGTTTTTAATTACTTTTGACGTATGATAACAATAGACTTTATCATTCGCGTTTTCAGCATATTAGGGGCTGTATTGCTTTTTTATGTGCTGGCTGTTTACATCCGTAATGCTTTTGCCGAGATGAAGCACCAACCCAAAAGCTGGGTGCTGGAAAAGAAAAAAGGAAATATCCCTTTGCCGCTGCTGCGTACCGAAAGATCCTTTCAGGATAAGAGCCGGTTTTTTTCTATATGGCTGAACATACACCATCTGGTAAAAGATCATATTCAGGGCGATCTGGCAGAGCTGGGTGTTTACAAGGGGCACACAGCTAAAATTATTCATCATAGTGCACCGGATCGCAGGCTGCATCTTTTTGATACTTTTGAAGGGTTCACTTCCAACGACCTTGATTCTGAAGAAGGCAAAGCTCGTGGTTATTCTGAAGTAAACTTCAGCAATACCTCTATTGATAAGGTTATAAAACACATCAACGGAAACGAAAACCTGATCATTCATAAAGGCTATTTCCCACAATCAGCAGCAGATACAAAGGAAACACAATTTGCTTTTGTTAGCATTGATGCAGATTTGTACAAGCCCATTAAGGCAGGGCTGGAATATTTCTATCCGAGGCTGGCAGAAGGAGGCATTATCATCGTACATGATTATAATGAGGATTGGACCGGAGCTATGAAAGCTGTTGATGAATTCTGCAGGGACATAGAAGAGAATCCGCTGCTTTTCCCGGACCCGGGTAACAGCATCGCTATCATAAAAAACAAAAGTAGCGGCAACTAATGCAACGGATTTTGTATCTTAAACACACAGGTTCTTGCTGCTATTGATACAACAAACATTTTGCAAACAGGATATTTTCATTCTTATAATGTCCCTTACGGGGTATATCGTGTAAAAGCTGCCTTGCAACAGCAATCTTCAGTGTATGCATCTTATATACCCACCTATCATGACAGCTCGCTATTTTGGTTATATGCTGATAGAGACGAACGATACCTACAATGTGAAAAGAAAGTTTGTTATTTTGAGATAAAAGTCATTCTGCTTTTTTTCCTGCATATATTCAATCATAGTTACGCCCATCTTTGCACGTATTCTAATTTCTTCATTATTGATTTTATTGATTAATCGTCAGTCAGTCACCGTCTTAGTTTCAGTTAAGAACTTTTTTATGGAATTCTTGGTTTGCAGATCGTGCTTGGATACTCAAAAGGCTTGTTCAATTTTATAAAGTTCGCTATATCGCTCAACTATTTGTTCCTGCAACATCAGGTGGATTGCTACAATATCCTGTTCCGTGTAGTGAAGCAGAATATAATCTAGACCCGGTTTACTTCAACACAAAGCACATACCCCGGCAAGCCGGGAAACGATGCTTAATTGTTAGCAAACGTATTATTCCTCTCCAACTTTTTTAAGAATCTCACTTTTAAGTTTTTCGTCAAGTATTATTAAATCGGCGTTTAGTTCAGTTGCTAATACAATTGCTTCTGCTTTTCCTGCTTCAATCTCGTTATGTACAGCAGTTGGAATATAAATCTGCTTATAAAGATTTTGCAATAATTCTAGCCGATTTAGTTTCAAAAGTGATATAATCGGTGTGGTATTTGAAACAATCTTAGGCATTTGCGATATCTTCATTTAAATCATCCGTATCGTATCCACCAAAAACTGAAACATTATATTTGGCAAGTAATTCAAGAAAATCAAGTCTTGTCAATCCTAAAACTTGTGCTGCAACTCCAGATGAAACTTTACCAAGTTCATATAACTTTACTAAAGAACTTGTTTTCATTTCTTTTACACCCCTTCCCTTCTCCCCATTCCAAGAATATTTTCCCATTTCGGGAATAATCCCATTTTATAATAATTTTCTAATACGCACTATATCAATAAGATAGGACTTATTTGGATTTTGGTACGCATGTTGAATACTATATAGCAACTCAGATTTTAAGGCCCAGGCCTGAATCTAAACAAACGACAAAAACTAAAAAATTACTGCCATGAAAACTACAAGAAATCATAGAGTTGTATTTGTACTAAATGTGCTCTTTTATTTACTGCTTACTACATCTAACTACGCTCAAACTACCATATACTCAGAAGACTTTAGCGGACAAGACGGAAAAGGAGCCTACGGTTCGAACATCGATACATCAGGAATTAATTCCTGGTATATCGATGTCTCGAATTGTAACCTGCAAGACAATGACGATTACTTCAAAGTATCCTCAGGCGAATTTGCCGCCAGGGATATCGACCACGAAGGAATCTGGTATTCCCAAAACATCAATATCAGCGGGTATTCCAATGTATCCATCTCTGTGGACATACTACCCAACTATGGAATCATGGAACCCTCCGATTACATCGAAGCATATTATAAACTCGATGGCGGTGCTGAAGTTCTATTAACCAATGGTGCCCACAACGATGATATCTGCTGTACAACAACAGCAACAGCAAGCGGTCTAACAGGGTCCTCCCTGCAGGTGGTTGTCAGGATTAAAAACGACCAGATCTATGAAATATATTACTTCGATAATGTCAGGGTAACAGGTGATGCTGCATCTTCAAATAAACGCTATGCCATTGTGGACGGCGGCGACTGGAACGATGGTTCTACATGGTCTTACTCATCCGGTGGCGCCAGCTGTAACTGTGTGCCGGATGCTAACTCAGAAACATATATCGAAAACGCATATACCGTTAAAATGAACGATGACGGAATTACTAAGGACCTTCATGTTGCCGGTGAGCTGGTTTGGGACGACAACAATGTGGATCTTACCATTTATGATGGTGACCTGGAAATCGAAAATGGTGGCTCTATTGACGATAACAACAAAAGTAACACTACTATAGTATTCTCTGGAACTACCATGAACCTGGTAGTTAACGACAATACAAACGGAATCAACATTGACAACATCGACCTGGAAGGCGGTTCATATAAACTCTACGAAGAGTTTGAAGGAAGTTCTTTCCCTCCCAATGGATGGGTAAAATACAATCCGGATGGTGGCAGCGGCTGGACTTCTATTGATGCAGGAACTACCCCTATTCCTGGATGGAACGGTGGTTCTGCTACGGCAACTCCTGATGGCCAGGGCGGCTCAAAAATGGCCTTTGTAAACTACAATACCGGTGGATATTCCTATAACGACCAGTATCTTGTTACTCCACAAGTTCAAAACATTGCGGTAGGCGACTCCCTGACATTCTGGATGAGAAAATATTCTGGTAATTATTATGACAGGGTAGACCTGCTTGTTTCTACCAGCGACAACCAGCTGTCAAGCTTTACAACAATGCTTGACAGTATTATCCTAAATGCAGCTGATTCTGGCTGGAGACGCTATGCCTACAGCCTGGATCAATTTGACGGTGATGATATTTACATTGCTTTTAATGAGTGGGTATGTGATAATTATTATGCCGGAGATGCTATATTCCTGGATAATGTGCAGATTGGTTATGGATCGTCTGCTGTACTCAATGTTTCCGGAAATGGGAAAATATTGGTGAACGATAACTTCAGCGTGAACAGCCAGTATACTATTAATAATGACCTTACTTCTTCATTCACTATTTCCGACAACCTGGATATAAATCACGACGATGTTACTTTTAATAATAATGAAGATATCAGCATTGGCCTGGATTTCTTCCTGACCTCTACAAATGGTTTTACTTTGTATAATTATGCAGACATCAATATTGGCGATGACATTGAAGGACCCAATACCTCCAATGCCGAAATCCATAATTACGGAAGTATTTTCATCAGCGATGACCTTAAAGGTTCTGTTGCCGGAGGAGAAGCTTCTAAATTATATAATTACGCAGATGCTGACCTTTACCTCGGACAGGAGAAAGAGGAAGACCTGAACTGGAAAATATTTGCCTCTTACGATGGAAATACAGTTACTTATCACAGAGATAACGCTGATTTTCAGGCAATTTTTACCCCGGAAGATGCATACTATAACCTGACGTTCAGCGGAGGAAGCATAAAGTATACCAGCGGTGACCTGGACATTAACGGAGACCTTAGAATTACCGAAGATGCACAAGTGGATGTGGAGAACTATGTGAACAGCCATTTGCCCGGAAATCACGATATAGAACTTGCCGGAAACTGGATTAACACATCCATTTCAGCAGATCCTTTTATTCAGGGCAACCAAAAAGTTACCTTCAACGGAGATACTACCCAGCTTATCAGCAGCCTGAACAATGAAACCTTCTACAACCTGGAAATCAATAATACGGGTGGATATATTGTACTTGACACCAATGCCAATACACATGTGATCATCGAATCCAATGGACTCCTTACCTTAACTGATGGCATTATCTTAACCAAAGACAATGCGCGTGTGATATTCCAGGATAATGCCGGTAGCGGAGAAGGTAGCCGTGACAGCCATATTGATGGCCCTGTCTCAAAAGTGGGCAACGATGCCTTTACTTTCCCACTGGGAGACGAAGGATTTTATGCACCCCTAGATATCACTGCTCCTTCAAATGAAACCGACAGCTTACTGGCACAATACATCAACCTCACACCTCCCGTTGTTAACAGTCTGGATACCGGCATTCACCATATCAGCAATGTGGAGTACTGGAGAATAGAGGAAGTGCCTGACAGCATGGATGTAAACATTACCCTGAACTGGACTGAAGGAAATAATAGCGGAATATACGATGTGAATGATCTTAGCTTTGTATATTTTGATCAGAATGATTCTGTATGGAAGCAGATATCAGCTGTGCCGGCAGGAACAAACGAAAATGGGGAGATCACTTCTTTAAGTTTTCCTCTTATTCAGGCAGGATTCAATTATATGACTTTAGGTAGCTTAACCAACTCTAACCCACTGCCCATAGAATTGATAGACTTCACAGCTAGATCAGACGGTAAAGTGGTTCACCTGAACTGGGCTACAGCTTCTGAAGTAAACAATGACTTTTTTACCATTGAAAAAAGCACAAACGGATATATCTGGGAAATCGTCACTTTTGTGGATGGTGCCGGAAACAGCAATACCGTGCTTGACTATAGTACCACTGATGAAAATCCTTACACTGACGTTTCATACTATCGCCTCAAACAAACCGACTTTGACGGACAGTATGAGTACTCTGATATAGTTGCTGTTAACCATACCATCGATGCCGGCTTTGACCTGATGAAGGTTTATAGCCAGGAAAACGGACAGGTAGTAGTTGAAATTACGGCAGCATCTAACATCCCGGTTCAGCTTAACATCTATAACCTGAATGGTCA
Source organism: uncultured Lentimicrobiaceae bacterium (assembly GCA_964654725.1). GTDB lineage: Bacteria > Bacteroidota > Bacteroidia > Bacteroidales > CAZZLL01 > CAZZLL01. Next base: position 33,856 of record CAZZLL010000024.1, on the reverse strand, counting down.
GTTAATAAATACGAAAGATGTAGTAACTGCCTTTGAAGGCATAAACACTTTCAATATTCAGGCTGAGAACTACGCTGCAGGAAACATTTATGTAGTAGATATTGTTACCGAAAACCAACGTTTAGCCGAAAAGATCTGGCTACGTTAAAAATAAAGTTTTTTAGTTTCATGGCAAGATAGGCGCGCCTTGTAGTTTGGGCGCGCCTTCTTTTTTATAATAAATATGTAGATATTTCTATATGTTTCAGCCTGTTTCACCCATGGTGTTTGAGGATGCAGAGACGGACATGTAACCCTGTATCGTTAAAGAATTACTCACACATCTTAAGGTACTCCTCCGTCGGTTTCTGTCCCCAGCCCGGAGAAATTTCATCTATGGCTTCGAATGCGTTGAATTTTTCCAGAGCCTGTCTGAAAATCGGACAGGCTTTCTCTTTTCCGCCACCAAACATTTCCGGGGTATACAATGTACTCGTGGCACGAAGAAAATAAATCCGGGGATTGTTTTCGTTGTATTTCTCTGCCTTCTGCAGGGATTTGTCTGCCTTGGTGCTGTATACCATCCCTCTGCCTGTCGGATTAACTTTTATCCGAGCCTGATACATCATCGCCTGCAATGCATGCAGCTCTGATTCTTTCTTTTCCTGCTCCAACGCCTGGTTAATAAATGTTTCCGCTTTATCAAGATGCCTATCTATTAATTCTCCATCTTCGATCTGAAAAGTGATGAGGATATTAACATAGGCCGAATAATAGGCAGGCAGCCATTTCTCATTCTCAGCAATGGCAATGCGTTCAAATTTATTGGCAAGAGATTGCTGGGTTTCAAGGGTGGTGGCTGTATCCAAACCGGCAAGGGTGTTCTTCATGGTGGTGATGTAAGGATCATCCTGGGCAAATACGTAAAGGTTGATTAATAATCCTAAACTTAACAAAATTGCTTTTTTCATGGGTGTAAATTGTTTATTGCTATAATTGAGATACTGTTAAATTGCTAAATTGTTATAGTGTTAAATATTACATTCTTCACTTGACCTTCTCCTCCTTCACAATCGAAACAAAAAGTCCTATAAAATAAAACCGTTTTGCACTGGGTTTAATAGCAAAGCCATCATAAATACCATTGCTATCCGGGATATTCGAATAATGATATCCAAAGGTATTGTCGAAACCAAGCAAATTTGTTACCTGAAAGAACAGAACACTGAAATGGCCTTTTATAAAGAATAATTTGCTCATACTAAAACTAAGATCCTTATATGAATCGGTTTTATCCGAAAGAAAATCTTCATTATTCGGGTTATAATAGGTACGGCCGCTGGCAAAATTATAGGTCAGGCTTAGCTGGGAGGTGATTTTAGGAAGATAATGCTTAGCAACGACAGACAGGTTATGTTTGCTGACAAAGGTAGGTACGGCCTGTTCCGGGTAGTTTTCGAAATTTCTCTCGGTATCAATAAAGGAATAAGAAATCCAGTAGTCGGTATTTTTAATCGTCGTATTTCTCCAAAACACATCAATACCCCGGGCAAATCCTGAACCAAGATTATTATAAGCAGCAGGATCGGGAGAGTAGAGCGAATCGTATTTAACAAGATTATCGTACTCTTTATAATAGGCTTCTATCCTGAAGGTATTGTTTTCTTTCATGTATTGGTAATTCACAATATAATGTGTTGCTTTCTGCAGATCGAGCTGATCTGTAAAACGCATGTAAGTGATGTTGGGGTTTTGGTAGAATGCACCATAGGCCATCGACATCTGGCTGTGTTTGCCTGTCTTGTATGCAAGGCTTACCCTGGGTGCGAGGCTGCCCTTTTGAAGGTAGTCAGAATATGCGTAACGAAGTCCGATGCGGGCAGCAAATTTACTGTTTATACGTGCTTCGCTTTCAACAAAGCCTGCCATCAGCAGATCTTCATAACGGCTTTCATAAACTGCCCCGGTATCTTCATATTGATAGTCTGACTGATACTTTTTATCCTGCAAATTTGCACCAAACTTCAGGTTAAAGTGATCGCTGAAAATCTTTTTTGCGACAATTTTTGCCTCTTTGCTTTCGTGCAGTTCATCGATATGGTTTTTACCGTATATATTGTCTTCCTCATCCCTGGCATAAGCTACGCCACCCCTGATCAGCCAGTCTTTTTCCAGAATATCCTGGTAGGTTGTATTGACATATAAATTATTGCTTTTAAAGTCGAGCAAAAAGGCTGTTCCCGGATTATCAAAATCCGGATAATTGATAGCTGCGCCACCGTTTGAAAAGGATACAAATGTTTTCAACAGGCCTTCATCGCCCAATTTCTGTCTAAAGTTCATGGCACCATCAAAACCATAGGGACCCCTGTCCCAGTCCATGTCCTGTTTAAAAGAGCGGTAATACGGATCTAAATCCGTCCAGCTGCCTTCAAGCGCGAAAGAAGTATTCTTCCATGCCTGCTGATGGGAGGCACCAAGGCCTATGCTCATCAATGATAATCCGGTGATGGTTTGATCAGCCAATCCTGTTGTATTCAATATCAGGGCAGAACTCATGGCCTGACCATATTCCGCTGAATATCCTCCGGTACTGAAGGTCGTTCCATCAAACAAAAAGGGTGAAAACCTGCCGCGGGTTGGAACATCCGGCATACTTGAGTAATACGGATCCGGGACCAACATGCCGTCAATATAGGTTTTTACCTCGTGGTTATCCCCTCCCCTGACAAAAATTTCTCCGCTTTCTCCCACAATAGTGGTGCCTGGAAGGGTATTCATCACACCATAAATATCTCCTGAACCTCCCGCCGTAGTTACGATATCCAGCGGACGCAACACAACCGCTTTCTTTTCATCGCTGGCCTCAAAAGCACCGGCAGTGATTATCACAGGATCAAGGTTGCTGCTCTCTTCTTTGAGAACAATATCGAGTTTTAAAACGTCTCCAGTTAGCTGAATGGTGTTTTCCCAGGTTTTATAACCAATGAAACTTACAACTAAAACCTGTTCTCCGCTAAGGGTCGTCATTAAAGTAAAATCTCCGTTTACGTCTGAGGAAACGCCATCATATGTGCCTTTTATATATACATTTGCACCCGTTACGGATTCACCGGATTTGCTGCTGATATGGCCCCGGATGGTTGTTTGCGCAGATAAACTGTAAATACAAAGGATCGAAAATAAGAAGGTGTAAAGTGTTTTCATGTTACAAAAATAATAACAATGCGCTTGATGTAAAAAACAAAACCGACAAACCGTCGAAATGAACAGATAAAACAAAGCTGTGCAATGATGAAATAAAAATATCGCAAGTAAAATACAAATTATTGATCATTCTTGCTTTGATGTTTGATGTGTTGATGGAGCAGGGAGTTCCTTCAGCCAATGTACATTCGGAGATCTATTTCTGAAGGCAATTATCTGTTTATCAACAGCTTCTTTTGCACACTGTATTCAATTCCGGTTAAACGTATAAAATACAAACCAACCGGCAATTCTCCTGTTTGAATGTGTGTATTTTTTTGCCTGATTTCTTTGCGATACACCCATTCTCCTTCAGGGGTAAAAATATCCAATAAAAGGGGTAATTTCCCTGAAATTTCCACCTTAAGAAAATTATTTGCCGGATTTGGATGAATACGAATATCTATATCATCTTTTGTTTCAGCAATTCCCATACAAGGATCGAAACTAATAAGAATAGTATCCCTGTTTTGACAGCCATTACTGTCGGTAATAACCACATTTATGGGAATTGTACCTATGCCTGTTCCGGCAGAATCAACAACAATGGTCTGAGTAGTATCCCCTGTCGACCATTCATACATCACAGCCGCACCTGCATCAAGTATTACACTGTGATAAACACAAATCATTGTGTCATTTCCAAGCTCAAGGAAAGGTTCAGGGTTTACCGTAACTTCCATGCTGTCAGATGAGGAGCATCCCAGCCTATCAGAAACAGTAATATGGTAGGAGGTATCCGTTAGAGGATGATAATGAATTGTTTGGGTTGTATCCTGCGTATTCCACAAGAAGGAATAAGGAGAGAAGCCTCCTGTAAGCTGAGCTGTTAGCGAGATACTGTCTCCCTCACATATGGTGTCATCAGCCCCGATATTTACAAAGGGATCACTCACAAGCACCTTCACGGTGTCTGTATCAAAGCATTGAAGGATATCACTCACGAAAACAGCATATATGCTGTCTGAAACAGGACTCACAACAATCTGGCTGCCAGTATCGCCATTGTTCCAGGTGTAAGCGTATGGGCCAAAACCACCGTTAATGATAGCCATAAGGTTTACCGAAGATCCTAAACACAAAGAATCGTCCATGCCGGCATCTACAGTTAGCTGACTTAGCGTTATCGTCGTATTTGCTGAATCAAGGCATCCTATGGCATCAGTAACTGTAGCTTTATAGGTGAATGTTGTGGCCGGACTAACCAACTGACCGGCAAGGATAGAACCATTATTCCAGGCATAGGAATACCCGGGGTATCCTCCGCTAACACTTACACTGATGGAAGCCGAATCCCCAAAACATATGCTGTCATCACTGCTGCATGTCACCTGTGGATTGCTGACAAAAACATACAAGCTGTCGGCGGCTGTGCAACCCAGCATATCTGTAAGGCTTACCTTAAAAAGTGAGTCCCCTGCAGGACTTACAATTTGTGTTTGACTGTTAACACCATTGCTCCATGAATAATTATAGGATCCTATACCACCCGAAGATGTTGCAACAAGGTTCACTGAATTTCCGTAGCATATGGTATCGTTTGCCCCGGCATCAACTACAGGGTCACTAACGGTAATGTGCACACTGTCGGTGTGACTGCAGGATTTCGAATCTGTTACGCTTAAATAATAGGTTGTCGATACAGTCGGACTCACAGAAGCAGAGGAACTTGCAGCTCCGTTGCTCCAAAAATATGAATACGACGGATAACCACCACTTATACTGCCGGTTAAAACAACAGAAGACCCGATACAAATACTGTCATCGGTTCCTGCATCCGCCTGCGGATTGCTTACAAATACCGTGATGCTGTCTGAAGCAAGACATAAATTCGCATCTGTGATAGTCAGGACATAAAGGCTTGCAGAAGCAGGACTTTTAATTATACCAGCTGTTGTATCCCCTGTATTCCAGTTAAATGAATAGGGCATGAAACCACCGCCATAGCCGGGTTGAATAGCAATACTTTGACCGATACAAAGTGTATCATCCGTTCCGGCATTTACAAAAGGATCGCTGACCAGTATTTGCACGGAATCTATATGAGAACAATTGTAGGAATCACTTACTGAGAAGTAGTAGGTTGTAGATACTGCAGGGCTTACGCTTATATTCATAAGGCTATCACCGGTGCTCCAGGAATATGTGTAGGACGGAAAACCACCTGTTATCCCGGCATTCAACCCTATGCTGTTCCCTTTGCAGATGGTATCATTTGTGCCTGCTTCAACAAGGGGATGGCTTACAACAAGGGTGGCTGCATCTGAAATAACGGAACATTCATTAAACACCCTGCACCTGAAAAGGTTTGTATTAAAATTCGGCAAAGCACTGCTTATCTGCAGACTGTCAGTAGTTACACCTGAAAAAAGGCTGCTGTTCGAAAGATCGATCCAGGAAATGCCGCCATTGATACTCCGTTGCCACTGATAGCTGACAACATTTCCTGCTGAAACGGTAAAATATGTGGAGCCAAATGCACATACCGTATCTCCACCCGGATTGGAATATATTACAGGAGTTTGCTTCTGATCTATAAATGCATTGGAATAACTTACACTGTGGGGATTGTAATTGTTGTCAGAAATTTCACTGTTTGCCAAAAAGTTAATGCTGCTGCTATCGCCTTTATAGGCAAATTTCAGATCATATAAAATGGTATCTCCAAGATTTACGAATCCTGAGGTTGATGAATACCAGGCCGTTTTTATGCGGGGTTGTGGATGTAAAAGCAGGTTGCTCAACAAAGTGTTCAATGATGGATGAATGTTTACCACATCTATATATTCTAATGATGAAGTGTCGAAATCATAATTTAAGCTGATGGCCGCCACTGAATCAAAAGATGTTACATGTACAGAAACATACAAGGTATCGCCAATGCAGGCCGTATCATTCGTTAAACTTATGGTCTGCCCAAAGCTTACCCACGGACAAACAAAACAGAACGATAAACTTAAAATAAATACTAATTTCTTCATTATATGGTGTTTATTATGAATGACAATTTATTTTATCACACTGATTTTTCTGTTAATAATTTGTTTGCCTTCCCTGCTATACAATACCATTTGTAAGAAGTACATTCCATCTTCCAGATCTTTTACATTTATCCTGTAATAATATGTATAGCCTTTCCCTTTCTCTGAAAAAACCTGAAGCACCCTGCCATCCTGACTCAAAAGTTTCAGTTGTATTTCCCGGGGTATAAACGGAAAGGTTCCTTTCAGGTTTAGATATTCTGTACATGGATTCGGAAACAGGTTCAGCTTATACATTTCCGTTGCTGTTCCTACGGCGCCGCTTAAGCTGTCAATCCACAGGAAAGCAGGATCGGTAAAAACAGCACATTGATTTTTCAGTTCGCAGGAAAAAGCAAAATTTTGTAGGCTGTCAGCTACATTTTGTATCAGCAGTTCATTAGAAAGATAATGTTGAAATGGTGGTATATTGGCTGCTTTCCAGCTCATTCCGCTATCGGAACTATAGTACCATTTATAAGATGTTGCATTGCTATCGAGAACTGTAAAACAAGCATTTCCGCCCTGTATGGTCATTGTATCCACAGGCTGTTGCAGGATAAACGGCACGTGTCCCTGAGAAACAGAACCATACGAGAAACCTGTATTGATGATATTTCCGTGAATATCTGCAATTTCACTGCCGGGTTCAGGCGACACAGATGTTTGCCCGCCTTTATAAAGAAAAGCTATATCCAGGTATTTTCCTGTTCCGATGCTGGCAGGTATGCCATTCGAAGAATACCAGGCAATGCCAACCATTGAAACAGCCTGATGTATAGTATTGTAAATGGTTCCTGGAGTTTGTGCGTTCAGGTTCAATATAGTATCAAATTCCAGCACAGCCGTATCAAAAGAAATATACAATGTGATGGCACCAAGACTGTCCAGGTCAGTAAAATTCACTGAAACAAAAACCGAATCTCCCGTGCAGGCTTTCAGGCTATCAATAGAAACAGACTGTCCCGTTGTTTTTCCGGCATAGAAAAAACTAATAATAATGATTAACCGGATAATTTTATAACCGCAAGCCTTCATGCAATTAATGTTGTTTCGTATCAATGATCATTCGTTTGGTCTTAACAATCAAATCCCCCCTGGTGAGGAATGTAATCCTGTACTGGTACATGCCGGAAGCCAAATCACCGGCATCAAAAACATATCTGTATATACCCTTCTCATGGTTTTCTTGCACCAGGGTTTCTATTTTTTCTCCGATCATGTTATACAACTCAAGGTTAACATGTGCCTTTTCGGGAAGGCCATATTCAATGATCGTAATATTATTGAATGGATTTGGGAAATTATCACTGAGCATAAATTTATCCGGAACATTTATTCCTTCCTTATGGGCAGTAATCACAGGCATTTCAAGATTGATCCCCTGCAATACATCGGCATATTCATCGGCAAACTCTGAGTAATTATCCAGGGTGAATTTGCTGACCGGATTTGTCAAAAGCTTTTCTGTAGCTTTTATCTCAAACCAGAAAAGGATATCATCCTTTTTTGTTGGATAGGGATTGATGTTATTCCAGGCTATTCTGACCTGATCTGTTTTAATAGCAAAAATAAAGCCATCCAGAGGTGATTTAATTCCTGTAATGGCAATTTGTTCAGAATTATAATTCAGCGTCAGGGTAACAGCGCCGATGTTTTCTGCTGATTTGATTTTTATTGGAATGTTTGTGGTTTCATTTTCTTTAAGCTGTATTTCATCCGCATAGTGTAGGCTTACCGTTTCTGTTTTCAAGGTGTTGGGATTATAGGATGCATTGACGTCGGCCATGCAAATACCAAGAAAGTTCTGTGCTGTAATGGTGTCATTATGAACAATAATGGTATCGCTTTCAAATGCCCAGTCTCCGGCATCAAAAGCTGTATCCAGGCCAACACTTCTTCTGAGTGTTAGCAAGGCATCGGTTGATGTCACATTATTTTGCCCATTAACATTTGCGGCCAGGGTCTTCAGAGGCGAAAGGTTAAGCAATCCTATGGCATTTCTGTTGATCATCAGTGCATCGGTAGCATTAACACCTCCCCAATCCTTATCAGTTGAAGCAGTAAGAATATAGGTACCGTCAACCACATCTCCGAAAACAAAATCGCCGTTAGCATCTGTTATAACTGAATCAATCCTGCCATTATCACGGATAAGGTAAGCAGTGATTCCATCAAAAGGAGTAGCAGCAGCATTATCATAACTAATATTTCCACTTACTGCAAGCTTTAAGGTATCAAGAATGGTTAATTCCGCTTCGGGCGATGACTTCATATTTTCTGCGTTGCCTGCATTGTCAGAAGCGACAGAAAAAAGTTGGTACACCCCCGGGTTTGCTGTAAAATAAACGGTCGTGTCCGGTTCAAAGGTGCCGTAAAGGTTCCATGATCCCTGATTTTTACGATAATATAGCTTACATTCCTTTACACCTGAGCCACCATTATCATCGTTTGCGGTGAACGTAACCGGAACATGGTTCGTATCTGTGTAGAGCGGAATAGGATCTATATAAGATGTTGGTGGCAGGGCATCCAGGGTGTTAAACCATTCATTGGTAAAGATAGAGTTGTTATCATCAAAGAATATCTCTGCTTCTGCAAACAAACTGTCGCCGGTATTGGCTGTGCCTATGGGTGTATAACTAAATGTAACATACCCTTCTCCCCTCCGGGTAATGGTATCATTCACCGGTAAAAACCCGGTAAAGGCATCCATAGGAGCCAGGCCTGTGGAGGGGTCAATTGATTCAAATATCCAAAATGCCCGGTTATTGGTAATATCCAGCCCTGCTAGGACATCAACATACACATTCAGCGAATCGGTTACATCCAGCCGATTCGTATAGAATGTTGTATTTGCCGGGAGCAGATAATTAAAATCGCCGAAGCCGAAATCGTTCAGTCTTAAGTTATACGCATTGGCATTGGGGTCAATGGGAAGGTATACGACCACTTTTTGTGCCGGTGCCGAGGCAAATTCCGGATCATTTTCAAAGCGGATCATATAGTTCATTTCATCTTCAACAGCTACCCATTGCTGTGGGCCGTATCCATCCGGGCCAATGATATCATTGGGGTCCTCGGAACATTCTATTTCAATGAAAACGATGCTTATGGAGGCACTTGCCTGGGCATTATCCTGATCAGTAACGCTGCAGGAATAAGTACCAGAGGAATTTACAGTGATAGACCCTCCCGGCCAACTGAAAATATAGGGAGGAGTGCCACCTGATGCGCTGGCAGTAAGAGTTATGCTTGGCGCACCATCGTCAGAACAATATTCAACCTGGGCTGACCCACCGGAAATACTTACCGTCAGCTCCCCAGGTTCAGAGATGGATACCGATTCTGTTGCTGTACAAAAATATGCATCCGTTACGGTTATATTGTAGACACCTGCTGCAAGACCGGAAATATGTGCGGAGCTTTCTCCATTCGACCAGGCATAAACATAGGGTGCTGTCCCTCCACTCACAGTGGCTGTTGCCGTACCGTCATCAGCTCCTGCTGTTGTTACATCTGTTTTGGAAACATTTAATTGTGCAAATGCCAGCGATGGACAGATGACCGACAAGTATAACAGAAAAATAAGCTTTTTTGTCGCTCTCCTGCGAATGGTTAAGCCTTTCATAATATGTGGTATTTTATTCTTTGTTGTTATTTGTTTCATTTAGTGGCAATATTATTTCAGCATAATGACCTATTTCCCTGTCAACCGACATGGGGGCAATCCTGAAGGTGAATCTTTTCCTGCCTGCTGTTTCGGGGAGTTTATAATAATAGCAATTATTGGTTATCAGAGGCAGGCTACTCATGCGTACAACCGATCCCTCGAAAGCATAGTCAACAAATAAAATATATCCCTGTATTCCTGCACTATCCAGGTCCAGCTGCTCCCATTGCAAATGGGCATATGGGATGCTGTCCCTGACAATATAGCTCACGGCCAGTGAATCCGGCGGCGGCAGGGAGGATGGGTTATAATTTGTGATCAGGAGTGATTGTGTAAGGCTTTTCTCTGAAGCTTTTGTTTTACTATAGGCTTCTATCTGAAATTTTACGAGATTATTTTCTGATAATTCGATGCTATCAATAAAAAAGGCTCTGCTGGTATCAGTTAAATGTCGGGATTCATCAATCAGTTTGCCATTCATGAATAGTCTGAACCCTTCAATTCCTTTTATTTCAGGATACTCCCATGTTGCCAGCACCTTATTGGCAGGCAACAGTTTTAGGTTTAATTCACTTACTCTTGGCAAACGCAACAAATCTATATAAACAGAAACTTCAGCAGGTTTCGCTTTTGCCCCGTGCGCAGAAGCAGCCACAATCCGGAATTTATAATTCCTGCCCCCCTGATTCAGTATTTTATGGGTATATGCAGTGTCGTTGATCATAGGGATGTTCGTAAGCTGCAGGAAGGTATCCGGTGTGATTTCATCCGAAAAGATAAAATACCCCTCTGTAATGGAATCCCACTGAACAGCCGGAGCCCAGGTGATATGCACGTAAGTGCCGCTGTCAGTTTCCAAAACACGGGCTTTTGCATTCTTTACTTTAGGTGGTTTTATCAACCCCATGTAATAAATGCTTTCTACATTAGAAAATGCTTCATTCCCGTATTTATCGAATACCTTCACCCTGAAAAAATATACTTCCCCATATTTTCGGGGCATAGTGTCCGTAAAGGACCTCAATGAGCCATCGAGGGTGTCAGAAACCAAGGTGTAGTTCTCATTTCTGATACTTCGTTTCATTTGAATAAAGGCCGTTGTGATCCTGCTACTGTCAGCTTCATCTGTTTGCCAGTTGATCCTGATGTCCTTGTCATTGACCAGTTCAATTATTGTAATCACCGGATTTTTCAGTGGCCGGAATTTCTCTGCGATGAACTTTTTTATAATTGGAGGACTTTCTTCCTGGAACATATTCAGGAAGGAAATACCATAATAGATATCTCTGTCATTATCTTCAAGTGGATCAATGAAATGCCAAAACAAACTGTCATTGGTTTTCCTGTATGGCCCCAGCGGAGAAGTAGCCGCCTGGTCCATATTCAGGGTGTCTTTTCGGGATTTATAGACATAAAAACCCATTAAGGCAAAATTCTGTGCTTCCTTTTTGCTCATAGCCCATTCAAAAGAAAGGCCGGATTTCAGCCTGGAAAATTTCACTTCCAGGGGCAGCCCGGTGGTGGGGATAAGCTCACATATGCTGGCCGGGTTTTCAGCCATGTATGTATTATATACCGGAAAAACACCATATTGACAGATGGTATCCTTATCATAATCATTATCAATACAGGCAAAGCCAATGACCAACGCCAGCTCGAAATCGTTCTTCATTCGGATACGGTCACCGGAGCCCAAACCGTTGTTTTCCTGCAGTACCCTGAGCATCTCCTCTTGTTCAAGGCTGCTTACCAGACCGTTTTCAATAAAATATTCGTATTTCTCCTTAAGAATTCCTTGCTGAGATTCATTCAGCCCCTGGTTTTCCCAGTTCCGTTCGGCCGTTGTTGCCGGAAAAATCGTCTCATTTGTTAAGCTTTTCCATTCTGAGAAAGTAATACTGTCGATGCGTTGTCTTTTCATGACCATAAATCCCCGAAGATTTTTAGGCCATCCTTTGGGTTCCCAGTAGATCTTTACATGATCTTCCTCCGCATCTGCATAGATCTTCAGCCAATCATCCTCCTGTGCCGTCAGGCTCTGACATGATATGACTAGCAGTAAAAATAATCCTATGCCTTGCGTAAAATAGTGCATATTTCCCTTTTCTCTTTATATTGTAAAATCTATTTCTCCACTTTCCTGTTCATTTCCGTAAGAAACAGTAATATCTCCGTGTATCCTGGTTGAACTGGAGGTTCTTTCACAGGTAATATTTCCTTCCACACCTGCATAATACGTATCTACGCAATCCCACCCACAAGTCACGAAGCAGGGCCATTTAATATGCAAGGTACAATTAGCGCTTGCCTCCGCCCCAATGCTTCCGGTTACTCCGTTACTACTCATAGATGCGTTAATATGGCCTCCCAGGTGTAATTCAAGGTTGCCTGAAACACCAAACCCTACACTGTTATCTGTAGCATCTGCCGTTGAACAGGATGAAGGGTTAAAATTACTGGGATAGGCAAAATTGAAAGTATTGTCGTAATTCAGATCTGCCTTCAGGTATCCATGAATATTATTGGAATTACTAAGATAACTGTATACCTGGAATTCACATGACATATCTATTTCATCGAATATTTTTCCAGTCATGCCATTTGCCGTAACCGCCCATTGGTTATTGCTGATCTCGAAAGCAACATTTCCGGAATTCAGATAAACGATATCTCCCGAGCTTGCCGGGAATTTCGTAACAGAGTTAATATTCCCGGATATGGTTGTAGAACCCAATGTATACCATATCTCGAGTGTTCCCTGAAAATAATGTGGTGCATTAGCGGTAACTTTAACATCTCCTTTCAGGTAAATTTGCGTTGCTGCCCCTAATGTTAACCTGACATACCCTTCAATCAGGACGATATCAGCCATATCAGCGATTCCCAGCCCGAACCCAATGGTAGTTGTGCCTTGTTGCGGACTGCCTGTACTTGAGGAAGCTGTTCCCGATGTTGTTGGTGGTGGTGCAGCCCAGTTATATCCGAATTCTCCGGAAAGAGACTTCACTTTAAGGCCGGATGTCCCCAGGGCAATTCCCGAAGTAGTAACACTGAGTGCAAAATGTCCGTAATTATAACTTGCCGTGGCCCCAATTGTTAAGCTTCCATTTATTGCTATTCCTCCTGTAAAGGTGCCGGTAAAATTTCCTGAGAATTGATCCGTAGCAAAAGAAACATCCACATGCACATCCACCGGAGACTGGTTAATATCTGCTGTTATGTTCCCCACGGAGACACCTCCGCCGGTATTGATTTTAAATTCTGTTACAGTCATTTGAAGAGCTGGCAATTCTACTTTTGCATCAAACTGAACGTTGCTTTCCGCTTTTACATAAGAAGCATTCATCATGGAAAACTCCACTTTACCCTTATATTTTATGGTGATTTGTCCTATGCCAAATTTTTCAACAGCTCCGTCTTTAATCTCAAATTCAACTCCTGTAAACGATTGGTCAAAATCCTGGTGTTGTGCTGAAATACCCGTTCCGCTGATAACTTGCAGGTCAAAATTATAATCGATATCAACCGACAGTGTTCCTGAAATATCACATCCAAAAGCTTCAACATTATCCAATCCAACGGTAGCTGTCACCGAGCTCGTCGAAAAGATCAGGGCAAGCGTAAATTTACCCTGCACATTCGGAATGTTTTCAATTTTCACCTGTCCGGTGCCACCTAAGAAATCTATTTCATTATTAGCGATATTATAGTTGAAAGACAGGGCCAGTTGCTCCAGGGTAGCTGTAAAACCGTTGGTTGTCCATACCCCCGGGGTCACGGCACTCAGGGTGGCATTATTAATATTCCCGTTGGCATCAAAGCTTTGTGCAGTAACTTTAGCGATGGGTGAGCTACCTTTCATCAGGTGAACTTCAAATCCGGTAATGCCGCCAAAATCCCAATTTCCATTCCATCCGTTAGAATTGCTGTAATTATAGGTAAAGCTACCGCTTAAGCCTTGTTTAAGGATGGCGATAGAACCTATGGAAACATCCTGGGTTTGATTGACAGTAAAGGTACAGGTACCGGAAAGGTTTCCACCGGAGTTAACCGTAAGGCTGATTTGTGTGAGGTTTGCACCGATCAGGCCAAAAGTAGCAAGGTTGTAATTACCGGCCCAGGTGATAGTTACATCCTTGTAATCTGAGGGATTATCATATTTTTCCTTCCAGGAGATACTAACACCGGTAAGGCTGAATGATTTCTGGAAAGTTCCCAGCATATCCAGGTTTATGGCAGCATCCACCTGATATGGGCAATAGCCCTGGGCATCTTGTTGCCCGGCAGGTGCCAGGGGAGCATTGGGAATGCTGAAGGTAATGGGCCCGAAGCTTTTCGTGCCGCTCTGTTCGACACAGCAATCACTACCGTCACCTATGCAAAGAGTTTCTTCTGTATAACAATCGATTCCCATTTGTTTAAACAACACATCTGCAGCTCGTACTGTAATAGTTCCCCCCTGGTTGCCGGCAGTGATAACCCCGGTAGATGAATTGATGGAACATCCCAGGTTTGGGCCTTCTATAGACCACTCAATCTGGCGTCCGGAAGGTACCGTAGTTACACTGGCAGTTGTGGTTGAGTTAACAGGGACCTGTGAAGGGTTAAACGTCATATTCTTGATTTCCACAACACTGACAGTAACTGCATCAGAATCCTTAAAGCTAAAATTTGGACCGGTGACATACAGGGTGTAGTTCGTTGTAGAAGTTGGGCTGGCATTCGGATGCAGGCTGTTTGGATTATCAAGCCCTGTTGCCGGTTCCCAATGGTAACAATAGGTTGGATCAGCACTTCCTTCCCCCAGGGTAACCGAAGATCCAAGACATATCGTTGTGTCCGGGCCGGCATTTGCCTGTCCGTTCGAAAAGAAGTTTTGAGCATGAATTTCCTGTGCTGCCAGAAGTAACATAATCCCGCTAAGGAGGCCAATCTTAAACAAGGTGCTGATATGTTTCATATCTATAGAGTTTTTTAGATAATCATTTGTTAATTAAAAATACTCAGGAGCTATAATACTGAAACCCAAGGGCGCACTAGAATATGTATAAACAGTAATGCTCCCTGTTACTCCCGGCCGCAGAATACCAGCCGGCCCTTCAGGCAGTTCAAGCGGTATCGATAATTGCTGGTAATTAAATACAAGGTCGTCAACATTCAGAGCTACTTTCGCCCCGGTATGTGATTTTACAATGATTTCGGGGGCAATCATATCCATATTCCCTGTGTTTTCAAAGTTTATGGTAAAAGCAATGATACGATTGGTACGTGCATTGGAAGGATAAATGGTGCTCAGGCCCAGAAC
The DNA here is from genome assembly GCA_964654725.1 of uncultured Lentimicrobiaceae bacterium. GTDB lineage: Bacteria > Bacteroidota > Bacteroidia > Bacteroidales > CAZZLL01 > CAZZLL01. The sequence continues at coordinate 18,633 of CAZZLL010000024.1, read as the reverse complement.
AGGTGACGAGCCCTGAACGACCTCAAAACCGTTTTGTAGCATATTAGTGTCACCGGCACTATTGATTCCAACAAGATCGTAATGGCCGGTATCAGCCCCGTTAAGATTAAACGTGGCCATGATCTTTGTCAAATCGATGAAATATAAAGTATCCGCCGGAATTAAAACATTATTCTTTCCCAGGCTAATATCCATCAGGGAATCAAATTTAGCCCCGTTTATCATAAGTGTAACAGAACCAGTGTTGCCTCCCTGATTGGGACTAACATTGCGAATATCGAATTCCAGGATATTAGCTTCCAGGCTGATAGGCTGTAGTGTGCCATTGCTGGTGCTTCCGTATATAAGCATGTAATAATCTCCCAGTGTAAGGCTGGGAACAAGGACTTCCTGGTTTCCCTGGTAATAATTGGTATGAGAATAATCATGAATGGTACGGGTGGAAACAGAATTATGGGTTAAGTACATTTCATTCACACCAAAAAGTGAATCAGCAAGCAAGCTTGAAAGAAGGGATTCACCACCCAGGCTATCCGGAATGTTTATTCTGAAGTACATATCGGTATTATTCTCAAGGGTGTCGTAAATAATTGTTTCCAGGGCAAGCTCTGTCATATCAGCATACAGAGATTCTGCAGAGGCAGAAGTATTATTGGTATCATTGGTTTCATAAATGTTGTTGAGCATATCTGTTCTTACAATGAGGTATTTGCTGCCCATAGAAACACCCGGAAGGATAGTTGTAAGGCTTCTGCTTACGGTATCGTATGGATTAAGGCTAATGGATCCTGTGTACTCTCCGATCAGCTGATCATTAAGATCCCAGTTATGGTCATCGGAAACATAAAGCAGGTCTTTCATGCTTCCACTGGCAGCATTGCTTCCAATATTCCGGATTTGCCAGCTGATATTCATTGAATCTCCTACAACAGCTGTATCGGGCACGGTGATGCTATTTACATGCAGATCTGCCGGAGGAGGCAGTGTTAAAATAATGGTATTGTTGCTTGTATTGTTGCCTTCAGCAGTATGTTCATAGATTGCATCATCATGATCAGTATTCATAATGAGAATATAGTTTCCGGAAGCAGTAATCGGAATACTAATTTGTAAAGTATCTGTATAGCTTGCAGATGAATCCAGTCCGCCACTTTTACTATAGGTTGCTAAAAGAATATCTCCGTTGTCGATCGTAAAGTCGGATGACAAATAGAATTTGTCTGCCCAGCTGGTATTCATGATAGCACCTGGTCCATTGTTTTTTACCGTAAATATTGCTTCAATATTTTGTCCGGAAGTACCGGATAAGGGCGTACTTAGTGAGGTGATTTCAAGATCGGGAGGCGGAGTAAGGTTAATGGTAACTGCCTGTGGCTGATGATATTGATCCCGTGGCATACCGGCATTATTCAGGGTATCTGAATCATAATTCAGATTACTCAAATCCGACCTTACAATAACATAATAGGGGCCTGAAAGGCCATTAGGGATCTGTACGCTGGTATTATTGCTGTATGTTTGGCCGGGGCTCAGGCTGCCGTTGTATTGAATTTTCTTCAGAAAAATATCTGAATCCGGACTATAGATAGTGTCAATTGACAAGTATACAGCATCATTCCAAAAAGCAGGTAATGTAGTGGCAGCACCTGTGTTTTCTACTGTCCAGTATATATTTGTCAGGGAACCGGAGGCAACAGTCGTGGCTGTTGTCACTGCATTCACTTCAAGGTCAACAGGAGGATAATCCTCCACCAGGAAAGGATTGCTTCTGTATATGTTGTTATTTTCATCTGTATATTCATAAACCATGTTTTCATCATCAGTATACACATAGAGATAGTAGGAGCCACTCATCATTGAGTGTGGCAGGTTAAAAGTGGAAGAAATTTCATAGGAGGAGTCCGGCAGTACATCCAGGGAATAATATAAGTCTATACGTAAGGTATCAACATTGGAAGAATTCCATACCGGATCACTGGAAATGAAAATTCCATCCCGCCAAGAAATATTTGCCGCGGCTTTGGTGCCAAAATTCTTTACCCTGAAAGTGAATGGTGATGAGAATCCAATGGTAGCTGTATCGGGAATTTGAATCTCTATCGGGCGTAAGTCAGCCCAAGGGCCTAAGGTAAGCTGAATAGCTGAGGAAGAAACTTCTATGTTATTGTTTTCCCGTCCTTTTTCGTAAACTTCATCATCAACATCTGTTTCAACAATAATATAATAAGTCCCCTGATATCCATGTGGAATAGTCACATCCAGTTGTTGTACCATACTATCACCAGAACCCAGGGATGTTGTATAATTGATGGTTTCTACATCTGTGACAGAATCCGGGTAAAATTGATCGGACGTTGAAAGGTATATTACATCTTTCCAGTTGAGATTTAAGGTACTGCCTGATCCGGAATTACGAATAGTATATTGAATTTGTATAGTATTTCCTGAAGTATCTGCTGCCGGAATTTGAATATCACTTATGCTTAGGTCAGGCCTGTTAACCTGTATCGCTGTATCGCTGCTGATAGAATTATTGTTTTCATTGTTGTTTTCAAAAACAAAGTTGTCACTGTCAACCCTCATGTGTACATAAAAAGGCCCCGGTAAGTCATCCGGAAGGCTAAAATAATCGCTGAACACAACGCTATCCTGCGGGTACAAGGTAGAATATGTCGTTGTAAACGTAATCTCCGAGAGAATGGAATCAGCATGATATATAGCATAGGTAGAGAACATGATCTTGTATTCGATTTGTTTTGACATAGCTTTGCCAACTCCAATATTTTTCAGAGTAAAACTGAACGGCAGGGATGCTGATGTACTGTCAACAGAAGGAATATTCAGGTGAAGAGGAATCAAATCAGGTGATACAATGTGTATGCTGGTATCACTTCTGCAAATATTATTAGTGTCGCTGGTATGTTCGAAGACATCATTAAGATAATCCGCTTCTACATATAAATAATAGGGGCCATTAATATCATCCGGAATAACCACCGTTTTGCTTGCAGTATAGGAACCACCAGGGTCAAGGGTAACAGTATTTGAGCGGGTTCCCAGCAAATATGCTGCACTTAAATCAACATTGGGTGATGTGGTTAAATAGAGTTTATCTTCTCCATACTGGCTTCCGGTGCTGCTGGCGCCCTGGTTTTGAACATTCCAGCTAACAACAATGCTTTCATCATTGCTGGCAGTATCCGTGACTGAAACCCAGGGAACAATTAGGTCAGGGGGTGGAGATAAAATAACTGTCATGGAATCGGTCAGGAAAATATTATCTTCGTAAACATGCTCAAAAACCTGGTCTGTAGCGTCCGTTTGAATATAAAAATAATATGTTCCATAAAATCCCTGCGGAATCGTCACCGTTTCAGTGCGCGTGTAACTACTATCAGTTTCCAGATCAGCAGTATATCCGAAAACCCCCAGCTCAACGGCAGAAGAGGTACTGAATACTGTATCTGCGGAAATATAGATTCTGTCGTACCATGCTGAAGATGAGGAAGCCGCAGCTTCTCCCTGGTTAATGACAGTCCAGGTGATATTGATAGCCTGCTCAGAAAAACTTGCTGAAGGAATGATAGCAGAAGTAACCTGCAGATCAGGCGAGGGGGGTACCGGAAACACGATTTCTTTGTAGAAGAAATTGTCATTATTAGTTGTTTCCTCCATCAAATTACCACCATGGCTTCCGGCTGTGCAGAAAGGAGGAGGGTTATATGGAACCTGCGGGGATCCGCTACAGGGACTGTATGCATCCACGTTATCCGATACAACAAAAAGCCAGTACGAACCAATGTACCCGGAAGGCAGACTTACCTGTACTGTTTGGGTGTAACTCTGACCCGATGCCAGATAAGATAGATTAGAATATTGCCCTAAAAGAATATTGCTGGCCTCTTGAATCCTGACGTCGATCTCCGGAGATAACCAAACGTAATCATACCAGTTGCCAGTTGTTGCTCCTTCGCCATTATTTTTAACTTCCCAGCTGATTTGCATGCTTTGTCCTGAAATCGGAGTAGAATTTGTGATATTCATTACATTCAGATCAGGCAAGGCTTTGGTGGTGAATTTTTGAGTGGGACCGGGCACGGAATAACACATGTTTGCCGATACCACCTGCCAGCTATATGTTATACCGGAACCCAATCCGGATAAGCTATAGCTTAACTGATACAGATTTTCCTGCTCCGGAGAAGAAGGTTGAGACAAGCTGTCGACCCAAATAAATAAATCATAATGGGTAGCGTTGGCTGCAAGCGACCAGGAACAATTAACAGGTGCAGTAATATCAATACTGTTATTCGCCGGTAACATATTGGTAACAGCTCCAGGTGCCGATCCCGAAAAAATCTTCACATCAATGGTATCAACACTCCCCTCAATACCATCCGTAACTACAAGCATATATTGTGTATTTATCATTGGTACTGCAAGAGGATTTTGCTGGGTGGAATTAAACCCTGCAGGGAGGGATGTCCATGTATAGGAGTAGTTGCCGCTCCCACCCCTGGGTGAAGCACTTAATTGTAGCGTATCTCCTGAACAAATAGTATCAGATGTTGAGTATATGCTTACGGATAAACCTTCAAGCACAAGCCCATTCGTGTAGTTCACGGATTTAACATTCCCATAAGGATCTGTTATTTCGCAATTGCTTGCAAAAGTAAGATCCGTTGTGCCTCCATTAAAAGAAAAGCTGAGAAAACCCAGGGTATCTGAACCGAGTGAGAGTCCGTTTACATCAACCCATGAGATGGCCACAATCCCATTGTTAGCATTAATATAAGGTATATTTGATGAGAACTGTGAGTTCCACATGACCCCGTTCCAGCTCATAACCGTATTATCATAATGAATATATAAGGTAATCGAACCAATATTGTTAAAATTACTTACATATATCGGCAAACTAATGTTATTGTTATAATAAGCTACATTGGTATCCAGGCTGATTCCCGGATTTTGGGAAAAACCTATTGGGGAAAATAAGAATACCAGAAGGCCGGTAGCTAATATTTTTTTTATTGTATTCATGGTCCTGCAGGTTTTTATATCGCGAATGTATTTGGACATTATTTGGCAATGATCATTTTATGAATAATACTGTATTCTTTGTTTTTGGCTGAAAACTCCAGCTTGTAATGATAGGATCCTGAAGCCATCTCCCCCACATGAAATGCTATCAAATAATATCCGGCTTCTTTTCGTGCATCAAGCAGGGTGTTAATTTCCCTTCCTGAAATATCCGTAATAATAATTTTTACATGCCCCGTTTCCGGCAGTGTGTATGGAATATAGGATACTTCGTTAAAGGGATTCGGGAAATTTGGCCCTATGCTAAGTTTTTCCGGGTAGTGTTCTGCTATTTTCAGCCATGGCTGGTTCAGCTCAATGCCACTAATCGGCACAGCACTGTTGTCGGCAAATTCTGATTCCGCTCCCAATTTAAAGAGCCTGGTTGGAGGAGATGAGCCTTTTAAACTTAACCTGATACGGAATAAAGTATCTCCCGGACTTGTGATTATTGCATCTTCATTATACCACCCGATGTATACCTTATTTTTTGTGATGTGATAAAGAAGCCCGGATAAGGTGCTTTCTATATCATAAATGCTAACAGATTCCTGATCATATTCCAGGCACAGGGTTATCGCCCCTATTGCCAGTGAATTATTTATCGTAACAGGGATATCTGCCAGTTCATCTTTATGGATTTCCTTTTCCCAGGAATTATTCAGGGAAATGGCACCGGATTTCACAGCAAGAGGCGTGTAAGACCCATTCACATCCCCCATACAAAGAGCTTTCAGATTATGAGTAAGGTTTGTACCATTCACACTGATAGTATCCGTTTCTACAACCCAGTTGCCTGCCAGGAAAAATGTATCCAGGTTCACAGTCCTGCGTAATACAAGCAAGGCATCGGTGCTGCTTAAGCTGCTGCTGTTATTCACATCTGCGGCATATATGCTGAGACCGCTAAGGGACGAAAGGAAAACGACATGGTTTTGTATCAACAAGGCATCGGTAGAATTTCCCCCTCCCCAGGTTTTTGTTGTTGTTCCGCTAATGAAGTAATCACCATCCGGTTTATCATAGATGGTATAATAGCCATTGCTGTTTGTTGATGCAGTATCAATAGGATTTCCTGCCGTATCCATTAATACGATCACAGAATTCTCCATGACCGTATTGGTAAAATTATCATAGGTTAACTGGCCACTGATGTTATATACCGGGATAATGTTTATTGTGATGGCATCGGTTGCCATGCACCCATTATCTCCGGTAACCTCTATTGTAAAGGTAGTTGTGTCAGTCGGAGAAGCCACCGGGTTTTGTACATAAATACTGCTTAAGCCAACGATAGGATTCCACAGGAATGAATACGGACTTACCCCGCCGCTAACACTTGTATTTATCGTCATTGATGTACCGGCAATAATGCCTGTATCCTGACCGGCATCTACAACCGGTGAAGGGATTACAGCAATATTTACTGTATCACTGCCTGTACAACCCAGTGAATTATCAACTGTCAGAACATAATCCCCGGCATGCTGGGAAGAGAAATTTTGTATAAGAGGTTGCTTTTCCGTGGATGTAAATCCATTGGGGCCAGTCCAGGAATAGAGGGTGGCGTTGGCCGTTCCCGAGAAAATGATATTAGGTCTCTTGGAGTAAAGGAAACCACCTGTTAAATTACACCCGCTTTGACAATTATCACAATAGTTCGACCATACTTTGCTGTTTGCTAAAGAATACTGAACAGAAGAACCCACATCAAAAGTATTGTTGTCGAAACAAACCTCAATAACTATATTGTCTGTTCCATTCCAATAGAATGAACTGCTAAGTGTAAAGGCATTCCAACCACTCACCAGGCCTTGGGATACAGAATTATACACCGGGCTTACATTGCTTTCAAACCCACTCATTGTAGCACTGCTGCTATGCCCGATTTTAATGGTAAAGTTCTGCATGGGCAAACTGCCAGCGCTTCCGACATTGAATGACAGCTTATTGATATACCCTTCGAAAATGCCGGCAGCATTCAGTTCAGTACGGCTAAAAAGGTATTGCGAACGGCTGTCCATATACGAAGTATTAAAAGGAGTTTCCCCAGCTGCGGCACTGTAAGTATTCGATTGCCCAAGCTGCAAAGAATACGGATTATAAAATGTATTTGAGGCGCTTCCTGAGAGTTGCATATCATACATCTCACATATAGTATCATCCAGACCGGCATGAGCAAAGGGGTAAGTATAAATTGTAACATGCAAAGTATCTGAAAAGGTACATCCCTCCGAATCTACCACATCAACGTAATAACTACCTGTGGCAGCTATGTACTTGGTTTGTGCTGTACTGCCATCATTCCATAAATAAGAAGCATAATTGGCACCGGCATCGGCAAGGATATAGTTTCCGATGCAAATATTGGTGTCCGGGCCAAGATCTGTTTCGTGAAGAATATTTGGCACGTACAAACTGAAAGTAATTGTTTTCGTTGGTAACTGAGGATCATTGGAATAAAAGAAAATCTGTGTCGTATATGTTCCGGTATCAAGTTGATCTTTACTAACAATAAAATCAATCTCAATAGAATCATTGTATTGAAGAGTATCATAATAATAGGACAGAGACATCCAAGGAGCATATTGAGAAACATTGTAGATCAGGTCGCCAAAACCGGCATTTTTAATGTGGAGACTGAAAGTATCTGCTTCCTGACAGATCAGACTGCTTTGGAAAGAATCAGGTTGCAAGACTGTATAGGGAGAAGCGTCTGCATATCCACTCAGGCAGATTTGCAATGGCTGATCGTTAGTAAAAATATGAAGGGTATCCTGATGTAAACCGGTATCAACCGGACTAAAGCTAATATTTATCGTTTCCTGGTCAAACGGAAGTATATATTCAACTGTATCATCAAGACTGTAAGCATTTGTGCTTAGCAGTATATTATTGATAATAAGTGTGTCACATCCTGTATTGGATATATCAAAAGAATTTGTGGTGCTCATCCATTGTTGTATATTTCCATAATTCAGGCAGCTATCCGAAGCACTGGCTTTAGCATTGCCGTTTATTGTCAATTGGCATGGAATGATACGTTGAGGGTTCACCGGATCATTAGAGTATATCATCAGCGAATAATTATAATGAGCCGCGGATATTCCGTCACCATTAAAAAGCAGATTTACAAGGGCAGAATCATTGGCCTGTATGGTATCGCTCAATGGAGAGATTGCTAACCACTCATTGCCTTTTACAACAATTTTTACCTGATGCATGCTGTTCAGTCCGGACCAAACATCCACATTGCTGTTATTGGCAATAGTTACAACGAGGGTTCCGTCACTTAGCCAATTCATAAGGGAAGCACTTGTAAAAATATAAGTATTCGTTACATTCGTTCCATTCATGACATTGTTGTCATTGATCGTGCCAAGTAAAGTGCCATCTATATTCAGGGTAGCATATTCATTGGTTTGGTCATAATCGCCGCTTATAGTAACAATAACATACAGAGAATCAGCATTTAGCGGAAGACCGGTAAAAGTATGTGATGTGGTTTGACCGGAGTATGAAATATAGCTTGTTTGCGTAATATCATAAGACTGACCAAAAAATCCCTGAAAGTCATAGATCAATTCTGTGGCACCTGTATTAATAACCCACATTGTTTGCATCAGGGAGTCATTGCATTGAGTGAAACTAATGTTGAATGAATCGGGAACAACAGAAATAACCGGTGGCATGCCACCATATCCGGTAAGGATAATGAATGTATCACTAACATTACTGTAGATATTCAGGGTATCATAAAAACTGCCGGTAACGCTTGGCTGGAAATTCACGGTAATTTCTACAGAGTCACCTGGTTGGATAGTATAGGCATACTGGTTTAGGTAGAAATCCGGCAGGACAGTTGACATATTGGAAATTACCAAATCATCGCATCCCTCATTGATAACAGTAAATGATGAGGTGTTGATGGCATTTTGAAGGGCAGTATCCAAATCCATATAGGTAGCTGAAAGAGCAATTTCTGCACTACCTAAAAGCGAAAGTGTACACGGAACCTCTATTTGTGGATTCAGCGGATCGTTAGTAGCTACATAAAACTGTGTATAATGATCTCCGGCAGTCAGGGAAGAACTGTAAAAATCAAAAGGAAATAACACAGAATCTGCTGCAGAAATGCTGTCAAAATCAGTACTGAATTGAATCCATGCAGGTATATGATGCATTAAGGATAATTCATATGCCACAGAATTATACAAGAGATCAGAAGTGTTGTTAAAAGTTGTCATCTGGTACTCCCAGGGCATACCACTAACCAAAACATTTCCTAAACCATACGTGTATTCAGCAATTGTAGGCAGTGCGGTATTGTTTGTTGTAGCATGAACAACAGCATTTGATGGCAGGTTTGAAATATAATTGGTATTGGCATACGAACCAGAAAGATTGGAACTTATCCCGTTAAACAAGGCATGTGAAGAGGTTTGAATAATATTTGTATAATCATAATTCCCCGCTATCATATTTGCACCGTTCACCAGGGGTATAGTGCCCATACTGTAATTGGCAAGGTTATATTGCAGCATGCCGCCTTCAGCAACATAATGTTCGAACTTTGTTTTATAGTTCGATAATGCATTGTAATACATGCTGCTTTGATCGCTGCATGTCATTATCAGATCATAAGCAGAAAAATCCGTAGCATCGATTTGTGATGAAGCAATAATAACGGGTATTATATTGAAATTCGTAATAAGGAAGGATTGCAGATCCACACCATACGGGGTAGCATCTTGTATTATCAGTACGGAACTGTCTCCTGCGAGGCCGTAACCGCTTCTCACCTTATAGACCAGATTTCCCAAACCGGTATTTTTAATATATATTCCGGCTGAGATGGTGTCGAAACAATTCATGCTAATAGCAAGAGAATCCGGATATACTTCAGCAGAGGCAGCATCCACAGAAACACCGCTTAAGCAGATACTGGTATCCGAAGCATTATTATAAAGATATAACACATCGCTATACGTTCCGGTCAATACTGGAGAGAAAATGACCTGTATCTCGGAAGTATCATGAGGAAGAATAGAAAGAGATGATGTGTCAGGAGTAAAAACAGAATAATTATTTGTGATGGATGAAATAAACAGGGTGTCACATCCTGTATTGATTATCTGCAGGGTATCAGCAGCAAAGGTATTTTGTGTAATCTGGCCAAAATTCAGGCAGGTATCGGCCAGAAAGATTTCAGGAGAACCGCTTATTTCAAATACACAAGGTATATGTAATTGCGTATTATTGGGGTCATTTGAATTCACCGTAATTTGTGAATGATAGGTTCCGGCATTTAATCCGCTTCCATCGAATTTTACATCCATGGTAATGGAATCATTATACAACAAGGTGTCTCCATTTCCTGTCAGGCTTATCCACTCAATTCCGTCAATGATGAGCCTTACTTCATGATAGTTACCCAGTCCGCTAAAAACATTTACTTCGATGCTGTTTGTCAGGCTAACATCAATAGTATTGTCAATTAACCAGGAAGAAAGGTAAGTTTTATCGAATACATATTCGTTAACAATAGCGGTTCCATTGGTAACATTTCCATCATTAATCTGTCCAATAGAAGTTCCTTCAATACTCAGGACGGCATATTCGGATGAATAGTCGAAATCCCCGTTCAAGGTTACTAAAATTTTAACAGAATCAGCCATATTATAAGGCAGGTGGAAACTATGCGTTGTAGATGCACCACTGGTAGTATATGTTATGGTGCTGGTAGAATCATATGACCAACCGTACAAGGCCGGAATATCAAATATAAGATCTCCCAGACCTTCATTTTTAATAGTGAGCTGTTTTACCAGAGAATCATCACAGGCACTGAGGTTTACATTAAAGGAGTCCGGAACAACAGTGATAACCGGGTTTATGACTCCTACCCCGTGAAGACAAACCATAATATCAACATCATTAGATATAATGTAAATGGTATCCTGGAAAGTATTTACCGAACTCGGGGCAAAGGTAACGACAAGTTGAGCTGTATCCCCGGCAGGTATGCTTAACGATGATTTATCAAGGCTAAACTCACTCAGGCTATTGCTAATACTGCTGATATGCAGGTTGTCGCAGCCTGTATTATAAATATACAGGGTGTCAGTCGTTGAAAATCCCTGGATAATGGTATCCATAAGAAGGCATTGATCAGACAGTTGCATAACAGGATAGCCATTCATAACAAGAGTAGTCGGTACTTCTAACAGTGGGTTTACGGGATCATTGGAAGAAATATAAACAGCGGACTGATACGTACCGGTATTCAGTCCCTGGGCATTAAAAGGCACCAGGAATATTGTTGAATCACCAACGGCCAGTGTTCCTGAATCAGCCACTGTTGAAACATTCATATTTATATCATCCAGCGACCAATGATCACAGCAGGAACCCGAATGGGTAATTTGCCGCCACCTGAAACGTGTAGATGTAGTTTTTGCCGCAATGGGTATGTTTTCTGATATATGGGTAAAATTGTTATAATATCCTGTATAATAGGTGTTTATGATAGTCCAGCTGTTGCCACCATCAACAGAATATTCCAATACAATATCTTCTCCATTGTCAGCAGTTTCGCAATTCGAGCCACTTACAGAAGAACCTATCTTGAGGTAAAAATCGATATCTCCTCCTGAGGCCACATTCAGATCATAAGTTATGGCTTCACGACTGTAATCACCGTTAAAATAGAGGGCTTTACTGCCACTGTTAAACCCACAATTATCAGAAGCAAAACCACCTGTAATTCCCGACCAATATGACATATCGATATCAGGATCAAAATCATCTTCCAGGTTATCTCCTGCCGAACCTATCCAAACAAGGGGAGCAGCACCGGTATTATAAATCATCAGGGGAAAATAAGTTGAGTCATTGCAGGTATTCATTGTAACACTTATGGATGTTGGATATACAGACACTGAAGGTGCCGGGAAAGAAAACCCGCTCAGACAGATGGCAAGGTTCGTGTCATTATTAAATAAATAAAGTGTATCCTGGAAGGCTCCCGTGCTTACCGGATTGAATGAAACAATGAGTGAGGCTGTATCCCCGGGTAAAATATCAAGACTTGACGCACTGGCATAAAATGAGCTGCTTGTAAATTGGATGTTATTTACCAATAAAGTATCACAGCCATTGTTAACTATGAAAAGGGTATCATCATCAACAGCTCCCTGCATTATAGAATCGAAAGGCAGACAGGTGTCAGAGCAAACAATTTCCGCTTCCCCGTCAACTTCCATAATGAATATCACCGTATCGATTGTTTTCAGCGGATCATTGGAATGGATGATAACAGGCAGGGAATAATTTCCGGAGTTCATGCCAGCTGCGTTGAATTCAACCTGAACCTGGCTGAAACTACCCGGAGTAACTGTATCAAATGTTTTGGAGAAATTTAGCCAGTTCACACCGCCATAAGAAACCCATTCCAAAGCATTTGCCAGGATAATATCTCCGTCGGTAGATGAATTCCACAGGTAAGAATAGACATCAGTAGAAGGCGGATAAAATCCGAGGTCGCAACGCGGAACACCATTGACATAAGTTGTTGCTATCAGTGGATAGCCGTCCGACCAATCTGCAATTCTGCTTGCTGACGATGCAATGGTATTGTAATAAGGCCGATAAGCATAATACCCACCATCAAAAGTATGGACTCCATTTAGGACAGGATGATTTTGGTCATAGATAGCTCCCAGTCCGGCTTGCCCTGTTCTGACAGTGCCCTGTGGATCTATGGCCCAATAATTATCGGTATCAAACCTTCCGCTGAGATTAGTATATGCTGTAGTAAAAATCGCACATACAACACCGCCGCCGGCATCCACATAATCGGCCAGATAGTTCCCCAACAGAGACGGATCAGAGATTGAATAATTGTGCCAAAGCAGCACAACATCATACATCAGCATGTCATTCAGGTTGGGTGTGGTGCTTCCGATATCTATTATATTGACTGAACTAAATTTGCCGCTTGCCAGTAACTTTAACTGCACATCTGATACGTAATTTGAATTGTCAGAAGCCAGGATGCCGCAGCTGAGAAGAGAAGTGTCTTTCGCATTTAAGATTTCATATTCCAGGTTTTGCGAACCATTATTGTAAATAGTAAATGTTTGCAGAAGGGAATCATCACAATGTTGAATGTAGGCATACAAGGTATCCGTTGAGAAATTCATTATCGGAGGACTTAAGGAAGTAGCACTTAAACATACAAAAGTATCGCTGGCATTATTTTGAATATACAGGGTGTCATTGTATGTTTTTACACTTTGAGGATGAAATGCAAGCACGAGTGTATCAAAAGAATATGGCTGTATAGTATTGCTTGTCCATGATGAAGTAAAATCGTTGTCGCTACTGGAAATAGATGTAATAAGCAGTGCATCACAGCCTGAATTATAAATAATAAGGGTATCATATTGCATGGCAAATTGCAGCGTAGTATCAAAATTTAAACAAGCCGTTGAGAGGCTGATTTCAGGAAATCCATTAACATTCATTATACATGGAACATGTATTTGCGGGGAAATTGGTGTGTTGAAATTAATCAGGAAATAGGAGTTATATGTGCCGTTATTCAGGTTTTCACTTTTAAAGGTAACATAGGAAATGGCAGAATCTCCGGGTGAAATGGTATCCACATTAGCCGGTAGTTCTATCCACTCGTTTGCATTTATCAACACACGTACATCATGCCGTGATTGGCCGTAGCCGTAGTCTACGCCACTGCTGTTTAAAATGCTGATGCTTAATTCACCGTCAGCAAGCCATGTATTTAGCTCACTTCCTGTTAAGATATATGATCTGACATAGTCTGTACCATCGCTTATACTTGAAGTGTTTATTATACCCTTATTACCCCCTTCAACAAACAAGGTGGCATATTCAGACGAGTAGGTTGTATAATCCCCGTTAAGTGTCACCGTCAGATGAATAGTATCAGCGTATGTAGGTACACTCTGGAAAATATGGTTCGTGGTAGCGCCTGAAGAATAATAATACTGTGTACTCGTTGAATCAAAAGCGCTAATAGTTCCTCCAACAGTGCTATAAATCAGGTCTCCGGTACCGGAATTATAAATAGTATAGGGAAAAGTTGCCGAGTCAATACAGTTTGTAAAGCTTATATTGAAACTATCGGGATCAATGGATGGTATTCCAAGAGGAGGAATGTTGGTAACAATAGCTTGAACAGCCACTCTGTTACTGGCGCAGAATCCGCTGCCTGAAGATGTTGTGAGTCCCGGATTAAGGCTGCCAATAGTTTGAGTTGAAGGAGAACCGGCTATCGCCCAGTCGGCAGCAGTATTGTTATCCGAATTGAACCTGATCACACCAGCCCTGCCACTTGATGAAGTGATGCTCCCGGACCAGTCTGTTGCTGTTACACCTGTAGACACAGGAAAAGAATATCCATTTGTTGCTACTGCATCTATTACTTTTCCGAAGTCGTCCTTTAAATAATAACCTGCCAGCGAACCAGAGCTATTTCCGGAAAAAGTCGACATCACATAAAAGTTATTAGCCGGGTCATCGGTCATGCTTCCATAAAAGCTTAATACCATGATTTCGCCGCCACCAAGACTAATGCCATTGGGAAAAGTATATGTTAGGTTCGGTGATCCGGATATATTCATCGTATACCCTGACATATCGGCCGGAGCATTGCCAAGGTTAGTGATTTCCAATCCATCCCAGTTGGAATATGTTACATAGGAAGGCAGTGAAGGCGTATTTCCTGTACCCGCGCCATATTGAACAATCTCTGTGATCTTCAGGTCGGGATAGCCACTCCAGGCCTCAGCATAATAGGTTGTTGTATCATACAACACAGGTGTTGTAAAGGAGTTTCCCTTAGCAATTTCCGTACCACCACTTGCCTGATCAAACCAGAAGCAAGTATCATTAGAGATAACACTAAGATGTGCCGGATTACCATATTGAACGGTATCATGTACAGGCACCGGATCGGTAGGGATATAGCCGGAAACCACACTGATATCCATGGTATCATTAGCAGGGTTCGAATCACCGCTAAGGGAAATATAACAGCTGATCTCAAAAGTAGAATCTGCATTGCTGACACTTAAGTTTGCCTGTGTGCTGAAAGAGAAAATGATGGTATCGCCCGGAGAAATACTTCCCGGAACAGACTGATTTACAGTTGCCCCACCACTGATGGCATAAGTAGCGGTAATATTACCACTGATGGTGTTGCTGCCCAAATTCGCAATTAGTATGCTTACGGTTTCATTCCCCAACCCGCATCCTGATAAGGGTGAGTCTATTGAAACTATTGCTGCCTCATAATTGGGAAGATCAAATTCATCCGCACCAATATCCGGACTGCTGCTGTTTCTAATATCGCCGTCAATATCTGTTGTGACAGTTGAAACAGGATCAGCAGCACTGTTGAGGAAAAAGGAATATGTATGCAAATTAGTATCTGAAATAAAATTAGGATATACAGAAACAGAATTGCTGTCAGTTCCCGCATTTGTAAGAAAATCAGAAAAGCCCTGGCAGCTTGTACTGTTTATGTAAGCAAATTTATTGCTGCTGTTGCTGTAAATATTATTATAATCACTGCTGATGTCTGTGGAAGAATAGGAGTAATAACTATAGCCGTATGCCTGATTGCAAATGTTGTTGTTCCTGATATCGCAGTAGGAGGAAGCAAATAGGCGCAAAGCATAGGTGTAAACGTAGTTGCCATAAATGTTTATACTGTTGTAATGAATATCCGTATACGAGGAGTTGTCTGCATATATGCCATAGATATTATTTCCGTTTGCAAAAAAGGATACCATGTTATTTGCAACGAGTCCGCGAGCGCTGCTATAGCCTCCGCAGCCATAGAAATATATACCATAACCACCTGTGGTGGTTTTAATAATGGTATTTTCTGTAATCTTAAAATCCCTGGTCAAATTATATCCGAAAATAGCATAGTAATAAGAGTAGGGGGAACTGCTGAAGAAATAATTGTGTTGGATTTTTGCAGATTCGGAATAATACATGCATATGCTCATATAATACTGATCGATAAAATTGTTTCCCGAAAATATGTGGCCTGTCTCCGGGTTTAGAGAACCTGATGACATAGAAAAAATAGCATATGAACCATTCGAAAAGAGATTATTCTGTATTACCAGATCATTATCAATTCCGCTAAGCGAATAAAGCAGCGCATAATAAGTAGATGTACCCGGATGATATTTTCCGCGAATGTGATTTTTGACGAGCTGCACATTATTGCTGCCATTATCGATCTGTATCACACGAGCATAGTTGGTTCCCGTAGCCAGGAGGCTAAGGTTCTTAAAAAGGATATTATCAGCCCCGTTCAGGTATACCGTATAATTACTATCCATATTGGTAGCAGAATAGCTGAGTATAACGGCAGAAGAATCATTTGCTGCCGATTTAAAGGTAATAGTATTCGTAGAGGATGATCCTGTAATTTCAGGAATAATCAATTGTTCGTTGTAGCTTCCGGATGCAACATTAAAGATCACCGGTGCTTTAACACCCCGCAATTTTAGGGCATTCACAGCTGCACTAAAGGAAGGATAATCCCCTCCGGATGGATTTATGGAATAAATACCCGACATGGCTTCAATAATCTGCCTGTTTCCGGCGGGGGCAGCATTTAGTGGAGTATAGGAATTGCCGGCAATATTCATTGAGTCGAAGCGGGCATCAATATAATTTCCAGGTGTAGCATTTACAGTTAACTGATAGGCAAGCCAGAAATAATTGGTGTCTTCTGATAATGACAGTGTATCATAAAAACTGAAGGGACTGTTAACAGCCACAGGGATTCCAAACGAAAGAGCGGTGCTAAAGCTGGTATCTGTTCCCGAATAATAAAGTTTGGCACTATCAATATCATTCGTATTCGAGCTGCCTGTTGAGTTAAAATGCATGGAATAGAGCTGAAGAGGATTCGTTGAGCCGCTTGTGACTATTTGCATGCCCAGTATCTCCTGATTATCCCCGCCCTGTGGCACAGCAAGCAGGTTTGATTGAAAAGCAGCACTCCAGGAATACGCCATATTTGGAGGCTGGTAGATTCTGAAATCATCGAAGGCAAATCCTTCATAATTGCCTACATAGCCATCATTTTCACCGAAAATGACGCGAAATTTCACAAAACTTTCCCCGGCCAGAAACCCAAGGTTATGAGAAGTTGTTTTCCACCCACCGGAATTCCCTGACCAGCCATCCTGGTTCCCGGCCCATGACAGGCCATATAACCATTCATTGTTATACCAGTTGGGCGGAGCTGTCGGATTATTATAAGCCCCAACATGATACCAATTGATACCATCAGTGGTATATTGGAGGGCTGCTCCGTCATCCCATTCATCGGTATGACACCAGTAACTGAATTCAACTTCAGGATTGACAAGGGTGCTGAAATTGAAACAAGGACTCTCAACATAAGAATATTCAAATGTATTAGAATAACCACTGAGATTTGTTGCCCATGCACTGTCACCAGAAAAAGCTGAGTCAATAACAGATCCGGCCGGTGTTCCAAATTGCCAACTGGAGTTTGTACCCCCGGAATACCAATTGGCAGGACCATTCTCAAATGTTTGATTGTAAGGAAATGAACTTATTGTAGGAGTATGAACAAGATTAAATACATCGGTGGTATCATTGCCAGGGATTTGGTCTGTGTTCAAATAAACAGCAGCAATACAACGGTATGTTTGATACATGGCCATTGCTGCAGTCGTATTAAACGTGTATTGAATGGTATCACCGGGAATGATTGGTGTGTTTACTGTTTCATTCACGAAAGTCAATCCGTTATTAATGGAATAAGACAATGTATAACCCGATTGGGAGGAAGTGCCATTGTTAAGCACTCGGATGCTGATGCTTGTATTGTTAGTCAATCCACAGGCAATTAAAGGTGAATCCCATGTAACGGCCAGGTCATTGGCCGGACAATTACCAACTCCAACCAACCCACCCGAAGGGGAGCAGGTTTGGTCCGTGCATCCGTCAGTGAAGATCACATTGCCCGAAGGGTCTTGTATGTAATAATAATTTTCATTCGACCAGTTTCCTGCTGTGTATATGCTGTTGATAGTATCACCCGAATTAACATTAAATGTATATGTATCCGGTCCGTAACCTGATGACAATGTAATATCACTTAGTACAGCTGTGCCATTCACATAAATACTAATTTTTCCTCCGTTCCAACCATCCCCGTATGAATCATACAGTTCAACGGTATAGTTACAGGATAATGCAAGCTTGGCAAACAACACAATAAAGCCAAAGAGCAATGTTGATTTGAATGTATACATGGCTTTGATATATTAATTTTCACATAAGCCAAATATATATATTACCTGTATGAATTCAAACAATTTTTAGACAAATTAGCTTATTTAGAAGGCTTACACATAAGAATTGTAAAAAAATATTTAAAGCAACATTTATTCTTTCTAACCCGGATAATTCATAAACCTAAATCGTGAAAACCTGAATTATCCTGAC
>CAZZLL010000023.1:0-54139 GCA_964654725.1 uncultured Lentimicrobiaceae bacterium | reverse complement strand
CGAAATAAAAAAACACCGCACCAAAATGGCGCAGTGTTTATCCTTTCGTGAATCCGGAGGGATTCGAACCCCCAACCTCCTGATCCGTAGTCAGGTGCACTATCCAGTTATGCTACGGATCCATGAAATATCAGCTTGCAAAAATACGAAAGATTCACTTTTCAGCAAAGTTTATTTCAATTAAACAGCACATTTCGATATTTTTGCAGCTATGCACGAAAAACAAAATACATATATGCTCCCTCGCATCTTCCTAATGGCACTCATGCTCGCAATCCTGTCGCCTCTATCCTTCGCACAGGAAAACAGACCGTATAACGAAAAATCAGGTCTCTGGTTCGGCTTTAATACCGGATTCTACTTTGCCAATAAATACCATGCAGGTTTTTACAACGGCAAACCAAACAACGTGAACAACCTGGATTACATCCTTGGCAACAAATACTGGTACAACGAAATATATCAGCTTCTGAATGCCGCCGATACGTTTATCCTCGATGACTACCCACGCAACATGAAATACAAACCGGCCATGACCCTGGGTTTTTATATCCTTATTCGAAATGTAAAAGATATGGGCTTTTTTGTACAGTTCAACTATGTTAAACTACAGGCCAACGATTTTTTCAGCATAGAAGTAGATCCTGCCACATACCTCACCTTTCCGGATGTGCGCCTATACGGTATTGCTGGTAAAGAGGAACGCTCTCAGATCGATGTGGGCATCATGAAACCCATTTATAAGCAAGACGACCTGGAGATCACCCTGGAAGGAGGCCTTAACCTCACCAGCACCAACGTGGAATCCCATATCATAAACATTGAAGAGCAGGAATACAGCCTGGTTAATGTTTACCTTAACCAATCCTATGTCCCCAACACCCAACTTACGGCCTACGATGTAAAACAGGGCGGGATAGGATACGGAATCTTTGCCGGCAGCACCCTTAAGTTATTCTTCAACGAAAACCTTACCCTCGATCCGGGGTTTATGATTTATTACAAAAATATCAACCTGGAAGGATACAATGCCTTTAAATTTCATTACAATGTGTTTGTGCGCTTTACATTCAGAAACCTGATATAAATTCTTATTCTGCATGAACCAGATGACAACGGATACAGGAAAACTTTTGGAAGCCATTGAATTTGCATCAGAAAAGCATAAAAACCAATTCAGGAAAAACAAAGATAAAACCCCATACATCCACCATCCGGTACAGGTTGCCAGGACTATTTCCAGGCACGTTCAGAATGTGGATAACGATGTGCTGATAGCTGCTGTTTTGCATGACGTACTGGAAGATACAGATACAAGCAGGGTGGAGCTGGAAAATACATTTGGCAAAAAAATTGCAAGCATAGTACTGGAGGTCACCGACAACAAAAACCAACCTAAACTCCTGCGAAAGCTGCTGCAGATAAAAAATGCCAAAAAAAAATCTATTGAAGCCAAAACCATTGCCGTTGCCGATAAAATATGTAACTTAACCGACATAATTAATGATCCTCCGGTAAACTGGAACCCCCAACGAAAGAACATGTATACCGACTGGGTAGAACAGGTGGTTAAAGGAATGAAGGGAGCCAATCCCCGGCTGGATCAACTGGTAGAAGAAAAAATCAGGCTCTCACGTGATAAGTGGGGGAAATAATAAAGAATCAAATTAATCCGTATGAAAAAGTTTTTCAAAACACTTTTGATCATATTGATCTTATTCATGACCATAGCTGCTGGTATTTATGCATATGTCTATTTTTCAAAAAGTGAAACACACAATGCCTTGAGTGTGATTCCGGAAGATGCGGTGTTCATTATTGAAACGAACAACCTTACTAAAGGCTGGAATACCATTAGCGAGAGCAAAATGTGGCAACACCTTATTAACACCAAATATTTCAGAGACATTAACCAAAGTGCTGCCAGTGTCGATTCCCTGATAAAAGGAAATAAAACCCTGGATATGCTTTTGAGCAACAGGCAACTCCTTATGTCGCTGCATATGACATCGGGTATCAGTTACGATTTTATCTTTACAATTGACCTGCAGGAAACCTCAAAAATTTCTTTCTTAAAGAATTACCTCAAAGAAATTGCACGATGGTTTGATTATGAAATCACTTATGATAAATTTGAAAGTTATGAGATCATTTCCCTCCGCAATCTCGAAGACAACGAAATGATCTATATTTCAATTATTGACAACCTTCTGGTTTGTAGTTTTTCCAAATACCTGATTGAAAATGCCATACTGCAAAAAGCCAAGCCAGGATGGAAAATGAACGAAAAATTTCAAGAGGTCGCCCTGGATATAAACAGCCGCAATCTTTTGTCGCTCTATGTGAATTACGATAATTTCGACAAGTACATTAAGATATTTATGAGCGATGAGGAGGAGAACCTGTCGTATATTTCCCGCAACCTGCGCTATACGGCCTTTAATTTTGATGTTGAAGAAGAAAAGCTCAGACTGGAAGGATCAACCAATATTTACGACAGCCTGTCATCATACTTTAATGCCATGCTGAATGTTCAGCCGGGTAAAATGTTTGCTCATAAGATCATTACAGACAAAGCCGCCCTTTACTTATCTATTTGTTTTGATGACTTTTACCAGTTTATGGAACAACTCGAGAATGAATATGCCAGCACCAGCACCGAAGACTATGAAAGTTACAGTAAGCGCGTCCGAAAGATTGAAAATCTCTTCAAGGTGGATCTTGAAAAAGATTTCTTCGACTGGATTGGCAATGAGATCGCCCTGGTGAAAACCCGCCCGACAGCCAATGCCCGTGAGCAGGATGTCATCGTTGTTTTCCACAGCAAAGATATCGATCTCGCAAAAGAAGGCCTGAACCATTTTGCAGAGCAGATCAAAAAGAAATCGCCGGCAAAGATTGAAACCGCAGACTATTTGAACTATCAAATACATTACCTGAACATCAAAGGCTTTTTTAAACTGTTCTTCGGAAAGCTTTTCGGAACACTTGAAAAACCCTATTACACCTTTATCGACGACTTTGTGGTTTTCAGCAACTCCCCTACCATTATTATGGATTTTATCAACGATTACATGAAAGGCAACACCCTTTCTCACGAGGAAGCTTTTACCGATTTCAAAGACGAATTTGAAGTTAAAAGCAATATTTCTGCTTTTGTCCGTACCCCTAAGCTATACTCTCATTTGTATTATTACAGCAAAAAAGATAAGCGCAAAGGCATACAAGATAACAAAGAGATCATTGTCAGCTTTGCCCGCATAGGCATACAATTTTCTTCTGACGGCAGGAAATTCAACAGCATTCTCATGGCAGAGTTTGATGAAGACGCACTGGCAGACGAAGAAATGGAGCAATTCGAGGCAGCAGCAGAAGACTTATACAACAAAGAGTTTGAAGCTTTGAATTTTAAAGTCCTTGCTGAAGACAGCCTTATGCCTGATGAAGGGGACTTTAAACTGTATTACAGCGACAGCAGCCTGATGTGTGAAGGTAAGATAGAGAGCGGAAAGGTTGATGGACTGGTAAGGACCTATTATAAAAGCGGAAATATTCAAAGCTCCATTCCCTATACCGAAGGAAAAATAATCGGTAAGGCCCTGTTTTATTATGACAATGAGATGAACAGTATAAAGGCCAGGGTAAATTACGAGGGAGACCTCATCGTGGATGAATACATGGAGTTTTATGAAAATGGCGCCCGCAAAGCACTGCTAGAATACAAAGAAGGGTATGCAAACGGAAAGGCAGAATATTACTACGAAAGCGGCATCATTAAAATGGAAGGAAAATTTAAAAATGGCGTTAAAAAGGGGAAGTGGAAGCATTACTCAGAAACAGGGCAGCTGATGGATAAAGAACGTTGGCGTTGATTCAGGTGGATGATTTCTTTTTCTCCTCAAATGTAATTTCTGTTTGTATGCTATTTGTTGTCTCAAAAAGCTTCAGCTGGTTTTTGCCGACACTATCATCTTCCTTAAACAACTCAGAATTAGCAGCCAGTTGCTGCTTAATATAAGACTTGATCATTTTATTGGGAGTAGTTTTATGCATCCGGCAATACTTAACAAGATGGTGATGTTGGCGGGAAGATAATTTCAGGGAAAGCTTTTTGAACTTTCGTCGGACGATTTTTTTATTGTTTTTTTTTCTTAACATCCGCGACCTGTGGCCTGTTATTTTATGATTTCCTCTATTTCTTTAATAATGTTTGCAGCAAGCTTATTTGCTGATGGGGCATCTTTGCTCTCGGCATAAATCCTGATAATATTTTCAGTATTAGATTTCCGGAGGTGTACCCATTCATTTTCAAACTCTATTTTCACCCCGTCAATTGTAATCACCTTACTGTCTTTATATTTTTCCTGCATTTTCCATAAAATTCTATCCACATTCATTCCTTCTGCAAGGGATATTTTGTTTTTAGAGATGTGGTAATCGGGATAGGATTTCCTCAGTTCGGAGCAAGGGATGTTACGTTTTACCAAAAGGCTCAGAAACAATGCAATTCCAACAAGAGCGTCTCTTCCATAATGCAATTCAGGATAAATCACACCTCCGTTTCCTTCGCCCCCGATGATGGCTTTTTCTGCCTTCATCTTTTCCACAACATTGACTTCTCCCACAGCTGAGGCAAAGTAAGGCACTTTATGTTTTTCACAAATATCACGTAATGCCTTGGTAGAAGACAAATTAGAAACCGCCGGTCCTTTATTATTTTCCAGGATATAATCGGCAATGGACACCAGGGTATACTCCTCACCAAACATCTCTCCTTTCTCTGTAACAATAGCCAGGCGGTCAACATCCGGATCCACAACAAAGGCAACATCGGCTTTTTCTGAAATAACAACCTTGGAAATATCTGCCAAATTTTCGGGCAGAGGTTCGGGATTATGCGGAAAATGCCCGTTAGGAGTACAATATACTTCTACGATTTCTGAAACACCCAATCTCTTCAACAATGCCGGAATAGCAATCCCTCCGGTTGAATTAACGGCATCAACAGCAACTTTAAAATTCGCTTTGCGGATAGCCTCTCCGTCAACCAAATCAAGCTCCATGATCTTTTCAATGTGTTCTATCAACTGCCCATCATCATAAGTAAAACTACCAATAGTATCTGCTTTAGCAAAAACATAATCCTGCTCTTCAGCAATCCTCAGCACTTCCTGCCCCTCAGCAGCAGAAATAAATTCTCCTTTATGGTTCAATAGTTTCAGGGCATTCCACTCACCGGGATTATGACTGGCAGTAAGTATTATACCTCCATGGGCACAAATATTTGTTACAGCCATTTCTACCGTTGGCGTAGTGGATAATCCAATCTCAACCACATCCACTCCCATTCCCATTACTGTTCCTGTTACGATATAATCAACCATCTCGCCGGAAACACGTGCATCCCTTCCAATGACAATCTTAAGTTTTTCACCGCGATGGGCGTTTATAAGAAATTGGGTGTATGAGGCAGTATATTTTACTATGTCCATCGGACTCAGCCCTTTGCCGGGCTTACCTCCTATAATGCCTCGAATGCCGGATATTGATCGAATGAGCGTCATATCTGTTATGTATTATTCTGCTAAATTAAATGATAAATTGTTATTTTTGGCTGTAACAAAGGAAATTCAATTGAATTTATCAACACCACAGTTGTTAATTTATTCTGTATGATACATAAAGCGGACGCTTATCAGGATTTTACAAAAAAATCACTCTATATTAAATAATTGTAAAATCAACAGCAAACAAGTCTGTATTATTTTATTTTTATCTTTGCAGGTTGAAATCATCATTAGGATGGAGCATGAAAGACCACTTTGAATACTCAGATGATAAACTAACAAATTCTTTGGTAGAGCGCTTCGAGCTGATGCTAAACAATGAAGAAAGCTACTTTTTTGATGTGGATGAATTTGAGGAAATCATAGATTTTTACCTATTCAAAAACCGTCTAAATAAAGCACATCAGGCAATAGAGCTTGCTGTTAAACAGCATCCGGCTGCAGTGAGTTTTATTTTAAAGGAAGCACAGTATTATTCATTATCAAACCAGGACAATAAAGCCCTTGAAGCCTTGGAAGTAGCAGAAAAACTGAATCCGGCCAATAACGATATTTTTCTGACACGCGGGAATATTTTCAGCCAGACCGGTGAATATGAGAAAGCCATCCAACAATATAAAATTGCATTGCCTAATGCTGAAGACCCGGAGGAGGTTCTAAAAAACATTGCATATGAATATGAAAACCTGGGCGATTTCAGCAAGACCCTCATTTACCTAAAAAAAGCCCTGAAGCTGGTAAAGGAGAATGACGGTCTTCTATACGAGATTGCTTTTTGTTATGACATTACCCGTAAATATGATGAAGGCATTAAATATCTCAGCGGGTACATCAATCGCTTTCCTTACAACAAAATAGCCTGGTTTAACCTGGGTGTATTATTCAGCAATATTGATCTTTATGAAAAAGCTGTTGAAGCGTATGATTATGCAATCGCTATTGACCCTGAATATGTTACAGCTTATCAAAACAAAGCACAATGTTTTATTGAAAATGAAAAATACGCAAATGCCATTACAACGCTTTTTGAAACATTTAGTCTGGACGAACCGGATGCCAGCACATTGCAGTTAATTGGAGAATGTTATGAAAAGCTCAATGAATTTGATACCGCCATAACGTACTACAAGAAAGCCCTGAAGAAAGATAATGACCTGGCCGAGGCATGGATTGGTCTGGCAATAGCCTATGAGGAAACAGACCGTCTGACCACATCCAGAAATTGTGTGTTGAAAGCACTGAAAATTGATGATACCAATCCGGATTACTGGCATATGCTGGGAGATCTGAACCGAAGCCTGGGGGATAATGCATCTGCCCTGAAAGCTTACCGCAAGGTTATCATCCATGACCCGACTAATTATGAAATTTGGCTGGATATGGCTGATGTATTCATTGACAGTGACAACATCCGGGAGGCTATTGAAACCATTGAAAGAGGATTGATCTACAATAATAAAAGTCCTGAATTACATTACCGAATGTCTTCACTGCTGTTTATGCAACACAAACCTAAACAAGCCACAGATTACCTTGAGAAAGCCCTGGATATGAATGCATCGCTGGCATACCTGCTCTTTGATTATGCCCCCCAACTCAGAAAAAACAGCCAGGTATTACAATTAATTGAAGATTATATTAACAAATAATAAAAATTATGAATATCGATTTACCCTTTATTCCTGAAAGACCACCAAAACCCAGAGAAAATGGCATTTCAATGATCATGGATAAGGGTCTAAGTTTGCGTGAAGCTGAAAATCTAGCAGAATGCTCAGGAATGTATATTGATTTCCTGAAACTGGGATTCGGCACATCTGCAGTTATGAAAGATGTTGAAGAAAAGGTAAAAGTTTACCAGGAAGCTAAATTCAAAGTTTATCTGGGAGGGACTCTCTTTGAAGCCTACATCATTCGGAATATGTTTGATGATTTTTTACGTTTGCTTGACAATCTTAAATTAGATACGGTTGAAGTCTCTGATGGCTCAATATTGATGGACCATGACGCCAAGTGTGAATATATACATAAGCTTTCCAAAGAACATACAGTGCTGTCTGAAGTAGGATCCAAAGAAGCCGGCATCATCACTGCCCCCAAGAAATGGATACAAATGATGCAAAAAGAACTGGAAGCAGGTTCCTTTAAAGTAATTGCTGAAGCCCGTGAAAGTGGTACGGTGGGAATTTTCAGACCGAATGGGGTAGCCCATGTTGCTCTCGTAAATAAAATCCTTGCTAAAGTTCCTAAAGAAAAGATCATCTGGGAAACCCCCCTGAAATCACAACAGGTATGGTTTATTAAAAACCTCGGAGCTAATGTAAACCTTGGTAATATAGGACCAAGCGAGGTAATTGCACTGGAAACATTGCGACTGGGCCTTCGCGGAGATACCTTCTTCACCTTCCTCCCGGAAGAATATCAAAAGAAGAAACTTACCAAAAGTTCCTCCATGAAGTTTTTTATAAAAAAGTAAATACCTAAAGTACAGCAAGGAATGAAATATTATATTTCCCTCATTCTTAAGGGCATTGCAATGGGGGTAGCAAATGTTATTCCGGGTGTTTCCGGAGGTACTATTGCCTTGATAACCGGAATATTTGAACGACTTATCAATGCAATTAAGTCTTTTAATCTTTTAGCGGTTAAACTCCTTTTCAAAGGAAAGATAAAAGAGTTCTGGAAGCACACTGATATGAATTTCCTGCTTGCAATTCTTGTCGGTATTATCATTGCGATTGTTTCTGTTGCTAAGCTTTTTGGATATTTGTTTGATCACTATCCGGTATATATCTGGGCTTATTTCTTCGGCCTGGTATTAGCCTCCGTTTTTTTTGTAGGAAAAACCGTTGACAAATGGAAAATATCGGTTATTGTAATGTTTATTACCGGAACCACTCTGGCAGGTATCGTTTCTATCCTGAACCCTGCCACTGAAAACAATGGATTTGTTTACTTAATGCTTTGCGGTGTTGCCGCAATATGCAGCATGATACTTCCCGGACTCAGCGGTTCTTTTATTCTTATCCTGATGGGAAACTACCAACTGGTAGCTATCAATGCCATTAATGAGTGGGATTTTAAGGTATTGCTTCCTGTGCTTATTGGTGCTATTGGCGGACTGATCGCTTTTTCCCATCTACTTTCATGGGTATTCAAAAAGTATCGCGATCAGACCATATCCCTGCTTACCGGTTTCATCCTGGGCTCCCTTAGTATTCTCTGGCCCTGGAAACGGAAAATATTTTTAAAAGATGATGCAGGCACTATTATTGAAAAGGATGGAGAACCAATAGTGGAACACTTTGATCGGTTTATTCCACAAGAGTTAAATCCTGAAGTTTATTGGGCTAGCCTTTTTGTTATTATTGGAATTCTTAGTATCTGGGCGATAGAAAAATTTGCCGGAAACAAAGCATAGGAAGCCTAAAGAATGAAAACCCTTGGGCTTATCGGATATCCACTCAGGCATTCCTGCTCACAAGAAATATTTCAGGAAATCTTTGATAAAGAAAAGCTAGCTGATTATGAATATAAAAACTTTGAACTGGAAAAGCTGAGCCTTTTACCCGAATTGCTGCGGAAAGAAAAACATCTTTTTGGATTTAACGTTACACTGCCCTTCAAACAAGCGATCTTTCCGTATTGCCACACCGTTAATGATGTCGCACAAAATGCCGGTGCTGTAAATACAGTAAACGTAATTCGAAAAGAAGGCAAGGTTAAGCTTTATGGTTACAATACGGATGTTCACGGATTTGAACAATCCCTGTCAGGATTTATACTCAGCAAAAACATACAAGCACTCATTCTGGGTACTGGAGGAGCATCTGCCAGTGTGCAGTACGTCCTGAAAAAACAACATATTCCATTCCAACTCGTAAGCAGGGCATCTGGTGAATCAACTATTTCTTATCAGGAAATTACTGCCGAAATTATGAATGAACATAACCTGATCATTCACACAACTCCCCTGGGAATGTTCCCCCACACTGAAACCCAGCCGGAAATTCCTTACAAAAACCTTTCTAAATACCATTTCGTATTTGATCTCGTTTATAACCCTCATAAAACTTTGTTTTTAAAAAATGCAGAAAAGGCCGGAGCCAAAATAAAATCCGGTTTTGAAATGTTACACTTGCAGGCAAAAGAATCCTGGAGGATATGGCGAACAGAAACAGTGTTATAGCAGTCTTCACACTCCTGATATTCATAGTTTCCTGTACCAAGGAGACTCACAATCCCTGTGCGTACAGCCAAATACCTGAAGGGGCAGTATGCAGGATGTATCATTTTTTGGATGGGCAACTGAAACAGACAGCAGATTACTATTACGAAAATCATAATTTATCGGCCATTCATTATTTTGAAAAGGGGGCTTTTAGTTCAGCTGTATTTTATTCTTATGAAAATAATTTTTTATGCGGAGAAACAACACAGCTTCCTAACAACCAAGGCACTATACAGACATTCTATCAGTACAATGAATTCGATAGTCTGGAACGAAAGACCACAAATTCTGCATTAGTCCATCTTGTTACAGAATATGAATATAATGAGTATCAGCAAAAAGCCCTGCAGCTTAACTATCAGAACAACATTTTGTTGTATTTTATTAGGTATGATTATGATGACGAAAAAGTATTGTGGCGAATGATGCGATTTGATGCCGACAGCAACCTGGCATCCTACCACCTCTTCGAATATTATGATAACTATATTAAAATAAAGAAATCATACAACAGCAATTATACACTTACACAGGCAAAAACTATTTTGCAAAACAGCCTGGAGCAAAATCTGCAAATCAAATATTATGATGGGGATTACCAGTTATTAAGCGAAAAGGAATTCAACTATGAGAGTGGTTTATTAACCAGTATTCACAAAAAAGACAGCCAGGGATATTTGCTGGAGGTGTTCGTATACCAGTATCAGTAATCATTTATTCCGGTATTATGATTGTCTTTTTTCCTCAATTGCCATCCGTATATCAGCCAGAAAAGAAAAAAAATACTGAAAAGTATACCGGAAAAATTATCCAGGCCGTTTCGGGGTTTATAGATAAGATCAAGAACACCAAAGATCACACCCAGAATACCGACAATTACCATGCTCAGGAATAATATCCTGTCGAATTGTTGCTGTTTAATAAAAAAAGTATATTCCTTTTCCTCCGTTTTTGCAGATGCTTGCGTCTTCTTTTCCCTGAAATTATCCGGGGCAGGATCATACCCCTTGTTCCGGACACTGGCTCCAAACCGTTTGTATTGATCTGCTCTCTTATTGATCCTGAAATCATAAATTCTCCTGGAACCTGTATTGGCCAGGGTTTGGTAAGCTTCGTTGATTAACTGGAACATCAACTTGCTGTCTCTATCACTATTTACATCAGGATGATATATTTTTGCATACCGCCTGTAAGATCGTTTGATTTCTTCAAACGATGCATCATTTGCAACATTCAGTATTTTATAATAATCGAGCAAGTCAGTTTATGTTATGGCAAAGAAAGCAATATAAAGCAATTTCCTTAACGGTATTAATAGTAAAAGGTTTTTATTTGTTATTTTGTTCAAAATATTCATCCTATGCATATTGATATTTTAACACTTTTCCCGGAAATGCTCCTGGGTCCTTTAAATCATTCCATTGTAAAGAGGGCTGTAGATAATAAACACGTTGAAATTGGTATTCATAATATCAGGGAATACACCACCAACAAACATAAAAGCGTGGATGATTACGCATTTGGCGGAGGTGCAGGGATGGTAATGAAGATAGAACCTATTGACAGATGTATCTCTTACCTGAATTCAAAACGTGCATACGACGAGATTATTTATATGAGTCCGGATGGAGACCTGTTGGATCAGGGAATGTGTAATACATATTCCTGTAAAAAGAATATCATGATCCTTTGCGGACACTACAAGGGTATAGATGAAAGAATACGCGAACACCTGATAACACGTGAAATCTCCATTGGAAACTATGTACTGTCAGGCGGAGAGATCCCTGCAGCTGTTTTTTGCGACAGTATTATACGCTTAATACCCGGGGTATTGAATGATGAAACCTCGGCTTTGAGCGATTCATTCCAGAATAATGTATTGTCGCCACCAGTTTATACACGTCCACGATCATACAGAGGATGGGATGTACCGGATATTCTTTTATCCGGCAATGATAAAGCCATTGAGCACTGGCGGATGGAAAAATCAATTGAACGAACCAAAAGCAGGAGGCCAGGGCTGTTTGATTGAACAATCCTGCACCCTTTAACCCAATACCCCTGCTAAACCACTTCCTTACACATTAACAATTAAACAATTGAACACTCACATACATTAACACTTTTTTTCACTTCGAAATATGAAATTTAAAAATAAACCTGTATATTTGCACTCATTTTTCAGGAACCGATAAAAACAGATGTTATGAATCAGGAGGAGACCATACGTTATATTGAGGAACAATATGCACCGGCAAAAGATTTTCCGGAGTTTAAAGCCGGCGATACCATTACCATCAATTATAAAATTAAGGAAGGAAATAAAGAACGTATTCAGCAGTTTCAGGGTGTTGTTTTGCAACGCAAAGGTATTGGAAACAAGGCAACATTCACCGTAAGAAAAATATCAAGCGGTATTGGTGTTGAGCGTATATTTCCCATTTCTTCTCCATTTATTGAAGAAATTAAGATTAATAAAAAAGGTGTAGTCAGAAGGGCACGCATCTTTTATCTCAGGAAACTAACCGGCAAAAAAGCCAGGATCAAGGAAAAAAGATTTTAGTTTTACCACTATCAAAAGGCTGTCACAAAATGACAGCCTTTTTTTTTATTCTTTTTACAGGCAGCCATTATGCCCGGCAGAAAGTTTTGTTTCATGGAATATCTTTATATTTGTTGTCTTTTAAAATTCATGTTTATGAAAAAAATGATATTCTTCCTTATTACAGCCCTACTGTTTTCTCATGCAAAGCCTCAACAACAAAGATCTATAACGCCTGAAATGTTAACGGCATTTAATAAGCAGATTGAGTCAAATCCAATAATAGTCCCGGCAATGAACGCCGTCACCAGTAATGATATTATGAAACTGGTTATCAATAAGAATGGTGCTTTCCAACCGGATACTTATTTTAAGTATAAAGTGAGCACAAAAGGGATAACAGACCAAAAAAAATCAGGCCGGTGCTGGTTATACACCGGACTAAATGTAATCCGACCCGGGGTCATTGAAGAATATTCTCTTACGAGTTTTAATTTCAGCCATACATATTCTTTCTTTTTCGACCAGTTGGAAAAAGCTAATCTTTTTATGGAAGGCATTATTGCAACAGTTGAAAAACCTATGGATGACAGAAAAGTAGAATGGTTATTTAAAAATCCTATTGGTGATGGCGGTCAATGGACAGGCGTGGTTGATATCGTGGAGAAATACGGCCTGGTTCCTGCTGAAATAATGCCGGAAACATCCAACAGCTCAAACACCCGAATTATGTCGCGCTTGCTCGGAAGAAAGCTTCGGGAAGCGGGCATTGAAATGCGGAATATGTATACGAATAACAAAAAGACGAATTTTAGAGCTTATAAAGAAGAAGTACTGTCTGATATTTACCAGATACTGGTAATCTGCCTGGGAAAACCACCGGCAAGTTTCGAATGGAGATATGAAGATGAAAGTGGAAATATCTCGGAACTAAAAACCTACACACCGGTTTCATTTTACAAAGAATTTGTAAAAACGGACTTAAACGAGTACGTCATGTTTATGGATGATCCCAGTCGGGAGTATTACCGTTTATACGAAATAGAAAACGATCGCCATATGCTGGAAGGGAACAACTGGAAATACATAAACCTGCCGTCTGATGAAATTAAAAAATTTGCAGCACTTTCTATCATAGACAATGAACCCATGTATTTTTCCTGCGATGTAGGCAAACAACTGAATTCAGATAAAGGTTACCTCGACCTTAAAAACTATGATTTTGAGAGTTTGTTCGGCATTACATTTGAAATGGATAAAAAAGAAAGGATACAAACATTTGAAAGCGGCTCATCACATGGCATGTCACTCATGGGAGTAGATACAGACAAGAATGGCAAGCCGGTTAAATGGTTGCTGGAAAACTCATGGGGAGAGAAATCCGGATATAAGGGGTACCTCATCATGACCGATGAATGGTTTAATGAATACATGTTTCGACTTGTAATTCATAAAAGATATTTAGCTGAAAGCGTTCTGGAAATTCTGGAACAGAAACCCATTCTGCTTCCCCCCTGGGATCCCATGTTTGTGCCAGAGCCCTGAGACTTTCTCCTTTGAAATTTTCAGATTCTTATGTATCTTTGTATTTAACAAACAAATTACATCATGAAAAAACTTACATTCAGTCTTTTAAGTTTGCTCGCCATTACAGCATTATTTTTTAACACATCCTGCGATAAAGAAGAAACAGAACTCCCAACGGTTATCACTTTTGAAGCTTCTAATATTGGAGCTTCAACAGCAACAGCTGGTGGGAATATCACTGACGACGGAGGAGCTGATATTGTAGCCAGAGGAGTTGTCTGGAGCAACCAGGAAAAACCAACCTTACAGGACAACAGCGCTGAGGCAGCTACAGCCGGCGATGGCCAGTTCGAAGTCGATTTCACCGGTCTTAGTCCAAACACAACCTACTACCTAAAAGCTTATGCCACTAATAGCGAAGGCACACAATATGGTAATCAGGTTACTTTTCAAACAACTATTTAAAAAAACATCCCTACAATGTGAAGATCGGGGAAGGATACCCTGATCTTTTTTATTTTTGTAAAAAAAAAACGGATATGACAGCATCATTAGGCAATTGGGTGGCAGAGTTACTAAAGAAAACCAGCCTGAATGAATTATATATTAACTATACTAAAAATGCCATTATTTTCCTCGCTATTGTCATGTTGGCTGTTTTGGTACATTATGTTGCCCGTTATATAATCCTGAACATTATTAAGCGCATTGCGAAAAGAACAACCACTACCTGGGATGATGTGCTGGTAACAAAACGCGTATTTCACAGATTGGCCTATGTTGTTCCGGCTTTCGTTATTCATGCGTTAATGCCGGTTACATTGGGAGGTTATGACGTATGGATTGAAATTCTTCAGGGAGTTATTAAGATTTATATCATCATTATTTTCCTGCGTGTCATTGAAGCCTTTTCCAGTTCGGTTAATAGCATTTATTCTGATTACGGGATATCAAGAACCAGGCCTATTACAGGCTATATCCAAGTTGTTAAGATCATCCTGTACAGTGTTGGTATTATTCTAATCCTGTCCATCCTTATCAATCGAAATCCCATTACCCTCTTTGCCGGGTTGGGAGCTATATCAGCAGTTCTCATACTGGTATTTAAGGATACCCTGCTGGGTTTTGTTGCCAGCATTCAA
This sequence comes from uncultured Lentimicrobiaceae bacterium, assembly GCA_964654725.1. Taxonomy (GTDB): domain Bacteria; phylum Bacteroidota; class Bacteroidia; order Bacteroidales; family CAZZLL01; genus CAZZLL01. Next base: position 39,127 of record CAZZLL010000023.1, on the reverse strand, counting down.
CTTTCAAGCAATGACATGGTGCGCATTGGCGACTGGGTTGCTGTTCCCAAATACGGTGCCGACGGAACCGTTACCAGTATTAACCTAACAACCGTAAAGGTTCAGAACTGGGATAAAACCATCAGCACAGTACCTACCTATTCCATGATATCAGATTCTTTTCAGAACTGGAGAGGAATGGAAGAATCCGGAGGCAGAAGGATTAAGCGTTCCATAAATATAAATATGGATAGCGTAACATTTTGTACACCGGAAATGCTGGATAAATTCAGGAAAATACACCTGGTTAAACCCTATATTGAAGCCAAACAAAAAGAACTGATAGAATACAACGAAAAGAATAAAATCGATAACAGCATATTGGTAAACGGAAGAAGACAAACAAATATCGGTGTGTTCAGAGCGTACCTGGTACATTATTTGAGAAACCACCCTCAGATCAATACGGAAATGACATTTCTCATACGCCAGCTTCAACCTACAGATATTGGCATACCCATTGAGATTTATGTATTCAGCAAAGTTCAGGAATGGGGAAAATATGAAGATATTCAAGCAGATATTTTTGACCATATTCTGGCAGTTGTTCCGGAATTTGACCTTCAGGTATTCCAGTCTCCCAGCGGTACAGATTTTCAGCATCTTTTAGGAAATAATTAATTTCGGATTATTGACACTTTTGATATTCCTGTGTATATTGTTGGTTAATAATCAACAAGGACAGCATTATGGAAACTTCATTTAATGAATCCCAACGTTTTAAACAATTCTGGGTTTGGTTGATACTGATAATGCTCTTTGGTATATGGTTATGGGCCATCTTTCAACAATTAATTCTGGGAATTCCTTTTGGAAACAAACCTGCACCTGATGTTGTCCTTATCATTTTCGGATTCATCCCTTTTATTATGTTGGTTTTATTCCTGAGTGCCAGATTACAAACCCGGGTGAGCCAGGAAGGAATATTGTTCCGCTACCTCCCCTTTCATCGCAGATACAAAAAAATAAATTATAATGATATAGAAACATACAGACCCATTCAATACCATCCACTGACAGATTATGGTGGCTGGGGAATTCGCTATGGAATAAAAAGCAAAGGTCGTGCATACAATGTAGAAGGAAACATGGGCATACAATTGAAATTAAAAAATGATCAGTACATTCTTATTGGCACCAAAAGACCGCAAGCCTTTCAGGAAGCTATTGAAAAACATATCAGTAAACCCTCCTGAAAAACTCTTTCAAACTTACATTCATTAAAATCAACAACATTCCGTAAATACTGTCCTCAACGGGGATGCTGATCAAACGTAACCCCAGGTTTTCGGCATTGTTGTAAAAAACCACTTCTTCCTCAATGCCTGTGCCCGTTAGGACGCCATTAACAATGAAAAATGGAAACAGGATAATGAGATAGGAAAAATAAAAACGACCTAAAAAGTTAGTAAACCGTGTTGCATATAATAAAACCAAAAAAGCAAAAGTTGAAATAAAAGTCACAGCAGTGTATAGCCTGTCTATAAATATAAACCCAATAGCAAAAAATACAAACAGGAAACAGACACTTATTAATCTGCTCGCCGGGGCAAAAAGATCCTTTTTTATATATACGATAATTACTTCATAGGTAAACACCGAAGCATACGGCACAGTGATAAAAAAAAGGCATTCTTCTAATGGAAGGTTGAAAATATGAATACCCGTCAAGTGTAGATCATTGAAGCCCCATACCCCAATTTTTGTAAAATATACATCCCAAATGATAAATAAAAAGGCCGTGATAAAGATTGCCGGAAGGTAATATTTCCACATTTTATAAAAAGCTACCTTCTTATCAAAACTAAGGATTAAGGGTATACTGATGGTAAAGATATTGATCAGAAGATAGGTATTCACGATACTGATTCCTTATAATGTATCTAAAGAAGTTCTTGTTTAGCATATTTATGGATAACCCATGGCGTAAAATTTATAAAAAAGAAGGCACACAAAACAAAAAAAAGGCTAAATACCAATTCATAATTATATTATTAGAATTTCACATGCTTTGTCAATTCGTCGAAAGCAATTCTAAACCAAACCGTATACATTTCAGGTCTCTTTTTCATATCTTCCTGAACTTCATCCAGGCTCATGTATTTCCAACCGGCTACTTCATCCGGGTTGATTTGCGGTTTTTGATCGTTATAACCAATAAATACATGGTCGAACTCATGTTCCGTTAAACCCTGTCCTACCACTGCTTTATAGGTAAAATCAAAGGCTTTTTTCAGGGTACAGTTAAAGCCCATTTCTTCCATCAAACGACGTTGCGTGGCATCTTTAAGAGATTCATTAAGCCGCGGGTGGCTACAGCATGTATTTGTCCATAAGCCTGGCGAATGGTATTTGTGCAATGCCCGCTGTTGCAACATCAGCTTATTCTCAGGATTGAAAACAAAAATAGAGAACGCCCTGTGCAACACTGCTTTTTTATGAGCTTCCATCTTCTCCATGGCACCCAGCTCATTGTCTTTTTCGTCCACTAAAACAACATATTCCTTTTCCATAATGGCTTTATAACATGTTCATACTATGTTTCAAACAGGAAGCTAACAGCAGAGAATATTTTCTACTGTTTCTGATCCTGACCCTTCGGTTAAGTATCTTTTTAGCTTGAGTTCTTTTGATCTTTTTAAGAAGGCTGTAAAAATAAACATAAGCAAGGTAAACGCCCAGTCTCACTCCATGGGGCAGTTTTCTGATTCCATCATAAGCAAATATAAAATCTTCTTCTATTTCTTTTACTATTTCCGCCTTACTCTCATCACAGAATTCGGCAATATTAAGTCCCGGGAAATAACTTCTGCCCAGCTTATTATAATCTGCGTTTAAGTCGCGTAAAAAATTAACCTTTTGAAAAGCAGCCCCCAACCGCATGGCAGCAGGTTTAAGGGCCCTGTACTTTTCCCTGTCACCGTCAAGAAAAACACTTAAACACATCAACCCAACCACTTCAGCAGATCCTAAAATATATTTTTCATATGTTTCTTTCGTATATTCTCTTTTATATAGATCCATTTCCATGCTGGCCAGGAAGGCATCAATAAGTTCCTTTTCGATACCAAAGTTTCTTACTGTCCACTGGAAACTATGCAATATTGGATTCAAACTGATCCCGTCCTCTATAGCACTATAGGTGTCCTTTTTAAATTTTTCCAGCAGTTCTTTCTTGTTGTAATCATGAAATGTATCTACGATCTCATCAGCAAGCCTGACAAATCCATATATACCATAAATCGGATCATGGTATCTTTTCGCAAAAAATCGGATACCAAGAGAAAAAGATGTAGTATATGTTCTGGTTGTGATCTTACTGGTTTTCCTGGAAACTATATCGTATAATTCCTTCATAATCTACAGTTTATATTGTTTCAACACCTCGGAAGCTACCACCTGTCCTGAGATAATGGAAGGAGGTACACCTGGGCCAGGCGTGGTTAACTGTCCTGTATAGAACAGGTTTTTCACCTGGGGGTTCTGTATAGATGGTTTTAGTATGCCTGTTTGTTTTAATGTGTTTCCCAAACCATAAGCATTGCCTTTATATGCATTGTAATCTTTTCTGTAATCATTGTGTGCATATGAGAGGTTAACTTCAAGGTGATCCCTGATATTTTCACCGCATAATGCCTCAAGTTTATCCATAGCATAATTGAAATACTTATTTCGTATTTCCTCTGTATCATCAAGATCGGGAGCTACCGGAATTAAAACCACAATATTTTCTTTTCCCGGAGGAGCCACTGTTTTATCAGTACGGGAAGTAGCAGAAACATATAACAATGGTTTTTCAGGCCAAGCTGGTTTTTCAAAGAGTTCCTCTGCATGATCTCCGAAATCTTCATCAAACATTAAATTATGATGTTGTAGCTTTTCAATTTTCTTGTCAACCCCCAGGAAAAACAATAAAGCCGAAGGAGCCATTTCCCGCGAATCCCAGTACTTGCTGTCATATTTTCTAAATGATTTGTCTAAAACTTCTTGTTCAATATGATGATAATCAGCACTTGCAATCACTACATCCGCTTCATAAGATCTCCCGTCAGAGGTATGAACGCTTGTGATTTTTTTTTCAGAATAATCGAATTTGTTTACTTCTGCGTTATAAATAAACTCTACTCCTTTATTCTCAGCCAATTTCACCATACCCTCAATTACCCTATAGATACCGCCCATAGGGTACCACGTTCCCAGTTTCATATCCGCATAATTCATCAGGTTATACAGCGCAGGAGTACGTTTAGGGGTGGCTCCCAGAAAGATTATCGGAAACTCTAAAATGGGATGTAATTTCGGATGTTTAAAATATTTCCTTATATATTTGTGAAAAGAAGTAAATACATGAAGCTTCAGAACACCTTTTAGCACACGCATATCAGCGTATTCCAATATTGATTTGCCGGGTTTGTATACAAGCTCCTGAATGCCAAGTTTATATTTAAACTCAGCCTCCATTAAAAACTTCTTTAATTTTACGGAACTTCCTTTTTCAATGGTTTCGAATAAATCATAAATTCCATTGAGATTAGCCGGAAGATCCACAATATCATCTTTGGAATAAAAAACCCTGTAAGATGGATCCAACCTGACGAGGTCGTAGAATTCTTCCACTGATGATCCCAGCAAACGAAAATACTGTTCAAATACATCTGGCAACCAATAAAAGCTGGGGCCTATGTCAAAAACAAAACCATTTTTCTCAAGTTTCCTGGCTCTTCCTCCTGCCCTGCTGTTTTTTTCCAGCACCTTCACATTAAACCCCTTGTTTGCTAGATTTGAAGCAGCAGACAAACCGGAAAAACCTGCTCCTATTACTATAGCCTTATTTGTCATTTGTGCAATTTTTATAAACAAACATTAAACAATCAAAAACATACAATGTTCAGCACTATTTATTAGGCAAGAAACACCAAAAAATCAGGATTAATCAGAAGCAAGGTACGTTAAATAAAACATATAATAAAATTTCATATACTATTTATAGGAGAAAACAAGAATGCTTACATTAGCATTAAAAGATTTCAAGCAATACGATATGAAACAGGCCCGTTTTTTTACAGAAAAGAAAGACAAAATGGTTCAGTGTAAGCTCTGTCCGCATAATTGCATTATTTCCGAAAACAAATACGGATTGTGCGGTGTTCGCCTGAATAAAAACGGCAGCTTATATGCTTCAACCTACGGAAGAATATCTGCCTCACATCTGGATCCTATTGAAAAGAAACCCCTGTATCATTTTTATCCAGGACAGCAAATATTATCAATTGGCAGCATAGGATGTAATTTAACATGTGCCTTTTGTCAGAATTTCGGAATCTCTCAAAACCCCAATATTAACTCTTATGCAGAAAATACAACTGCAGAAGAGGTTGTTGAAATTGCTAAATGGAGAAAATCAGCAGGAGTTGCTTTCACATATAATGAACCAGCAATCTGGTATGAATGGGTAAATGATGTTGCTGTTAAATGCAAAAAAACGGGACTGAAAACCGTTATGGTCAGCAATGGTTTTATTAACATTGAACCTCTTATGCAAGTGATACATCATATAGATGCCTTTAACATCGATCTGAAAGGATTCAGCGAAGATTTCTACGAAAAACATACGGCCTCAGCATTATCTCCTGTGTTGGATAGTATCGAAAGCATCTATAAAGCAGGCAAACATCTTGAAATTACACATCTTGTTATACCCGGAATTAATGATGATGCGAATGAATTTAAAAAGATGATATCATGGATATCCGATAAAACATCACCGCAAACGGTTTTACATCTTTCAAGGTATCATCCTTCCTATAAAATGCATTCTCCTTCCACCCCTCTTGAAACACTGGAAAGATTTTATGACATTGCTAAAAAATCGCTTTCTTATGTTTACCTGGGCAATGTCGTTAGCGGGCAAAAATCAAACACCTATTGTCCGGAATGTAAATCTTTATGCATAAAACGTTCTGTCTATCAAATTGATATTTCAGGACTTGACAATACAGGAAGATGCCTGCATTGCAAATACCATGTAATTGAAAATATCTAAGCCATTTCTTCTATAAAACTGCAATCAAACGAATACTCCAGTTAAGCTTCATTTCTAAGCCCAGTGGGTTTTTGGGGTCATCATAATAAATAAAGGTATATCCTTTATCCTTATTTACTGCTTTGATAGCCTGAAGTTCATTCATCTCCCCGTAGCGATCATCAATTGCTACCTTATACATTATATCCCCATTTTCCTTATCATAGGTTATGGGAATGCTCCCTTCTCCAGGGTCAACGATTGCAGAACCTTTACTTTTTAAACTTTTAAAGACATCCCTGGATGCCCATGCACTCACCTGATCCGTTAATTCTATATCTCCCCCCATAAAATAATTGAACATTTTAGTAGCACTGACAAGTGCTTCCCTGTTTATACTCACTACACCCTGTTTTCCGTCGGTAGTGATTAAATAGTTGAACCTAATGCTGTTGTCAGAGTTTTCAATCACTCTCATAATGAACAGATATGTATCCCCAAAGAAATCAACTTCATAAATCATCGTGCAGCCCTTGCCAAACAGGGCGATTTCTTTCGACCCTTTTTGAGCCTGCACCGTATTATGATTGAGAAAAACAAACCCAAACAACAAAATAAAGAAAGAAAATTTGATCCTTTTCATATGCATTCGTATTAGTTTTGAATAAATTTAATGTAATTTATGCAGCTTGTCAAGCAGATTTATTTTTTTGCTTTTTTTTGACAAAATAGCTTTCAATATATTATATTTGACCCATCGGTCAATTTAAAAGTATTGATTAGTATTTCTTTACATTGACTTAATATTTAACCATAAATTGACACCCCGGACAAAAGAACAATTCGAAAAGATCAGGGAAAACAAACTGCACTTTTGGAAACTTCTTTTTTCTATTCTTTTACAGCCACAAGTAATGGAACTAATTCATGATCGTTTATATGCTTGGTTCCCTCCATTGCTAGAGACTATGAAAGATTTTTTCCGCAGAAAAGGAGCTGATGATCCTGAAACAGAGGCTTTATTTTTTCACGTCGTAATAGATGGTATTTATTTTTATTTTTATTATGTGAATAATCCGGAAATGTTTCCCCTTAAAAAAATTAAATCTAACCTACATTATTCACAAAATGGCATAATGTGCTCAAATAATGTTGGTTAACCCCGACTTAGATAAGCTTGCAATTTGAAAAACGAAGTGCCTCAAATTGTTAGAAATATATTAATGTAGGTTCAGTCAAAATAATTCCTAAAAAACGTAAAAATGAAAACCAAATGTACTTTACTCTTATTCTTCATTTTAATATTCTTACTGCCTGGCAAAATCAAGGCGCAGGATGCAAAAGAAATTATTAGCAAAGCAGATGAAAAATGGCGCGGAAATTCAAGCAAAGGCGAAATGTCAATGACCATTGCACGTCCGAAATGGTCGCGCACGGTTGTGATGAAAAGTTGGTCGAAAGGGGATAAATACTTCCTGATTTATATTAAGTCACCGGCAAAAGAAAAAGGTCAGACTTTTCTGAAGATCGATCGCAAAATGTGGCATTGGATCCCTAACATTGAGCGAACAATAAATATTCCGCCATCCATGATGATGACATCCTGGATGGGTTCCGATTTTACCAATGACGATTTGATGCAGCAGTCTTCAATAATAAAAGATTACACCCATAAACTGCTGGCAACGGAAAGTATTCGGGGCAAAAATTGTTATAAGGTGCAGTTAACACCTAAACCAAACGCTCCGGTTGTTTGGGGAAAAATAGTTACCTGGATTACTGTTGATGGATACGACCAGTGGAAAGCTTTGTATTTTGATGAAGATGAAGAACTTGTTCATACAGAAAATGCATACAATATTAAAAGAATGGGAGATCGCAGCATTCCCACGAAAATTGAAATCATTCCGGAGGATAAGCCCGGACAAAAAACAATACTTGAGATAATTGACATGGACTTTAATATTCCTATTGATGAAAGTTTCTTTTCGATCCAAAACATGAAAAAGGTCCGATAAACCCTAAACATTTTACGAAATGAAAACCTATTTCAAATTAGCCTGGAGAAACCTTTGGAGAAACAAAAGAAGAACCCTGATTACCGTTGCTTCTATCTTTTTCGGTGTGTTGCTGTCAGCTTTTATGAGCTCCATGCAGGAAGGAAGCTATGAACACATGATCGATAATATCGTAAAATTTTATTCCGGACATATTCAGATACACAAAAATGGTTACTGGAAAGAAAAGAATTTCGACAATAACTTTGTAGCCAATGATTCCCTTAAGCAAGCCATTGAAGAGATCGGGGAAATTAACCTAACAACCCCGCGAATAGAATCATACAGTCTGGCATCATCCGGTGAGATTACGAAAGCAGCTATCATTACAGGGATACACCCCAGCACGGAGAACAAGATCACTAAAATCTCAGATAAGGTTGCTGAAGGCAGGTATTTAAAGGACGGAGAAAATGGTGTTGTGATTGGGGGAGACCTGGCCAAATATTTAAAATTAGAACTCCACGATACACTGGTATTGGTTGGACAAGGATACCGGGGTATTACAGCAGCCAATATGTTTCCTGTCATCGGTATATTAAACCACCCATCCCCTCAACTAAACCGCCTGCTGGTTTATATGGACATTGACATTTGCAGGGAATTCTTCTGGGCATATTCCGGAGATCCTTATGCCCAGGAGTATCCATTAACCAGCTCTCTGGTGATCATGATCGATAATAACGATAAATTAACGGATGTAAAGGAAAAACTGAACAGCAAACTGAGCAATTACTATGAAGTGATGACTTGGGAAGAAATGCAGCCTGTTATCGTTCAGCAGGTTGAAAGCGACCGGGCCGGTGGCAGTATTATGAAAGGAATTCTTTACCTCATCATAGGTTTTGGTATTTTAGGAACCATCATGATGATGATCGTTGAACGAAAAAGGGAATTTGGGGTGGTAATTGCCATCGGAATGCAGCGATATAAACTGTCAATCATTCTGATGACAGAAACCATTCTCATCAGTTTCCTTGGCGTTGTTAGTGGATTGCTGGTCAGTATTCCCCTGAATACCTTCTTTTATTTTAATCCTATTCCGTTAAAAGGTGAAGCAGCTGAAATGATGCTGGAATATGGCTTTGAGCCGGTAATGTGGTTTTCGCTCGATCCGCCTGTTTTCTACATGCAGGCGGTCACTGTCTTTATCATATCTCTCGGCGTAATTATTTATCCCCTGATAAGCATCAGTAAACTTAATATAAATAACGCATTACGGGCTTAATTTTGAACCTTATTAAAACAACAAAAAATGATTTGGTCTATATCCTGGAGAAATGTCTGGCGAAATAAAATCAGAAGTGGCGTAGTAATCATAGCTGTCACTTTTGGCATGTGCGCCGGTGTTTTTACAACTGCTTTTATGAAAGGCTGGTCCGAACAACGAATAGAAGATGCCATAAATACTGAAATTGCACATATTCAGTTGCATCAGCCCGGATTTCAGGACAACTACGATGTCAAAATCCATATAACAAATGTCAATGCCATTATTGAAAGCATTCGGCGTGATCCGAAGGTAATGGGAGCAAGTAAACGCATTGTTCTGAATTCAATGGCCTCAACAGCACATGGCAATGCAGGTGCATTCATTATTGGTATTCAGCCGGAAACAGAAAAAACTGTCAGCAACATACATACGAAAATTATTGAAGGGAGCTACTTTGATGATAAAATGAGAAATCCCATTCTTATCGGTGAAAAACTGGCAAAAAAGTTAAACCTGGCAATCAAAAAAAAGATCATAATCTCTGTTATCGATAAACATGGCCATCAGTTTAATGACCAGTATAAAGTCTGCGGCATTTATCGCACAGATAACACAACCTATGATGAAATGCATTTATTCGTAGATTATGACAAGCTCGTAAGTTCTGTTGGATTTACTTCGGAAGATGCACATGAGATTGCAGTTTATCTTGATGAAAGCAAAAATGTTTCTCAGGTAAAAGAAAAGCTGGAAGCTACTTATCCGAAGCTCCTGGTGGAAGATTGGACTGAGATCAGTCCGGAAGTGGGTTATGTCAGCTCAGTAATGGATCAGTATATGTATATGTTTGTCCTGATTATTTTGCTGGCACTATGTTTTGGCATCATTAACACCATGCTTATGGTTATTCTTGAACGGGTTAAAGAGCTGGGAATGCTTATGGCCGTTGGGATGAACAGAACGCGTGTGTTCTTTATGATCATGTTGGAAACAGTTTTCCTCACATTTACCGGCGGAGCCATTGGGATCGGGCTGGGGTATTTTATTACCTGCATGATGGCTAAATCAGGACTGGATCTCTCTGTGTGGGGAGAAGGCCTGAGACAAATGGGCTATTCTCCTGTTATCTTCCCTTCTATTAATTTGGAAATGATTGTCTCCATTGCCATTCTGGTTATATTAACCGGAGTCATTTCTGCAATCTATCCAGCCTATAAAGCCCTGAAGTTAAGGCCAGCTGAAGCCCTGAGTATTGAATAAACAATGATTATATAACCTTTGAAAATACTTGCACAATGAAAATAATTGAAATCAAAAACCTGCATAAAATCTATGATGAAGACAGCATTCCTGTTCATGCAGTCAGAGGCGTAAACCTCAGTTTTGAAGAAGGTGAGTTCTCCGCAGTAGTTGGCCCTTCCGGATCAGGCAAAACAACCCTGCTGAATATGCTTGGTGGTTTAGACAAACCTACAAAAGGAGAAATTGCCATCAATGGAATTACCATTCAGAATCTGAGCCAACGGGAACTCGTTAATTTCAGAATGAAATACATCGGATTCGTATTCCAGGCATATAACCTGATACCTGTATTAACAGCAAAAGAGAACGTGGAATTTATCATGCACTTGCAGGGACGTTCTAAACATGAAAGGTACCAGCGCACCAAAGAACTTTTAGATGCAGTCGGACTCGGAGACAGATTGAATAGTAGGCCCGGAAAGCTAAGTGGCGGGCAACAACAGCGGGTTGCAGTGGCCAGGGCACTGGCCTCCAAACCCAAATTCATTCTTGCTGATGAACCTACGGCAAACCTGGATAGTAAATCCACGGAAAACCTCCTGGACATAATGGAAAGATTAAACAAAGAAGAAAACATCACCTTCATTTTTTCCACCCATGATGCACGTGTTGTCAAAAAAGCCAGAAGGGTTATCACTGTTGAAGATGGCCAGATTATCAAAGACGAAAGAAAAAACGGAGAAGAAAACCCCTCCTGATTTCAAGCTTTGATTTTCTCCTGTTATTAATATTGATTATTGCCTAATTATCAACCCATGAAAAAGCCTTCTTTCTTACTGATCGCTTTCTTATTACCCATATTTATACATGCCCAGGACAGTGAAATGAAAAACTGGACATTGAATGCTTATGTAAAAGACCTTAACAGCACCTGGATACAGGATTTTGACCAGGATTGGATAAATTGGAACACTATCCATAATCGACTGGATTTCAAATGGTATTCCGGTGATCATATTATTGTAGGGATGGGGGTTAGAAACCAGTTTATATACGGACAGTTTATTCAGCTGGTCCAAAACCTGGACCCTGATTACATCCAGCAGTTAGGAGAGGATAAAGGATTTCTTGACCTTTCTCAGATTTATTCCTCCAACAACAATTACGTCTTGTTCGCAGATATCGACAGGGCCTATTTCCATTATATGAAAGGAAAGTTTGACGCCCGGATAGGCCGGCAACGCGTTAACTGGGGAATAGGTCTGGTATGGAATCCCAATGATATCTTTAACAGCTTTTCCTATTTTGATGTTGACTATGAAGAAAGACCTGGCAGTGATGCCGTCCGCTTTCAATACTACCCCAAACATACCTCTAGTATTCAAGCTGTTGCAAAAATTGATCATCACGACAGCCTGACCATTGCAGCCCTTTACCGTTTTAATAAATGGAATTATGATATTCAGTTTATGGGGGGAATCATGAAGAGCGACCTTGTAATTGGCAGTGGTTGGGCAGGACAGATTGAAGGAGCTGGTTTCAGGGGCGAAGCCAGTTGGTTTATCCGGAAAAAAGAGCTAAATAAGAACCGGGGCATTTTAGTCGCAAGCATAGAGGTAGATTATACCTTTCGTAGCAGCCTTTATATGCACAGTGCTTTTCTTTATAACAGCAATGGCAGGGATGATAAAGCAGGCTGGGGAACCTTTTTTATCAATCAGGATATATCGGCGAAAACATTTACCCTTGCACGGTTTTCTATTTTCGGACAAGTCTCCTATCCATTGACACCCTTATTAAATACGGGTGTATCTGCTATCTACAATCCGGATGATATGTCCCTATATACCGGGCCAGGCATGGATTACTCAGTAGAAGATAATTTCAATATCATGTTAATGGCACAGGCCTTTTTTGGCGAAAAGGGAACAGAATTCGGCGATTACGGTCAAATTTACTACCTGCAGTTTAAATATAGTTTCTAAACATCTACGATCATTTGACATTCTGAATAGATTTTCATAAATTTACCAGTTAAGTTATATCAATTTTTTTTCGATATATAACATGACTATAAACTAAATCCTAAACGTATGAAAAAATTATTACCTGTTTTAATAGCTTTATTTCTTTTAAACATCAATTTGTTTGCACAAACTGGCTGGCATGAGGTGACCACCCCTACAGCCATGAAGCTTAATGCAGTTCACTTTCCTACAAGCTCTACAGGATATGCTGTTGGACTATTGGGCACTATCATCAAATCTACAAATGGCGGAGACACATGGACCTCATTAACATCAAATACTACAGAATTCCTGTATGATTTATACTTTGTTAGTGCTGATACCGGCTGGGTTGTTGGCGAAACAGGAACCATACTTAAAACGAATAACGGAGGAAGCACATGGACACAGCAAACATCTGCCACCCCAAACCCTATCCATAGTGTTCAGTTTATTAATTCAAACCGCGGATATGCTGCCTGTTATTACAATACCGTCCTTACAACCTCAAATGGCGGAAATCTTTGGAATGTAAATGAAATTACTTCCACAGAAAGTTGGTTTGAAAGCATACAAATGATGGATGCAAATACTGGTTATATTTGTGGCTCACTGCTAACTATTATGAAAACTACGGATGGTGGAGGTTCATTTACCAGCATACACTCAAGCATGTCTGATATTTTTAAAGACATTCATTTTATTGATGCAAATACCGGTATAGTTATTGGTGATGGCGGAAGACTTTACCGCACAACGAATGGTGGTACAACATGGGACAGTATCCCTTCCGGATCCAATCTTATTTTAAACAGGATGTTTTTCATAAACAGCACCAAAGGATACATTGTTGGAGATGGAGGTAAAATACTGGTTACCAATAATGGTGGAGCAAACTGGTCTAGTCAGCCTTCAGGAACAAACACAGGATTTACCGATGTTTTCTTTATTAATTCATCTACGGGATTTATCACTGCCTGGGACGGAAAAATGTTCAAAACAACCACAGGTGGCGTTGGCATTGATGAATATGACTGGTCTGATGAAGATTTTGTTAACCTTCAGCAAAACTATCCCAACCCATTCATCGATAAAACAAATATTGAATTCATATTACCCGATGATGAAATTATTAGTTTAAGGGTCTTTAACCTGATGGGGCAGGAAGTTCGCACCCTTATTAACAACCAGGAATTCGATGAAGGGTCTCATTTCATTGTTTGGGATGGAACCAACAATCAAGGGCAAAAACTCAGTCCGGGAAATTATTTCTATCGCCTTGAAATTGGAAGCAAAGCCACTACGAAGGGCATGCTTCTGGAAAACTAACTTTTCGCATAGCTTAATCTCTTTAAAACCTTATTGTCATGAAAAGAATCTTATTGACATCCTTTTTGCTAACTGCTTTTCTAAGCCTCTATTCACAAAACGGTTGGTATGCCATCAATTCAGGCACCAACAATCAATTGTACGACATTACTTTCGTTGATGATGCCACAGGCTATGCCTGTGGAAGACTTGGAACAATGATCTATACGGCTGATTCAGGAAATAGCTGGACAACACTAACTATGCCCAATGCTACCCATGTGAATGCAGTTAAGTTCCTAAGTGCCAATACGGGCTATGCAGTTAGTGAACAATCCATTATTAAAACAACCAATGGAAGCAACTGGAACTTACAAAACACTACCAATGGCGGAAATGATGTCTTCTTTAGCAGTAGCAGTGTTGGCTATGTAGTTGGAGATTATGGTTTTATCGTAAAAACTATTACGTCCAGTGTTACCTGGGTTACTCAAACATCCGGTGTCAATCACCACCTGAAAGGAGTTTGGTGCCTGAGTAATGATCTGGTTTTTGCTGTCGGCAATAATGGCACCATAATTAAAACAACTGATGGCGGAGCCAACTGGGATACCGTTTCTTCCGGAACCAATATGAACCTTGTAGATATACAATTCCTTGATAACAACACAGCTTTTATTATTGGCTCAGATTTCACCAACCACATTGGTTTATTAATAAAAACATCTGATGGCGGAACAAACTGGAATATAACACAGAACTTTAGCGTTGAACCAAGGTCTATACATTTTACAACTGCCGACACAGGCTATATCGTGGGGTATGATCCTGATTCTGTGAGTGGCCTGATTCTGAAAACAACTGACGGCGGTGCTAGCTGGAATAAACAATACTGCCCATCCTCAAATACCCTGAAAGGATTGCATTTCCAAAACAGTGAATATGGTTTTGCTGTTGGTGTGGGAGGAGATATCATCAAAACAACTAACGGAGGTGTTGGCGGAGGACCGCCCAACTATACACCTTCTTTTGCTCTACCTGAAATAGGTCTGCTCCAAAACACACCCAATCCTTTCTATGATATAACAAATATCACCTTTAACCTATCTATGCATGGAAAGGTTTGCCTAAAAATTTATGATGTCTTAGGTCAAGAAATTAACTGCCTGGTCAATCAAAAATTACAGGCTGGCCAGCATCATGTTACCTGGAATGGTAAAGATAAAAATGGCAAAAGGACTGAAAAGGGATTGTATTATTATTCCCTTGAAGCTCAGGGGATGATTGTTACTAAAAGCATGGTATTCCTGAATTAATTTATCAAAGTGGCCGCGCAGGTATCAGAATCCGTTTTTCTCAGGTGCTTGTTTTATTTACAGTAAATTATTGTGCCTGTTAATAAATCAAGATAGCTGTTGTTTATGCACCCCAACCCTGCTTATTAATTTTTATGGAATTATAGTATGATCAGAAACATCATTCTTTTCTTTTTCGTTGTATTGTTTTCTATTAATGCCTTTACACAGGTTGACGGTTCTAAGATGGAAAACGAACAACGCAATTCCATGCACCCGATAATATTTGATCTTGACTCCCTGGTAACATACCTCGAAGGTCAAAATATGGAAATAGTTCATATTGAATTTGACATTATTGAGGAAGAATCAAATTCCTTCAGAAAGTTATACCAGGGATGGAAATATGGTTTTTTCGTTTATGGAGATTACCGCATTGAAAAAATTCAGATTGAAATATATCAGCAGGTTGAGAATAGCTGGAAATTCCAGGCATGTGGTGATCAAATGACCAACACCAGTATTGCCTGGTTATTTATTGAAAACACAGCCAATTATCGTTTTCAAATTAGAGCAGAGGAGTTTAATGAAGCTTTTACTACGGCCCATTACGGGCTTATCATTTTTCATTGAAACCAGTTTATTAATGGTAAAATAAATTTACTTTTCTTCCTTATCTTCTTTAATTTTGAAGTAAATATTGCGGTTTATGCCTGAGAATATTGTTTTTCAGTCTTTCCCTGAAAGTAAACCTAAACGTAGAGCATGGTTTACTGTATTGTTGCTGGCACTTCTTAGTCTGCTTCTCAGCTTTCCTTTGTTTATAATTATCTATCGGTATGTGCCGGATATAAAACTCCCGGTGGGAGATGGAGTTCGTATTGACCATTACCTGACAGCCATCCTGATATTTCTTTTCAATTACCTCGTGGTCAGGGTATTTAGAAACATTGTGATCGGACTTATTATTGCATTCAGCATCGTTTTAATTACGAATGAGATCAGAAATGAAGGCAGATATGGGATCAGTCACATGATAGAAGATTATAAAAATTTAATCTTTTATATAAAAAGTGAACCTATTGAAATTCCTTTTCTGAAGGAATTTAAGCCCACAATACGCGATGCAAAGCAAATACGAGAAGCAATCGATTACAATAATCCAGTAATTAGAAATTTTGCAGTACAATCGGCCACTCGTTATTTCACAGACAAAACACTGTATAATAAATATCGTCAAACGCTGCGTTATTTTTCAGTTTTTAAAAGCATTCGCGATCAGTGGCAATATATCCATGATCCGGCCGGAGAAGAGTATTATGCCAAAGCCAGTGAAACAATAATGCTAATGGCAGGAGACTGTGACGATTACTCCATTTGCATGGCCGCTTGCATCAAAGCTATCGGGGGTGATGTAAGGCTCATCCGTACCAAACGTCATATATACCCCGAGGTAAAAATCTGCCCGGCAAAACAATTCCAGCATATTCATTACCTGATAAAAGAAGTACTTTTTACCCATGAATCCAAAGGGAAGAGAGTATATTACCATCTGCATGACGGATTCCTTTGGTTGAACTTTGATTATTCTGCTTATTATCCCGGAGGAGAGTTTCTGGATGAGGAGATACAGGGATTGTTAGAAATCTGATAAATTGTTATTAATTCTGTTCATAACTCCTTTGGCATATACATAAAATCGGGTATTTAATTTAGTAGGTTTATCATCAGTCATTTAGGTATTAAGCAAAATTTCTTTTTATGAAAAAATTTTACGTTCCCCTCATGTTATGCTTGCTGATAATTTTTACATCCTGCGAACCTAAGATGTATTATAACCTACGATCGAAAGGTAAAATATATGCTAAAAAAGGGTACCTTCTGTATTTAAATGACCTATACTCTGCCAACCGCTTTCAAAATGAAATTGGCGGAAATTTGATTTCCGCTGACGAAAGTGGTGGGTTCTTTTTTGTAACCAATAAAAGTAAATTCAGCGGAAACAAGCTTCAGAGTATTAAAGGAGATATACTTCTGCTTGAGGTTATGGATGAAGAAAATACAGCTTTTTTTACGTATGCAAAAAAAATATATGACGACATTGAGGCTAGTTCTGGCAAAAAGCTTGCTTATGGCCTCCCTGTTAAAATATTATACCAAAAACCCGATATAGAAGAAGATGAATCTTATGAATTCCGGGAAGAACTTGAAGGATATTTCTTCTTCATGGACACCCGCCATGAAGTTACCATAAAACCGGGTTATACCCTTGTTGAAATTGACTGGGACTGGATGGAAACAAACACTAATTTCAGCATCCTGAAAAATGACGCTGGGGAAAACCTTGAAAACAGTGGTGTTTAAATGAAAATTCTTCCAGTAGAACTCATCAGAAAAGCAGATGAGTATACCATACAACATGAACCTATTTCAGATATTGATTTAATGGAACGCGCTTCCGGGTTATGTGCCGACTGGATTTCAGAAAACATTCCAAAAGATAATAACATTAATGTTTTTGCGGGAAATGGGAACAATGGCGGTGACGGATTGGCTATTGCACGTATGTTATCTGATAAAGGTTTTGCTGTCAGTGTTTTTGTTATTTGGATTGGAGAAAACCTCTCACCAAGTTGTAAAATCAACTATGACCGTTTTAAGGAAAAGAACAAGGGTGCTATTACAGATGTATATGAAAACAATACACTTCCTGAAATTCCGGGCAATACAATCCTCATTGATGCTATCTTTGGATCCGGTTTAGGAAGGCCTGCAAAGGGTTTTCCGGGGCGTATCATTGAACATATGAACAGCAGCGCTGCACCAGTGATTGCAATAGATGTGCCCTCAGGATTATTTATAGACAAAAGCAATACAGAAGAAAAAGGAGCTGTTGTTAATGCCTGGCATACCCTAACATTTCTTCCACCAAAACTGGCTTTTTATTATCCTGAAAATGATAAATCTCTGGGTAGTTGGACACAACTGAACATCGGGTTATTAAATGCATTTATAGATAAACAAGAGGTAAAAAACCACACTATAGACCCTGAAACCTGCAAACAAATAAAAAAAGAACGAAACAGATACGATCATAAAGGTCATTTTGGACATGCGCTTCTTGTTTCCGGTTCATATGGAAAAATGGGAGCCTGTGTGCTGGGAGCAGCAGCGGCATTACGCACCGGTCTTGGCTTACTCAGCTGCCATATCCCCCGTTGCGGGTATTCCATATTACAAAGCAGCATACCTGAAGCCATGGTCAGTATTGATGACAATGAGCAGGTATTCAGTACTATAATAAACCCGGAGGAATATAATGCCATTGCCATCGGACCAGGGCTGGGTTTACACAAAAAATCACAGAGTGCATTGAAAGTGCTTATACAGGAAGCAAAACAGCCTGTTATATTTGACGCGGATGCTATAAATATTCTTTCAGAGAATAAGACCTGGATACCTTTTATTCCCCGACATTCAATATTTACTCCTCATCCCAAAGAATTTGAACGACTGGTGGGGAAATCCCGAAACAATTTTCACAGGAGTCAGCTACAGCGGGAATTTTCATTTAAAACAAATTCTTATGTTGTCCTTAAAGGAGCTCATACATCAATTTCCACTCCCGAAGGAATCATTTATTTTAATCAAAGCGGCAATCCTGGCATGGCAACAGCGGGTAGTGGGGATGTATTGACAGGAATTATTTTATCCCTGATGGCTCAGTCATATACTTCCCTCGAATCATGTATATTAGGCGTTTATATTCATGGCCTTGCCGGAGACATAAGCCTGGAAACAGAAAGCTTTGAATCTCTTATTGCCGGCGACATAATAAAAAACCTCGGAAAAGCTTTTAAGAGCCTTGAAAATGATTAGTTGACTTCATCCAGCTGAGGCTGGTTGTTTTCCAGTACTATTTCCTCGTATCTGAGATTATCAATAATAAAATTTTGCCTTTCCGGAGTATTGCGGCCCATATAGAAATTCAGAATATCCTGTATGCTACTGTCTTTTCTAAGCATAATAGGCTCCAGACGGATATTTGGTCCAATAAAATGCTTGAATTCATCCGGTGAAATTTCGCCCAATCCTTTAAATCGGGTTATTTCTGCAGACTTACCCAGCTTTTTTAGGGCCAGTGTTTTTTCTTCTTCCGAATAACAATATATGGTTTTTTGTTTATTTCTTACCCGGAAGAGGGGTGTTTGCAAAATATACAAATGACCGGCTTTAATCAGGTCTGGAAAAAATTGCAGAAAGAAAGTAAGCAGTAACAACCTGATGTGCATCCCGTCAACATCGGCATCCGTGGCAATAACTATATTGTTATACCGCAATGTTTCCAGACCCTCTTCAATATTCAGTGCTGTTTGAAGGAGGTTAAATTCTTCATTTTCATACACCACACGTTTACTCAGGCCAAAACAATTCAGTGGTTTACCTTTCAGACTAAACACGGCCTGGGTTTGTACATTGCGTGATTTTGTAATAGAACCACTGGCAGAATCCCCCTCTGTAATAAACAAAGTGGTTTCCAGTCCGCGTTCTACATTACCATTATTATAATGTATCTTACAATCTCTGAGTTTTTTGTTATGCAGGCTGGCTTTTTTTGATCTTTCCTTTGCCAGTTTTTTAATACCGGCCAGGTCTTTACGTTCCTTTTCTGCTTGCAAAATTCTGCTAAGGAGGGCTTCAGCTGTATCCGGATTAATATGCAGGTAATTATCAAGATGCCTCTTCACGATATCAATGATATAGTTTCGTATAGTTTGGCCGCCCGGTTCCAGATGCTGACTTCCTAACTTTGTTTTTGTCTGGGACTCAAACACCGGTTCCTGGACTTTAATACTCACTGCGGCCACTATTTGGGCACGAATATCACCAGGTTCAAAGTCTTTTTTATAAAAATCACGAACAGTTTTTACTATAGCTTCCCTGAAAGCCGACTGATGCGTTCCGCCCTGAGTAGTATGCTGCCCGTTAACAAAAGAATAATATTCTTCACCATACAATTTCGCACTGTGGGAGATGGCACATTCAAACTCCCCTTCTTTTATGTGAATGATCGGATACAACAATGGCCCGTCCACATTCTGATCAAGCAAATCCAGTAAACCATTTTTGGATTTAAATAAATCTCCGTTAAACCGGATATTAAGACCGGTATTTAGAAAAGCATAATTCCAAAGTAATTTTTCAATGTATTCACTGCGATAGTGAAAATCTCCAAAAATTTCTGTATCCGGTATAAATTCAATATTAGTGCCGTCTTTTTGGTCAGACGGAGTGACCTTATCATCTGCTAAAAGTTCACCACGGGCATATTCAACGATTTTCATTTTACCAGATCTCACAGATTGCACCCTGAAATGTTCACTCAGGGCATTTACTGCCTTGGCTCCTACTCCGTTTAATCCCACTGACTTCTTAAATACCTTGGAATCATATTTCGCACCTGTATTTATTTTCGAAACACAATCAATTACTTTCCCCAACGGAATCCCCCTGCCATAATCCCTAACACTTACCTTGCGGTCATTGATTTGAATATCTATTTCTTTGCCAATTCCCATCACAAATTCATCAATGGCGTTGTCAATGATTTCCTTCAACAACACATAAATTCCATCGTCTTGCGAAACACCATCTCCTAATTTTCCGATATACATTCCAGGCCTGAGCCGAATATGTTCTTTCCAGTCAAGGGAACGGATGCTGTCATCATTATAATTTTCTTCCTTCATATGTCTTTTCCACCTATTTAAACAAAAGTAATGGAAAGCTTCCTATTTCTTAAAATGCAAACAGATTAATTATTAATAATGCCTTGTTGATATCTGGAAAATATTAACAATGGCATCTCAGCACTCAGGATATGTGCATATATTTCGGTTCACTTTCATTGTGAAAAAATGAATACCAAAAATAAACCAGATTAACCGGAATATGTTAATTCTTACAGGAAAATATTTTACAGAACGAGGGATAAAATTTTATTCCTATCTTGAATCCCAATATTATTTATATGGTAACGATTGCAGAAAGCCCCCGGGATGCCATGCAAGGCATTGATAAATATATCGTTGCAAAAAAGAAAGCAGCATATATAAACAGTTTACTGAAAGTAGGCTATGATATCATTGATTTTGGCAGTTTTGTCTCACCCAAAGCCATTCCTCAGCTGAGAGATACTGCTGCAGTTATAGAGCAACTGGATTTATCCGAAACCAGATCTGAACTGTTAGCCATCGTAGCTAACAAAAAAGGAGGAGAAATTGCTGCTTCTTTTGATCATGTCACCTACCTTGGCTACCCCCATTCAATATCCGAACAGTTTCTTAAATTAAACATCAATTCAAATTACAAAAAATCAGGTGCAACCATTGCCACGCTGTCAGAAATTTGTTACACCCATGATAAGAAACTTATGGTATATATTTCTATGGGTTTTGGTAATCCATACGGTGAAGATTGGTCCGTAAACAAACTGGAAGATTGTACGGGCAGATTAAGCGAAATGGGTGTTGATATGATCAATATCAGCGATACCATTGGCATGGCTACTCCTGAAAATACCCGAAAGGCCTTCAGTCAATTGATAAATAACTTCCCCGGGCTCAACTTTGGATTTCATCTGCACACCACCTTAACAGATTGGTATGATATTATTGATAACGCATTCAAAGCGGGTTGCCGCCATTTCGACGGAGTAATAAACGGTTTAGGTGGGTGTCCGATGGCCGGTACTGATTTGATTGGCAATTTACCCACTTCCAAACTTCTGGAATACTTCGGCACCAATAATATCCAGCATTCAATAAATTTAGAAGCATTCAAAAAAGCGAAAGAAAAAGCTATGTACCTGTTTCTATGAAAAAGAAAGGGACTGCCCTGTTGGACAGCCCCTTCATCTGGCTACAACTAACTAAAGTAATTAAACTTAATTACCAATTCTTACAATATTAAAATTTAGCGCTTCTATGTTTATATCATCAGTGCAAACTCCTGGTACATCTCGTTTTGCAAAACGGAAGTCAAGATAATCCCCGGGATTCAACTGAATTATTCCTGATACATCTGCTGAGTTAAGATTAAGTGGCCATAAACCTGTAGCTGTGAGCAACGTTCGAAAAACAAGATTTTGCTGACGCACAGCATTTTTAAATACCGCACCTTCTATTACAAGGTAATCCATACCTGAGAAGGATACTGAAACATTAATCTTATAGGTACCCCCCCCATTTGCACCAACGACCAGACGGTCTGCATCAGGGCTATCAGTGAATGTTACAAGATTTGAACCTGATAATGAACCAGGGTCTGCTGATATCCAGCCATAGAATGTATCCATCTGGCAAATGTTTATCGGACTTCCCGCATCATTGAACTCATACATTTCTCCATGCAACTGGGTATAGCTAATTGTCATATCCACCCATTCAGTACTGCTTCCTGTTGAAGCCAATACCTGTCCGGGTGTTCCTGTATTATTATTGCCATCATATATTTCTTCCTCTATTCTAACAGAACCATCAATATGAAGATCAGCTGTTGGAGAGGTTGTATTAATACCAACCTGGCTACCATTGTTATACAGAGATGAAGAAGCTGTCCATGATGTACCATTGTGTAACAACATTTGTCCAAGCGAACCACTTGGCAAGCCGGAACCTGAAGCTGTCAGATCAGATAAATTACCCAAGCCATCCATGTAGTATAGCTTTCCATCAACACTATTTACGAATATCTTTCCGTATCCTGAAACTGATGTTGGCACTGTTGTAGCCTGGAGACTTAGCACTCCATTAAGAGTTAGTCTTTCATTTGGAGTCAACGTACCTATTCCAAGGTAGGCATCAAGGAAGTTTATTTGATCAGGGACACCTAACGTAAATTGGATCCTTCCGTTAATCGGGCCTAAGCCCAACCACTGATTACTTGACGTATTATCAGAAAAGGCATTTCCTGATGCAATGGAACCAACCTGGGTGATGTCTCCTGTTCCGCTTCCTCCCCCGCCGGGGGTTGTCCAGAATAAATGGCCTGCTCCGTCAGTGGTTAATACCTGACCAAAAGAACCGTCAAAGTTTGGTAAAGACCAAACAATATTACTGGTGATATAGTCAGGGGCTTTGAATCCAACATAGTTTGTTCCGTTTGAAGCAAGCTCCATAAATTCAATCTGACCGGTATTGCCTGAATATGTATTATACGGATTTATCCTTACCGCACTTGCAACACTGGAATGTATGTCTAACTGAGCAATGGGGTTTTGGGTGCCAATACCAATCAGACCGGCACTGGAAATACGCATCCGCTCATTTGCAGCATTTGTATAACCACCTGTTAGGAAACGCATATTTGTAGACGAGGCAAGACTTAGACTGCTGACAGTATTATCGCTAAGTAATACCAGGTTGTTTTGTAAATTGGAAACGCTATGGTTGGAAGAGGTAAGGAACAATCCGCCTGAAGAACCCAGGTCATTATATAACCTCATGGCAGATAATGCATTGGTACCGGATGATGTATTTTCAATACGGAATACCGTTGGACTATTTTGATTCAGCACTAAGTGCAATTCTTCTGCTGGAGAAACAGTACCTATTCCGATATAATTTCTTACGGTTAATCCACCCCCTATCTCAACATCCCCTACAAGGTTGATATCTGCGATCTGTCCAAGTGTAAAGTCCAGATCAATGGAAATATTCTGAATAAAGTCTGCTCCCAGTCCCGGAGGCAGGTCAGCTAATTCAATTACACCCGGAAGAAAACGCGTACCGTCCCCTTTGAGAAAATGGTTCTGAGGAGCTAATCCGTCTACTTTATAACCAAATCCCCCAATGGTATTCACATCTCCCCTGACCTCCAAAGCCTCTGAAGGATTATCGGTTTTGACACCCACGCTTCCATCGGCTTTTATCACAAAAAGCGAGTCAAAAGATAAGGTGTCGCTATCATTAAATACACGAAACACATCTGTACCAGAAGCATCGCCCTTTACATCCAGTTTCGCTTTGGGCTCATCTGTATTAACACCTACATTCTGTGCACTACTGTTTTGTGTCATTGAAGTAAAGAAGAGTACACCTGTAGCTATGAGAGTTAGTCGTACCAGTTTTTTCATATGTAGCATATTTGTTTTATACATTTTAGGCTGAAAAGAAAACATTTCTTTTCCAATCGGAAATCTTTAAAGCAACTTTTATACCTTTTATGTAACAAACTGATATACAATACGCTACAAAGGGAACAAGAATAGATTATTCCCCTGATGGGAATATATGTTTGCAATATAGAATCATTTATACCTATTATTCAATATTTTATGGCGATCAATTCCTGACAAACGGCATCAGAATATGAAAAGCGATCAAAGTAACCTGCTCCTATAATCAAGCACGAGAAATTACGCGTCTTTTTTTGCGGAAGTTCCGGTAATCCTCTTTCCGGGGAAAATTAATTCCCTGGCTTTCATCATATCAGAATGTTTTATAAGCAAATCAGCCAGACGGATATTTTCCCTGAATAGAAATACCAGCAGCTGATAGATTGTTGAAACTATAAAGGCAGTGCTAACTGTAAGAGCAGCACCAACGATTTCATATACCGGAACCAAAAGAAAACCAAGCAGCAGGGTACAGATCAAACCAAGCAAAGTAGCAATGGTATTATATTTAGGTGTTCCTGTACCAGAGAAGAAATGACTTAATATCAGGGAACTGCTTACAAACAATATTCCGGGCGACAGCAATATCAGAACCAATTTAACCATTTCAAAATCATCACCCAATACAAAAACAAATAGTGATGAAGGGATGCAAAAAACAATAAGAAGCATCAGTAATGTTATTAGAAAAGAAAATTTCAGCAAAAGCAGGCTTGTATATACAGCGTATTTTTTGTCGCGTGTATTTGAGATACGGCTGAACTGGACAAGTGCTATGCTCTTGGAAACAAGCCATAATCCTTCAGCAAGCTGCATCGCTGCTGAAAAAACACCCAGTGCAGCCCTGCCATTTGCAAGCATAATCTCAATCAGATAATACACAAGTCGACGGTTCAATAATTGAAATATATTGGCCATTTGCGTAAATATTCCAAAACCAAGTAAATCCTTATAAATAGCCACACCCTGAAATGATTGGCCAGCTTTTAAATATGGAAGCAAAAAGAAAAAACCCAGAATTAACGCACAGGAATATGAAACATACAATGCATACACATAGGCATTCACATGTATAAGATGAGCTATTTTAAACTGAATGAGAAGGGCAAAAAACAAGCTAAGTACCTGTAAAACATTGATAACATTATACATCATAACCTTTTCCTTACCAAGCAACAGATGCATATGCACTGAAGAAATCCCAAGTATCAAAGCTAAAAGTCCGGTGTGCAATTCGTAGCCTGCCGGAACCAATCCGCTAACATGCAACACAGATGTAGCTATGAAAGTATTGAGCAAAACCCAAATAATTGACAGCACCCATAAATGGAGAGTTGGTTTCCTTGATGCAAAATACACCAGAGCGCTTCCGCAGGCCAATTCGTTAAGCATCATAATAATGGCAATGCTTAATATAATCAGGCTAACTGTCCCATATCCTTCAGAACCCAGGTAATGGGTGGAAAGAATCAATATCATAAAGCTAAAAGTAAGCTTTAGCAAATTTGCACCACTTGTTCCTAAAATCATCCTGAACATAAACCTAAGATAGTTTATTTTTTACTTTTCTGATAAAATGAGAATAATTGAAAACATATTTCTTTGCATCAATCAGTGTTTTATCCCCCATTATTGAAAGGGTATGTATGCCTTTATTGTATTTTGCTGTTTGGGGGATTTCAATCATTTTGACTTTTTCTTCCCTGTACCTTTTCGGACTCAGCTCCAGTACCCGGTTTAAGATAATTTTTCTTCCATAGGCTTCCGCGCTGTTTTGAGATGGCCGGTAAAGGTTCTCTTTATACCAAAACATATTTCCCGCCGGACGTGCCGAACAAATATCTGTTTTAACAGGATTTAACGAATGTGGAATATAATCACCGGTTAAATTATGCGAGTAAAATATATGCAATTCCACATTTGAATATTCTTTCAGAGTGCAAAACAGGTAATAGCAATCTTTGAAAAAAAACAAAACAGGATCAACGATTGCTTGGTCTTTAATTAGTATGTTACATTTTTCAAAGAGCTTTTTATCCCTGGCAAATTTATAAAGAGGCAATGCATTATTCTGGGCAGCTTCCGGCAGACAAAACAGGTCAGCACCATCAATAAAAAGGTATGGGAATGACAAATGCCCGCTTGATTCTATCCCTGAATCCATAAAACATTTCCCCTGAAACTTTTTTATCTCCCCCTTGTCATTCTTATAGTTATATTCCTCAAAAAAAATTATATCCTCCCCTTCTATAGATATGCCAAAAGGATCGGCACGGAAACAACTTTTATCCGGAACTGGCAACCATGATAACTCTTCTGTCTCTATATCATTTTCAAGATAGTGTGTTACTGGTCGGGGCAAAGTAGCAATATTCCATTTCTCCGCACGAAACAAATCCCACCAATGAAAGAATATTTTATTACGGAGTAGTTTTACCAGAAACAGCACCAAATAAATATTGCCGGGTTTTTTATAAATTTTCGCCTGTGTGGTACTTGACTTCTTTTCCCTGATAGCATTTGGCTGCAACGCGAGTTCATTGCATATCCTCAAAGGCCATTTTGAAGAGATTCTCAGAAGTTGATCGAGGGATTCCTTCCAGGAATGATTAACAACAGGCAAATACCCTTTGTAAAGAATAATTCCTGCATCAAGCTTATCTGTTAACTGTTGCAAAACCGAGCCAATCTGCTTTTCGCGATTGAATATTTCCCAGAATGCCGGGGGCCCCCCACGGTATTTCAATTCATCCCCATGATGAAAAGACCAAACACCAAAGCGTGCAGACTTCAGGATATTACCTCGAATAATATTGAAGCCAAACCGCAAAATAAAATCCAGTTTATATGATGAAATCTGATCTGTTTTATCCTGCGGAAAAAACTCTGAGAAGGACTTGCGGATTACCTGTACACTTATACCATCAGCATCTTTGAATAGTGCCGATGCATCTTTCTCCCGTTTTGCATGCAATTTATGAAAGAATCGGTCATAGAGGCGGTATAATGCATCCTTTTGAAACAGGCCCAACAATTTTTTCAAGGCTGTTCTCGAAGGAGCATGAGAGTCGTTATAAATTACCAGATTCAAGCGATGGCCATGACTCGTCAATATTTTAATGCAATCATACTGCCACTGCTGCAAATTCCTTGAATTGCACATGACCCCAAACTCAAATGATATGGAATTATTCTTCTTTTCCATCAGCTTATCCATTGGGTATACCAATTCCACAATCTTTTTCCTGTAGCTTCAGAAGAGTAAGTATTTATGATGTTTCTTCTGCATTTCCGGGGATCATATTTATGATAATCCTGCATCATTTGGATCAAAGCTTTTTGCAACTCAGCTTTGTTTCCGTATTCTACAAGTATTCCGTTGGACTCGTCGATGAATGACTCCGGCCCTCCACTCCTGCTACTAACCACAGGAACACCATGCAGCAATGCTTCTGCCAGACTAACACCAAAGGTTTCCAGGTAACTATTCAAAACCATAAAATTCATACTGGGCAGCAAGGCATGTACAAAATCATTCTTCTTCCTTCCGTAAAAAAAGATCTTATTGTCGTTATTCTTTACCTGTCCGGCAATTTCCTCAAGCATCTTCCTGTCAGGGCCATCCCCAATGATATGGTATTCATATGCAGGCAGTGAATCCTTTAAACCGCCCAATGCATTGAGAATACCACTGATATTTTTCACTTTGTCTACCAGGTCGGCAACCGTTATAAACCTAACAACTTTTTCAGGAGGAAGAATAATGGATTTTACTGGCGGAATTTCAACAATATTAGGAATAACTTCAACCTGATAACTAAGCTTGCTTTTTATAAGTCCTTCTTTCAACAGACTGGAAACAGCCGAAACAGCCTTAGCCTTCTTAGCTGCAAACCTGCATAAAAACTTATAAAAGAAAGGTTTTGTCCTGAAATTTCCATTCACATAACCCGACCAATGCTCACTAATAATATACGGTATTCCGTATCTGCCCTTTAATAATAATGCCATTAAGGCTGTGCGCAGCATAACATGCACATGCATAAGATGAGGATTTCCATATTCCCTTCTGACTTTATTAAACACAGATAAAAAATAATAGACATATAGCAAAGAATTTATCAATTTCCCTATACCAACCGGAAATGTTCTCTTGCGATAATAAAGATTGGCAATATAAAGGGAGGAAGATTTTTCAGTATCGATCACAGATGTTTCCTTTAAACCTTTAAGAGCCCTTACAATGATAACAGATGAAAAGCAATGAACTGAAAGGGAATTTATGTGTTTTTGAATAAATATCCCGTTTTGAGGATCTTCTCTTCCCGGAAACCATCTCGGTATATGTAATACATGGATATTCTTTTCCTGCATACTATTCTTAATTAATCCTGGCTATTAAAACAGATCCTTTATCAGCTTTTAAAAATACACGTTTAATAAAATATAAACCAATATTTGCGGAAGGCTTATCAACAATTACAAAAAAATGAAGCAATAATTGCTTAGGAATGAAAAAAACTCTAATTTTGCAAACCTTTAAAAACCAGATAAACGGTGGTTGTAGCTCAGCAGGTTAGAGCACTGGATTGTGGTTCCAGGGGTCGTGGGTTCGAGTCCCATCTACCACCCAAAACTAGAGCCACTCGGAATGAGTGGCTCCAGAACACGGCAATTTACCATCAAGGTAACAGAAAGGCTTTCACTAAAAAGCTTCTATAGATATTGAAGCTTATGTTAGTTAAATAACGGCGAATAGATTTGAATAGTATTTCGGAAAGAAAAAAAAGAATTGCTGTTTTTATGAAGCGAGGCTAAAATCTGCCACCACTTTGAATCCGCCCATTTTGTAAAACTTTATTCCGTCACTGCTAATCTTATGCCACCTGCGGCGGTATGAATAAGGACTTGAACAACGAATCAATTGCAGGGTCTCAAGTAAGTTTAACAAACGATTTAATTGAATATCATCTGAAATAATGTGTTCTGTGTTTGAAATATAAGCAGGGGGAGACTGAAGACTAAAAAGTGCCAGCATAGTTCCTTTAAAGAAAAAAGGTTCTTTTTCCCGGCGAACGTAGAAAATTTCTAAAATTTTATTTAAGTCTTCAACATCTGTTCTGCTCATAAATTACCCTAATGGTGACAGCTATATATTAATACGCTCTGACATCAAAAGGTAACACGGAAATGTTGAAAAATAATTTTAAACTATTTAAATAAATGATATGTTTTGCACAATTATTGATATTATGGAGAGGCTTTACCTTTGAAGTTTGCTTTATATTTTTCCCATGGCATTTCAAAATGCCTGTTTTCGGCAAAGAAGGTTAGTACAACCTCCATATCTTTCACATTCATGAACCCATTTACAACTGTAAGCATCTGATTGTATTCATTGAGCAATACAACGGAAGGATAAGTCATATTTCGGTT
This sequence comes from uncultured Lentimicrobiaceae bacterium, assembly GCA_964654725.1. Taxonomy (GTDB): domain Bacteria; phylum Bacteroidota; class Bacteroidia; order Bacteroidales; family CAZZLL01; genus CAZZLL01. The sequence goes on along the minus strand of CAZZLL010000023.1, from coordinate 9,331 downwards.
TAAGAGCAGCACAGCCAGTTGATGAGGGCTCTTTTTCCCTCCCGGGTTTGGGTTCACAAACATCTGATTATTAAAATAAATAGTATCCGATCCTTCACCATCCAGTTTTACAGGCAGGAAATGTTCCTGCAGGTAATTAGCGATATATGAATTTGCAAAGGTTTCTTTGTCCATTCTTTTGCACCAGCCACACCAGTCAGTATATACATCGATAAATATTTTTCTCTTTGGGAATGCCGTCCGGTTTATTTTAACTGCTTCTTCAAACGTATACCATTTGATTTTTATCTCATTTTGTTTTTTTATTCCTTGTGAGCTGGTCGTATCTCCATTAGCAGGATCGCTCTGTGCCGGAGCATGCATAATAATTAATAAATAAAAAACAAAGAATAGAAAAGTAATTCGCATCATTGAAGTTGATTCATTTTTTGTGATTTCCAAATACAATATAATTATAAAAAATTAATGCCAAAACTGTCAGCAAACCAATGCCTGTTAATAGCATCCAGATATTTGCCGGATGATATGTATTCCAAAGATAAGAAGTGATTTCCTGTTCATTCATCAGCAATACTTCTTTGGCTTTGTCCATGAGGTCATTTCGGGTAAATTCCTCGCTGATTAATGGTATATCATATGATTTTGCCAACAAGTCTTCCCGGAGCAAATTATACTTGTCAGATATATTGCTGTACACTGTACCAGAAATATAACCGGCTAAAAAATTTCCACCCGCCATAGAAATATAGTACGCTCCCATATACATTGCTACTTTATTTTCAGGAGCAATTCTCCCCAGGTATTCCAGTATGCGCGGAGAACTGGCCATTTCACCCACGGCAAAAATCAATATGGTAAAAAAGAGATACACTCCATTCTGGGAAACAAACCATAATCCAATTCCCAGGGTACATACTAAAAAACCAGATATAATAGAATGCAGGGGTTTCAGCCGCAACACCAATCCGGATATGATTACCTGGAATAATATAATATACAATGCATCCAGGTTCATAATGTATTCAGGAAGAATTCCACCCTTCCCGTCACCCAAAAAATCTGCCAATGCCGGAGAAAGAGCATATAAGCCATCATAAATGGTCTGGGTATTAACCCATTGATCTATATAAACCGGCAGCATGTAAAACAACTGGTTATACATAGTCCAAAACCCAACAATAATAATGAGAAAAATATCTAATTTGATGTCTGTCAGAGATGTTATAATATTCTTGAGGATTTGACGTATCGAATCAGCCAGGCTCCCTTTTGGCTTAGTGTGGTTTGGTTCCCTGTAAAACAATAGCAGCAAAAAGATATTAATGATAATCACTGCTGACGAAACAGCAAAAACCAGAAACCAGTCCAGTTTTCTAAACTGACCGGCTACCAGCGGGCCAATAAAGGCGCCTATATTTACGATCATGTAGAATATGCCAAATCCTAGTGCAGCATTATCTTTCTTTGTAGTTTTTGATACCGTGGCTGAAACAACCGGTTTAAACAATCCTGCACCCACTGCAAGCAGAAGAAAGACCATCCATATACTATAATACGATTTAAAAACACCCATTAAAAAATAGGCCACAGCCATAATGAAATAGGAAACAAGCAACACTTTTTTGTAACCAAAATAATCTGCAATGGCACCTGTTATAATAGGCAACAGATAAAGGATACCCACAACTGTTCCCATTAACAAGCCCTTTTGCTCCTGACTAAAACCCAAAGCCCCGGCATCCCTCGATCCGGTAAAATATAAGGCCAGAACAGCAAACATCCCATACCAAGCCCAACGCTCAAAAAGCTCCATGGAATTAGCTATCCAAAATGTCCGGGGAAATTCATTTATTTTTCCGATAAATCCTGCCATATCAAATATCTAAGTATGGTGAAATCTTTATATAAAGCGAATCAAAAATACGATTGATTTGCTTAACTTCAAGAATATTCTCGAATTTGCCTGCTTTTCCCCGGTATTCAAGCAATGCATCTGTCATCTCCCGGTTTATGTAAGGATGGCGTAATATCGTTTTATAGGTTGCCGTATTCAGATTGATGGTGAGAATTGTTTCCGGGTCACACACCACATATTCCTTAATCTGCTTATACAAACTGCTATCGATACCGTAAATCTCCAATAATTGCTCCGTAAGGACATAACCGCCTAAAAGATCCCGGTATTTAATTATCCGTTCCGAATAAACCTTACCAATACCGCGTATTTGCATTAAATCATCTTGTGTTGCCGCATTAAGTTCTATCCGGGTTTTCTGCTTTTTCGGGAGTTCTGGTTTGATTATTTTTTCAGCATCCTTATCCTTATCCTTATCCTTATTCTGAATTCGTATGTATGGTTTCAGGCGTTCATAATCTTCTTCTTTTATCGCATATATCTTTTTAAAATCTTCCGCTTGATAAAAATGCCCCCCTTTCTCAAGGTATTTCAATATCATTTCTGCCTGATAATTTTTTAATCCCAGTTGCCTCCATTCCTCCATGTTGCATTCATTGGGATCAAAAGCAAATAGCTCGTAGGTTTCCTCTTTATCTTTAGCAAAGTTTCTTTTGTTTTCTTTTTTTTTTGATTCTTTCATTCTGGCCTCCAAAGCTTCGAAATACCTGTCCATTTCATGCTGAAAACCGGAATCCAGCTTCACTGGTTTTGTGGTCTTAATGCTCTGCAAGCGTATGGCCAATAAAACAATCAATAAAAGCAGCAGCAACCATATGCCTCTTCTTTCGCTTTTATTAAAAAAAAAGAAAGATTTAAACCATTGAAACATGAACCGGATTTATACTATTTATCCGGTTAGTACACAAACGTACCCGGTATGTTAAAAAACACCGAGGCTGTTAAGAAATACCATAGAAATGGCAATGGGGGCAACAAATCTGACGATCAGCAAAAACAGATCAAAAATAATTACTTTAAATTGCCCCTGGTTACTGACCTCATCTTTTACATTTTTTCGACCAAGAGCCCAACCCACGAAAATCACAATAAGCAATCCTCCTAAGGGAAGCAGCACATTAGCAGACAGGTATTCCAACTCGCCAAACAAACCATTTCCGGTAATGCTTATATTCACATCCTCTCTCAGTGATAGTGTGCAGAATACACCCAGCAGAGTAATAGCAATGCTTGCAATTACAGTGGCTTGTTTACGGTTTAGGTTTAATTCTTCTGAAAAGAAGGCAACAACAACTTCCAGGACAGAAATAGTGGATGTAAGGGCAGCAACCGAAAGCAGGATAAAAAACATCAACGACCAAAAATAGCCACCTGCCATTTGCTGGAAAATATTCGGAAGGGTAATAAATACCAGCCCTTCTCCTTCACCAGGTTGAATTCCGAAATGAAACACTGCAGGAAAAATAGCCACACCTGCCAGGATAGCAATAAATGTGTCAGCTGCAGAAACAGAAAATGCTGTATTCACCAGATTATCCTTCTTGCCAATATATGAACCATATGTAATCAAAGTCCCCATTCCAATACTCAGCGAAAAGAAAGCCTGGCCCAATGCTTCCAGGACAACTTTTCCGGTAATTTTGGAAAAATCAGGTTTAAAAAGAAAATCCAGGCCTGCTCCGGCTCCCGGCAAAGTTAATGAACGCACGCAAATAATGATGATCAAGACCAAAAGAAGCGGCATCAGTATCTTGGCATATTTTTCAATCCCGTTTTTCACTCCTCTCCATATAATCCATGCTGTGAGAAACATAAACACAATCTGCCAGATTATAGGCATAAAAGGTGAGTTTTTAAAATCAACAAACATCTTGTTCAGCTCAGTAGGGCTTTTTCCACTAAAATCATTAATAATTGATCGGTACAGGTACTCCAGTGTCCATCCGGCAATTGTGCTGTAAAAAGCAAGGATAGTAAAAGCTGCTACTATCCCCATTAAGCCAATAAAAAACCAGGGCTGACCAGGCTTGAGCAAACGAAAGGCGCCGAAAGGATTTCGTTGTGCACGGCGTCCAATGGTAAATTCTGAAAGCATTACCGGTACTCCCACCAATATAATGAACCCAATATATATCAACAAAAAGGCTGCACCTCCATTCTCGCCAACCACATAAGGGAAACGCCAAATATTTCCCAGACCAATTGCAGAGCCAGCTGCCGCTGCAATTATTCCTATCTTACTTCCGAATTTATCTCTTTTTGAAAAATCAAATTTAGTCATGGTTTATTCGTATTTTCTCAAAGTAAAATTATTTGTTTTTTCCCAATCTCCAAATCCACTCATCAAAGAATTATTAAAGTTTTCCTGATTTCAGCTTTTGCATATATGCCTTTACAAAAGGAGTAAATGCCTCGTTGATATTTTTACTAAATATCAGGGTATCTGTTTGTTCTTTTGCTTCATCAGCCCTTAATGATTCCTGAGCTTACTCATGGAGCTGAAATAGTTTTTCGTTTCCCTGATCAGCACCGGACTTAGCAGCAATAAAGCGATAAGGTTTGGAATAGTCATAAAGGTAATAACCATATCCACAAAATGCCAAACAATATCTATTCCCCATATGCTTCCAAAGAAAACAAAGAGGGCATAAACATACCTGTATGGTTTGATACTTTTCTCCCCAAAAAGATAATTAACGGCCCTTGAACCATAATATGACCAGGAAATAATTGTACTGAAGGCAAACAACAATAATCCCAGGGTCACTATATAGGGAGCATATTCTCCAATATTAAGTTTATTTAATCCTGTTTGCATACCGGTAACAGTCATAGCGAATTCCTCCGCCCCGGATTTCCATGCACCGGTAACAATGATGACAAGAGACGTAAGGGTACATATAATAAGGGTATCCACCAGTGGCTCCAGCGAAGCCACCAGTCCTTCCCTTACAGGATATTTTGTTTTTGCTGCAGCATGGGCTATGGGAGCAGAACCTTGACCGGCTTCATTGGAAAACAAGCCTCTCCTCACTCCCCAAATAATTGTCCACATAAATGTTGAACCTATAAACCCACCTGTAGCTGCTGTACCTGTGAAGGCATCAGAAACAATGAGTGTGAAGGCAGCAGGTATCTTATTCGCCATCAATACTAATACCAACAATGCACTGCTGACATAGAGTATTGCCATTACCGGAACTAATTTAGAGGTTACATCAGCAATACGCTTTAAACCACCTACAATTACCAGCAACACCAAAGCAGTGATCACTCCCCCGCTTATGTACCTGCTTGGGAAAGTCAGCCCAAAATAGCTTACCATTTCGGGTATATTAAAGCTTGCATGAAACACCCCGGTCATTGAATTCGACTGTGCCATATTTCCTGTTCCCAATGAACACAAGACAGTAGCTATTGCAAATATCGCAGCAAGAACACCGGCAAATTTACCCAGGGTGTTATTTAAGCCATATTTAATATAATACATCGGGCCGCCACTAACACTGCCATCCGAATTAAAATGCCGGTATTTATGGGAAAGCGTGCATTCAGCATATTTAAGCATCATGCCTAAAAATCCGGTTATCCACATCCAGAAAATAGCTCCCGGACCACCCCAGTAAATAGCCAAGGCCACCCCGACAATATTTCCCGTTCCAACAGTTGCAGAAAGAGCAGTTGTTAATGCTTTGAAGTGATTTACATCGCCCTTATCCTCTTTATCATTATACTTTCCGGAAACAATACCGATGGAATGCATCAGGCGGGTAACATTCAGAAATTTCAGGCGAATAATGAAATACAGCCCGGTTGGTATCAACAGAAACAAAATTGCCCAACCGCCTATTATGTCATTGTATTGTACAATTAAATAATCTATTGACTCTATAATCCCGCTCATAATTAGGGTATTTGGTTAGTTTTTTATTGGGGAAACAAAAATGCTAAAAATATGCAGATTTCACAATATTAGCAGTTTAAATAATTCACTATGTTTCGGATGTCTCTCATAAATATGAATTTTGTATTTTTATTCATTGGAATTTACAGAAGAATAATGCAGCAAAACCTCTTAAATATTTCCTTTGAATTTGATTACCTTCCTTTACTGTTTGTGATCGCTACAGCATGGATAATACCTGTTTTAAGCGGATTTCTAAGAATACAAAAACTACCCACCGTAATTCTTGAAATCATTGCAGGCTATTTCATAGGCAATTTTTTGCTGCACCATTTTGAACAAACTTCCATTGATTTTTTGGAATTTCTGGCCTTAACCGGTTTCATTTTCCTGATGTTTATGAGCGGTTTAGAGATAGATATTGACCAGATTATTGCCTCTTTTCCGAAAAAGAAGATCACGTATGTCAGCTTTTTGAAAAACCCCCTTCTTGTCGGCATGGCATTTTTTATGATCACTTTAATTATATCCTATTCAGGATCCCGATTAGTTGGGTTATTGATAGAAATAAAGAATTACTGGTATTTCTCACTGATTATGATCACTACTTCGGTAGGGATCATCGTACCCGTTCTGAAAAACAGGGCAGAATTAAAGAGCCGTTTCGGGCAAATGATGGTGCTTGCTGCTGCTGTAGCTGATATCATGAGTATTATTCTCTTCACCTTAACAATAGTTATATATAAAAGCGGTATCAGCACAGAATTATTTCTCATTCTGGTTTTGGTCATTGTTTTTTGGTTACTGTACAAACTTGTTCAATACTTTAACCAAATCGGGCCTATTCGGCAGCTTCTATACCAGCTATCCCATGCTGCATCTCAAATTCAGATCCGCGGAAGCATTCTTTTACTTCTGATCTTTGTTGCCTTATCACAATACCTGGGTAAAGAAGTTGTATTACTGGGTGCCTTTCTGGGCGGATTGCTGCTGTCCATTTTTTTGCATAAAGACAGGTCATTGCTTATACTCAAACTTGATGGCATGGGATATGGTTTTTTTATACCTATATTTTTCATCATGGTCGGGGTAAAATTTGATCCACATGCGTTATTGGAATTCGATCATAAATTCATCTGGTTTTTCCTGCTCTTATTATTCATCCTTTATGCCGCAAAGATCATCCCTGCTTTTTTATGGTTCCGTCTTTTTGGAATGCGAAAGGCCATTGCCGGCGGATTCCTGATGTCGTCCCGATTAAGCCTCATTATCGCCGCCTCTAAAATAGGCCTGGATCTGAACCTGATCAATGCAGGGATGAATTCATGCTTTATTCTATTAGCTGTAATTACCTGTATTGTTTCTCCATTGCTCTATAATGTCTTTAATCCCAAAGATGTTTTTCGGGGTGAAAACACCATCATCGTTGGAGGGAGCAGCACCAATGTGCTGTTAGCCCGGCGACTGGTGATGCACAGCAAACCATGTATTCTTGTTGAAAAAAAGTATCAAAGGTATCATGACATTCAGTTAAAAGGATTAAATGTTGTACACATGGATGGATGCAACAGGGATACATTTGTTAAAATAAAACTATCTCCGGCAAACTTCGTGGTGATTGATACTGGCTCAGATGATATTAACCTGGAAGTTTGCCGGACTCTGAAGGACAATTTCAACCACGAACAAATTATTACCCATTCCAGAAGTTCTTCTGTACGGCAAAAATTAAATAATATGGAAGTGGAGGTTGTGGATACAGTCAGAACATTAGCTACCACGATTGAAAATTTAATATTGCGACCAACGACCTATCATGCGCTGGTTGAAACTTTTGATAATTATTATGTAGAAGAGATACTCATCACGAATCAGCTAATACACGGGCAACAGGTTAAAGAAATCCCCTTCCATAAAAACGGATCTCTCATGCTAATAAAAAGAGGTTCAAATTTATATGTACCACATGGCGACACTTATTTGATGCAGGGTGATCTGGTAGTAGTTTTCGGATCACAAGGAGCGCTGGATGATTTCCGTGATAAATTCATGCCATAGGCTCACAGCCAGGTATTTATCTATTCAGTTTCTTTTCAATATTTCTTTTCCGATATGACATTCCAGGCATTTTCTTTTGTCGCAAAACTGTTTTTTCAAGAAAATAAGTGCCTGACTGTCAGCCGCACTGTTTGTGTCCAAACCAAGTTTTTTCCAGTTTTTCAGGATGCTGTTTTTTTCCGGGTGTATTAGCTCAAGCAGTCGCAGGGCTTCATCCTTCAATTCAGTTTTTCCCCTGATAACACCATAGGTAAACTTAAGGGGAACAACAACATTGATAATAAGCAGATCAGCATGGTCAATCCCTATTGTTTTATTCTGCAGTTTGCTTTTCTTTTGAAATGCATAATGCGACCCCCAGTATTCGGAAGGTTTCGCCATAAAAATCTGCCGAAGGCACTCAATGGAGGTTGTTTCCAGTATATTGGCGAAGCTATTTCGGGCCTGTCGTATAAAAGCAGCAAACTGGGCCAGGCGGATATCAGGAAAGTTTTGAGGTCTTAATCTTCCATATTTCCACTGAAAAGCATTCATGGGATGTAGAGAATATTTATCTTTAATCAGGCAATAATCCTTCAGCAATTGTTGCGGATAATCATCTTTATGTCTTTTCGATAATAATCCGGCCTGCCCGAAAACAAGGGCATCTATGAATATATCATCATAAGCTTTCCTCTGAATCAAGGTGTAAGGCAAATTTCGGGCAAGCATCTCAAAAGGTTCCCTGTTCACTCCTGCGCCAAAATAGCGTGCTGTTAAACGAAAACAAATTTCCTCCCAGTTGCCGTAAGTGCTCACAAGCATTGCATCAATGCGCTTTTTCTTTGCCAGGAGGCATTTTATTAGAATTCCCTGCAAACCAGAATGAATATATACCGGAGGAATATTATCAATCAGCCCTGCACACGGAATATATTTTGATGACAGGATCATATGCGTATACATTTCATAAACGGTATCAGTTACAAATTCATGCATTTCTATTTCAGGCAATACATTACCGGCCTCATTCTTTACAGTTTTGTTATGTCTGTACACAACATGCAGAATAACATTATTATAAGCAGGATCAAGATGGTGCTTATGCTGATACCAGTCCCCGGAAATGATATGTATCTCCACATTTCCAATCCATACCGTATCATTTATACGGATCTTTGCATTAAAAAAATCCGGCCCGGCATCAGCATTGGAAAAACCCGGAGACAGAATTTCTACCTGCTCACCGGCTGTGGTTTGTAGTTCCTTGCCCTGTAAATAATGCTGCCATATAAAATGTAGAAAAAACTCGTTCATACCATCAAAAAAATATCGATAAAAACTACCTACAGTATTTATCTCAATATTTCAGATTTGTCCTTAACTTTGTAGAAAAAAAATGCAAACCGATTATTTAAACTAGCCTACATTATTCACAAAATGGCATAATGTGCTCAAATAATGTTGGTTAACCC
>CAZZLL010000022.1:0-54853 GCA_964654725.1 uncultured Lentimicrobiaceae bacterium | reverse complement strand
GCTTATATTATCAATCTATGAGCAATCGGACTTTATGGACAGCCGCTATTTAGTGGGTGGAATGATCTTTGATAGTCTGATCAGAAGGACGTTCACGGCGTTTTTGATGGTTTGGTATTCAATAACTTCTGAGGCCTGGTAAATAAACATGATTTCTAAATGGTATGATTCCTCTTCTGCCTGCTTGTAAATTACAGGTTTAAGATGTCGATATGCTTCACGGATTCTGCGCTTTAGCAAGTTTCTATGTACGGCTTTTTTGATCAGTTTTTTAGGCACCGAAACTGTCATCATAACAGGAGCAGATCCATCATTTACCTTTCTGTAAATCAATCGTAAAGGAGGAGAAGATATAGAATTACCGGCCCTGAACAGCAATTCGATCGCTTTTCTGCTCTTTAATTTCTCCTTTTTATTGAAAGTATACCGTTCCATAAAAAAAGGGGGATCACTCCCCCTTCAGTAAAAAATATTTGCCGCATGTCAGCTTTTCCCATTTTTATTGTGCTGCTCAATAAAGCTCTCCAGGGCCATTGTCATAGAAGGCGCCTGTGGAGCCGGTGCTTTAATATCAAGCCTAAGACCAGCCTCTTCAACGGCTTTTGCTGTTTTGTCGCCAAATGAAGCAATTTTTGTGTTGTTTTGTTTAAAATCGGGGAAATTCTTAAATAAAGATTTTATACCTGACGGGCTATAAAAAACAAGAACATCGTAATTTACATCGGCCAGATCTGACAAATCACTACATTCAGTTTTATAGAGAATGGATTTTGTGAATGTGAAGTCTTGTTTTTCAAGAAGAACCGGAATCTCCTCCTTGTGGGCTGCAGACAAAGGCACGAGAAAATTTTCTGACTTGTGCTTCATCATAATATCTGCCAGATCCTCGATCTTTCCGGAGCCATAAAATATCTTCCTTTTTCTGTAGACGATGTATTTTTGCAGATAATACGCAACGGACTCAGAGAGACAAAAATACTTCATGGTATCCGGGATGGGAACCCGTATTTCTTCAGCAATTCTAAAGTAATGATCGATTGCTGTTTTGCTATTGAAAACTACTGCTGTGAAATCTGATAAAACAATTTTTGATTGCCTGAATTCTTTCGATGTAATACCCTCAACGTGGATAAACGGTCGAAAATCAATTTTCAGATTGTGTTTCTCAGCAAGATCAAAATAGGGAGATTTGTTGTTTTCAGGTTCGGGTTGTGAAACTAAAATTTTCTTGATTCTGCTCATTTTCTTCTACCTTTTAGTTCGTTTTATCTCTACACTACAGTTGTGAACCACTTGTAAAACAATAATAATGGAACTATTTCAAGGGCACAAAGATACAAAAACATATAGAAACTAAAAACACGCTTTTCGATGAAAAACACAACTCCTCTAACCATTTTCATGAAAACAAGTATAATAATTATAAATAATGTGGTACACATTAACCATTCTGTTAAAATTCCCTCCGAATAAACAATCATAAAATTCAGCGGCAGCAATAGAATACCAAGCAACTTATTGTAGGTAAATCCTATGTACAGGTATTCACGAAGAAGATCAAGGATTAAAAAAATATGTCCGATAATAACTACCATTAAACTCCTGACAAAGAAAAGGGCTGTCAGCAAAACCGAATAAAAAACAAAAAGGTGAAAGCCATATAGTCCAAGGGGTTCCAGTCCCAATTTTTCAGACAGCAGCATAAAAAAAAGTCCCGTTGTTACAAAGTAAAAGCCATACAGCGCATTGTCTCTCTGACGTTGAAGTTGACTGTTATCTTTATACATCCCTTCCGCAATATTATATCTCACGGTTGCCAAAAAAGTACTTGTAATTAACTGACCTAGAAAGGTTTTGGTGATTGCATAACCAACTACCAGGGTCATAAGAATATAGAAATACCAGATGGGGGTTGTTTCATTTACCAAAAAGCCAGGCATGGCTGCTCCTATATCCGTTTGATTCACTATTTCACCGATAACAGGTTCTTTAATACTAAATATACATGAATCTGTTATGAAGGAAACGTGAGCGAACATATATGCAGCATCGAAATGGCTCATGTTGTTTAGCGGAAGAAAAATTTGGCATAAAGATAAACAGAATATTTAGTCTGCACATAGGTTCATGTGGCTGGTTTTAAAGTTAAGGCCAAGCACAGTCATAAGTATTACGTTTTAGCTCTGCTGAGCTCGCAAGCACCTTTCATTCTTAATTGTTAAATCTTCTGGTGATTACAATAAGAGATTGCATTGAAGGGTTCTATCGGCAGAGATTAATCAGTATTTGGGATATATTTGCATTACAAATTAAATATTTTTGCGTCTTTTGGTACATATTTCATACAATCAACTGAACGACCAGTCAGGTTAATAAATTAAATATCAGAAAAATAGAGTTTATACGGATGAGAAAAAGAATAATAATTACCGGTATTGTGATTTTGTTTTTCGGGGCAGGATTTACAACGATTAGGAACAAGGACCTGGAAATAGTAAAAAATATTGATATATTTTGCACGCTTTTCAGGGAGCTAAATATGTTTTACGTGGATGAGACTTCTCCTGAAAAACTCATTACTACCAGCATCAATTCCATGTTAGAATCACTTGATCCTTACACAACCTATATCCCTGAAAAAGAGATGGATGATTTTAATTTTCAGACCACTGGTGAATATGGGGGCATCGGTAGTTTGATTCGGAAATACGAGGATAATATAATTATTGCTGACCCATATGAGAATTTTCCTGCGGCAAAGTCAGGATTGCGCCCGGGAGATATCCTGTTAGAAGTAGAAGGGAATAAAACTGAGGGTATGGAGATCGCTGATGTTAGCGAACTTCTGAAAGGAGAACCCGGCACCAATCTGAGCATCAAGATCAAAAGGCCCTATACGGAAGAGTTAATGGAGATTCATTTAGCCAGGGAAAAAATCATTATTAACAATGTGTCCTATTCAGGTATGCTCGATGAGCATACCGGATACATACGTTTAAGCAATTTCACCACGAATGCTTCGGCAGAGGTGCGTTCAGCCTTTATGAAATTAAAGAAAAATCCTGATTTCAAGAATCTTGTGCTCGACTTGCGAAGTAACCCGGGTGGTTTGATGATAGAGGCGGTACGAACTTGCAACCTGTTTATTGAAAAAGGGGAACTTATTGTCAGTACCAAGGGGAAGGTTAAAAGGTGGGACAACGATTATACAACAACGAATCAAGCAATCGACACTGACATTCCAATTGCTGTGCTTGTTAATCGGGGTTCGGCTTCAGCGTCTGAGATTGTGGCTGGGGCCATGCAGGATTTGGACCGGGCGGTAGTAATCGGACAAAGAACTTTTGGGAAAGGTTTGGTTCAAACAACCCGTCCTTTAAAGTATAACGCTCAATTGAAAGTGACGACGGCAAAATACTATATTCCTTCGGGCAGATGTATTCAGGCATTGGACTACACCCACCGGAATGAGGATGGAAGTGTTGGGTCCGTTCCCGATTCTCTGATCTCGGAATATGAAACAAAAAATGGCAGACTTGTTTATGATGGTGGGGGAATACGTCCAGACATTGAAGTGGTTCCCGAAAATATCAGTGAAATTGTGATCAGATTATACGCCGAAAATATATATTTTGACTATGCCAATCGATACAGAAATATGCAGGACTCTATAGATCCTCCGCCTCAGTTTTCATTAACCGATCTGGAGTATAATAAGTTTAAGGAGTTTGTTGCCGAAAAGGAGTTTGAATACGAAACTGCCAGCATGAAAGCTTTTACTAAGCTGCTTGAAACTGCAAAACGGGAAAAATACTACGACCTATCCAAAGAGGAATTCGAATCGCTGAAAGCCAAACTGGCCCATGACAACATGAAGGATTTGGATACTTTTCGCGAAGAGATACAGCAAATTCTTGAAGAAGAAATTGTTGGAAGATATTATTATCATGAGGGTCGCATAGAACAGCAGCTTGAAGAAGATTCTCAGTTACAAAAAGCCATATCTGTCATTTCAAATCCTCTTCAGGTGAAGGGTATTTTGGAAGGCGAAAAGGATGTTCTTGCCTTGGATTAATCAAAACATGAAATATTAATGTGCTTCCAGCCAGTTATCTCCCACATTCATCTCGATAATTAGGGGAACAGATAATTCCACTGCTTTCTCCATGGATTTTTTTACAATCTTTTTAACTGTGTCTAATTCATTCAGGGAAACGTTGAAGTTTAGTTCATCATGCACCTGAATAACCATTTCAGCTTTCAGGTCATCTTTCCGGAAAGCATCATGAATTGATACCATGGCAATTTTTATGATATCTGCTGCTGTGCTCTGAATCGGAGTGTTAATGGCGTTTCGTTCTGCATTTCCACGAACCATGGAATTCCTGGAATGTATATCCGGTAGATTTCTCTTTCTTCCGAACATGGTTTCAACATATCCGTTTTTTTTCGCCCGCTCTATACAACGGTCCATGTATTCCTTTACCCCGGGATAAGTGGCAAAATAGCCATCGATGAGTTGTTTAGCTTCTGCACGTGGAATTCTCATTCTTTGTGAAAGTCCAAAAGCTGAAATACCATAGATAATACCAAAATTCGCTGTTTTGGCCCTGGATCTCATCTCCCTGGTAACATTATCCGGATCGACACCATACACTTTGGCAGCTGTGGTGGTGTGGATATCTTCACTATTTAAAAAAGCGTGAATCATGTTTTCATCCTTGCTCAGATGAGCCATAATTCTTAATTCGATTTGTGAATAGTCGGCAGACAGAAACTTGTGTTGTTTGTCTGAACTGGTAAATGCCCTTCTTATCTCTCTTCCTCGCTCTTCCCTAATAGGAATGTTTTGTAAATTAGGTTTATTGGAGGAGAGTCTGCCGGTAGCAACGAGTGTTTGATTAAAAGAGGTATGCAATCTATTGGTTTTAGGGTGCAATAATGTAGGCAGGGCTTCAACATAAGTGTTTAATAGCTTGCGTGTGGATCTATACTCCAACACCTCACCAACAATCTCATGTTTTTCCACCAGATTTACTAAAACATCCTCGCTTGTACTATATTGCTTTGTTTTGGTCTTTTTTGCACCAGTCATGATCTTCAATCTGTCAAACAAAATTTCTCCAAGTTGTTTCGGCGAACTGATATTAAATTCCTGTCCTGCCAAATCAAAAATCCGCTTTTCCTTGTCTAACAAGTTCTCCCTTAAAGTAGAAGCAAATGCCTTCAACGCTTCCTTATCCAAGGAAACCCCTTTATGTTCCATCTCCATCAAGACGCGCACCAGTGGCATTTCGATATTTTCAGATAATCCGGATAGTTGTTTCTCATCTAGCTCTTTCCATAACCGTTCATACATTTGCCAGGTAATATCTGCGTCCTCGCATGCATAATCCCTAACAATTTCCGGATCCAGATCATCAAAATTCTTCTGGTTTCTGCCCTTCTCACCTATTAGAAATTCTGTCTTAATCTTTGAATACCTTAAATAATCTTCAGCCATGGCATCGATTCCATGACGCTTCTCGGGTGCTACCAGATAATGCGCAACCATTGTATCAAATAACCTGCCTTTTACATCAATGCCATAATTTTTAAGAATATGTAAATCATATTTCAGATTTTGCCCGATAATCAATAAATCTTCGCGCTCAAATATCTCTTTAAGAGCAGCCATCTGTCTGGACTTTTTGGAGGGGTCTTTTGAAATATTCAGGTAAAATGCTTCATGAGATTTCCAACAAAATGATATTCCAACTATTTCTGCATCAATGATATCAAGTCCAGTTGTTTCAGTGTCAAAGCAGAAAGATTCTAGTTTTCCAAGGTTTTTTATCAGCAAGTTAAATTCCTTTTCTGATGTTACAGTTATATAATCATGTTCAACATTTATTATTGTTTTGAGTGTTGAGGCATTGCTTGATATGTTTTGAATTGAAGACTCAAATAATGATGTCTGAATATCTGTTTTATAATTACTTATAGGTTCTTCAATGCCTAATATTCTGCTTTTAAGATTTTTGAAATTCAGCTCGTCGAAAATCTTCTCAAGCGGTTCATTATTCAGTGGTTGTCGCCTTGCCAATTCCAGATCATACTCCAAAGGAACGTCCACCCTGATTCTTGCAAGTATTTTCGATAATTGAACCTGTTCAATAGAATTTTCCAGGTTTTCCTTTTGTTTTCCTTTTAGTAATCCGATATTTTCGTATACCCCTTCTATGGATCCAAATTTTTCTATAAGTTTTTTCGCTGTTTTCTCACCTATACCCGTTGCTCCGGGAATATTGTCTGATGAGTCGCCCCAAAGTGCAAGTATATCTATAACCTGTTCGGGACTATTTACTCCAAATTTCTCCTTTACTTCCGGAATTCCCCATACTTCTGGTGGATTCCCAGATCTTCCCGGCTTATACATAAAGATATTGTTGCTTACCAGTTGGGTAAAATCCTTATCGGGAGTTACCATGTAAACATCATAACCTTTTTGTTCCGCAGATTTTGCAATAGTTCCAATAACATCATCAGCTTCAAATCCCAGTTTTTCAATAACCGGGATTTTAAACGCTGCAAGCAACTGCTTAATCCATGGAATGGCGTCTTTAATCTCCTCAGGGGTAACATCACGGTTCGCTTTATACGGTTCGTACATTTCGTGTCTGAAAGTTGGACCGGAAGCGTCGAAAGCCGCTATAATGTGTGTGGGGTTTTCTTTTCTCAGTAATTCATCCAGGGTCAAAGTAAAGCCGAATATAGTTGAAGTATTCATCCCCCCGGAGTTCTTCATTGGATTATTAAGAAATGCATAGTAAGACCGAAAGATCAGGGCATAACTATCTAACAAATACAGTTTTTTTAAATTGTCCATTCCAGTAGGGTTAATTATCCGACGCATACCATTCTGCGTATGATGTGGTAGTTTCATAAAGTTTCAGGGAATGGAGAGACAGACCGGCGGGTAGTTTAGGAATAATTGTTTCAGCAATATGGATTATGAGGTTTTCG
Source organism: uncultured Lentimicrobiaceae bacterium (assembly GCA_964654725.1). GTDB lineage: Bacteria > Bacteroidota > Bacteroidia > Bacteroidales > CAZZLL01 > CAZZLL01. The sequence continues at coordinate 47,848 of CAZZLL010000022.1, read as the reverse complement.
CAGGTTGGCTGAAAGTTAAAAACAAAGACCTTTTCATACATTTTTTTTACACTATCAAGGCTTTCCCCTTCAGCATTTTTATAAACAACCAGACTGTGGTCCAGCACATCGATAACAAATTTTTTGACAACTGCCTTTAGTTCTTTAAAATCCACCACCATTCCAAATTTCACGTTGTTTTCATCGCAGATAGGAGTTCCTGACACGGTTACAAAGAGTTTATAACTATGTCCATGAATGTTTTTGCAGGGGCCGTCATAATTCCATAAAGCGTGGGCCATTTCAAAAGTAAACTCCTTGGTTACCCTAATTATGCTCATTCGATTGAATCTATTCGTTAAAACATGCGCAATTGCTTACACATTCCATAAGTTTTTTGAAATTTTCATTCTTCAATGAATAATATGTGTTCTTCCCTTCACGTCGTGAATTCAATATTCCCTTATCTTTTAGTATCCCTAAATGGTGAGAGGCAGTTGATTGTTCGATACGCGCCAACCGGTGAATTTCGGTTACAGAAAGCTCCTCTTCTTGTGATAAGTAGCCAAGGATGGATAACCGCATTGGGTTGGCAATGGCCTTCATCATGTTGGCCGCAATATCGATCCGGCTGGGATCAATTTGTGCAAAAGTTGACATGGCTTTTACATTAAATCATTTAAAATCATTATATGCAAATATATTAATATTTATACGTTTGTTTACCATCAAGCAGCCTGTTTTAAATCCTCCTTTTTTTTGATTATCAATAGTCAACCTTACTATGTCAGGAAATGGAGCACTATCGCTGCTAAATGAGCTGTTTCTGCGAGGCAACAACCGGAACGAAGTGGAGTTCATGAAGCGGACGAAGGAGTACAAATAACTGACTTGCAATTAAAACAATATTTAAACTATTTTATATCGAGTAATTTAATACAGAATTAATGCGGATAAAACAGAAAATAACAATGTTCAGTTTTCGGCAATTAGAAATGCGCAGTTTTCAGCAAATACTGAGGTACGATTATTAATAATTATAACTGTTAAGCCGGTGAATTATTATACATTTGCCAATGTAAGTTGATATCTATGTTAAAATTGAGTGATATACGCAGGCCTGTAGAGACAGAAATGAAGATTTTTCAAAAAAGCTTCAGGTCAGCCATACAGAGTGATGTTAAGTTACTAAATATTATTGCATCATATATTTTACGCAATAAAGGAAAGCAGATGCGGCCGCTTTTTGTATTTCTCACCGCAAAGATGGTTGGCGAAGTCACTGATTCGACCTATACTGCTGCATCTCTTATAGAATTAATGCATACGGCAACCCTTATCCATGATGATGTTGTAGATGAGTCATATCAACGACGGGGATTGTTTTCCATGAATGCGATATGGAGATCCAAATTATCTGTATTGATGGGAGATTATTTTCTTGCCCGGGGATTATTGCTGGCCACATCAAAAAACGACCATGGGTTGTTAAATATTGTTTCTGATACTGTGAAGGAGATGAGTGAAGGGGAGCTGCTTCAGCTGCAAAAATCACGAAATTTAAGTGTTGATACCAACTCGTATTATGAGGTAATCAGAAAAAAGACAGCTACCCTGATCGCCTCCTGTACTGCCAGTGGGGCTAAATCTGCCGGAGCTTCCAATGAAGAGGTGAATAAGCTTTACAATATGGGTATTGATATTGGAATGGCTTTTCAGATCAAGGATGATCTTTTTGATTACCAACCTCAGGGTTTGATTGGAAAACCAACTGGTAACGATTTAAAAGAGAAGAAATTTACATTACCTTTAATATTCGCTCTTGAACAAAGCGGTTTTTCGGAAAAGCGATCCATTATTAAATTGATCCGCAACGGAAGCATGAATGCAAATAAGATTCGTCACATTATAGATTTTGTGAATGATAAGGAGGGGCTCATTTTTGCAGAACGAAAGATGAATGAATTTAAGGACAGGGCTGATAAAGTGCTGAGAAGTTATCCCGAATCAACATCCCGTCAGGCATTATTAGATCTGGTCTCTTTTACCGTCCTACGTACCAAATGATAGATTATGTTTTCATCCCTGAAAAATAAGCAATAATCTTTTTTGCTTTTGATTTGTCAAGTAAAATGGACAACTCTTCCTCACTTGCCTGTTTCATTGACTCAACGGACTTATACGTTTTATACAACTTTTGAATAGAGCCCTCTCCAATTCCCTGAATTGAATTAAGACCGCAATTAATCATCTCCCTGGACCTTTTCAATCTGTGAAACTCTATTCCAAATCGATGCGCCTCGTTTCTCAACTGCTGTATCAAGCGCAAGGACTCTGAATTTTTATCAATATATAATGGCACCGGATCTTCAGGGAAATAGATCTCTTCAAGCTTTTTTGCAATCCCAATGATTGCCATCTTCCTCCTAAGTTTGAGTCTTTCAATACTTTTCATAGCTGCATTCAGCTGACCTTTTCCTCCATCAACAATCACCAATTGAGGTATCTCCTTTTTCTCTTCAATTAATCGTCGGTATCTTCTATATACCACCTCTTCCATTGATGCAAAATCGTTTGCTCCGGAAACAGTTTGGATATTGTAATGCCTGTACTCTTTTTTTACCGGTTTAGCGTTTTTGAATACTACACATGCAGCAACCGGTAGGGATCCCTGGATATTGCTATTATCAAAACATTCTATGTGGGTTGGGAGCTGCTCCATCCTAAGGTCCCTTTGCAGTGTCTCAAGAATTCGTTGAGATGGACCCTTGTTTTGGCTATCTGTTTCCCTTCTCTGCTTTTCAAATTTGTACAACCTTGCATTTCTTTCTGAGAGCTCAAGGAGCTTCTTCTTGTCTCCTCGCTTTGGAACAATAATAGTATACCATGGTAACGATTCCGACAAATCCAACGGCAATATCATCACTTTTGCATCACTTCGCACTCTTTCTTTAAGATCTATGATCGCAAAGGCCAAAATTTCTCTGGTTGACTCCTTAAGCCGCTTTCTGATTTCTACTGTATGTGACTGTATTACAGATCCTTTCGTGATTTTTAAGTAGTTGACAATCGCATATTTTTCCTCATCTACGATACTGTATACATCTACATTGTTTATAGAAGGATTAACAATGGTTGATTTTATCTGAAATTGCTGTAGGGCTTCTGTCTTTGATTTAATTTTTTCAGCTTCCTCGAATTTATACTCTTCCGCGAGATTTTTCATCTTTCCTTTTAAAAAGGATATAACCCCTTGCAAATTTCCTTTCAGTATTTCGTGAATTTGTTCTACTGATTCATTATAGGAGGCTGCATCCTGCAATCCTTCACAAGGACCTTTACAATTTTCAATATGATATTCAAGGCACACCTTAAATTTTTCTGCCTGAATGTTCGCGGCTGTCAAATTAAATTTACAGGTTCTCAGCTGATATAAATGTCGTATAAGATCAAGCAGGGTTCTGGCGGTTGATGTTGATGTATACGGCCCATAATATTTTGAACCGTCGTGAATAAGATTTCTGGTAAGAAAAACCCTGGGGAAGGGTTCGTTCTTTATACATATCCAAGGAAATGTTTTGTCATCCTTTAGTAACACATTGTATTTGGGAAGCAATTTTTTGATCAGGTTATTTTCCAGCAGCAATGCATCTGATTCAGTATTTACTACAATATGACGAATGTCTGCAATTTTGTCTACAAGAACATGAACCTTATAACTTTCATGCCTGTTTTTTTGAAAATAGGATGTAACTCTTTTTCGAAGGTTTTTCGCCTTACCCACATATAGAATTTTACCTGCCGAATCATAAAATTGATATACCCCCGGTTCCTCTGGAAGTGTGCTGAGAATTGTTTGGATTTGCCTGTTCTTTTTATCACTCATTTGCTAATAGAACAAAGATGTAAATGAAAAGGAATTTCCATTGAAAAGACCTTTGTCACTCAATTTCAATTCTGGTATTACCAACAATGCCATAAAGGCAAGCGTCATGAATGGAGACTTCATTTTAGTTCCCATCTTTTTGGCAACAATTGAGAGATCAGAATATTTTTGTGCAGTATACTCTACAGAACCACTTGACATGATGCCGGCAATTTCAAGCGGAAGAACAAACAAGTCTTCTCCATCATGAGCAACAATACCACCCTTATACTCAATTATTTTGTTAATCGCCTCTTTCATATACCTGTCATCTGTTCCAACACAAATAATATTATGACTATCATGAGCAATACTTGAAGCCAATGCCCCCTTCTGTAGTTTATAACCGTTAACGAAACCTATTGCCGGTTTCGATTGAAAATAGCGATTGACTACTGACATTTTTAAAACATCTCTGTCTGTATCGCTAATTACATTCCCATTCTCAATTTTAGGCATCTCCTTTATCTCTTTGGTAACTAATTCACCATCAATTGCCTGGATAACCCTGATGCAGTTCCCTGCCGCCTTAACTGCCAGGTCTTTCTCTTCAATAGGTTCTATAATAAACTTGTTCGGTTTCTCTGGTTGGACAAAATCTACATTTACTATTTCATTGGAATAAACCACTTTTCCATCAATATAAGTTTCAATTACATTCCATTCTTCCAGAGAATCAACAATAATAAAATCTGCCGGATCACCTTCTCTTAACATACCGACCTCTAAGTTATAGTGTTCGACAGCATTTGATCCTGCAGCTTTTAAAACATCAAAAAGATCATATCCTTCCTTCACGGCTCTTTTGACAAGCATATTTATATGTCCTTTCAATAAATCATCCGGATGAAGATCATCGGTACAAAACATGATCTTCTCCGGATACTCCTTTAATAAAGGTATAAGTGCATTGAAATTCTTGGCCCCGCTCCCTTCTCTGATTAATATTTTAAATCCCTTTGAAATCTTTTCTTTCGCCTCAGCATAAGTTAAACACTCATGATCTGTTGAAACCCCTGCCGCTCTATATATTCCTAAATCCTCTCCTGTTAATCCTGGTGCATGCCCATCAATGGGAACTCCCATAGATTTTGCCAAATCAATTTTTTCCATAACGCCAGGGTCACCATGCAAAACACCTGGATAATTCATCATTTCTGATAAATAACCAACCATATTGTTTTTTAACAATTCTTCAATTTGAGAAACATCAATCTCTGCTCCAGAAGATTCAAAAGAAGTTGCCGGCACACAACTTGGTGCCCCGAATAAAATTTTTAAAGGCGTCTTTCTGGCATCATCAACCATAAAAGTAATCCCCTCCTTTCCCAGCACATTTGCAATTTCATGCGGATCCGAAACAATAGCGACTGTGCCATGGCGAATTGCTGCTCTCGAAAAAGATACAGGTGTAACCATTGAACTCTCAATGTGAATATGCGCATCTATAAAACCGGGAAGGATAAATTGATTCGGAGTTTTCTGTGTTTTCTTTATCGAATATATTCTGCCGTTTTCTATCCTAATCTCGGTCGGATAAATTTTCCGGCGATGAATGTCTACTAAATTTGATTGAAACCGCATCTATAATGACTTTTATAATTTAGGCCGAAACAGGAACCCAGTATACCGTTGTGTGTTGTTCCACGTGGAACATGAGCTTAAGCGTTCCACGTGGAACATATTACCTTCCCATAAAAACCAGAAGTACGCTTATATCGCTTGGAGAAACGCCAGAAATCCTGGAGGCTTGCCCAATACTTTCTGGTCGATGTTTCTTTAGCTTTTGTCTTGCTTCCGTAGAAATGCTTTTTAATCGTTCGTAATCAAAATCTGCATCAAGTTTAATCTTTTCCAATCTTCCAATCTTGTCAGCCATTAATTTTTCTCTTACAACATATCCCTCATATTTGATGTCGATTTCCACACTCTCAATAATATCATTTCTAATCTCTTGCGAGCAATCAATTTCATCAATGTTAATTCTGCATATTTCAAGTAGCTTTTTAAAATCTACTTGGGGCCTTCGTGCAATATTGATCACTTTTGTTTTTTCCTTGAGCTCAGTCGAACCGGAAGCTAAAAGAAATCGATTGGTTCTTTCCAGATCGACACTAAAACTTTTAAGCTTCTCTGTCAATTTCTCAACTCCAACTCGTTTCTTTTGCAGTTCCTTTATTCGATCCTCACTTGCCAAACCAATACCATAACTTAAAGGAGTTAGTCGAACGTCTGCATTGTCTTGTCTCAACAAGATTCTATATTCCGCCCTAGAGGTAAACATTCGATATGGTTCATCCACCCCTTTAGTAACCAGGTCGTCAATTAATACTCCAATATATGCCTGATCCCTTCCCAATACAAATCTATCATCTCCCTCGTTTTTCAAATTAGCATTTATTCCGGCAATAATCCCTTGAGCAGCTGCCTCTTCATAGCCAGTAGTCCCATTAATCTGACCAGCAAAATACAAATTGCCGATAAATTTTGTTTCCAACGTATGGTTCAATTGTGTAGGTGGATAATAATCATATTCGATGGCATATCCAGGTCTGAATATTTTTACCCTTTCCAGTCCCTTGACCCTTTTAAGTGCACCATACTGAACATCCCATGGAAGCGATGAAGAAAACCCATTAATATAGTATTCCACTGTAGATAAACCCTCTGGTTCGAGAAACAATTGATGTGCCTCCTTATCTGAGAAAGTGACAATTTTATCTTCAATACTTGGGCAATACCTGGGCCCTATTCCATCAATTGAGCCATTAAAAAGCGGACTCATCTTAAATCCTTCCTCAAGCGCTTTGTGTACCTCTGGATTCGTGTGTGTAATAAAACAGCTTTTGTGATTGTGATAGCTAATATCATAATCGAGAAAACTAAATTTTCTATTTTCAAAATCTCCTGGTTGTTCTACCATTTTTGAAAAATCAATGGTTCTACCATCTACACGAGCCGGAGTGCCGGTTTTCATGCGTCCGACCTCAAAACCAAATTCTTTCAACTGTTCGCTTAGACCATGTGCAGGCGCTTCTCCAATTCTTCCGCCTGTCATCCTCACCTCCCCAACATGCATTAACCCGTTATTAAAAGTTCCGCCTGTCAAGATGACGGCTTTCGCGAGAAAAACTATTCCCATTTCAGTTTCAACTCCACTAACAACAGATCCATCAATAACCAATTTTTGCACTTTATCTTGCCAGAAATCCAATTTATCAATTCGCTCAAGTTCCTTCCTCCACTCCAGCGTAAAGATAGAGCGATCACATTGCGCCCGGGGACTCCACATCGCTGGTCCCTTTGACCGATTTAGCATTCTAAATTGAATCATAGAACGATCTGTTATTATCCCAGAATAGCCACCCAATGCATCTATCTCTCTAATTATCTGTCCTTTGGCTATACCCCCCATGGCTGGATTACAAGACATTTGGGCAAATTTTGTCATATCCATTGTTATCAGCAGTGTTTTACTGCCCAGATTTGCAGCAGCTGCAGCTGCCTCACATCCTGCATGACCTCCACCAACAACTATTACGTCATACTTCTTTTCCATCTCCATACTCCTTTAACCACTTTAAGTATGCATTTTCCATCATCCTCATCGTCTTAATCTCTTTGCTGTTATCATCTCCAAATCCCAATAAATGCAAAACACCATGAATCATAACGCGGCTAAGCTCGTTCATGTACATTATATCCAACTCTTTACTATTTATCTCAACCTGATCAATACTAATAAAAACATCGCCAGAAATAATATCGTTTTCATTGTAATTAAAAGTAACAACGTCTGTATAGTAGTTGTGGTTCAAATACTGTTTGTTAATCTTTAGAAGATGGTCATTCGAGGTAAAAATAATGTTAATGTTGCCAACAGATTTAAAACTGTTCCCTACCACATCTTCTATCCATTGACGGTACCTTTTCTTATCTTTCAGTTGAAAGCAAGTTTTTTCTGAGTGAAAATAGACAGGCACTACATCCTGAATTTTAATTCAACGACTCTTCCCTTCTCCTCAAACTTTATGCTATCAGAAAGCCTCTTCATAAGAAAAATTCCACGTCCGTTAATTTTTTCAATATGTTCAGGTGAAGTAGGATCCGGTACAGATGTATAATCAAATCCCTGTCCCTGGTCGACGACCCTTATTAAAAGATCTCTTTCGATTTTCTCAATGTAAACCTTAACTTTTTTTGCAGGATCTGAATGATTGCCATGCACTATAGCGTTGTTCGTTGCTTCCATGGTAGCCACTAAAATATTTCCATATACCTCATCGCTTAAATTAAGTTCTACAGACATTTCGTCTATAACTTTTTCTACAACCCTTAAGTTTTCCCGTGATGAAAATATTTCTATATCTTTTTTCATAAAAAACAGTCAGATGTCCATCTTATACGGCAATATAGCTCTAAAGTTACAATCTCTTACGCTATTGAAACAATTTCAGTTACTACTTACTTAACCATTCACCAGGGTCAAGAATCTCTTTTGACCTCCATATTTGTAATTGCAGAACAGCCATTTCCTCATTTACATCCGAATGTACTGTTCCCAGTTCCTGCTTAGCCTTCACCTTATCACCCACCTTAACTTTCAGATCAATAAGGTTTTGATATACGCTCAAATACTCTCCATGCATTACAATTACAGTATAATTTGCACCCAATATAGCAAAAATACTTGTGACCTCACCATCATACACCGCCCTGGCTTTTGTGTTACTGATGGTGCTAATGTCAACACCGTTATTGCTAATTTTAACACCATCCAAAACAGGATGATTAACTATTCCGAACCTTGCTGAAATAACGCCTCGCTCAACAGGCCATGGCAACCTTCCTTTATTTGAAAGAAAGTTTGTGCCGACAAGTTTTTGTTCAGGCGTAAGGGAGGAGAGCAATGAACCTGATGAGCGCTTTTTTGCCTCCTCTTCAATTATTCTTCGAATTTCTGCTTCAAGCTCTGTTCGAATTCTCTCTTTCTGTTCAATCTCCTTTCTTATCTTACGTTCATCCTGTATGAGCCTCCTGATTATACTGCTTCGCTCATTCCGTTCGGTTACCAGCTTTCTGCTCTCCAGCTCCTTCGCATTTAATAACTCGAACTTCTCATCTCTTATCGAATTCAATTCTTCGCTGCGTTGCGCCATTACAGACTTCATCTCTTCCAATTCAGCAACTTTTTCTTCTCTGTATTCCTTGAGGTACTTCATGAACTTTATTCTCTGGTAAAATTCATTAATATTCTCGCTTGCCAACAGATACATTAATTTCTCTTCTTCGGTATGACTAACAAATATACTATACAGGATTCTCGCATATTCTTCCTTACCCTTTTCAATATTTCTCTCCAAATCCACAATCTCCCTTTCAATACTATTCATTTCCGCTTCGATCAATTTAATTTCCCCGGCAATTGATTCTATTAGTTCCTCTCTCGATTCAATACTACGATTTATCAAGGCAACCCGTTTAATAGTGTTGGCTTTCTGATATTGCGTTTTATTGAGCAATTCTTTGGCCATTTCTAACTCCTTTATTGCTGCTTGTTTTTGTCTTTCCAGTGAATTCTTATCCTGACTCTTGCTATTTACTGAAAAGAGAACCAACAACAGTATGATAATAATTTGCCTCATTACAAATAAATAATATCATATTTTCTTCGATTTATACTCAGCTCTATACCGATGTCCCTGTCATATTCAATCTCACCTCCTTCTCCCTCAATCACAAAATAACCCACAAAAAAATTCGATAATATCTTTAAACTATTTACCATCGTTTGATCACCAACAACATATTCTCCGGTTTTCTTATGGAAAAATTCAAATCTTCTCAGCGCAAGATCACTGGATGAATATTCAATCTCTCTTAGAACATTCCTTACTGACCGATTCACAATAACAGCACTATCACCTACGACAATAGCATTACCCTCCTTACAAACCAATTTTTTATTAACAAGATATTCGATATCCTTAAAGGTAACGGGAGGTTGAAAACCAAAATCACTTTTTTTAAAAAGATAAACTTTTTTTTCCAGCCGGTTAATAAACACCATACTATCTTTAAATACGCCAATACGCACTATTTCAAACCCTGAATTTACAGCACTCACCAAAAAAACGGAATCTGGAAGATAGTATAATGAAACTTTAGCATTGTATTCCTCTTCATCTAACAAAATCCTAGCATTTATCTTACTAAAGTATATAGATTTATATGTCCTCATTGTATCACAAACTGTTTCCCAGTTATGAGCTATCAATGGCTTATCATCTTCAATCCTGTTCATTTTCCGCTGCGTAGAACAAGAAATGAGAAGCAATACAACCCCAATTATGCCAATACATTTATTCCACATAAATTTCGCTCAGCTTCTTGATCTTTTGCAATAAAATATCCTTTTCTCCACCAAGTAGAATGGCTTTTTCATAAAAAGCCTTTGCCAACTGCCTGTTAGATATTTTCATGTGTATATCACCTGCGTGTTCATTAATTACCGGGCTATCCTGACCACCATGCTGAATAGCCTTCATAATAAACCTTTCGGCCTCCTCGTAATCACCCAATTTATATAAAATCCAGGCGTATGTGTCGAGAAAAGTTCCGTTCGCAGGATTATTCTCTATCACAATTCTGCTATATTTCTCCGCTTCATTCAAAAACTCTCCCCTGGTTGATAAATAATAACTAAAATTATTCATTACCATATAATTATTTGGTTCATCCCTGATTATACTTCGAAAAATACTGTCAGAAACATCATATTCTTTAAGTTTGTAAAAACTTTCAGCAACGATCATTCTCATTTGCGAGGCCATTTCCTGATTATTCACATTGGAAATTCGTTCATCGGAAAAAGCATTGATCGTCTCTTCATATTCACCCAATTCCCATGATGCAATCCCTTTAAAATAAATTAGTTCTATGCTATCAGGAAAGATTTCACTGGCTTTAACGGCTATAGTATGCATCTCATTAAATTTCCCTGTCGCATTTGACAGCAGAATTCCCTGTCTCCATAATTCATATCTTCGTTCATTCTCCTTTAGTAAAGGCATTAATGCAAAGAGGGCCTTATCGAAGTTTTCATTACCAATATAAAAATCTGTAGCAAGCAAGTGTATTTCATTTTTTTCACTATACTTTTCCAACATTGTATCAATAAGTTGGCGGATATCATTCTTTTGTTCTGTAACCAGCCTCTCATCGGAAAGATAAAAGCTCAAAATTGCTAATTTTCTTTCATAATCAATCTCATCACTCTGAAATGATTTATGGAGATAATAAAAACTCTTTCCATAATTTTCCTTCTCCCGGTAAAAATCTGTTAGGTTTGTTAGCGCATAGATATTCATGCTATCCAACTCCAAAACTCTTTTATAATAATCTGCAGCCAATTCCCCGTTCTTGCTTTTTAAGGCTAGTTCAGCCGCAACAACGCGTAATTCCAATGATTCAGGAAACAAATCAACTATCTTTTCCAATTCATTCAACGCTTTATCGAAATCTTCCCTGTCTTCATAAATATTTGCCTTCAACAGTGAAATTTTATCGGAAAATCCCCACCGTTTTTCCATGGTCTTTATTACCTTTAGCGCTTTTCTGGATCTCTCTGCAAGAAAATATACATTTGCAAGTTTAAATAATTGATCTTTGTTATCAACCCCTTCCTTAATCCTACTTTTTAGAATTTTTTCTGCTCTTCTAAATTCCTTTTGAACCAATAAACCATCAATATAAGCGTCTAAATACCATTTTATTTCCGGATTTAGCACATGTGCTTGCTCCAGATGATTCAATGCCTTTTCAAAATTTCCGGTAACAGCATACAGCGTTCCTATTTCATAATGAGCAACTGCAACGGATTCGTCCTCTTCCAAAACCATTTTATACAACTCTATCGCTCCCGGAAGATTACCTAAATTCTTTTGCTTAACTGCTTCTATCAATGCATATTGATAATCATAATTGCCCTGTTGGGCATTTAAAGCAACAATGACCAGAAGAAAAGTTACAATTATAAATTTCTTTAATATTCTCATATGTACACTCGCTGGCAATTATTTAATACCCTAACTAAAATCCCATCCATCACTTTCTTCCCGTATGTCCGAACCCACCCTCTCCACGAGCAGACTCCAATAACTCTGTTGACTCAGTCCAGGAAATTATTTCATGTTGATTTATAACCATTTGACACATCCTCTCTCCGGGCTCAATTACAAACTCATCTGCAGAAAGGTTTATAACGATCACTCCAATTTCTCCCCGGTAATCTGCATCAATGGTTCCGGGAGTATTCAATACTGTTATTCCGTGCTTAAGAGCTAATCCGCTCCGGGGCCGTATCTGTGCTTCGTATCCCTCTGGCAATTCTATATATAACCCGGTAGGAATCAATTTACGCTCCATGGGTTTAAGAACGATACTTTCACTGTTACCTGCTCTCAAATCCATTCCGGCTGATTGCGCTGTGCCATATGATGGCAGAGGATTGCCTGATTTGTTAACAATTTTTACCTGCATTTTATAATTCTTCAGTTTTCAAATTCCTATATTTCAAAAATGTCTTTCTTTCTCCAATATAGAAAATCACCAGGGAGATAAGTATTAATAACGGTTTAATCACCTGTCTTATTGAAATGCTATTCCCGGATAATAAATGATCTATATAATAGAAACCAACAATAATAGCAATATAAAACAGAATTCGCTTAAAATCATAAGGAATTTTGTAATGCTTTTTTGATATAACAAAAGATAATACAACCATTACAGTATAACAAATTAAATGCCCCCAAGCAGAGGCGACATACCCATATTTAGGGATAAAAAGTGCGTTAATAGCTATTGTAATGAGTGCTCCGACAGCAACCAATAGAGCGCCAATCATCGTTTTATTAGTAAGTTTATACCATATTGAAAGATTGAAAAAGACTCCCATGATCAAATTTGCCATAAGGATCACGGGAACAATACCGACACCCTCCCTAAAATCAACCCCAATAAATAATTTAAAAAAATCTATATAAAGCATAACTCCAAGAAATATTAACAGTCCCGGTAAAATAAAAAATAACATAACATCAGCATACAACTCCTTTGCATCTTCCTGTTGCGACTTTGAAAAGAAGAATGGTTCCGCAGCATATTTAAACATCTGAACATACAGTGTCATAAGCACTGCAATTTTATAATTGGCTCCATATATACCTAACTGTGCCATCGGATTTTGCGCATCATCTAACAAATGCTTAATAAGAACCCTGTCCAGGGCCTCATTAATGGTTCCAGCTAGTCCGGCTATAAGCAATGGGTACGCATATTGGATAATCTTTTTAAGTAATTCTTTATCAAAATATCCCTGATAGGCTGCTAATATTTCCCTGGAAAGTAATACCATTTTTATAATTGATGCAGTAAGATTCGATAGCAATACATATCCAACCCCAATATCAGGATTATATAACGTGATAACAAATTCTGAATCTGTGTGCCTTGGACAATAGAACAGAAAAAACCAATTTAAACCAATATTCACTAATACTTCAGCAATCCTTATCAAAACATATTTTATTGGCTTATTCCGGAGCCGTAATCGCGCGAAAGGAATGGCTGTAAATGCATCAATCGCCACAATAAGTGCCAACCATTTAATATATTGCGGTTCCGATTCATATCCTAAAATATCTGCAACGGGGTGGACAAAAGAAAAAACGGTTAATAAAAAAAGTGATGAGGTAGAAAAAACTGTTATGAGTATACTTGTATAGACGGCCTTTACATTCCCTTGTTTATTATTGGTGGAAAACCTAAAAAATCCTGTCTCCATTCCATAGGTAAGGATGACCAGTAAGAAAACAACATAAGCATATAGTTCCGTAACAATGCCATATTCTTCTGCCTCAAAAATCCTCGTATAAAAAGGTGTCAATAACAAGTAATTCAGCAATCGGGGGAAAACGATTCCCATTCCATAGACCGCTGTTTGACCGAAGAGTTGCTTTATTTGATTCACTGCTTGTTAACCAGATTTTCTACTGCCTGTTCAATTGTATTAAAACTAAAAACAAATCCATCATCAAGTAAATTTTGTGGATAAACAAATTGTCCTTTTGTTACGATCACGGACGCTTGTCCCATGATTGACTTCAGCACAAATCCAGGAACCCTTAATATGGATGGTCTCTTTAAGGTTCTACCCAATGCTTTCGTAAACACCTTGTTGGTAACCGGATATGGTGCAGTAAAATTGTAAACTCCCTCTTTGCTATTAAGAATCAAATATTCAAGCGCATTGGTAACGTCGTCAATATGAATAAAAGAATACATTTGTTTTCCGGAACCAATAACGCCTCCCAAACCCATCCTGAATAACTTCAACAGACGAGGCATTGCTCCCCCGTCGTTGCCCAACACCAATCCGAGACGAATTGTTATCAGCTTAACGCTCTCATCAACTGCATTTGCACTCTCCTCCCAAGCCTTTACAACTTCTGCCAGAAAATCATTATTGCAGGTATAATCTGTCTCGGTATGTTTTTTACCATATTCATATAATGCAATCCCAGAATTGCAAATAAAGAACTGGGGTTTTTTTTCAAGAAAATTAATCGCTCTTACCAGGTTCTTGGTTACCTCTATCCGGCTATCAAAAATACGAGTTTTATTCTTTTTGGTCCACCGGGACGAAACAGAAAAGCCAGCACTGTTGATGACCACATCTGCCCCCACAATTTTATTGGCAAGTGTCCTATAATCACCATACAAATCATCTCTGTTTACCAGAATAAAATCTTGTTGCGAAAATTTATTTTTTATATGTGAACCAATAAATCCTCTGTGTCCGCATAGTGCAATGATCATATTTTATTAAATTAGCGTTAAAACATATTGAACGAATGATATGTTATGTTTGTACCAACAACCAAAATTAAGCAAAAAATGAAACGCATATTCCTATTAATTACTTTTGTTCTGATGGTTCTCGCTGCCTGGTCGCAAAAAAGCGAACATTTACAAAATCATACCGTCGTTATCGCTACTACTCTAGGGGATATTGAAATAATCCTCTACAATGATACCCCTTTACACAAAAACAACATGATTAAATTGATTCGCGAAGGCTTCTATGATAGTCAGCTTTTTCACCGGGTTATAAAAAACTTCATGATACAGGGTGGTGATCCCCATTCTACAGGAGCTCCCAAAGGACAGCGTCTTGGCACCGGTGGACCCGGATACAGAATTCCGGCTGAGATTCAAGATCACCATTTCCATAAAAAAGGAGCACTTGCCGCAGCGCGACAAGGCGATTCGGCAAATCCTGAAAGGGAATCGTCCGGATCTCAATTTTATATTGTTGATGGGCGGGTATTCAATAAGGATCAACTTTTAATGCTACAATCTTCGCAAAAACATTCATCATTTACACCCGAACAGATTGAAGTATATACTACCCTTGGGGGTGCACCGCATTTAGATGGTTCTTATACCGTATTCGGTGAGGTAATCAAGGGTATGGATGTAATAGATTTAATTGCCTCTGTCAAAACAGATAATTACGACAGGCCTATTGAAGATATCGTTTATACCATTCGGATAAAATAGCACTTACTGATTTTTATTACCTTTACAGCCTTAAAAGCAGATTATGTTAGACACAATTAAGAAACTGTTTGAGGAGGCAAAAAATTTCGATGCCAATAACCTTGAGTCTGTTGAGGAGTTCAGAATTGCTTATCTTGGTAAAAAAGGACACTTAAATGACCTATTTTCAGACTTTAAATCTGTCCCTTCCAATTCAAAACGAGAAATTGGTCAGCAGATCAATGAATTGAAAAATTATGTAACGGAGAAAGTTGAATCACTAATAAATAATCTGTCCCATTCTAAAGATACAGCTATTGTTCCTGATTTAACTGTTCCTGGCAAATCGTTACAAACCGGATCCAGACATCCTGTTTCTATTATAAGAAATCAGATTATCGGAATTTTTAATCGCCTGGGATACAATATCTCTGAAGGACCTGAAATTGAAGATGACTGGCATGTCTTTTCTGCCCTTAATTTTCCTCCCGAACATCCTGCCCGAGACATGCAGGATACATTCTTCATTGAAAAAGATCCGGATGTATTGCTCAGAACTCACACCTCATCCGTTCAGGTCCGCGTGATGGAATACAGCCGTCCTCCCATAAGAACGATCTCTCCGGGCAGGGTTTTTAGAAATGAGGCAATTTCTGCCAGGGCACACTGTATTTTTCACCAGGTTGAGGGTTTATATATTGATGAAAACGTCTCCTTTTCTGACTTGAAGCAGACCTTGATGTTTTTTGCAAAAGAGCTCTTTGGAAAAGAGACAAAAACGCGCTTTCGTCCCTCCTTTTTTCCTTTCACAGAGCCGTCAGCTGAAATGGATATCAGTTGTAAAATTTGTAAGGGAGCAGGGTGCAATGTATGTAAATACACCGGCTGGCTGGAAATTCTTGGATGTGGAATGGTTCATCCCAATGTTCTTGAATATTCAGGTATTGACAGTGACAAATATACTGGATTTGCATTTGGTATGGGCATTGAACGCATTACCATGTTGAAATATGAGGTAAAGGATTTGCGTCTCTATTTTGAAAACGATGCCCGTTTTCTAGAACAATTTACCTCTGCTTTTTAAATCCTATACTTTTTTTCCGTTGATTATTATTTCATGATTAACTGGAAAAGAATCCTTGAAATTTGCTGAAACACCGCAATATTTATCTTTCGAAAGATCAACGGCTTTTTTAATTTTATCCTCGGTAAGATTATCGCCTTCAAATTTATAGATAACTTTCATAGAGGTATATGGTTTAGGAAATTCCTCGTCCATCTCAGCGTCAATACCAATTCTCAAAGAATCATATTCCACCTTCATTTTCTTTAATATTGAAACAACATCCATACCGGTACATCCTGCCAATGCAAGCATCATCAAACCTTTTGGCCTTGGACCAGTATCTTTACCCCCTACTGATTCGTCTGCATCGATATACAATTTATGACCATTTAGCTCTGTTTCAAAAGCCATTCCTCCAAGAAAATCTAATTCCAAATTTTGTTTCATACTGCTAATTATAACTTAACACTTCTTTATACCTGTACATACTAATATATCAAATATAAATCAATTTTGTTCATTGGAGTCGCCTGAAAAAAATAACAAATTGTTACACGTTTGTAATCACTATATGGTAATAAGATACAGATTTACCTTAAAAAAAAATCCCGGAAAATCCAGGATTAAAGATTCATACTACAATTTGTCGTCGGTTTTACTAATCTAAGTATTTGTTCAGAATGATGTGTCCCAACAAACCTACAACAACCAGAATTAAACTGATAACCAATTTTACATTTGTCTGGGTTTCTCTAAAAACGGCAATACTCAAAATTACTACTCCTATAAGTATGGATATAAGACCCAAATTCTTAAGTAGATCTTTCATATGTAATTTCTTATTTAATTAATTGATATAAAATAATTTAAATATCGTTCAATCTACAGCTAACTTGTTGCCTCGCAGAATTAAAAATTTTTTTTCAAATATAATACAAAATATCAAAACAAAAGACTCTGATCCCCTTTATATTTGCCCAGATGTTTATAAGCAATTTCGGTCGCTTCCCGACCCCTCGGAGTTCTTTTGATATAACCTTCTTTTATAAGAAACGGTTCATACACCTCTTCAATGGTTCCAGATTCTTCCCCAACAGCAGTTGCAATAGTTGTAATACCCACCGGTCCTCCCTTGAATTTTTCAATAATGGTAAATAAAATTTTATTATCCATCTCATCGAGTCCGGATTTATCGATATTCAGTGCTTCAAGTCCGTAGCGCGTTATTTCAAGATCGATGATTCCTGATCCTTTTACTTGCGCAAAATCCCTTATTCTTCTTAATAGTGAATTAGCAATACGAGGTGTTCCTCTGCTTCGTGAAGCAATTTCATTTGCGGCTTTAGGTTCAATATCGACCTTTAATATAGAAGAAGAACGATGCACTATTCCAGTAAGAATATCATAATCATAATACTCCAGAAGTGAATTGATACCAAAACGGGCCCTTAAAGGACCTGTCAGCAAACCGGATCTGGTTGTTGCTCCAATCAGCGTAAACGGATTCAATTTAATCTGAACAGATCTCGCAGAAGGCCCTTTGTCGATCATAATATCGATTCTATAATCTTCCATTGCCGAATAAAGATACTCTTCTACTATAGGAGAAAGCCGGTGAATCTCATCAATAAAAAGAACATCCCCTACCTCCAATCCAGTCAATAATCCTGCAAGATCTCCAGGCTTATCCAATACTGGCCCTGAGGTTGTTTTAATACCAACCGACAGTTCGTTCGCAATAATATTTGCAAGGGTTGTCTTTCCTAATCCAGGTGGTCCATGCAGGAGCACATGATCGAGTGCTTCATTTCTCAAACTTGCAGCTTGAACAAATACTTTGAGATTATCAGTAATTCTCTTCTGGCCACTAAAATCGTCAAAAGTCAAAGGTCTCAATTGGCGATCTAGTTCCTTGTCTGTTCCTTCCAGTGGCTCTTCTCTAAAATCAAAATCCTCTTTATTCTCCATCTAACTTATTCTTTTTATATCTCCTTCCGGCAGACGAATTCTGATTCCATCTATTCTTATCTCCCTATTATCCCTGTATACAATTGATAGGAAAACATTACCGAACGCATCGTATTTTCTCCATATTCTATCCCTTAAACCTGAAGTGTAAAATTGTTCTTCCTGCATATTTCCGTTTCTATAATAATAAAACTGTTTTCCTTCGGGAAGACCGCGAACATAATTACCTTCAAATTTTTTGGATCCATTGTCATAATAATAGACCCATTTTCCCTCTCTCAATCCAGAAATGTAGCTTCCTACTTCCTTATGGTCACCAACAATATGAATCCATTCTCCTTCCTTTTCCCCGTTGATATAATTTCCTGAAGCAATGATATTTCCTGACCTATCATATTCCACTGCATAGCCATCCTCATTACCATTGAAATAGTTTTCTTCTCTCCATACTTCACCTGTTTCATAATACCATATCCATTCACCATCGTATCGTCCATTGAGAAACCGCCCTGTTTGTTCAACTTGTCCATTTTTAAAATAATATACCCATTGACCGCTTCGACGATTATTGGAAAAATTTCCCCTGGCCTTTATCTCTCCGCTCGTATAAAAGTCTTTCCAATCACCTCTTTGTCGACCCTGCTCATCTATAATTCCTTCAGCAATTCTTTCTCCTTGTTGATTATACACATAGGCATTAACAACCGTTCCGGTAGTATCAAAAAAACGATGTATTCCTATTGGTACTTTATCCCGATAACCTCCAGAAAAAATCAATCTTCCCTCCTCATCATAGTTCCTTTTAAAGTCAATTATCTCCTTTGCCTCTTCGTCTATCTCTTCAATAATTGCTCCTCTTTCATACCTTAATGTCTGCACCAGAATTCCATTATTATCATACTCTCTGTAATATCCATGCAATTCATCATCCAGATAGTTTTCTTCTTTCTTGACAGAACCATCCGCATGAAAAGTTTTATATGTTCCTTGTTTTTTTCCTTCTGAATCGGTTCTATTGATTCTTTCTATACCAATAAGATAATTGTCATTGTATTGTTTCAAGGCAATCACAATGCTATCCCTATTAAATTCTTTTGCATATCCCTGTCTCTTACCTTCGGAGAAAAACACGATTTCCTTTAATTCACCAGTATTAAAATAATAATATGATTTTCCCTCTTTCTTATCATTGATATATAACTCTTTAGATATTAATGTTTTCCTTCCGGGTAGTTCAGGATTATTATAATCGTAACTTAAGGTATATCCACTTCTTTTCCCAAGCTGATAATTAATAACTTCCACGAGTTCACCTGAATGGTTATAGAATTTCCAGGTACTATCTAGCAAAAAATTTGTTCTTTTTCCTTCAGATTTTAAAACACCTGTAACATAGTATGTTTTCCAATATCCGTCAGGTTTACCATCGCGAACAAATCCTTCACTTGAAACTTGTCCGTTCGGATAGTAAATACTAACCGGACCATCATTAACATCCAACTGTGCTATTGCTATTTCCGGTGAAACAATTAGAAACAACAATAATATGTTACTTAAATAAAACGATATTTTTCTTAGAGTATTCAACTTTATATTCTCAATTTATCTGATATTTCAAGCATTCGTCTAATTGAAACTTCTGCTTTTTTTACTAATTCATTACTAAGGATCACCTCAGGTTGTTCATATTTAATTGTATTATATATTTTATTCAAACTTATTAATTTCATGTATTTACAATCGTTACATGCACATGTAGAGTCTTTGGGAGGAGCAGGTATAAAACTCTTCTGGGGACTTGCCAATCTCATTTGATGAATGATACCTGATTCGGTAGCTACTATATATGTATTTGCGTTGTCTTCTCGGCTAAATTGAAGAAGCGAGGAGGTTGATCCTACATGATCCGCTACAATTCTTATTGGCTTTTCACATTCCGGATGAGCTATAATTTTTGCATTGCTGTATTCCTTTTTTAAATCAAGAATCCTTTCTAAACTAAATTCCTCATGTACATGACAAGCTCCATCCCAAATAACCATCTCCCTTCCAGTGATGCTTTGTATATAATTTCCAAGATTCCTATCCGGGGCAAAAATAATCTTTTCATCTTTTGGAAGACTATTTACAATATGAATTGCATTGGTTGAAGTACAAGTAATATCCGTCATCGCTTTTATTTCCGCCGTTGTATTCACATATGAAATTACTATGTGATCGGGATATTTTCTTTTAAATACAGCGAAATCCTCTGGAGGGCACGAATCGGCCAATGAGCATCCTGCATTCATATCCGGAATCAACACCTTTTTATCCGGGGAGAGTATTTTCGCAGTTTCTGCCATAAAATGAACACCAGCAAATACAATAATGTCTGCTTCAGTATTTGCAGCCTTCCTGGAGAGATCAAGACTATCTCCGACAAAATCGGCTATATCCTGCACTTCACTCTCCTGGTAATAATGTGCAAGAATCACACCATTTTTTTCTTTGCACATACGCTTTATTTCTTCAACAATATTGATGGTCGATGGAATATTTTCTTCAATAAATCCTTTATCTATTTTTATCTTATCAACAGTTCCCATAAAAACAATATTATTAAAAATTAAATTTAAATCTACTATAATGATAATGATATCCGGTTAATCTTGTTTAAAAATAATCAACGTATCATCATGAAAAGTTTTATTCATATCAAAGCAACAAATACTCAACAATACTCAACCACATTATGTTTTGATAATCTGTTAATTAGAGCGAAATTAAACATATTGTTAATAAGACAATGTTTAAAAACAATCTAACATAAATATATATTCACCTGTTCATATTTTGTTTAATATTTAGAATAACTAGGCCCATTTTTTTGGTTGGAATATTCGAAAAAAAATTATATGGGATTCTATCTAAAAAAACAAAAGTTTTTTTTTGATTTCCTGTAAAAAGCAATTAACAACAAATTAACACTATTTTTGTTAAAACTATAAATATTTAAGCGTCGTAAATAGATTTTTAAAAAACAGGAATGAACTCAGAAACAATTGTATTATTAACCAGCGATCATGCTGGATTTCATATTAAAGAAGCTCTTAAACAACATTTGGAATCAAAAGGGATAAAGATTGTAGATTTGGGAACTAATAGTGAAGAAGCAACTGATTATCCGGATTTCGGACATAAAATTGGAAAACTTATTTCGGAGGGAATATATGAAAGAGGTATTTCTGTATGTGGTACTGGTAACGGAATAAATATGACTTCAAATAAATATAGGGGGGTGAGGGGTGCATTATGCTGGAACGAGGAGATTGCAGCATTAGCCAGAAGGCATAACAATGCTAACATATGCGCTTTACCTGGCCGGTTTGTTTCAGCAGAACAGGCAATTGGAATAGTGGATTCTTTTTTGGACATCGGTTTTGATGGAGAACGACACAAAAGAAGAATAGATAAAATAGATTTGTAAGATATGTTATCCAATACATGTAAATATGCAATACGTGCTGTAGTGTATCTTTCAGTTTATGGATCAATGCATAAAAAGATCGGTATAAAAGAGGTTTCTTCAGCACTTGATATTCCTTCTCCTTTTCTTAGTAAGATTCTACAGACCCTGGCCAGAAAGAAAATACTTCATTCTATTAAAGGACCCCATGGCGGTTTTAGTTTGGGCCGACCAGCAGCAGATATTTCATTGATGGATATCGTTGAAATTATTGATGGAACGGACATCTTTGATAAATGTCTGGTAAGAACCACACATTGTTCGGACGAGGAACCTTGTGGTGTTCATGATAAAATTGCCATTATCAGAAAAGAGACCAGGACATTCTTTATTCATCAAACAATAGAAGATCTGTCTACCGAATTTCGAAGAGACAAAGGCAGGGTCAGGATTTGATCTTTTTTAACCAAATAATAAAAAGGGCAGCAATCATGATACCAGTTGAGTTTGCCAGTACATCATTAAACTCTCCGGATCTATAAATCAACAGGTAGTGTTGAATGATTTCCATAAGTATTGAATATAAAAAAATTCCCAATAGGATCAGGATATAAGGAATATAATGTAATGGTTTTTGTTTGAAGTACTCATAAAGAGAAAGTAAGGTAAACAGACCATACATAAGTGCGTGAATCAATTTATCTATACCGCTGAAATATAAAGCAGGATCTTTACCACCTATTTCTACAGGTATAACAGTTAAAAATAAAATAAAAACAGCAAAAAGAGCAGTAAGTAGAAATCCACGTTTTTTTCTTTTATCCATCCCCATTATTTCTCTATTCTTTGCAAGAATCTTCAATTAATATAGCTGTTTTCAGCTCAGAAAATTAAATGCAAAGATATATTTTATTATATTCCGAAACCGAATAATTGATTAAAGCCTAATTCACGTAAGTGATTTACAAGTGCCATCGTGAAAGATCGATAATATGTACAAGCAGAGATAATATGGCAGGTTTATATATACATGTACCGTTTTGCAGGCAGGCTTGCAGGTATTGTGATTTTTATTTTACCGTTAGTTTGAAATACCGCAACGAATTTATTTCGGCCCTGTTAAAGGAAATTTCCTTAAGAAAAAATCATTTCGTTAAGGAAAAGTTCAGTACGGTATACCTTGGAGGAGGTACTCCATCCGTACTTTCCAAAGAGCAGTTGCAGAGGGTTCTGGACAGGGTTCTGCATGATTATTCCATTGATGGGGATGCTGAAATCACAATAGAGGTCAACCCAGATGATCTGACAGGGGATTATATTGATTTTCTGAAAACGGCAGGTTTTAACAGACTTAGCATTGGCATACAATCATTTCAGGAAAAGGACCTTGATCTTATGCGTAGGTCCCATAATGCAAAACAGGCAAAAGAGTGTATAAGTCTGGCCAACAGGAGATTTGAGAATATCAGTATGGATCTTATCTATGGATTGCCGGGTCTTTCTCTTTCTGAATGGGAGGAAAATGTGAGGATTGCGATGGACCAGCCGGTTACTCATATTTCTGCATATCATCTTACCTACGAACCGGATACAGTATTTCACCATTGGAGAAAAAAAGGCAGATTAGCTGAAGCACCGGAGCAGTTAAGCATAGACCAGTATTTTTTATTACGAAAGCTTACAAAAAGAGCGGGTTTTGAACATTATGAAATATCCAATTTTGCACTTGAGGGTTTTCGTTCGAGACACAACAGTACTTATTGGACAGGAAAAAAATACATTGGACTGGGACCTTCAGCGCATTCATTTAACGAAAAGGAAAGAAGTTGGAATGTTTCATCACTAAAAAAATATATTGAAAAATTAAATTGTGGTGAAGATTTTTCAGAATCAGAGACACTTACATTGAAGGATTCGTACCACGATTACCTGCTTACCTCTCTTAGAACATCTGATGGTGCAGATATTGAACATATTCATATCTGTTATGGAGAGAAAATATTGACACATCTTAAAGGTAAAGCAATGTCTTTTATAGAAAGCAAAGATTTAATACTGGACAAAGGAATACTCAGGATGACTCCAGGTGGATGGTTGAGATCGGACCAGATAATAGGAGCACTGATGCTTTAATGACGGTTTGCCTGACCAGTACAACTTTAACTTAAAATATGATTCTGCCAAGAATGACAACACTTTCGTCATTTGTATATGAATCTATAACGAAAACAAATCGCTGCCGATCAGGCGCCCTTCAGCATATAATTCAACAGTATACTCTCCAGGGACGATCTCTCCGTTATTGGTCCAGAAGATTGATACCGGCAAATCTGTGTTTTCATAGGTAATTGTTCTTGAGGCAGACATGGGAAGGGTCTCTCCACCCACTTGAATTACCTCCATTTCTGGTGATCCCAGTGTAACACCATCGGGCCTTACCAACCGGAGATAAATTGTTTTTTCACCGGGGTTGGCAACAGAATTTGCACGAACGATAAAATCTGTTCTTATTTTATGGATGCTGTTAATTCTTCTTCTGGGTCTGTTTCTCTCATTGATCGGTTCAATGTAAATATCAGAGACCTGAAGTGAGGAGGCTAAATCTTTTATCTCTTCCAATTGGGCTTTGTCAGTCTCAAGCCTGTTTTTTTCGGTTTTTAACTGTTGTTCAGACCTTTTTAACTGCACATTTTCAGCCATCAGGGCCTGGTTATGCGAATTAAGTGAATCGATTTGTACAATATAACTTCTTAGCACGGAACGCAAGGTCTCCATTTCGCGTTTATACATTTTTATTTTGTATGCATCATCAGCCTGTATAGCAATAAGCCTGTTAATCTTTTCCTGCTGAATAGCCATCTCTTCCTGAATACGCTTATTGTCTGTATCAAGAGAATCATAAGATGAATAAATATTATGTAATTCGCTTTCCAGGGAATCTTTTTCCATTGCGAAATAGATTCTGTTTTGTTCGAGTATTTCTTGTGTATTATCATAGTCCTTTTTCAAATCCACGAGCATATAAACTGAAACACCCAATACCACAAACAATAATCCAATGACTCCATAGAGTACTCCTGTATTATTTTTCTTATCAGTCATTTTCCTTTATAATTAACAAGTACAAATATATAAATTAGACAGTCACCGTGAAATCCTTTTAATGAGTATTAATAAACGTAAATATTTGTTTTGAAGTTGTGCATATGCAGTTATTTACATTTATACCTTGGTAAGTAACAAAACCGGTTCTTGTAAGTAGTAAATACTATTTTTTCTTTCGATTAGGAATATCTTTCTCAGTTATACCAAACTTTTCATCAGATTCGAGATTTCCGGTGGGTTCAACGTGAACCATTACATCATATACATTTTTAATATCTTCCTTGATGATATCTTCAACCTTTTTTGCAATGCCATGTGCCTCCAGAACACTCATTTTGGGATCGACTTCAATATCCAGGTTGATCATATACCAAGATCCGATTTTTCTGGCCCTTGTACGGTGTGGATTATGCGCTCCCTCAACCTTTTTTAATGCTTCAAAAAGCTTATTGTAAAGGTTGGGATCATCAATGCCATCCATGAGATCTGTATTGGATTTAAGAAAGATTTTTATTGCTTCATACATAATCAATATACTAATTATTAATGCTATAATCTTATCAATTACAGCGATCTGAAAATAGATGGTTGTAAGCAACCCAAGCAAAACAGTAAATGAGATCAACATATCATTGCGCATATGGATACCCATGGTGACAAGCATATTGCTGTTTGTGTTTTTTCCTATACTTTTCAGATACAGACTCAACAGGATTTTTCCCACCATTGAAAATAAAGTAACATAAATTGCAATCATCGCCGGAATGGTGTTAACCTCCTGACTTATAAGGCGCTGAACGGTTGAAATGGCCAATTGAGCACCAGCCAGAAAGATCAGCATTGATAATACTTTCGTAGCTACCGTATCGGCTTTAACATAACCATATGAGAACTTAATATTGGGGGGTTTCTGCACTACCCTTGCGGCCACCAGAGTAACAACTGAACTGATAATATCTGCAGATGAATCAATGCCATCTGCAATAACGGCGAAGCTGCCTGAGACAAATCCAACTACCAGCTTAAGCAATGCGAGCAGCGCATTTCCTATAATGGATATCCACGATGCAAAAACAATTTTATTTTTAACTTTTACCATTCCATTAAACTTCTTTGTATATAAGGTTTTTGTCATGTTTGGAATCAAATTCAAACTGGAGGGTTGTATGATGAATATCGAATTGTCTTTTAAGA
The DNA here is from genome assembly GCA_964654725.1 of uncultured Lentimicrobiaceae bacterium. Taxonomy (GTDB): domain Bacteria; phylum Bacteroidota; class Bacteroidia; order Bacteroidales; family CAZZLL01; genus CAZZLL01. The sequence goes on along the minus strand of CAZZLL010000022.1, from coordinate 21,559 downwards.
AGGCTCTCAATTTTTTCCTGTGTTGAGGTGATCTGGCTTAATTTTGCATCTTCTGCCAGTTCAACATGTGCTTCAAAAAAAACTTCAAGATCACTCAAATTCCAGGCATGGATATGATGCACATTAGATACTTCTGGCAAAGACTCGATTTTTGTTTTGATTTTGTTTATATCCAAATGTTTCGGTGTAGATTGCATTACGATGTTCACCGACTCTTTTAAAATGAGATAGGATTCACGAATTAAATACAGGCCAATTATAACGGTTATTATGGGGTCGAGCCAGTAAATTTCAAATAGCTGGATCGCTGCTGCAGCAATGATTACGACAACTGAAGACAGACTGTCTCCGATAAGGTGAACATAAGCAGCTTTTACATTGATGTTTTTTTTGGAGTCCTTTCTAAGAAGAGCAACGGCAAGCACATTGGCAATGAGACCAATCATTGCAACAACAATTACAATTAAAGATTTAACCGGCTCCGGATTTTGAATTCTTTCCCAAGCTTCTTTGAACAGGTAGAAACAGATAATGATTAGTATGACTGCATTGAGCATCGCAGCAAGAATCTCAATCCGCTTAAAACCGAAAGTTTTTTTGGATGTGGGAGGTCGCTTTCCCATTCTTGTTGCAATATATGCGATAAACGTAGAGAAGGAATCACTCAGATTATGTAGGGCATCTGAGAGAAGTGCCAGGCTGTTGGAAAGAATTCCACCGGCGATTTCTACAATACTGATTACCAGGTTAAGAAGGGTTGCTATAAGCAGGTTACCCTCGCTGATCGGTTGGTGATTGTGTCGATGCTTTCTGTTTTTCTCAGCCATTTTACAAAAACAATAAAAGACTTAGGGCCATCACTGCCATCCCGGTCACGAAACCATAAATTGAATAATGGTGATGTCCATACTCTTCTGCAGTGGGAAGGAGTTCGTCAATTGAAATAAAAACCATAATACCAGCTACAGACCCAAACATTACCCCGAACACTCCCGGGGGGATTTCTGAGTTTGAAAAGAATATTGAAATAATGAAAAAGGCGAAGAGTGCTCCAATAGGTTCTGCCAGACCGGAGAGCATGGAGAGTAAGAACCCTTTTTTCTTACTGCCAGTCCCGTAAGAAATAGGTACCGACACTGCAATGCCTTCAGGAATATTGTGAATGGCAATGGCAATGGCTACAGGGATGGCCAGTTCAGGCTCAGTGAGTCCCGCGAAGAAGGTGGCGATACCTTCAGGAAAATTGTGGATGGCGATAGCAATAGCGGTAAATGTTCCCATTCGGATCAGTTTGGGATCGCGTTTCTCAGAACCATTTTTTACTTCTTCAATACGCCTTACTTCATGTGGGTTTTCATATGAAGGGATCAATTTGTCAATCAGGGCGATCACCAGTACGCCGGCGAAAAAGGATGCAACGGTTAACCAGGCGCCCTGGTAAGAGCCATAAACTTCGGATAATGAATCGTTTGATTTTGCGAGAATTTCCATAAACGACACATAAATCATTACACCGGCAGAAAAACCGAGACTGGCAGAGAGGAAACGGGTATTGGTTTTCTTTGTGAAAAAGGCCAAAGCACTCCCGATGCCGGTTGAGAGTCCGGCAAAAACCGTTAATCCAAATGCAAACCAAAAGTTCCCTGTATCCATGTGGAAAGTATAGAAATTAAAAACAGATAAAATCGACAAGTATCACAGCACTATTTTTTTTCGACCTTCTTCTTTGGTTTTTTAGGTATAGGTTTTTTAGAAAAATAAGACGGTTTTCTTTTGGTATAAACTATCAGTCCAATGCCAATAAGGATAAAGGGCAGGCTTAGCAACTGTCCCATATTGAATAACATACCAACTTCAAAAGAAACCTGTTCATTTTTTATGAATTCGATGAAGAAACGGGCGGAAAAAAGCAAGATCAGGAATAGTCCAAAAATATATCCATCCCGAATTTCGTCCTTTTTTTTCTTGTAGAGAATGAAAAGAACAGCAAAGATAAGCAGGTAGCTCAAGGCTTCGTAAATCTGGGTCGGATGGCTGGGCACGTTAGGAAGTAAGGATCCGGTTACAGGGTCAATTACCCGATCACGCACAAAAAGAAAAGCCCAGGGGACATCCGTAGCGCGTCCATAGATTTCTGAATTGAACAGGTTACCGGTTCTGATAAATGCTCCGGCTAACGGAACCACAATAACGAGCCGGTCCATCAGCCAAAGAAATGACAGCTTGTGCTTTCTTATATATAACCATATTGCCAACAAAATACCGATGGCGGCACCGTGACTTGCCAGTCCGCCTTTCCATATTTTCAATATTTCAATAGGATTGCTTAAATAATAGGAGGGTTCATAGAACAGGCAATGACCAAGTCGGGCTCCGGCAATTACTCCAATGGCAACATAGATAAGCAGCTGGTCGAGCATTTCAGCATCCAGTCTTTTTATGTTTAACGCTTTTGTAAATACCAGGTATCCCGAAAGAAATGCCATTGCAAACATGAGCCCGTACCACCTGATTGAAAGCGAACCGATGCTGAAAATCTCCGGATCAACATCCCAGGTTATATAATTCAAAATCATAGCAAAAGGTTTTTTTCGAGGGATAAAGCTACAAATAATATGTTATTCTTGCTTACAGATGGTTGATTTTATGTGATAGCACATTTTGAATATATATCTTTGTACATTCAAATGGAACAGATTAAGATTATATTGCGCTTACTGGTGCTGGCTTTTGCGCTTCTAATTTATGGATGTGCTCAGCAGGGGGCCCCTACCGGAGGACCAAAGGATGAACATCCTCCGGTTGTTCTTAAATCGATACCTGAGAATTACGCTACGAATTTTAACGCCAAAAAGATAACCATCACATTTGATGAGTATCTTGATATGGCCAATTTTACTCAAGAGCTGGTAGTTTCGCCCCCTATGGAAGAAAAGCCTGAGATACGGCTCAGGAATAAGCAACTAATCATAGAATTTGAGGAGGATCTGAAAGAGGAGGTAACCTATACGTTTAACTTTGGGGAAGGAATAAAGGATTTGAATGAAAAAAATGTACTTCTAAACTATGAATTTGTTTTTTCAACAGGCAACTACCTCGATTCACTTTCTGTAAAGGGGACCGTGAAGAATGCGTATGATCTGTCGATCCCGGAGAATCCAATCAATGTGATGTTGTATAGGGAACTGGAAGATTCAATTCCATTAAAGCAGATACCCTATTACGTAGGAAGAGCAGATAAAGAGGGAAATTTTGCAGTAAACAATCTTAAGGATGGGATATACAAGATGTTTGTGCTGAAAGATGGAAACAATAATTTTCTATTTGATATGCCGGATGAAAAAATTGCGTTTCTGGATTCAAGCTTAACAGTTGATGGGGATTATTTCAGGAAGATTCTTCTTGAATCCGGTGTTTATGATTCAACAGATCTTCAAATGAAGCCCTTAATTAATGATATTGACACGACAGGAATGAGTTTAGATTCTGTTCAGGTTTTGCTGGATTCACTTGCTCAAGCAAGGCCGGATTTCAACACACTGTATGTAGATTTGTATATGTTTACAGAGGAATCAAATAATCAGTTTATCAGTGAGTACAAAAGGGATGACAAAAGAAAGATAGAGCTGCTTTTCAATATTCCTCTCACAGATAGTTTCGCTTTTCAACCTGTTTTTCCTGATACACTTACCATGGATGATCTGATTTATGAAATTGGTCAAAACAGGGATTCACTAACTATCTGGATGGGGGATACTGCAGTTGCAAATTTGGATACGGTTCAATTTTCATTTGAATATACAGTATTCGACTCCATTGATAATCCTGTATCCAAGGTGGACACACTCCTGTTCTCATACCGGGAGCGGGTAACGAAAAGCAGGAAAAGCGAGAAAAAGGATGAGAAAAGTAAGTCTTTGCAAATCACCACAGTCAGGAACAAGGGTAAACATGACATAAGAAAAGATTTGCATTTTACCATCAAAGAGCCATTAATGGGTATTGAACCTGAATTCTTCAGTCTGTATATCATTCCCGATTCCATTGAAGTTGCCGTTGATGTGGAGCCATTTATTGACACAACACATTTGCGCAGGGCAAGAATCAGTCACCAATGGAAAGAAGAGGGAAATTATAGAATTGTGCTTTATCCGGGAGCGATGACTAATATATACGGAGTTACAAATGACACGACGGACCTTACATTTCAAATCCGCCCACTAGCAGAATATGGCAGAATCAATCTTTCTCTGGAAAATGTGAGTGACACCCTGATTATTCAGCTATTCAAAAAAGATGAAGAGATAAATACTCTTGATGTTTTCACCTCCGGCACCTATCTTTTCGATTTTATTGATCCTGCTACATACCAAATTAAGATTGTTCACAACCGAAACAGAAATGGAAAATGGGATACCGGAAACTATCTGAAAGGATTACAGCCGGAAAGGGTTGAATTTGTGCCGCGAGAGATAAAGGTCCGGGCAAACTGGGATCATGATGTTACTTATATAATCGGCACAAACAAAACGCCACCGACATCCGCTGAAAAAGAGGAGAAGGAGAAGGAGAAACCATTGTTGCTTTAGCTCAATTCTTTCCAGATAAGCGCAGCAGCACCCAAAACGGCAATGTTCTTATGTAACAGTGCAGAGGGAAGGATATCAATTTTGTTCTGGAATACTTTAAGCAGATTCTCTTCCATTGCTGCTTTTGTCGGTTTAAAAATCCAATCGCCAGCCAGAGCAAGGCCGCCAAAGAGAAATATTGCCTGCGGACTGATATGGGCAACGGTATCAGCCAGTGATTTTCCAAGCATTTTTCCGGTTTTTTCATAGGCTTTCATTGCAATGGGGTCACCGTTATTGGCTGCCAGGGTAATCTGTTTTGAATCCAGATCCAGAAAAGAAACTCCCCGAAAAATAGAATCATCAGTTTCAGTTGCAAGCATTTCGAATACGGTTCTTTTAATTCCCGAAGCGGACACGTACGTTTCAAGGCAGCCTCTTTTACCACAACCACATGACCGTCCGTTTTCCCTTACGCATACATGACCCAGTTCACCGGCAAAACCATCGTGTCCATAAACAAGCCTGCCGTTTACCACCAAACCACTTCCAAGCCCCGTGCCGAGGGTGATCATCAGAAAATTCTCCATCTTCTGCGCAGCGCCAAATATCATCTCTCCGATAGCTGCAGCATTGGCATCGTTTGTAAGAGCCACCGGTAATTTGAAGATAGAACCAAAGATATCTGCAAAAGGGATTACACCTTTCCAGATAAGGTTGGGGGCGTATTCAATATTGCCGGTGTAGTAGTTTCCGTTGGGGGCACCAATACCGATACCAACAATTTTAAATTCATCTAATTTATTGCCAATATCATTGTGAAGAAGTGCGTAGATCGCCTCTGCAAAAGACTTGGGATCATCATATTTATCCGTTTCTATCGTATTATCGTAGAACAGCTTTCCCGAGCGGTCTGTTATTCCGAGTTTCGTATACGTACCTCCAATATCAATTCCGATTACTACTTTTTTACTCATATGGGTTCTTATATTTATTTGCAAATGTAACCTGGATTATTCATGCATTTAGTTTTGTGCAGCTACAACTTACAAGAGCTGCCGATGTAGTCGCCTACCTCAAAGGTCTTGTAAGGAAGTAGATGTGCAAAAACAGATGCACTTTAGTAAATTTTGGCAAAAAAACTTTTTTACAGAAATATTACTAATTTTCTATTATTCTGAATATTACAATATTTTTGCCAAAATTTATGAATAATTCAGGGTAAATGTAAAACAAATAGTTTATTCCTTCAAGTGATATTATCTTGTAATAGTTTAGAGTGCTATCAGAGGGTTTTATTAAGAAATTTCCGATATTGCCAATATCATTCAAATAATTGTCTTTTCATAGTGGAAATATTTATAAATTAGCCGTATTAATAAAAACAAAACCCATGAAAAATTTTATTATACCGATCGATTTTTCCAAGGAATCGATCAATGGTTTGGAACTGGCCGTTCAGTTTTCCAAAGTTCGGGAGGTTAATATACAGATGGTCTATGTAATTACCTCTGTTTCTGATTATCATCCCAGCACAATCAGTGACGAGAAAAAATTTGCAGAAGAACGTTTTAAAAAGTTAATAATTGAATATGAGCCCAAACTGGAAAACAATTCCAAACTGAGATATATCATTAAACAGGGAAAAGTATACAAGGAAATTGTAAGCCAGGTAAATTCATATAAAGACGCTGTTGTTTGCGCATCAACACATGGGGCCTCAGGGTTCGAGGAGCTTTTTGTGGGAAGCAATGCACTCAAAATAATGGCAGCCACAAACAAGCCGGTATTTGCTATAAGGAAAAGTCCGGTACCTGCCAGTATTAAAAGAATAGTTGTTCCCATTAAGCTCCATCCCGACACACGGCAGAAATTGCCTGCAGTAGCAGAAGTTGCAAAATTATTTGGAGCAGAAGTACATGTGGTCGGAATATCGACAAATAATAACAAACGGGATCTTAAACGAATCCAGTCCTATTGTGATCAGTCGGCAGGTTTTTTAAAAAGCAGAAAGGTTCACAGCGTTCAACATATGGTAACTGGTGATAGCCTGCCCACACTTACACTAAATTATGCCGGTGCGGTTGACGCAGATTTGATTATCATTATGGCTAGCAGAATTGATAAATGGAATGTTTTTTTCGGAAGTTATGCACAGCAGATGATGAACAAGTCGAAATTGCCTCTTCTGTGTATTACTCCCAGAGCAAAGCAGCTTCCAACAGGATTTCGAACATTTGGATAAACGATAATTATGAGATCTGTAGTTATTGTTGCCGGGGGAACAGGATCGAGAATGCAAACGGAAACACCGAAGCAATTCCTGGAATTAGCTGGCAAGCCGGTTATTATCTGGACCATAGAAAAATTTTTATCGTTTGATTCCAGGATGAAAATTATCCTGGTATTACCGGAAAGTCATCTGATCGTATGGGAAAGTTTAAAAGCACGCTATAAATCAACACATAGTGTAATTGTAACTACAGGTGGTGCCACAAGATTCCACTCAGTAATGAAGGGGTTGGCAAATATTGGAAAGGACGAGATCGTAGCCATACATGATGCTGTAAGACCCTTGGTATCATTTGAAACATTGGAGCGTTGTTACAATGAAGCTAAAAGATCGGGCAGTGCAATTCCTGTAATTGATATAGAAGATTCATTGAGATCTGTTATTGGTTTGGGAAGCAGTGTTCTTGACAGGAGTACAATAAAAAGGGTGCAAACGCCACAAGTATTTCGGGCATCAAAATTGCAAACTGCTTACGAGCATTGCCTGGAGCAGGGCCATACCGATGACGCATCCGTATATGAGTCCTATTATGGCCACATTACCCTTGTGGAAGGAAATATTGAAAACATAAAAATTACTTTTCCGTCGGACATGAAAGTGGCTGAAGCGCTTTTGCTTGCGGAGGGATAATGATTTTTTGTTATTACCTTGCAGCTTTGTTGAAAGAGCATCCATGACCGCAGCAAAGTATATTTTATTAGTTATTTCTATCCTATTTCTTCCGGTTTGTGCTTTCGGCCAGGAAGCAGAGCCCATTCTACATGATAGACTAATTATCAATGATATAATTCTTAAGGGAAACAGGATTACCCGTGACAATATTCTATTGCGCGAACTGGTCTTCTCAAAAGGCGACACAATCGAAAAGATGGAACTTATTCCGGCTTTTGCAAGAAGTCGAGATAATTTGCTCAACCTTTCTCTTTTTAATTTTGTTAACATGGAGGTGGAACATCTTTCTGAAAGCAGAGCAAATGTGATCGTGGAGGTGCAGGAACGTTGGTATATATGGCCAAATCCAATATTTGAACATGGAGAAAGAAACCTGAGTACATTTCTGAAGGATCCGAAATGGAGCAAATTGAATTATGGCATGTGGCTCAAATGGAATAATTTTCGCGGAAGAAATGAATTGTTAAATGCAAAAATCAGGCTTGGGTACAGGGAGCAATATATGCTCCAGTATGAAAAGCCCAATCTCGGAGTGAATGAAAACCATAAAATATTTCTTAGTTACAGTCTAAGTCGCCAACGCCGTGTTAGTTATACAACCGAGAATAACAGACCGGTTTATTTCAGGGATGATGATAATTACGCATTGAGTACTGTAGGAGCATTTGTTGCTTATGCATACAGACCCCAACTATATTCAGTTCATCGGATCAGGACACATTTTGTCGACGATTGGATAAGTGATACCGTTGCAAGTCTCAATCCAGAGTTTTTTGGTGAAGGACATACCCGTCACAGGTATTTTAAAATCGATTATGTTTTCAGATACGACATACGCGACTCAAAAACATACCCATTGGAAGGAATCGCCTATAAAGTGAAACTTGAAAAGTATGGTTTGGGAATTATGCAAGCATATCCATATGGGAATTTGGAAGCAGAGGCGGCACTGTTTTACCACAAGAGGCTTTCAAACCGGTTTTATATGGCGAATGTGTCAAAAGGAAAAATTTCTACAAACAAAGATCTACCACTGGTTCACCAACAGAAGGCTTTTGGATATACTGTTAACATGACTGGTTATGATGATTTTGTTATTGATGGTACAGATTATATTATTAACAAGATTATTCTGAAATACCAGTTGGTAAAACCCAAAACATTTTATTTTCCTTTTACCAATTTAGCCCAGTTTACTAAAGGACACTATGCTATTTACATCAATCTCCTGGGGGATTTGGGTTATGTAAACAGTAGGAATGTAAATGTTCTATCGAATAATTTTATGGTCAACGAGCTTCAATACAGTACAGGCATAGGGATTGACATTGTAACATACTATGACAAGGTATTGGGGATTGAATATGCCATAAACAGGTACGGTATGACAGGATTCTTTTTTCATGTTACAACACCTTTTTTTGATTGGTAAATAATTTGAAATTATGGCATTACAAAAATCACCCAGGAAACAGTCACTTATCATAGCCATTGTGGTTCTATCTACTTATTTGATCGGCTGTTTAATTATCCGTGTTTTTGGGGAACCGCAAAATATATACTGGCAGGCAGGGTTTGGTTTATTTCTTTTTCTCACAAGCTATCTTTTCGTACATAGACTATTTTTGAACTATGTGGAAAAACGCCTCAATCCCATTTATAAAACCATTCAAAATGTGACTCTTTCGAAGAAAAAAATCAGAAAAAAGATTGATTCTGAAGGGTTTTCAGAAGATTTGGATAATGAGGTAAAGATCTGGGCGAGCAGTCAGACCAATGAAATCAAACAGCTCAGGGAGATGGAAAGATACAGGAAAGATTTTTTGGGTAATGTTTCCCACGAACTCAAAACGCCTATTTTCAATATCCAGGGATACATATTAACACTTCTTGATGGAGGCATTGATGATCCAAAGATCAATACACTTTATCTGGAAAGGGCGGAGAAGGCTGTGAACCGGATGATCTCAATTGTGGATGACCTGGTCTCCATGTCGAGGCTGGAATCCGGAGAGTTCAAGCTCCATCTGGAGCGTTTTAATATTGTTAAACTGGTGGAGGAGGTGTTCGAATCGCATGAAATGCTTGCTAAAAAATTCAAGATCAAATTGGAATTTGACGGAAGCTATAATAAACCAGTTAAGGTGTATGCAGATAAGAAAAGAATCACGGAAGTACTTAATAATCTAATTGTAAATTCCATTAAATACGGAAATGCAAACGGAAAAACAAAGGTGGGTTTTGTGGATGCAGGAGAGACAATTTTGGTCGATGTTACAGACAACGGAATAGGAATTACTGAAGAGGACCTGCCCAGAATATTTGAAAGATTTTACCGCGTGGATAAAAGCCGGTCGCGCGATTCAGGTGGTACCGGCCTTGGTCTTGCCATTGTGAAACATATTATACAGGCACACAATCAATCTATCAATGTAAGAAGCGGATTGGGTAAAGGCACATCATTTGTTTTTTCCCTTGATAAAGGCTAAGGGTCAATCCAGTCACCATGCTTCTTTATTATGCTTATCAGCTGGTCTACAGCATCCCCGACGGGTATGTTTTTTTCAACTGCCTCTTTCCCCTTGTAGATGGTAACCAGCCCATTTCCCGCTCCGACATATCCATAATCGGCGTCAGCCATCTCGCCCGGACCATTTACAATACAGCCCATAACGGCAATTATTAAACCTTTCAAATGAAAAGTTTTTCCCTTCACCTCCTCCAGGACCGATGCAATATCGAATTTTGTTCTTCCGCAGGAGGGGCAGGCGATATACTCCGTGGAGGTGATCCGGTTCCGCGAAGCCTGAAGAATGCTGAATGATAATCGATTATTGAAATCCGGCGTCATATCAGGGTTTTCAATCCATATACCATCTAACAGTCGATCGACCAGCAGCAGGGCAAACTCACCGGAAGCACGGATCATATACTGCTCTTCCTCTTTTTCATCATACCTCTTCCGGAGGATTACCGGGGCAGATCCGCCTTGATTCAGATATTCGATCATCCATTGCTTGATCTCTGTCAATTCATGGCTGCCAGCATCAAGAATGACGATTACGTTCTGCTTTATTCCCGTAATTTCCCCGGGATCGGTTTCCGGACCCGCTATCAGGAATCCGGGAACAGAAAATATGGTATTCCCATGATTTTCAAGAACATATTTCGATCCGTTATAAGAGAGTACCGTGAGGTTGTTTGCCTCCGAGGCGATGATATCCGGCACCGGATTTGCAAAAACGCCTTCAGCCGAAATAACCACAGGAGGATGGGTACCACCGATTCCCAGTACTACACGAGCCTCTCTTTTCTTAAAACGAAAGGGATCCCACGGAAGTTTACCTACCGGATCATAGGGCAGCACTTCCGGTTTTTTAAATATCCGGGTGATCGCGCGAGCCACCGGAATTTCGTTTTCGGGGGGTTCAGTGAGGCTCACCCGAATGGTGTCGCCTATACCTTCGGCAAGCAGGGGGGCCATGCCAACCACCGATTTGACGCGACCGTCCATACCGTTGCCCGATTCGGTAACGCCCAGGTGGATCGGGTAACAGAGGTTTTCTTTAGCCATCTGGTTTTGTAACAGTCGGACAGCATGTATCATTAAAACGGAGTTGCTCGATTTCAGCGAAACGACAACTTGATGAAAATTCTCTTCGCAACAGACCTTGAGGAATTCGAGGGCCGACTCAACCATTCCTTCGGGTGTGTTGCCATATCTCGACATGATTCTCTTTGAAAGAGAACCATGGTTGACGCCAATCCTGATTGTTGTATTGTGTTTTTTGCATACCTTGATAAGGGCAATAAGCGCACTCCTGTTTTCAGCATGCCCTGCAAGAAACTGCTCCTCGCTGAAAATGGCCGGTCCCTGTTTTTTCTCTGTAAAATTGCCTGGATTAATCCGCACCTTATGACATACCACGGCGGCTTTAAGGGCAATGTCAGACCGGAAGTGAACATCTGCGACAACGGGTACTTTCCTGTAATTGGGGGGAAGAGCGTCGATGATTTTTTTCAGGGTTTCGACCTCTCTGAGACCCTGGGTAGTGAACCGAACCATTTGCGATCCTGCGTCGACGATCCTTTTGAATTGTTCCACACTGGCAGATAGGTCGGTGGTGGCGGTATTGGCCATAGACTGAACCACAACGGGATGTTCGGCCCCCATTTTCAGATCACCGATACTAATTTCGCGTGACCGGGGAAGCGGGTATGAATGACTGCTTTTCATCTGTTAGCCGATTTCCCAGTCAACACCATCTTTGCGATCTTTGATAACCACTCCCATCTTTTGTAATGTGTCGCGAATCTGATCGGACGTTTCATAATCCTTTCGCTCTTTCGCCGCTTGTCTGAGTTGCAGCACATAACCGATTAATTCCTCTGCAATAGAGCTGTCTGATCCGCCAGATGACTCGGGAGCTAAACCGAGTATATCGTAAACATAGGTTGTATAGATCTTTTTCAGAAGATCCAGGTTTTCTGCGTCGGTTTTGATGCGGTTTTCATGCAGTGAGTTGATCATTCTGACCCCATCGAAAAGCGTAGAGATCATCAGGGGGGTATTCAGGTCATCTTTCATGGCAGCTTCGCACTTCTCCTGTAACTCTGCAGCATTCACTACCCCGTTTTTGGCAGCCTCGATTTTATCCAGGATCCTGATCGCGTTATGTAACCGATGTAACCCCTTTTCGGAGGCGGTAATAGCATCGTTCGAAAAATCGAGTGTGCTGCGGTAGTGTGCCTGAAGAATGAAAAACCTGATGGTCATCGGATCAAAGGACTTTTTCAACAATTGATGGTCACCTGTAAAAAGCTGGTCGAGGGTGATGAAATTTCCGAGCGACCGACCCATTTTCTGCCCGTTGATGGTAATCATGTTATTGTGCATCCAATACCGCACCTTCTCTTTTCCGTATCCGGCCACATTCTGTGCGATCTCACACTCATGATGAGGAAACAGGAGGTCCATTCCGCCGCCATGGATGTCGATGGTATCTCCCAGGTATTTTGCGCTCATGGCTGAACACTCCAGGTGCCATCCCGGGAATCCTTTGCTCCATTCCGACGGCCACTGCATGATATGTTCCGGTCCGGCCTTTTTCCAAAGCGCAAAATCCAGCGGACTCCTTTTTTCCGACTGTGTCTCCAGGTTTCGTGTATTTGCGAGAAGGTCGTCTGTTTTTCTCCCTGATAGTTTACCGTAAGGGTGTTTTTCAGCGTATTTGGCCACGTCGAAGTATACCGATCCGTTTTCCTCATACCCATACCCGGCTTCAATGATCTTCGCTACCAGTTCCTGCTGCTCGATGATATGTCCGCTGGCACGAGGTTCAATGCTGGGGGAGAGGGCACCCAACTGAAGCATATTCCTGTGGTATGCGTTCATATAATGTTGCACCACCTCCATGGGCTCCAGCTGTTCGAGGCGCGCTTTCTTACCAATCTTGTCCTCGCCTTCATCGGCATCGTTCTCGAGGTGACCGACATCTGTAATATTTCTGACATATCTGACCTTGTATCCGAGATGTATCAGTACCCTGAAGAGGATGTCGAATGTAATTGCCTGGCGGGCATGCCCGAGGTGGGCATCACCGTAAACAGTTGGTCCACAGGCATACAGTCCCACAAAAGGAGGGCTGGCGGGTTCGAAAGTTTCTTTTTTACGGGCAAGGGTATTGTATATCTGCAGTTTATTTTTCATAAGTATATGAATTAGAAAGTATAAAATTAGTAATTTTAAAGCTAACCTTTTACCCGGTAAGGCGATCCTCTTAATTTTATTACCCGGAAAAGATAAAACAGAAACAAATAGTACGATGGGAAGAAGAACATCTAGACAGAGAAAAGGTAAGTTTACCATTGATAAAGCGATGACACAGGCCATGGGGGTCTTTACGAGGAACCCTAGAAAATTGTTTAATTACAAACAGCTTGCTAAGCAGTTGCTGATCAATGATCAGCGCGATCGCGATATGATCAATAACGCGCTGTATAACCTGGTTGAGCAGGGATTACTTGAGCAGCCTGAAAAAGGGAAGTTCAGATTGAAGGAGCGGGCTGGTTACGTGAATGGAACCATTGATATGACCCAGCACGGTTATGCATTCCTGGTTTCGGATGAGATCGAGCAGGATGTGTTTATTTCCCGCTCGAACATGGCACGGGCGCTCGATGGTGACCTGGTAAAGGTGCATATCTATCCGAAAAAGAAAAATGACAACCGATTGTCGGGAGAGGTGATCGAAGTGATCGAGCGGGCACGAGAAACGTTTGTGGGTATTGTTGAGGTGTCGAAAAATTATGCATTCCTATTGCCCGACAGCGGTAAGATGCCCTTTGATATCTTTATTGCTCACAACAATTTGAATGGCGCGGAGCATGGGCAGAAGGCGATCGCGAAGATTACCGACTGGCCGGAGAAGGTGAAGAATCCTTTTGGTGAGATTGTTGAGGTATTGGGCTTTCCGGGGGAGAATGATACGGAGATGCATTCCATCCTCGCGGAATTTGAACTGCCCATTACTTTTCCTCCTGAGGTGGAGGCAGCGGCAGAAAAAATACCGGTTAATATTACTGCTGCGGAGATAAAGCGTAGGAGGGATATGAGAGGCGTTCCCACGTTTACGATTGATCCGGCAGATGCCAAAGACTTTGACGATGCTTTGTCGATAGAGAAATTGAAAAACGGAAATTATTCGGTTGGGATCCATATTGCCGATGTGGCCCATTATGTGGAAAAGGGATCGATCATCGAGCACGAGGCATACGACCGTGCCACCTCGGTGTACCTGGTCGACCGGGTGGTGCCGATGCTCCCGGAGAAGTTGTCGAACAATGTCTGTTCGCTAAGGCCGAATGAAGACAAACTGTGTTTTTCTGCTGTTTTGGAGATCACCCCGGAGGCCAGGGTGGTGGATGAGTGGTTTGGAAGAACGATAATCAATTCCGATCGACGGTTTGATTATGATGAGGCGCAGCAGATCATTGAAACTGGCGAGGGAGAGATGAAAGAGGAGGTACTGACGTTTCATAACCTGGCTGTTATTTTAAGGGAAAGAAGACACAAGGAGGGTTCCATCAATTTTGAGCGCGATGAGGTAAAGTTTCATTTGGATGAAGATGGCAAGCCTCTGGGCGTCTATTTCAAAGTTCAGAAAGAGGCGAATCACCTGGTAGAGGAGTTCATGTTGCTGGCGAATCGCCATGTAGCTGAGTATGCCAGCAGGGGAGGAAAATATGAGAAGGAGCTCTCTCCGGAGGAGCGTAAACCGGGCAAGAAAAAGGGAAAGACATTTGTATACAGGATCCATGACCTGCCCGATTCGGAGAAGTTGGAATCCTTTACGGCATTTATCAGAAAGTTGGGATATGAGCTGCAGATGGGTGATAACCAGCAGGTAGCAAAATCGATGAATAGTTTGCTGAATGGGATCAAGGGAAAGAAAGAGCAGCATGTGATTGAGAATCTGGCGCTGAGGTCGATGGCAAAGGCGAGGTATTCAACCAACAATATTGGTCATTACGGACTTGCTTTTAAGGACTATTCCCATTTCACATCGCCTATCAGAAGATATCCTGATCTGATGGTTCACCGGTTGCTGGCCCATTACCTGGAAGGGGGGGAGTCAAAGAATGCAGACAAATATGAGAGCCGGTGCGACCACTCTTCGGAGATGGAGCGAAGGGCTGTTGAGGCAGAGCGGGCATCGATTAAATACAAACAGGTAGAATTTATGCAGGATAAGGTGGGAGAGGAGTTTGACGGCGTAATCTCTGGGCTTACCGATTGGGGGATCTATGTTGAAATTGTTGAGAATAAGTGCGAAGGGATGATTTCACTACAGGGGCTGGTGGACGATTTTTATGAATTCGACGAAGACGATTATAAAATTATCGGCAGGAACTCAGGCAAAGAGTTTCAAATAGGTGATGAGGTGAAGATCGAAGTTACAAATGCCAATTTATCGAAACGCCAGCTCGACTTTAAAATGGTGGAAGAAGATGATGCAGTGAACAGTTAGCCGGATGGTTTGTAAATAATTTGAGGCGGGTAATAATTAAGGCTCGTTGCAAAGTGAAAGGGATACCTTTACGTTGAGCGATGGGTTGGATGCATTAATCATTTGGATATGGTAGTAGTAAAATCAAAGGTCAGGGCCGAAATTGTTCAGGTTGCACGTAAAGTGTTTACCAGGAACGGGTACAGGGGCACCACCATGGATGAGATTGCCCTTTGCTCGAAAATGGGTAAGAGCTCTTTGTATTACTACTACAGGAGCAAGGAAGAACTCTTTGAAGCGGTGGTTGTAAAGGAGGCCCAGGAGTTGAAAAAGCAGCTGGTCAAGGTTATCAATACCGGCAAAACTCCCACCGACCGCCTGAAAGATTATATTATGTTCAGGCTGTATCATGTAAAAACAGTAACAAACTTTTACGCGGTACTGAAGGAGGACTACCTGGAGCAGATGCAGTTTGTGAAGCGGGTAAGAAAGAAATTTGAAGAGGAGGAGTATAAGATGGTATATGAAATTCTTGACAGGGGGATCAAAGAGGGAGCATTTGTGATTAAGCGGCCTGATATAGGCGCAATTGCCTTCACTACTATGCTGAAAGGACTTGAACTTCCCCTGTTTTTGAATGAATACAGCCGTTCGGAGAAGGAAAAGTTGCTTGATGAATTGATAAAGGTATTATTTTATGGTATAGTAAAGAGAGAGCAGTGAATAAGCAGAGCATCTGTTTTTTGCTGCTTAAGCAACTGTCAAACAGTATATGTTCTAATGGAAAAAAAATATTTTTTGTAAATTTGCGAAAAGCAATTATCGGACAAACCTTTATGTAAGGCAGGTTTAGTTTCAAATGAAACTGAACAGGTTGAGGTTATAAATAACTTAAACTATGAAGCAACTTACTTTAAATATAAGCGATAGTAAATTTAATGCGTTTTTGGAGTTTATAAAAACCTTGGACTATGTCGAAGTGCCAGAGGTTGATAAGAAGGCTCTGGAAGAACTGCAGCAAAGCTTAAATCAGGTAAAGTTGATGCAGGAAGGTAAAATTGAAAAACAAACCGCCGAAGATTTCCTCAATGAGTTATAGCGTATATCCAACTCCCGATTTCAAAAAGTTTTTCAAAAAGCTTTCTAAAAAATACCCTTCCCTGAATGCCGACTTGCAAGGACTTGTTCAAATTCTGAAAGAACAACCGGATTCGGGTATAAATTTAGGTCAAGGCATTCATAAAATTCGCATGGCCATTACTTCAAAAGGCAAAGGCAAATCCGGAGGTGCAAGGGTCGTCACTTACCTGGTAACCGAAGATAACGAAGTTTACCTTGTTTACATCTACGACAAAAGCCAACTTGAAAATATCTCCAAAGAACAAATTATTGAACTTCTCCAAAAAGCAGGACTTATTTAGAGAAAACTCAGAGAATCTGACTCTTACTCCAATAATATTCTCTGCCTTAATTTTATATCTATATTCAAATCCCTTTCCTGTGATCAATATATTAATACTATCGTAATTAAAAATGTAAATTATTGTAATTTGGCTTGTTCACTGAGCCATTTAGGGCGGTCGGTGGTTATGGCTGATACGCCGGCATTGATCATTTTGCGGGCATCTTCGGGGTCATTTACCGTCCAGCACCAGACATTTTTGCCTGCCTTGTTGTATTTTTTCACCAACCTTTTATTGATGATTTGGTGGCGCAGGTTTACACCATCGAGATTGCTGGCTTTTATCTGTTTGAATTTGCTTTTTACATCTACCCTGAATGCTGCAAGATAGTAACATGGGATGTCCGGGTAGATCGCTTTTGTGGCAAGAATGGTTTCGAAATCAAAGGCAATGAAGGCGATCTTTCCCGTTTTCCAATGGTTGGCAATGACATTTGCCATATAGGGAAGGATCTCCGGACCAGTCTTTATCTCTATCACCAGGGTTCTATCGTCGGGTACGGTCTCCAGCGCCTCAGAAAGCAGCGGTATCTTTTCAGCAGTATACTCTGGCAGGTTCGTCTCTTTTAAAAGTATGGTATAATCTTTTATCTGGTTGTAATCAGTCTCCTTAACAACGAAATCATGGCCGGTGAGCCGTCCACCCTTTTTATCATGGAATAGAATGACCTCCTTATCGCGTGTAATCATGATATCACACTCAGCTGCCGGGGCGTCCAGCTCCCAGGCAAGTTGGATGGATGCGAGCGTATTTTCAGGAGCAAGGTAGGATGCTCCGCGGTGTGCTACATAAATAATTTCCTGTGCTACAGTATGTATGGATACAATGGGTAACAGGAGACAGGTCAAAATGATCATCCGGCTCATATTTCAATAGTTTTTGTTTAATAATAGCATTGCCTCATCAGGATTGGGCAATCCAAGATATAAAGTATTGCGGGATTAAGCGACACACAATTTATGAATTAATACTTAAATTTTTTATCAGGGTCCGTTTGGTTTTTGTTAAATCCGATGCAGAACATTGTTATGTAGCGTATGCGGAAGATCAAAGTGGTATATTTGTAGAAGAAAAAATGACTATATCATGAAAACCAGTTTTTTTAAACGGCTAAGGAGTTTCTTCCGAACAACTTTTATTGGAGGATTGGTGGCGCTTCTCCCTATTACCCTGGTAATTATATTTTTTCGTTGGATTATCGGACTTATTGAGCGTACCATCGGACCATTGATTGACCTGATTGTTGAAACGGATTCCCGGCTGTATATTTTTGGCCTGTATGTTACTGCTATAATTGTTATTTTCCTGATATTCTTCTCCATCGGATTGATTATCAAAACCAGTTGGGGAAAATTTCTAAATCATCAGCTGGAACAGAAATACCTGAACAAGATTCCCGGATATAAAATTGCTCGTGAGACAGTGGGCCAGTTTTTTGGTAAAAACCGATCCTTCTTTAAGGAGGTTGTTATTGTAGATTTGTTTAATTCCGGTACGCTCATGACAGGATTTATAACGGACGATCAGGGAGAGATTATTACCGTTTTTGTTCCTACCGGCCCGAATCCAACATCAGGCAACATTTATCATGTTCCAAGGGACAAGGTTCTGCGTTCCAATGCAACAGTTGAGACAGGAATGAAGACGATTATCAGTTGTGGGGCCGGATCATCGAATGTGTTCAGTGTAATAAAAGGGGAATAATTGATAACAATACGCCTTGTTTTTGCAGGACGGTGAAATCATTTTTCAGCGAGCTGCAGTTGAAAGAGGAGTGATACTGCTTTGTATCTGATCTCGTTGGGGTCAGTTCCCCGAAGCTCTGCTTCGAGGCAGTTTATATGTGATTGTTAATTCTCGGCATCAGTTGCGATATCGGATTTTTCTTTTTTTTCTTCGGCTTCATGCATGAATTCGAAGTATTTCTTTTGTCTGAAAAGCAGGATAAACACAGCGATGGATATGCTGGCATCGGCAATATTGAATACCGGCCTGAAAAAGGTAAATGACTGTCCGCCAATGCGCGGGAACCAGTCGGGATACACTCCATTAATAATTGGAAAGTAGAACATATCCACTACTTTACCATGAAGGAATGTTTCGTATCCGCCGCTTTCAGGAAATGCAATGGCCGGTTCATAGGGGCTGCTTTCACTAAAGATCATTCCGTAAAAAGCGGAATCGATCATATTGCCTATGGCGCCGGCCAGTATGAGCGACATGGTAATCAGCAGCCCGGTATGTGCCTTAAGTTTAATAAGATGACGCAGGTAAAAAGCGATCGCAACAATGGCCACCAGCCTGAATAGGCTGAGCAAGATCTTCCCGTTATTGCCGGGCAGGTTCATCCCAAAGGCCATCCCTTTATTCTCCACGAAATGTATAATGAACCAGTTGCCAAATACAGGGTTCTGCTCATAGAGCGTCATATTGGTTTTGACAATGACCTTTATCACTTGATCGATGATCAGGATCACAAGAATAATAAGTATACATTTAAGGGATCTGGACATGGTATTATGTCTTGTCAGGAGATATACAAACAGTTTTCCTGCGGTGGATTATTTCATTCAGTTACTGCGGGATTACTGTTTTGATTTCGCCTCCATACTCAAGGTAGCATGTGGAACAGCGCGTAGACGTTCCTTGGCGATAAGTTTCCCTGTTTCCCGGCAGATTCCGTAGGTTTTGTTTTCAATCCTGACAAGGGCAGCCTGCAGATGCTGAATAAATTTGTGTTGGCGCTGGGCAAGTCTTCCGGCCTCCTCTTTTGACAGGGTTGCAGCGCCCTCTTCGAGCACCTTGAATGTTGGCGATGTATCCTGGGTATCGTTACTTTCACTTTGCGTAATGGCAGATTTCAAAATTTCGTAATCTTCCCTGGCCTTATCGAGCTTTTTATTAATCAGTTCCTTGAACTCCATCAGCTCCTCATCTGAATATCTTGTTTTCTCAGCCATGGTTTCTCGTTTTATAATTTGTTTAAATATACTAAATAATTCAATTTACTCATATTTTTTCGATCCGGTTGAAAGTTAAAAAATCACCTTTCAGATTTTGCAACCCTGATCTTCAGTATTATCTTGTCGTCGATCTCTATCTTCCGGCTGTCATTGTTGTCTAGCTGATCGGTAAAATCAATGCTTTCAGCCAGTGTCTGGGTACTTATATAATCGCCGAACCGGTCTACAACATCGGTAAAAGAGTCATGATGTTCTATAACAATATTTACTTTATCGGTTACATCGAAGTTGCTCTCCTTTCTGATGTTTTGTATTCTGTTCACCAGTTCCCGGGCAATTCCTTCTGAGCGCAATTCATCAGTGATGGTAATATCGAGCGCTACAGTAATGGCCCCTTCTGTTGCTACCAGCCATCCGGGAATATCTTCCGAGGCGATTTCAACATCTTCCATTCCGAGAGTGATCGTTTGACCTTCAATTTGAAGATCAAATTTTCTTTCTTTCTCCATGGTATTGATATCATGCTGATCCATCCGTCCCACAGCTGCAGCAACCTGCTTCATCTGCTTGCCATATTTTGGTCCAAGGGCCTTGAAATTGGGTTTGATCTTTTTCACAAGAACACCTGCTGTCTCATCGAGATACTCAATAGACTTGATATTCAGCTCATTCAGGATAAGATCACTTACACGGTCCACCTTGTCACGGAATTGCCCATTCAACACAGGAACCATGATTTTGTTCAGCGGTTGTCTGACCTTGATATTCACTTTCCGGCGCAGTCCCAGCACCATGGAGGTAATGGTCTGTGCAATATTCATCCGCTCTTCCAGATCGCGATCGATTAGCGACGGGTCATATGAAGGAAACTCGGCCAGGTGCACTGAAGGTTCGTCGAACCTACCCGTAACTCCATTCAGGTCCCTGAACAATTTTTCCATATAGAACGGGGCCACGGGAGCAGCCAGTCTGGCTGTGGTTTCGAGGCACATATAGAGTGTCTGATAGGCTGCGAGCTTGTCCGTATCAAATTCGCCACCCCAATATCTTTTGCGGTTAAGCCGGACATACCAGTTGCTGAGGTTCTCCAGCACAAATTCCTGGATCAGCCTGGCGGCCCGGGTGGGTTCATAATTTTCGTACTGTTCTTTCACCTCTTTCACCAGGGAGTGAAGCAGGGAGATGATCCAGCGGTCGATCTACGGTCGTTCATTTACAGGAACCTCGGGTCTGTTATAATTAAAATCATCTACATTGGCATAGAGTGCAAAGAAGGAGTAGGTATTGTATAATGTACCGAAGAATTTTCTTCTCACCTCCTCCACCCCGGAGATATCGAATTTGATATTGTCCCATGGCTGGGCATTGGTGATCATGTACCAGCGGAGGGGGTCGGACCCGTATTTTTCGATGGTTTTGAAGGGATCGACCGCATTGCCGAGCCTTTTCGACATTTTGTTCCCATTTTTATCGAGGACCAGGCCGTTGGATATGATGTTCTTAAATGAAACGGAATCGAACAGCATGGTGGCAATGGCGTGCAGCGTAAAGAACCACCCCCTGGTCTGATCCACGCCTTCAGCAATAAAAT
>CAZZLL010000021.1:0-58504 GCA_964654725.1 uncultured Lentimicrobiaceae bacterium | reverse complement strand
CGTCAGGATAATTCAGGTTTTCACGATTTAGGTTTATGAATTATCCGGGTTAGAAGAATAAATTATTAAATTTGTTTGTCAACAAAAAAAAACTGAATATGAAAAAAACCGTTCTCATTATTTGTATGGTATTTACGGGAAGTGTGCTTTTTGCGCAGTCTCCGTTTACTTTTGGCCCCAAAGCTGGTATTAATTTCGCTTCCATTTCTACAGAAGAACCCAGCTTTGATAATAAAACTGTTATCGGATATCAGGGAGGCGCTTTTGTCAGGATATCTCTTGGAAACCTATATGTCCAGCCGGAATTGGTTTATGTTCATAAAGGCGGGGAGTTGTTCAACGAAAATGATCAACAATACCAGTCGAAAAAGTCGGAATATTTTATTGCCATCGATCAAATGGAAATACCAATAATGGGCGGATTTAAACTGATCGACTGGGATGAATTCAATTTACGTGTTATGGCTGGTCCTACCATAGCATTTAATGTTAGTAAAGAGCTCGATATTAAGGTTGATGGTGAAGAACCGCTGGATGTGAACAAGTATTATAGTGCAGATGACCTGAAAGGAGGTACCTGGGGATTGAATATTGGAGCAGGTATCGATTATCATGCGTTTACTTTTGATATTCGTTATGATATGGGCATAAGTTCCGTATCTTCTGAATATATCTTTGAGAAATTGAACACATTCAATATATCGGTTGGCTTTAAGATTTTGTAGCACTATTTAAATACATTAAACTGTTTGTGGTGCAATGTTATGACATTGTTGCTATAAGCAGTTTTCTCTTTTTATGGGTTAAAAAAAATCTCCGAAAAAGGGAACGTTTGTTTTACAGATGGATTAATTAAAAGTTATTATGAAGAAAAGTCATTTATACAGATTCGTTTTTCTATTGTTGATAGTTGTTTTTGTTTTTTCCTGCAGGAATATTGAAGAAAAGATAAAAGTGGAGGATGCAAAAAAGGTGGAGATTAAGCGCTATGAAGAAGCCTTATTCCAGGCTGATACTGAGAACTTAAAGCAAGAACTTAAAATGCTCGATGAGGACTACCATATTTTTATACAGGGAAATTACAGCAATTCAACGGAAGTTAAGCTTTTAAGGGCCTATCTCACAGATACCAATATGATACAGATTTTTAAGGATGTGCAGGAAAGCTTTCCTGATCTGAAAGAAACGGAGAACATGCTGTCTCATGCTTTTGCCCGCCTGAATCATTTCTTTCCTGCTTTCAGGCCGCCAACTGTTTATACGTATATATCAGGTGTAAATTATGAGCAAGCTGTCAGTTACCTTGATAGTGTGTTATTAATTGGGATTGACAATTATCTTGGTAATGATTATGTGTATTATGATCTGTATCGTATACCAGTTTATCGAAAAAGCCGGATGGCATCACCGTATATTGCTCCGGATTGCATAAAAGCTATTGCAGCCACCATGATTGACATACGGGAATATGATAATAATTTACTTGAACGAATGATTTATGAGGGCAAAGTATTGTATATCATGGAACAGATGTTGAAAGAAACAGAAGATCAATATATAATTGGGTATACAGCTGAGCAGATCCAATGGTGTACTGATTTCGAATCTGAAATATGGTCTTTTTTCATAAACAATGAAGTTTTGTATAAATCCGAAATTACCATTATCAATAAATTCATTTTAGACGGACCGTTTACATCTGCAATCAGCAAGGATGCTCCGGGGCGTTTGGGTGCCTGGACTGGCTGGCAGATTGTCCGGCGGTTTATGGAAAAAAATCCCAAAACAAGCCTCACTGATTTATTACAAATGACAGATGCACAAGAGATACTGAAGCAGTCGAAGTATAAACCTTAAATTTTTGAATTAGGAAGAGAGTGTGGGTATGTTGGTGAGAGCTTATGGAAGTGCGCTTTATGGAATTAAGGCGATTACAATAACTGTGGAGGTCAATATTGATCAGGGAATAAATTTCTTCATGGTTGGTTTGCCTGATAATGCGGTAAAGGAGAGCCATCATCGCATAGATTCAGCCCTGAAGAACAATAACTTTCGCATACCCGGGAAAAAGATCGTTATCAATATGGCTCCGGCAGATATCCGTAAGGAGGGTTCTTCTTATGACCTCGTTATTGCCATTGCCATCCTGGCTGCTTCCGGCCAAATAGAAGTTCCGGATCTGGGCACATATGTGATCATGGGCGAACTCTCCCTGGATGGAAAGCTGCAGCCCATAAAAGGGGCTTTGCCCATTGCCATTGAAGCCAAGAATAAAAACTTCAGAAATTTAATTCTTCCGAAGGAAAACGGTCATGAGGCGGCAATAGTAAATGGTTTAAATGTATATGGCATGCAGACGATAAAAGAAGTGATAGCGTTAATCGAGGGGAAATCAAAGGTGCAGCCGCTGAAACTGGATGTGCGGGCAGAATTTGAAAAACAGTTGAGAAATTTTGAATTTGATTTTAGTGAAGTAAAGGGGCAGGAGAATATAAAAAGGGCTTTGGAGATTGCTGCTGCAGGAGGGCATAATCTTATACTAATTGGTCCTCCCGGGGCAGGAAAAACTATGCTTGCGAAGCGGTTGCCAACTATTTTGCCGCCGCTAAGCATGAAAGAATCTCTGGAGACGACGAAGATTCACTCGGTAGCCGGGAAGTTAGGGAAGGATACGAATCTGGTTACGGCGAGGCCGTTCCGGTCGCCACACCATACAATAAGCGATGCCGGGTTGGTAGGTGGCGGTACCTTCCCTCAGCCGGGTGAAATATCCCTTGCCCAGAACGGCGTTCTGTTCCTGGATGAATTGCCTGAATTTAAGCGTTCGGTACTGGAGGTGATGCGTCAGCCCATTGAAGACCGCTATGTGCGGATATCCAGGGCGAAAATTTCAATTGTTTATCCGGCCAGCTTTATGCTGGTGGCGGCCATGAACCCATGTCCGTGTGGTTATTATAACCACCCCTGGCAGGATTGCGTGTGCAATCCGGGCCTGGTACAAAAATATCTGAACAGGATTTCCGGTCCGCTTATGGATCGGATCGACATACACATTGAAGTGATCCCGGTTCCCTTTAAAGATCTTTCAACTTTGAATGAAGGAGAGAAAAGTGAGTATATCAGGGAAAGGGTAGTTGGTGCCCGATTGTTGCAGGAGAAACGATTTGAACAGGAAGGAAATATCTATTGTAATGCCCAGATGTTGCCCCGATTGCTGAGGGTGCATTGCAAGCTGGATGCCGATTGTATTGGCCTGATAAAACACGCTATGGAAAAGCTTGGATTATCGGCACGGGCTTACGACCGGATATTGAAAGTGTCACGGACCATTGCTGACCTGGAGGCAAGCCTGAATATCAAAGCGCAACATCTGGCTGAAGCAATACAATACAGGAGCCTTGACAGGGACAGTTGGGGAAAGTGACGAAGATTGCCTGAGTGCCCGATTGCCTGATTGATTGAATGTATATCGAAAATCGCTGCGTCGCCTAATCTTGAATCGTATAATCACTCTGAGCTATGCAAAGGGGCTGCAAGTCAATCATCACCATGAAACATATTGTTCGAATACAAGCTCTCTTAGTGATCCACACCAAGCATTACATTAGAAGCTTTAATCACCACATATGCCTCTGAGCCTTCTATTAATCCAAGGTTTTCAATGGAGGTTTTGGTAATAATGGAAGTGATCTCTACATTGGGAGCAATCTCTACCATGACTTCACAATTTACTGCTCCTGTGTTAATGCGCTTGATAATTCCTTTTATCTGGTTTCTGGCTGATAGTTTCATAATACGTGTCCTTTATTAAAGTAACAATCTGATATAGGAATTGGTTTAGCATTCAACCTTGCCTGCCTATAAAAAAGTAATGCCGGTAATCTGCTTGATTTTATAATAATCTCCTGCTTTGGGCAGATAGCTTCCATATAATCATTAAATATTTCATAGTGTTGTTTATAGTTTCTACTCCCTGGGGTCTTTTTTGAAGGGCAGTTTGGCCATTTTTTTTACCGTTATGCCGGGCTGTCCAAACTCTACTGTTACTTGTCCGAGGATAAGGTAAACTCCCATTCCTCTGAAGGGATAGGTTTTCAGGGAATCGGGAAAATGAACGGTATCGAAAAAACGGCCTTTTGTATCGATAAATGTTCCGAAATGCATTAGTTGGTTTTTAATGGTCCGCACATATTTGATGGTAACCAGGGTACCAAGCATGCGTACTTCTTTGCCGGCATAATCAGCCAGCTTATCTGCCGGCACCTCTCCCCGAAAAGAGGTTTGCAGAAGATCAAAATACGACATGCTGACCGGAAATCCCAGAATTTCTATTTCATCATAGGCGTGAATGAGGTTGTTTTCATCCAGGGGAGGGAGGCTGAACTTTTTAGTCCTTATGGGGAAAAGCCCTTGTCCGGAAATCTTTTTATGTTTGCTCAGCATGCTATGTGCTTCCCATAGCAGCCGGGCTTTTGTTTTTCCTGTGAAGCGGAGGGCATTGGTGCGGATCAGCGTGATCAGTTGTTCTATACCGGGATGCACCCTGTTGATGAAATCTTCCAGGTTTTCATAGCTTCCATTTTGTATCCTTTCATCGATAATTTTGTTACTAAACTTGCTTTCCAGTTTCCCGACATGAACAAAGCCCATAAAGATGTTTTTCCCTTTGATGGAAGTTTTCAGGTAACTGCTGTTAATACATGGAAGTTCGATGTTTCCGCCCAGGCATTTTGCTTCATTGAAGTACACCCAGGTTCGGTAAAAACCACCGAAATTATTGATCACAGCTACCATGAATTCCAGGGGAAAGTAGGCTTTCAGAAAGAGGCTCTGCATGCTTTCAACCGCATAGGAGGCTGAGTGTGCTTTAGAAAAGGAATAGCCTGCAAATGAATCTATCTGTCGCCATAATTCTTTAACGATCTCATCGGGGTGTCCCCGTTTTTTGGCATAATCAAAAAACTTATTGATGATACATTCCAGTTCTTTCCTGCTTCGGAATTTACCGCTCATGGCCCTTCTGAGGACATCTGCGTCAGCGAGGTCGAGGCCGGCAAAATGGTGACAGATTTTCAGTACATCTTCCTGGTACACCATCACTCCGAAGGTTTCTCTGAGTTGTTCTTCCATAACAGGGTGGAGGTACTTGATTTTATCCGGTTGATGAAAACGGCGGATGTATTCCCGCATCATGCCTGAGCGGGCAACCCCGGGACGTATAATTGAGCTGGCAGCGACCAGGGTCAGGTAGTTGTCGCATCGCAGCTTTTTTAGGAGCCCGCGCATGGCCGGACTTTCAATATAAAAACAACCGATGCTTTTGCCTGTCTTCAGCAGCTTTTTAACCTTGCCGTCGCTTTTGAATTTTTCTACACGGTGTATATCAATTTTAATTCCCCTGTTTTGCTGCACGATCTCAGCGGTTTCTTTGATATGGCCAATTCCCCGCTGACTAAGGATGTCCAGCTTTTCGAAGCCAATATCTTCCGCCACATACATATCCCACTGTGTGGTTGGAAATCCTTTTGGGGGCATGTCGAGGGCAGTATAATAGGTGATAGGTTTTTCGGAGATAAGAATACCACCAGCATGAATGGATCGGATGTTAGGAAAATGGGTCAGCTTTTTGGCAAGGGCATAAATGTGTTTTGTGATATGGTTGTTGTCTTTATGCTTCTCCGGATCTTCTGAAAGCTCATCAATTTCCTGTTTGGGCAGACCATACACTTTTCCCAGCTCCCTCAGGGGGGAGCGATCTTTAAAGGTAGTGCATGTTCCCAGGAGTGCGGTGTGTTTTGTGCCGTATCGCTTAAAAATGTAATCCTGTATTTCATCCCTTTCTTTCCAGGAATAGTCGATATCGAAATCCGGTGGACTGCTGCGCCGGGGATTGATGAAGCGTTCGAAATAGAGATCGAGTTCTATGGGATCCACATTGGTTATTTTCAGGCAATAAGCTACGATGCTGTTGGCCCCGCTTCCGCGTCCCACATGATAAAATCCCCGCGACATGGAATAGCGGATGATGTCCCAGGTGATCAGGAAATATGCAGAAAATCCTAGCTTGTCAATGATTTCTAATTCTTTGAAGATACGTTCCCTGGCTTTTGTGTTTTTTTCGTTGTAGCGGTATTGAAGTCCGTCCAGGGCTAGTTTTTCCAGCAATATTTTATCGTCGTAGCGGCTGCCTGTAAAGGTTTTTTTGTTTTTCAGGCTTTTGAAATCAAAGGCAAATGAACAGGATTCAATGAGTTTTTCTGAATTATTTATGAGTTGTGGTAGTTGATCAAAATGTTTTCTCAGGGTATCGGGATGAATGAAGCTGTGGCCGGGCAGCCCCAGCTGCCCGGCCTTTAGTTTTGTGAGCAGGGTATTGTTGTCGATGGCCCGCAGGTTTTTATGTAATTCAAAGTCATGTGGGGTCATAAAGCTTATAGCTTGCCTGCTCACAATTTTTGATTTAGGGTAATTGTTCAGGTGAAACAGGAACTTATTGGCCTCTTCAGGGCGTATACCTATGAATTCATTTTCCTGTAGTTTTTCTGGTGCTTTGTCGGGAGGATAAATAATATATGCGTTATCGAAGCGGGGGGCCGTTTTACTGAAGACTTCTTTTTTCCTGATGTGTTCGCTGAGGTGCAGGTTTAACTCATGGAAACCATGCTTGTTTTTTGCCAGTCCGATATACTGCTGGTCATTCTTATTTCTGAAGTCGATGCCTGCTATAGGTTTGATGTTGTTTTTATTGCAGGCTTTTACAAAGTCGGGGATGGCAGACGAGTTATTGATATCGGTTAGGGCTATAGCAGGAATACCGGTTTCTTTGGCTTTTTTAGCGATCTGTTCAGGAGTCATGGTCCCGTATCTTAAGCTATGGTATGAGTGTGTGTTGAAGTACATAGAAGCCGGTTTGAAAATTATACACCTATTGCTCTTTTGATAGCATGTTTGCCAAAGCGTTTTCTGACTTTGTCCATAGCCTGGTAAAGATTGATCATTTCAGGGGTGTCCTCGAACATATTGAGTTGTTGCACCCCTCCAACTAAGTGGCTGAACCGGACGCCTATCAATCTGATCAACATTCTCCGATCATACAGTCTATTAAAAAGCTCCAGTGCTTCGCTGATCAGTATATGATCAAAGGAAGTATAGGGTATCCGTTTTTGCAGGCTATGGGTATCAAAATTTGAGTAGCGGATTTTGACCGTTATGCAGGAAGTCAATTTTTCTTCTTTTCGCAGCTGATAGGCAATTTTTTCAACCAGGGTGATGAGTTTTGTTTTCAGGAAGAAAATATCGATGGTATCGCTGTCAAAGGTTCTTTCTGCGCTGATGGATTTTCTTTCAAAACAGGGGATGACCGGGCTATCATCGTATCCGTTGGCTTTTTTCCAGATGAGGATGCCGTTCTTCCCCAGTACCTTTTCCATCATTTCCGGAGGGATCATGCTGAGGGTTTTAATGGTGGTGACTCCCATGGTTCTCAATAAATGGTAGGTTTTGTTTCCTATCATGGGTATTTTTTTTATGGAGAGGGGATTCAGAAAAGGTTTTATCCTGTTCTTTTCTACCGTTAGGCAGCCATTGGGTTTGGCTTCTCCGGCGGCAATTTTTGATACGGTTTTATTTGCTGAAAGTCCGCATGAAATAGGTAAACCGCTGTTTTTGATTATTTTTTCTCTGAGCTCTTTTGCCCATTTATAGCAACCGAAAAATTTGTCCATACCCGTAACATCAATGTAAAATTCATCGATGGAAGATTTCTCATAAAGAGGGGATGTGTCGGCAATAATTTCAGTAATCAGGTTGGAGTATTTGCTATAGGCTTCCATATCGCCCCTTACGATAATGGCATCCTCGCAGAGGTATTTGGCCATTTTCATAGACATGGCAGAGTGTATTCCGAATTTACGGGCTTCGTAGCTGCAACTTGCCACAACACCCCGGTCGGAAGTGCCGCCTATAATTACAGGCTTGCCGATCAGCTTTTTGTTAAACAATCTTTCAACCGATACAAAAAAAGTATCCAGGTCAAGGTGTGCAATGTTTCTTTTAGGATCATTATAATATATGGGTGTCATTATGTTGTGCTTTGATTAGTTTCCCGACTTTATCAAGAAAAAAGTTAAAATAAATTGCTTTTTATAACTATTTGCTTTATATTTGATTAGTATTTAATCAAAATAACGTTTATAATATAATCATTATCTGTTTTTGATTTCAATAAAAAATTTGTGCTTATGTCGTTTTTTAGTTCGAACATCAAGTTTTTGCGCAAGCGGAAGGGTCGCACACAGGATGAAGTTGCCGGTTCCTTGCATATGAAGCGTTCCACGCTGAGTGGGTATGAAAATGAAGTGGCTCAGCCGGGTATTGAAGCCCTGGTAGCTTTTTCAAAATATTATGGTGTGTCGATAGACACGCTGATAAAAGTTAATCTGCAGGCGCTGTCAGAATTTCAGATCAGGCAGCTGGAACGGGGGCATGATGTGTATATCAGCGGGTCTGCCCTAAGGGTATTGGCTACTACGGTGGATAATGATAACCAGGAGAATATTGAACTGGTAAATGAGAAAGCCAAGGCGGGGTATAAAACAGGTTATGCGGATCCGGAGTATATAAAAGTTTTGCCAACCTTCCAGTTGCCATTTTTATCGCGTGACCGCAAGTACCGCAGTTTTCAGATCAGCGGAGATTCCATGCATCCTATTCCTCACGGGTCCTGGGTGGTTGGCGAATATGTTCAGAACTGGAATTTCCTGAAGAACTATCATCCGTATATTATACTTACCCTGGATGACGGAGTGGTTTTTAAGATCATTGAAAATAAACTGAAGAGTGAAAATAAATTCATATTACATTCCCTGAATCCGCTCTATGATCCTTATGAAATAGAAGTCAGGCAGGTAAAGGAGATCTGGAAGTTCGTCAATTATATCAGCTCTGAGCTTCCGGAACCTAATTTACCCAGGGATGAACTGGCGGATACTGTCCTTGAATTACGCCGGGAATTAAAATCCATACAAACAAAATTGAACCTATAAGTCTGATTTCATGTATGCTTTTCTGGACGTAGAAACTACAGGAATAAATGCCCGGAATGAGAAGATTACTGAAATAGCTATTTATATTCATGACGGGGAAAAAATTGTGGATGAATTCATTAGCCTGGTGAATCCGGAGAAAGAGATCCCTTATCGGATTATTAACCTGACCGGGATCAATGACAAGATGGTAGAGGATGCTCCAAGGTTTTGCGAGATTGCTAAAAAGATTATTGAAATAACAGAAGACAGGATTCTGGTGGGCCATAACGTGGCTTTTGATTATAATTTTATCCGTTCGGAGTTCCGGCGATTGTTTTACGATTATCGCCGAAAAACCATTTGTACAGCTAAACTGAGCTGCAAGCTTCTTCCCATGCGTGCATCTTATAGCCTGGGGGCCTGTAAACAGTTTGAGCCAGCTGAATATTATAATAAGCGCGTTTTAGAAGCTATTGAACCCCTGCGGGTTGATCATTCAAATATGTTCATTATTGACAAGGGCAGGTCGGATGATGAAAAATCGGTGGTGCTGATTAAAGATTCCTGTTATAAGAGCTATGGTTACATATGGGCAGAGTATATATATAATCGGGAGGAACTCGAAAAGTGCATCGTTGTTAAGCAGGATAACCGGGATGTGCAACAGATCATCCGTTCACACCTTAAATATAAGGAAGTAGAAAAAGTACTTATGTATTGATTACATAGCAATGATTTTGAATTCCACCCTGCGGTTAAGCTGTCGGCCTTTTGGGAAGTCTTCTCCGTCAGGTGTAGTGTTCGGTGCTATCGGTTTTGTTTCGCCATACCCTTTCGCAACAAATCTTTCGGGAGCAATGCCCTGGTCTATCAGATAATTAACCACGCTTTGTGCCCTTCTTTGTGATAAGCTTACGTTGTACTCTTCAGTGCCTTTGCTGTCAGTATGTCCGCTAATTTCTACCTTGATTGTTGGATACTGGTTGAGCAGGTTGATAACACGGGTAAGCTCTTTGATCGATTCCGGGCGCAGGGTTGATTTGTCAAAGTCGAAAAAGATATTTTTTAGGATGATGCGGCTACCCACCTCAATGCGCTGCAGGCGGATGTCTTTGATGATCTCTTGGTATTCGGTAGATTCCGGGATATCAAAATTTTCTGAATGAAAAAGAAAGCCTTCAGCCTTAAAGGCTATGCCGTAGTTTTTGCCGGATGGCAGGGAGAAGAGATATTTGCTGGTGGATGCATTGGGAATAGACGAATAAATAACTTCCTGGCTTTCATTATCTGTTATCTCAATGACTCCTTCCACATTAATGGGTAAGTCTGTGATGTTGTCAAAAATGGTTCCTTTAACAATGGTAACCTGGTTGGTTTTAATATGAATTAGCTCTTCAATGACTTTGTCGCTCAGTGGCATGTCCATACTGGCAATGAGATTGTCTTCGTTGTTGTTGATGAGGGGTTTCTCGGGGCCAAGGAAGGTAATGCGATAAATGTCCTGCCCTCCGTAACCTCCTATTTTGGCAGATGAATAATATCCATGTTTGCCGGAAGCTGAGAGTACAAAGAACACATCGTTATCCGGGCTGTTGATGGGATATCCGATATTTTCCGGGACTGTCCAGGA
This sequence comes from uncultured Lentimicrobiaceae bacterium, assembly GCA_964654725.1. Taxonomy (GTDB): domain Bacteria; phylum Bacteroidota; class Bacteroidia; order Bacteroidales; family CAZZLL01; genus CAZZLL01. Next base: position 47,848 of record CAZZLL010000021.1, on the reverse strand, counting down.
TTCACCTTTAATTTCCGTTTTAAAGATATCATATCCACCCATGGTCTGATGTCCTTTTGAACTGAAATACATGGTTTTTCCATCGGGGTGCATAAAAACGCAGTCTTCGTCGTATTCTGTATTGATAGGTTCGCCCAGGTTTACGGGATCCCCGTAAGTACCGTCGGCTTGTTGTTCAGTATAATAAATATCATGTCCGCCATAGCCTCCTTCCCGGTCGCTTGCAAAATAAATGCGCTTACTGTCATAGGAGTACGACGCAGAGGATTCATGGTATTTCGTGTTTATATTAAGTCTTTTGGGGACAGTCCATTCATTTCCGTTCAGTTCACTGGTAAAAAGGTCACCCCCATTTATATATCCTTTATACAAGAGCAGTTTTTGGCCGTTAGGTGATATTCCAACTACAGCGTCATGGTCATTGGTGTTTAGGGGTGATCGGGGATTTTCAGGGGGGATGGTCCACTCCCCGTTTTCACTGGTAGCAATATTGATATCTTCGAAATAAAGGGCATCCACGAAGAATTTCTTTCCGCCTGTTGTGGTTGGCCTTCTGGTAGTAAATAACATGACCCCTTCATCAGCACTGATTCGGGGGTTAAAGTCTTCATATTGCGAATTGACGACATTGCCAATATTATCAATAAAAATTCGTACCGGGTTAGCGACTAATACTTTTCCTGTTTGGCATTCTTTGATTTTTTTGTCTACTTCTTTTATCAGCGCTTTTTTGTCTTCTCCTGAGAGGGTTTCTTTATATTTTTTATATTTTGTGATAGCTTTATCAAATTCGAGGTTATAGTGGTATGCCCTGCCGATCTGATAGATGATATCTGTACTGACTTCCGCGTTCAGTTCTCGGGCTTTAAGAAAATAGGGCAATGATTTGAATTTGAAATGGGTATTGATATAACAACTGCCGATTTTGTAATTCAGGAGGGCATTGTTAGGATTGAATTTATATGCATTGAGGTAATATTGAAGGGCGATGAGGTCCAATCCGCGGATATTATGGTAGAAATATTCATCACCTTTTTTTATTTCCTTGAGTGCTTTTTTTAGCCCTTTCTTATTTCCCGGAAAAGCATCTTTTGTGAATTCAATATTTTGGGCAGAGATATTTAGTATAAAAAACAAGTTTATGAGTAAGAGTAAAATGTTGCGCGCTTTCATGTTCAATGGTTTTAGAAATTACACTGCTGGTTAACATAGTTTTGGCCTGATTCAACACCCAGGTTGCTGGCTTCACGCCAATCATTGCATGCACCCAGTTCGTCCCTGAGCATTTCTTTGGCAATTCCTCTGTTAAGATAGGCATATCCATAATCAGGATTGATTATAATAGCCTTGTTATAATCTAATATGGCAGCGTTGAAATCTTTCAGTTTGACATAAGAATTGCCCCTGTTATTGTAAGCAAAGGCATATGCCGTATTAACTTCAATGGCTTTGGAATAATCTTTTATGGCTTTTTCATACTCTCCAAGCTCGTAATAAACAGTGCCCCTGTTGTTATAGGCAAGGTAGTAATCGGGGTTAACGCTAATTGCTTTTGTGTAGTAATCTATGGCTTCCTGGTATTTTTTTTGTTTAAACTTAATGCTTCCAATATTAGAATAAGCGATAGCAAATTTGGGATCAATACTTATGGCTTGTTTGTAATCTGATATTGCCTCGTTGTAACGTTCCAGCTTCCTTTTTGTGCTTCCTCTGTCATTAAGGGCAAAAACAAAATCATTTTTTAATTCGAGGGCCTTATCAAAGTTCTCAATGGCCCGATCATATTCTGCTAACTGAAATCGTACAACTCCTTTGTGGTAAAAAGCATCTGCATAATCAGGTTTTAATTTCAGGGCTTCATTAAAATCTACCAATGCACCCAGGTAATCCTTCAGCTGTATTTTTAGAATACCGCGGCTAACCAATGTATTGGGGGTTTGTTTGATGCTCAGGGACCGGTTGTAATCTTCCAGTGCCCCCTCATAATCATCGGTTTCAAACTTAAGTGTTCCCCGGTTTGTATAGGCCTGATAAAAGTTTGGCTTGAGCTCAATGGCCTTGTTAAAATATTCATAGGCTTCGGCAAATCGGTCTTCTTCAAGAAGTGTTGTGCCTTGATTGTATAGTTTCTCAGCATCCTGGTTGTCTATTGGGATGCCAATAACAATGGTGTCTTTACCCTGGCTGTAAGCCTGAAAAACTGTTGATATAATTAGGATACATATCCCCCAAAATCGCCACATAATAGTCGTATTAATTAGATATTAATTGTTGATTATCACTATGATTTACTTCTTCAACACATACAAATATAAAAAATTAATCTTCTGTTATTCACTATTGGGGTATAAGTTATCAGCATTAAAATATTAATTTCGTAAGGTGAAATTAGTTGCGCTGATCCTACGTTTCTTTCATTATTTGTACAGGGCTAAAAGTCGTTGGTCTGTACATTCACCGTTTTTATACGAATTAATATCAGAAGAGTTCAGGGACAGGCGTATTTATCCTGAATACGAACGTATTGAAATGCTTAGGAAAAGGATTCGAAAAAGCAGGGAAACTATTGAAATTAATGATTTAGGCACAGGCGGAAAACATGGTAAAACCCATCGAAAAAAAATCAAAAAAATCCTCAGGCAGTCTGTTAAGCGACCGAAAGAGGCGCAGTTTTTATTTCGTCTGGTGCGGCATCATCAGCCGCATAATATGCTTGAGCTTGGGACCTCTTTGGGATTAACAACTATTTACCAGCATATGGCTTGCCAGGAAGCAAATTTTGTAACCATTGAAGGAAGCAGGAATACAGCGCGCTATGCAGAAGAATTATTTCATAATGCAGGATTGAAGGATATCCGGGTGCTTCATGGGAACTTTGACGATGTTTTGCCTCATGTTCTGGAAGAATTTAGAAAAGTGGGCTATGTTTTCTTTGACGGCAACCATACAAAAGAAGCTACCCTGAAATATTTTGATATGGTTCTGCCTTTTGTGGAAGATAAAACCCTGTTGGTGTTTGATGATATTCACTGGTCATCATCTATGGAAGAGGCATGGAATTCGATAAAGAAAAACCCTAAAGTAACATTGACAATCGATGTTTTTCATGTCGGGCTGGTATATTTTCGGAAAGCATTCAGTAAACAGGATTTTATTATTCGCTATTAAAGGATATTATATATTTTTGTTCGTTAAATAAGAGAGTTTATGAGCCAGGATATTATTCAGATCAGGGATATACGAAAAGAGTATAAAGTCGGAACAGAAATTGTCAGGGCATTGCGGTCTGTTTCAGTTGATATCAAAAAGAATGAATACCTGGCCCTGATGGGCCCTTCGGGTTCCGGGAAGTCGACCCTTATGAATATCCTTGGTTGTCTGGACACCCCTACAAGCGGTTCCTATTTTCTGAATGATAAAGATGTGAGTAAACTCGATGACAATAAACTGGCTGAAATCCGAAACAAGGAAATTGGTTTTGTTTTTCAGACTTTCAATTTGCTGCCTCGTTCAACAGCACTTGACAATGTAATGCTTCCATTGATTTATGCTGGGATGAATAAATCTGTAAGGATGAAACAGGCCGAAATAGTATTGGAGAATGTAGGCTTGGGCGACCGCATGACCCATAAACCCAATGAGCTTTCAGGAGGGCAACGGCAGCGTGTTGCCCTGGCCAGGGCCCTGGTTAATAATCCTACCATCATTTTAGCTGATGAACCAACAGGGAACCTTGACTCAAAAACAAGTATTGAAATAATGGGCTTGTTTGAGCGGATACATCATGAAGGAAATACCATAATCCTTGTGACGCACGAAGAAGATATTGCTAAACATGCTCACAGGATAATTCGCCTGATTGATGGCCAGGTTTCATCGGATGAAATTAATAAAGACATTCGAAAAATTGATCATTATACTGAAGACCATGCAGTATAGGAATTGTGAACAATAGAAGCAATCCTTTGTTAAAAACACAACCCATAAAAGGTTTCTATGAATAGTGAATGGAAAATATATACAAAAAAAGGCGACAAAGGAGAAACCTCTTTGCTTGGAGGCACCAGGGTCCCTAAGTTTCATGACCGCATTGAAGCTTATGGAACAGTAGATGAATTGAATTCTTTCATCGGTTTAATCCGTGATAAGGAAATTGATGAACAAAGCAGACAAGCCCTTATTGTTATTCAAAACAATCTTTTTGTAGCTGAAGCTATTTTAGCTGCAGAAACTGAGGAAGCCAGGGAAACTCTTCCCTCGCTTACGGATGATGATGTTTCATTTCTTGAAAATGAAATTGACAGGATGAACGATGACCTGCCTGAACTTACATCTTTTGTACTTCCGGGCGGACATGAAACAGTTTCATTATGTCATGTTGCCCGGACAATATGTCGACGAGCAGAACGGATAGCTATCAGATTGGCAGAAAACTATAACGTGGAGCAGATTGTGATTACGTATTTAAACCGGCTGTCGGATTACTTTTTTGTTTTGGCAAGAAAGTTTACGAAAGATTTTAATGCCAGGGAAATCATCTGGAAAACACGTTGAGTATTGCCTGTAGTTTTTGTTGAAAACTTTAAGTTTATTAATGGAAAGTGTGTTGACTTTTGTACTAAATAAATTATTTTTGCATTAAATCATCTTTAAATTTTCGATAGATGTATTGGACACTAGAGCTTGCGTCGAAATTGGAAGATGCTCCATGGCCAGCAACAAAGGAAGAGTTAATTGACTTTTGTGTCAGGTCCGGAGCACCTATGGAAGTGATAGAAAATTTAAAGGAAATTGAGGACGAAGGTGAAATATATGAAAGTATAGAAGACCTTTGGCCGGATTATCCTTCCAAGGAGGATTTCTTCTTTAATGAAGACGAATACTAAGATTTTAAAGGGGTTGGAGACAACCCCTTTGATGTATTTCCCCTCCCTTCTTTCCTGCTGTGTATTGTTATTTTTTTCAATTAATTTTGTAATCAAACAAGCTATATTTTAAGAGGAATCATATTATGATTAAGTTCCTGAAAAAAATGGTCGGCACAAAAGCCGAAAAGGATATTAAAACACTAACACCAGTTGTTAATGATATTAAAGCAGCCTACGAGGTTGTCAAAGAACTGAGCAATGATGAATTGCGTGAAAAAACAGTTGAATTTAAATCAAGGATCCGGGAATACCTGAAAGAGGAAGAAGAACAAATTGCAGAACTTCGCGATCGACTCGAGAAGGAATATGAAATGGAATATTCTGAAAAGGATAAGCTTTACTCAGATATAGAAAAACTGGAAAAGCTGAGTTATGCCAAAACGCAGGAAATCCTGGACGAAATTCTACCTGAGGCCTTTGCTGTTATGAAGGAAACTGCAAAACGTTTCAAAGAAAACGAAATTGTGGAGGCAACAGCGAAAGATTTTGACAGGGAACTGGCTGCAAAGCACGATCATGTCAATATTGTCGGTGGGAAAGCCCATTACAATAATTCCTGGGTTGCCGGTGGTACAAAGATTACATGGGATATGGTACACTATGATGTGCAATTGATGGGAGGAGTGGTACTGCATCAGGGTAAGATTGCAGAGATGGCCACCGGTGAAGGAAAAACATTGGTAGCTACCTTGCCTGTGTACCTGAATGCTCTCCCCGGAAAGGGTGTGCATTTGGTTACCGTAAATGATTACCTTGCTAAAAGGGACTCAGAATGGATGGGGGTGCTATTTGAATTTCACGGATTGCGTGTGGACACCATTGATAAACATGAACCAAATTCAGAAAGCCGCCGCCAGGCATACCTGGCTGACATTACCTACGGTACCAATAATGAGTTCGGGTTTGATTATCTCAGAGACAATATGACCAAAAATCCGGATGAACTGGTTCAGCGAAAGCATAATTATACTATTGTGGATGAAGTCGACTCTGTGCTTATTGACGATGCAAGAACCCCGCTTATTATTTCAGGACCCACCCCAAAAGGGGATAAACAGGAATTTGAGCGCTTTACACCTACTGTTCAGAAACTTTACAATTCCCAGAAAAATTTCGTAACCAAGATCCTTGCTGAATCTAAGAAATTGCTTAGTAATCCGGCCAATTCGGATGCTGAGAAAAAAGGGGGAGAGCTGTTGCTGAGAGCTTTCCGTGGGTTGCCAAAAAACAAAGCCTTGATAAAATTTCTCAGTGAACCGGGTATGCGTACTGCTTTGCAGAAAACGGAACATTTTTATATGCAGGAGCAGATGAAGAAAATGCACATCATTGATGATGAATTATTTTTTGTAATTGATGAAAAAAATAATAGCATTGATCTTACTGAAAAAGGAATTGACCTGATCTCTACATCTTCTGAGGATGCTAAATTATACATGTTGCCCGATGTAGGGGCCGAAATTGCAGAGGTGGAAAAGTCATCACTGGGCGATACCCAGAAGACAGAGAAAAAGAATGAATTGCTCAGAAATTACTCCATACAATCAGAGCGGGTGCACACCATCAACCAGTTATTGAAAGCCTATACCCTTTTCGAGAAAGATGTAGAATATGTTGTGATGGACAACAAAATTAAGATTGTAGACGAACAGACTGGACGTATTCTTGAAGGCCGGCGGTATTCTGATGGTTTGCACCAGGCAATTGAGGCCAAGGAAAATGTTAAAATCGAAGCAGCTACACAAACCTATGCTACCATTACCTTGCAGAATTACTTCAGGATGTATAATAAACTGGCGGGTATGACAGGTACCGCTGAAACAGAGGCAGGAGAGTTCTGGGATATCTATAAACTGGATGTAGTGGTAATTCCTACAAATAAGCCGGTAATCAGGGATGATAGGGAGGATATGGTTTATAAGACCAAAAGGGAAAAATTCAATGCTGTTATTGATTCTATTGAAGAAAATATTGATCTGGGACGACCAACGCTGGTTGGTACAACTTCGGTTGAAACCTCTGAATTGTTGAGCCGTATGCTGACCCGCAAGCACATATCGCACAATGTCTTGAATGCCAAGCTTCACAAGAAAGAAGCAGACATTGTTGCGGAAGCAGGTGTCGCTGGAAAGGTGACTATTGCTACCAACATGGCCGGTAGGGGTACCGATATAAAATTAGGAAAAGGAGTAAAGGAATCCGGTGGTTTGGCTATTATTGGAACAGAACGTCATGAATCACGCCGTGTTGACAGGCAGCTGAGGGGACGTTCCGGAAGGCAGGGTGATCCGGGTTCGTCACAGTTTTATGTTTCCCTGGAAGATGATCTTATGCGCCTGTTTGGATCGGAACGAATCGCAAAGATCATGGACAGACTTGGAATTAAGGAAGGAGATGTTATCCAGCATTCCATGATCACAAGGTCCATTGAAAGGGCCCAGAAAAAAGTGGAGGAGAATAATTTCGGCATTCGTAAACGATTACTTGAATACGATGATGTGATGAACTCACAGCGGGAAGTAATCTATACGAAAAGGAAAAATGCTTTGTTTGGGGATCGCCTGGCCGTAGATATTGTTAATATGACCTTTGATGTTGTGGAACTTATTATTGAGGATATGCAGGAAATCCGCGACTATGAAGGGTTTAAAATGGAGCTCATCAAAACCTTTGGAATAGATACACCTTTTACAGAAAATGAGTTCCTTAATCTCTCGATCCAGAAAATGACAGAGCAGCTATTTGAACTGATATATGATTCCTATAAGCAAAAGATGGAGATCCAGGCTCATAAGGTAATGCCGGTTATTCGTGATGTGTATGAGAATGAGAGTAGTAAATATGAAAACATTGCTATTCCTATCAGCGATGGAATAAAGACATTGCAGGTTGTTGCTCCCTTAGAGAAATCTTATAAATCTGAAGGCAGGGAAGTTGTTTTATCCATTGAGAAAGGAATTACGCTGGCCATTATTGATGATGTATGGAAAGACCACCTGCGTGAACTTGATGACTTGAAACAAAGTGTTCAAAATGCTACCTACGAGCAGAAAGATCCATTGTTGATCTACAAATTTGAATCCTTTGAATTGTTTAAAGGCATCATTCAAAAGATCAATAAGGATATTGTTTCTTTTCTTCACCTGGGTGAATTGCCTTTGAATGAAGGTGATACGCTGAAAGAAGCCCAACTGCCTCAGTCGGATAACAAAAATCTGAAAACCGGAAGGGATGATATGGCGATGGCAGCCCGCCAGCGTACATCACCCCAGCAGAAAACCCAACCGGTAAAGGTTGAAAAGAAAGTAGGAAGAAATGAACCTTGTCCCTGTGGCAGCGGAAAGAAATACAAACACTGTCATGGTAAAAATGCTTGATGCCTATGCCCATTGATTATACGGAAATTTTAATTCACATTCGCAAAATTGTCCGCTCACTGAACCTGGAGTCCAAGAGAATACAAAAGCAATATAATATTAGTATCCCTCAATTGCTTTGCCTTCAGTACCTCTCAGGTCGAAACCAATACCAGGCAACCCATAAGGAAATTGCTCAATACCTGAACCTGAACTCAAGCACAATTACCGGTTTGATTAGTCGCCTGGAGAAAAAATCATATGTTGCCCGGCTGCCGAAAATGGGAGACAAGCGACAGACCTATATTGCATTGACTTTTAAAGGTGCAGAGTTGCTTGAAAAGTCACCGGAGCTTTTACACGAGCAGTTATCAGATAAATTACGCCAATTACCAGAGCAGAAGCTAATGGAAATCCAGGAAGCACTGACCTTGCTCGTGACCTACCTGAATATTGAAGATGTTGAGGCTTCTCCGTTAATAACTATCGAGGAGGTTATTTCTCCTGCTAAGGAAAATTAGGTTTTTTTCTGCTATGTTCGCGTAGTTTGTATATAGTTTGTATACAAACTATATTTCTATTCTGAAGTATAACTTAAATTTTTATTGTATCAACTCTGTCTGAAAGCGGCGGCAATTAATAGACAGGCTGGTTGTGTTGTTGCGCTGCCCTGCCGAAGCTTTGGGCTTTTCACTTTTTTTCACTAATTTTGTTTGTGCAGAAAACAAAATGATATAAGTATTTTTTAATAACAGGTAAATACGATAATATTGGTGTTTTACAAATTGATTACTAAATAAATGAATTATGCTTGAGGATAAAGATAAAATCAGAATTTTAAATGCGGCTGTTGATTTTTTAGAGGATGATGGTTTTGAGTCCATCAAAGCCAACCTTGACGGTTTCAGGACTCCTCCGGAGATCAGTGATGAAGTGGAAAATATTTCCTTCATCCCTAAACTTACCGCAAAGAAGGGTGATCACTATTTTATTTTTGATTTTGCCTGGAGTCCTGAGATTAATACAAAAAAGTATGCATTGTTCTCGGAGAAAGCAGCTAAAGACACTATTCAGTTCTACCTGATTTTTCCGAAGGCTTATGAGGAAGAGATCCGAAAATTGCTGACAGAGAATGATATTCATGTTGAAACCATTCCTATTGATGTAAGCAGGATTAAGGACAAGAAATGAGTACAATAGATCTGATAATTTTTATTTCCTATTTTATTCTTTTAATACTGATAGGTTTTTATTTTCTGGGAAGGAATAAAGACCCGGAGGATTATTATCTGGGGGGTAGGAATATGGGCAGCATGCATATCGGATTATCCGTTGTTGCAACGGATGTTGGGGGTGGTTTTTCCATAGGTTTGGGCGGATTAGGGTTTGTTATGGGGCTGTCAGGTTCCTGGCTGTTATTTACTGGATTGATTGGTGCCTGGGTAAGCGGGGTAGTATTAATTCCAAAGATAAGCAAGCTATCCAGGGCAAAGAAATTATTTACGTTCCCTGAGATTTTTCTCCATTTTTATGATAAGCGTGTTGCCCTTGCTGCCGGCATAATATCTGCGATTGGCTACATTGGTTTTACAAGCAGTCAGATTTTAGCCGGAGCAAAGCTGGCCTCAGCAGCATTTCCCTTTTTAGACCTGAAGATGGCGATACTTACCATGAGTTTTATCATTATTGTATACACCGTTCTTGGAGGGATTAAAGCGGTAATTTATACTGATACCATTCAATGGTCATTGCTGATCCTGGGATTATTTATTGTAGGGATACCCTATACTTATCATGCAGTGGGTGGTATGGATGTAGTAAAAGTAAGTGTAAAGCCTGAATTGTTGTCTCTGTGGAATATCAGTTGGCAGCAATGTGTTAATTGGCTGGTTACCATTATGCCAATTTGGTTTGTGGGCATGACGCTATACCAGAGGATATATGCCAGTAAATCTACCCGTGCAGCTCAGCGGGCCTGGTTCATTGCCGGAATTTTTGAATGGCCGGTTATGGCTTTTATGGGTGTTGCCCTAGGTCTTTTAGCAAGAGTTGCCGCCGACAACCAGGTTTTTGCACAATTAGGTTACCAGACAGCCAGCGGGATGGATCCTGAGTTGGGTTTGCCTCTTTTACTGGTGGCTGTTTTGCCGGTTGGGTACCTTGGGATTATGATGGCTGCGTATTTTTCTGCAATTATGTCAACTGCTGACAGTTGCCTTATGGCAGCATCAGGCAATATTACAACAGATGTTTTTAAATCAGTGACTTCATCCTCAAACAAAAAGGGTAATTATCTTCGTATATCCCAGATTGCAACTATGATTCTAGGGATACTTGCTCTGCTGATTGCCCTTTACATGGAGAACGTCCTTGAACTGATGCTTTATAGCTATGCTTTCATGGTTTCAGGCCTGTTTATTCCGGTCCTTGCGGTACTTGTATTAAAAAAACCGGATCCCATTGCTGCTTTTGTATCTATGATTGCAGGGGGCGGACTGACACTGGGTTTGATCGTTTCCGAAAGTGCCTTGCCACTTGGGCTTGATGCCAATGTGTTTGGGATTTCCCTGGCTGCCATCATGTTTGTTTTAGTGTATCGAATTAGAAAATTAACCTGAAGCATCGTTTTCAACCAAAATTTATAGCCATGGCTTATATAGAAATGCATCGAAAATATTTACATCATAATTATCAGTTTCTGGATAATCTGTTTAATAAGAACGATATTGGATGGGGGGTTGTATCCAAACTTTTGTGCGGAAATCGTAAATTCCTGGAAGTTTTGCTGGATACAGGTATTGATGAGATTCATGATTCCCGGATCAGCAACCTGAAGATGATCAAGAAACTGAAGCCGGATGTTCAAACCGTTTATATCAAACCGCCTCCCCGACGCAGTATCCGGAGTTTGGTGAAATATGCGGATGTAAGTTTTAACACCGAAATAGAAACACTGTCACTTATTTCAGAAGAATCACAACGGCAGGGAAGAAAGCATCAGGTGATTATTATGATAGAAATGGGCGATCTGCGTGAAGGGGTTTTGGGCGAAAACCTGATCGATTTTTATTCTTCCATATTCAGGTTGCCGAATATTGAAGTAATAGGTATCGGAACCAACTTAAACTGCCTGAGCGGTGTAATGCCCTCCCATGATAAATTAATACAGCTGAGTTTATACAAACAGCTTATTGAAGCCAATTTCAACCGTAAAATCCCGTGGGTATCAGGCGGATCATCCGTAACCATTCCATTGTTGCTAAAAAAACTAGTGCCTGCCGGAGTCAATCATTTCCGTATTGGTGAGACTTTATTTCTGGGGAAAAACCTGGCTACAGGAAAAATAATAAAAGGCATGCGGTCCAATGTTTTTCAGTTGTTTACTGAGATCATTGAGCTAACAGAAAAGCCAAAAGTGCCTATTGGTCAGATGGGCACCAATGTGGCAGGAGAATCTGTTGAAATAGATGAAGCCGATTTTGGCAAATCTTCCCACCGGGCTATTCTCGATATAGGATTGCTGGATATAGATACAAGCCATATTTTCCCTGTACGTAAAAATATTGAAATCAGCGGCGCCAGTTCAGATATGATTGTTGTGGATATAGGAACTAATCCTACCCGTTACAAGGTTGGTGATCTCATCAGATTTAACCTCGACTATATGGGTGTATTAAGTATCCTGAATTCCGATTATATTGATAAGGTTGTAGTCTAAAAATATAAAAGCCGGCATCTCAGCCGGCTTAAGCACATAGCACCAGTTTCTTTTTTTCTTTCCCCAACATGGCTGCTTTGATATCAGCATTAATTTTTTCTGTTAAACTCATATTCCATGCTAATCTACATTGTCGTGCAGATATGAATTATTGGTTTTTATTTCTGTTTTCTTCTCTTCATTTTCACTCAGCGTATATCGTGATATTTCAGTCTCATTGCTGGGTTTTACTTCTTTTAATTCAATGTTTCTACGCTGATAGGCCGGTTTATTTTCAATTTCTGCCAGGCCTTCTGCAGTTTTGAGTTTAAAACTGATTGCACGAAGTCTTTTGATGCGCTCCAACGATTTTTCGGCGATATCGGGATAATCTTCATCTGTATGGGTATACTTCATTTCCACATCTTCATTGTTTTTCCGGCTAATCATTTCTTCATGTTCCTCATCCGGTTGCTCTTCTTTTTTCTTTACCATTGTTGTTCCCTTGCTTTCTCCGGTTTTTTTGGAGGAACTTTTAATGGTAAAGTTGAAGATGTTTTCCTCATTTTTAGGTGCTTCCTCTTTGTTTTCCATCCTTATCCCGGTAGCAGTAAGCTTTTTTTCTTCAGCCTTACTTTCTTCAGGATCTTCATCGCTTACCAAGTTTATTTTAGGTTCTATATTAGGCTTTTTTGTTTCAGGTTTTTCATTTTCAAGCTTATAGATAACTTTTTTATTTTTGCTTTTTGCTGTCGGCATGAATCCCAGTTCACTGCTTGTTTCAAATCCGGTTGCAATCAGGGTAGCACAAATTTTATTATCCAGGGAACTGTCTACTCCATTTCCCCATATTATTTCTGCTTCGTTGCCTGCTTCTGACTGAATGTAATCAGTAATTTCTGTGACTTCATCCAGGGTAATTTCTTCTGTTCCGGATGAGATATACAGCAGGATGTTATCTGCTCCAATAATATTGTTGTCGTTAAGCAAGGGGGATGACAAGGCTAATTCAGCAGCTTTGATGGCCCTGTTATCACCTTCTGATATTCCGGTACCCATAATCGCCACACCACTATTCGACATAACACTTTTAACATCCTCAAAATCAACATTTATGTAACCAGGAACAGTAATGATCTCTGCGATACCTTTGGCAGCGGTGGTTAACACATCATCTGCTTTCCCAAAGGCTTCTGATAGTTTCAGATCGCCATATAATTCCCGTAATTTATCGTTACAAATAATCAGGAGGGAATCAACATGTTCCCGTAATTCTTTTATACCCAGTTCGGCCTGTTGTTTCCTTTTTCTTCCTTCAAAAGCGAATGGGACGGTAACAATTCCTATAGTTAATATGCCCATTTCTCTTGCCGTTTCAGCAATAACAGGGGCTGCTCCGGTTCCGGTACCGCCACCCATTCCGGCTGTTATAAAAAGCATTTTGGTGTTTTTCTCCAGGATTTCTTTAAGGTCTTCAATGTTTTCTTTGGCGGATTCCCTGCCGACAGACGGAATAGACCCTGCTCCCAGACCTTTTGACCCCAGCTGAATTTTGGTAGAGATCGGACTGGTCATGAGGGCCTGGGCATCTGTATTACATACAATGAAATCCACATCGGTAATACCTTGTTTAAACATATGATTTACAGCATTGCTGCCACCACCGCCAACACCGAGGACTTTTATTATGGAAGATTGATTTTTGGGCAAATCGAATTTGAGCATATGCTTCGTTTTTTTATGGATTTAAATTTAGCGGATAATAAAGCCTGTTAGTTGGGTACTCTTTTTTTTTATTCACAAAAACCTTGTTAATAGGCTGTTTTAATATGTTGAGGTTCTATTTTATTCCATCTTCATCAAAAAATTGTTTAACCCTGTCGAAGAATGTACTTCGTTTAACTTTTCTGTTTTTGCTTCTATCGGATTTACCTTCCCGGCTAAGTTCTTTTTCGAACCTTTCAAAGCCTTTTATTACCAGTCCGATACCTGTTGCATACATTGGTTTGGTGAGTTCTTCAGGCACATTACCGGCCAGGTGTTCTGTCGGGTATCCAATGCGGGTATCCATGCCGGTCATGAATTCCGTTAATTGCTGTATATGGTTCATTTGGGACCCACCACCTGTTAGTACAATGCCGGCAATGAGTTTCTTTTCATACCCTGAATTTTTTATCTCGTAAATAACATTTTCAATAATTTCTTCCATCCTAGCCTGTATGATGCTAGCAAGATTTTTCAGGGAAATTTCCTTTGGCGGTCTACCTCTGAGCCCCGGAATGGAAACAATTTCTTCGTCCCGGTTTTCCCTTGCAAGGGAGGAGCCGAATTTTATTTTCAGGGCTTCGGCCTGTGATTTTATGATCGTGCAGCCTTCTTTAATGTCTTCTGTAACTATGTTTCCGCCAAGGGGGATAACCGCTGTATGCCGGATGATCCCATCCTGGAAGATGGCAATGTCAGTAGTTCCGCCTCCGATATCAATCAGGGCTACCCCTGCTTCTTTTTCTTCTTTTCCTAATACCGCATCTGCTGATGCAAGAGGCTCCAGGATTAATTCAGAGACTTCCAGGTTCGCTTTGGTAACACATTTGAAAATGTTCTTCGCTGCCGAAGTTTGCCCGGTAATTATGTGAAAGTTTGCTCCCAGGTCAACACCTGCCATACCTATGGGGTCTTTGATTCCCTGCTGGCCATCGATGATGAATTCCTGTGGAATTACATCGATGATCTCTTCACCCGGCTGCATCACTAGCTTATGCATATTATCAATGAGGAGGTCAATGTCTTCGCGGGAAATCTCATCTTCAGTATTGTTGCGGATAATATTCCCCCGGTGTTGTATGCTTTTAATGTGTTGCCCGGCTATCCCAACACTTACATGTCCAATATCCACACCTGATTTTTGTTCGGCAATCTCCAAAGCAGCCTGTATTGATTGTACTGTTTTCTCAATGTTTGCTACGGTTCCCCGCAGAACACCAATTGATTCTGACTTTCCGGAACCAAGGATCTCTATTTTACCATAGCGGTCTTTTCGTCCGACAATGACTGCAATTTTTGTTGTACCAATATCCAGGCCGACGATTATTTCTGTAGATTCCATATATTTATTATTTTTTACAAATTACCTGCTTATTGTATTTTAGGTTGATCGTTTTATAAATCCTCCAGCCTTCATTGCCTATACTATATTTATAAAATGCAATCAGATTCTCAAATTTCATGTCTAATTTTTCTGAGCTTCCAAGCAAAATTATATGATTCCCCAGCTTAGGAATCAATTCAAACTCCCTTTTTTTATTAACATATATTTGTTGGATGAAGCCTGCTAAAGAAGGATATTTACCCAGCAGAACTGCGAAATGATGTATGTTCTCAAGTTTTTGATCTTTATATAAGCTGTCCAGGCTTTTATAATGGCGATTATTTTCTGGTAATTTTTCGAAATCATAATGAATGTTCCCGTTTACCACAGGTAAATGCTGGGGATAAGAAGGATCGGTATCAATAAGGTATCCTTCTGCATCCATAAAGCGTTCCTGGTTTTTTTTGTTTATTATCCGCAGGCGGGGTATCCGCTGCGTTACATCTATGTTAACATTTCCATTAATATTAATGTATACATGGGCATCTTTTATACAGGAATTGCGCATAATTACTTTTTCCATTAAGGCCGGATCAATGTCCTTCAGTTTGCTTCCTCTGAGGCTGTCTGTCTCATATTTTAGTTGTTTTTCAATATCTGCAGCACTGATTAATGGATCTGCAGTGTTTGTGGAAATATGAATTTCCAGGGAGTTGCATTTTTGTGACTTATTATGTGCAGACGATACCCCCAATGCTATACCTATTATCAGCAGGATGCCGATTCCGGCAATTCGGTATGTCATTTTCCGAAAGTTCATACCCTCTCCTCCAGTTTTTGTTTTATTGAATTGGTTAACTGATCAATATCCCCGGCTCCCATTGTAAGAATGATCTCTGTTTCAATTTTTTCTATTGATTCCAGTAGTTTTTCTTTTGGTACTATTTGTTTGTCGGTATGGAATATTTTATCCAGAATAAGACGTGCATTAACACCCTTTATAGGTTTTTCACGTGCGGGATAGATTTCAAGTAGTATTATTTTATCAAGTGATTCCAGGCTTTTAGCGAATTCATCAGCAAAATCAGCTGTTCTGCTGTAGAGATGTGGCTGAAAAATTCCGCAGATTCGTTTATCCGGGAAGTATTCCCTGACAGCACAGATTACTGATTTTATTTCTTCCGGGTGATGAGCATAATCATCAATGTATATTATTTTTTCTGAAAGCAAGCGGACATCAAACCTTCTTTCTACTCCGGCATAGCTTACAGCAGCGTTTGCGATCTTTTCAGGTGGAATATCCATGCATAGGGCTACCGAAATCGCTGCCAGCATATTTTCTGCGTTATGTCGGCCCGGGTATTGATAGATAAGTTCAAAAGGAGCCTTTTCAAATTCACGGGTTGTATTTACTATCAGATGGCTTTTCCCGTCCCTGATTGAATACTCTGAGGCATATATATCACCCGAAAACAACCCGTATTTTAGTTGCCTGACATTTTCTGAAGCAATGTCTAATTCTGAATTAACAATCACTGTTCCGCCCGGTTTCGTTTTCTTTATAAACTGCTTAAAGGACTTCACCAGATTTTCTTTGTTGCCGTATATGTCCAGATGATCTGCGTCCATGGCTGAAATAACAGTGATGTCAGGTGAAAGATTCAAAAAGGAGCGGTCATACTCATCGGCTTCAGTAATTAGTATGTTGTTTTCTTCAGATAGAATTAAATTGCTGTTGAAGTTTTTTGTAATGCCGCCAATAAAAGCCGCAGGATCCATGCCGACATTCTTCAGAATATGGGCTATCATGGAACATATCGTGGTTTTGCCATGTGTTCCGGCAACTGCAATGGTGAAGTATTCATGCGAAAGGAGACCGAGGATTTCAGCTCTTTTCTTCAGGGGCCATCCTTTCTTTTTGATATGAATGAACTCTGTGTTTTCTGCTGGTATTGCTGGAGTGAAGATCACCAGGTCAGGCTTTTCAGGAATTTGTTTGATGTCTTCCTCGTAATGAATTAAAATTCCTTCCTTTTCCATCTGCATGCAGAGTTTCGTCCGTGTTCTGTCATAGCCTGAAATATGTATTCCCTTATGATTAAAGAAACGTGCCAGTGCGCTCATTCCGATACCACCAATGCCAAGGAAATAAATATTATTCAGGTTACCCAGTTCCATATTTTTTATTTATCAGCCTGATAACTTCGTCTGCAATGATTTCTGCCGCATCTGGTTTTGCCATCGTTTTGATGTTTTTTCCCAATGACAGTCGGTTCGCCTCGTTTAAAACAAGAGGGTGCAAAACATCAATAAGCTTATCTTTCGCCTCATCATTTTTGAGAAGAATACCAGCTTGTTTTTCAGTAAGTTTCAATGCGTTTTTTGTTTGGTGATCCTCAGCTGCTGCCGGTAAAGGGACTAATATGGCTGCTTTTCCTGTCGCACATAATTCAGATATGGTAATTGCCCCTGCCCGACACAGAACAATATCAGCTGCAGCATAGGCAAGGTCCATGCGGTTGATAAATTCCATGCATTGCCATTTTTGATCTGCAAAGGCTTTTATGTTTTCTTTTGCAACAGGGAAATAAGTTTTCCCCGTTTGCCAGAGAATCTGGATGTTTAATGTTGCCAGTTTTTGCAGGTTAGCACCAACGGCCTCATTTATTGCCAGGGAGCCCTGGCTTCCGCCAAAGATTAATAGCACCAATTTGTTTTTGTGTAGCTTAAAGGTTTTCAGGGCTGTTTCTTTATGTTCGGGGCCCTTTACAATATCTGATCGTACAGGATTTCCGCTAAGCACTATTTTGTGCTTTGGAAAATACCTTTCCATGCCTTCAAATGACACACATATTTTGTCAACTTTTTTTGCTAACAGCCGGTTTGTAATACCCGGAAAGGAATTTTGTTCCTGTATAAGGCCGGGTATCTTTTTTCTGAGGGCCGCCTGTATGGCAGGGCCACTGGCGTACCCTCCGGTACCTATCACTACATCCGGTTTAAACTTTCTGATTATATTGGATGCCTGGAAATAACTTATGATTAGCTTAAAAGGGAACAGTAAATTTTTCAGGCTGAGGCGTCGTTGCAAACCACTGATCCATATGCCTTTTATCGGATAACCGGCAGCAGGAATTTTTTGCATTTCCATTTTTCCTTTAGCACCCACAAATAGGAATTCAACATGTGTTAATTTAGCCTTCAATGCATTTGCAATAGCCAAAGCAGGGAATATATGGCCTCCTGTACCTCCACCGCTTATTAATATTTTTGTTTTATGCATTGATGAATTGGTTTTCATGTTCTTCATTGCTTTCAATTTCCCGGCTAATGCTTAATATTATACCAATGCTAATGCTGGTAAACCATATCGAGCTTCCCCCCATGCTGATCAGCGGCAAGGGCTGACCGGTAACCGGAAGTAGATTTACAGCCACAGCCATATTGATTATTGCCTGAAATACCAGGCTGAATGAAATGCCTATGGCCAGCAGGGCCCCAAAGGTGCCCGGGCTCTTATTTACCATCCGGACTCCACGGTAAAGAATGATTAGGTAGAGCATTAAAACGACCATGCCCCCGATAAGTCCGTATTCTTCTATGATAATAGCGTATATGAAATCTGCATAAGGACTGGGGAGAAAGTTGCGTTGCATACTTTTACCAGGGAGTTTTCCTGTTATGCCCCCTCTGGCAATAGCTATTTTAGACTGTTCTACCTGGTAATTATCTTCACTGCCTTCAATAAAATTTTCGATGCGGTTCTTCCAGGTTTCTACCCTGAGTTTGTTTTTCGAGTTCATTACTACAAGTATGAAGATGCTCAGAAAAACAATGCCTGTAGCAATGAGTATTCCTATGTATTTCATGTTGATGCGCCCGATAAATAACAACACCAGACAAGTAAAGAATAATATGGCTGCGGTACTGAAGTTGGCCGGTAATATTAAACCACAAACAATGATGATAGGGAGTATAACAGGAATAAAGGATGATTTCAGGTCTTTTATGGATTCCTGTTTCTTTGATAACAAACGGGCTACATAAATGATCAGTATAATCTTTCCCACATCAGAAGTCTGAAAGGTAAGGTTTATGATGGGCAGCACGATCCACCTGGGTGCTTCATTGTAGGAAATGCCAAAAAATAAAGTATATACCAGCATGGGGATCACAATGGCAAGTCCGATTTGCGACAGGCGGGAGTAATACGTGTATTTCACCAAATGGGCCAAATACATCAATCCTATTCCCAATACAAGTATGCCGATTTGTTTGAATAAATAATATTCGGTATTCCCGGATTGGTAAAGGTAAGCTAAGGTGCCTGTTGAGCTGTAAACAGCAAGAACCGAAAACATAGACAGCAACAGCACCGTTGCCCAGATTACTTTATCCCCTTTGAAATATTGAAATATCTTAAGCATTTTATAATTCTTTTACGGCTGCTTTAAACTTCCTGCCGCGATCTTCATAGTTATCGAATAAATCGAAACTGGCACAGGCAGGTGATAACAGCACAGTATTGCCTGGTTTACCAAGGTAATAGGCGGCATTAACGGCATCCTTGGCAGAAGTTGTTTCCACGATATCTATAATATCTTCCTTAAATGCACGGATGATCTTTGTGTTGTCTTTTCCCATGCAAACAATGGCTTTAACCTTTTCCTGTACAATGGTTTTTAACAAACTGTAATCATTTCCTTTATCAACCCCACCGACAATCCAGATCACAGGATTTGTCATGCTCTCAAGTGCATACCAGCATGAGTTTACGTTGGTTGCCTTGCTGTCGTTGATAAATTCTATGCCATGGACCTTGGTGACATATTCCAGCCTGTGTTCAATGTTTTGGAAATCTGCCAGGCTTTGTTTTATAACATCCTTGCGTATGTCGAGGATGCGGGCTGCAATACTTGCAGCCATTGAATTGTAAATGTTGTGCTTGCCCTGTAATGCTAACTTTTCAAGTGTCATATTAAATATGCTGGTTTTGTGGTTAATATTCATTTCGGAATCCTTCAGGCATGCACCGTCCCCTTCAATAAGTTTTTGTATTGAAAAGGGAAATTGCCTGGCGGGAATGTTTCTTTTTTTTAATTCATTCATGATTACGGGATCATCGGCACAGTAGATAAAGACGTCTGATTCCTGCTGATTCTGCGTAATCCGGAATTTGGAGTTTATATATTGTTGAAAATCATTGTTATATCTATCGAGATGATCCGGAGTAATATTTAGCAATATTGCGATATCTGCCTTAAATTGAAACATGCCGTCTAATTGAAAGCTGCTGACTTCCAAGACGTAATAGTCGTAATTGTTTTCTGCAACCTGCAGTGCGAAGCTTTTACCGATATTGCCTGCAATTCCGGCATGTATACCGCTGTTAACCATAATATGATGAAGGAGGCTGGCAGTTGTGGTTTTTCCGTTTGAACCTGTGATGCAAACAAATTTTGCATCCGTAAAAGCAGCAGCAAATTCTATTTCGGATATAACATCAATGCCGGCTTTTTTTGCTTCTTTTAGGATGTCAATATTGTCAGGGATGCCCGGGCTTTTAATAATGATATCCGCACCTAAGATCTTGTCATAGCTGTGTTTTCCTTCTTCAAAAGCTAAGTTATGGTGTACAATCAATTGTCTGTATGGGGCTTTAATATTACCAATATCACTAAGCCATACCTTATAGCCTTGCTTTCTGGCAAGAACAGCACATCCAACGCCGCTTTCGCCGGCTCCCAGAACAGCTATATGTTGATTGCTCTTCATGTGACTTATCTGAGTTTTAAGGTGATGATGGTGAAAACAGCCAGAATGATCCCCACAATGAAGAACCGCTGGGCGATTTTTGATTCATGGTATCCCAATACCTGGTAATGATGGTGTAGTGGAGACATTTTAAATATTCTCCTCCCTTTGCCAAATCGCTTCCGGGTATATTTGAAGTAACTTACCTGCATTATTACAGATAGGTTCTCAATCAGAAAGATGCCACATAAGATGGGGATAAGCAGTTCTTTGCGGATAATGATGGCGAACACAGCAATTATGCCTCCCAGTGACAGGCTGCCCGTATCTCCCATGAATACCTGCGCTGGGTACGAATTGTACCATAGGAAACCAACACAAGCTCCGACAAAAGCACTGACAAAAATTGTTAATTCACCGGTTTCCGGCAGGTACATGATGTTGAGGTAATCAGCAAAAATGATATTGCCGGAAACCCAGGCCAATATTCCCAGTGTTGTTCCAATAATAGCTGATGTGCCGGTAGCCAAGCCATCCATGCCGTCAGTGAGGTTGGCTCCATTAGAAACCGCTGTAATGATAAGTATTACAATAGGTATGAATATCAACCATGCATATTTCTCAGCCCCGTTTCCTATCCATTTTATCAATACTGCATAGTCGAATTCGTTATTTTTTACAAAAGGGATGGTGGTTTTTGTTGACTGTACCGGTTCCCGGGAGAAAACCTGCCTGGCTTCTTCATATTCTGTGGTAGTAACGGATGCTGTTTGAACAGTATTCCTGTTCTTTTCTCTGATAACAATGTCTTCGTGGAAATACATGGTAAGCCCGACAGCTATACCAAGGATAATTTGCCCCAATACCTTAAACTTTCCTGCCAGGCCTTTTTTGTCCTTTTTGAACACTTTAATATAATCATCAATAAAGCCTATTGTCCCAAGCCAGACTGTGGTGATGAGCATCAGAATTATGTAGATATTATGCAATTTTGCAAAAAGCAGTGTTGGGATCAGGATGGCACCCAGAATGATCAATCCTCCCATAGTGGGGGTGCCTTCTTTCTCCTTTTGACCGTGAAGACCCAGGTCACGGATGGGTTCACCAACCTGTTTGTTTCTCAGGAGTTTTATAAGGCTTTTACCAAACAGCATGGAGATAGTAAGTGACGTAATCACAGCCAAAGCTGCTCGAAACGAAATGTATTGAAAGACTCCTGCTCCCGGCAAATCACAACATCTTTCAAAATAGTCGAATAAATAATATAGCATCTTTACTAATTTTTCTGTTTGTCTGTATTGTTATTTGCTGTTAAGAATTCCATGATGATTTTCTTATCATCGAATTCATGTTTTATTCCTTTGATTTCCTGGTATTTCTCATGTCCTTTGCCGGCAATAAGGATGATGTCACCTTGTTGTGCCATCATAGCTGCTGTTTTGATGGCTTCTTTTCGATCAGTAATCCTGAGCATGTTTTTTTTCATGGCTTCATCCAATCCGGTTTCCATATCCCTGATAATGTCATCAGGGTTTTCATCCCGAGGGTTATCTGAGCTGAGAATGATTAGGTTGCTGAATTTCCCCGCTATGGATGCCATTTGGGGCCTTTTGTTTTTATCCCGGTTTCCGCCGGCACCAACTATGCTGATCAACTTTTCATTACCCGTCCGTATCGAAGCAATGGTTTTCAGGACATTCTCAAGGGCATCCGGCGTATGTGCATAATCAATTATGACAGTAATACCGGCACGGCTCTGAAAATGATCAAAACGTCCTTCAATAATATCGAGTTGGGTAAGTGTAGTAAGTACTTCAGTCTCATCTTCACCCAGCAGCATGGCACTGCCATAAACAGCAAGCAGGTTGTAGGCGTTGAAATTCCCGATAAGTTTGCACCATACCTCTTGTCCGTTAAAGTTCAGGAGCAATCCATTTAATTGGCTTTCAATGATTTTTCCTTTAAAATCTGCCGGATGTTTCAGGGCATAGGTTTTTTTCCTGGCCTTGGTATTTTGCAGCACAACATGCCCATGCCTATCATCAATATTGCTGAGGGCAAAGGATGTTTCAGACAAATGATCAAAAAAGGCCTTTTTTACTTTCAAATAGGCATCAAAAGTTAGGTGGTAATCCAGATGATCATGGGTGAGGTTGGTAAAAACACCTCCCCTGAAGCTTAATCCTGAAATACGTTTCTGATCAATAGCATGAGAACTTACTTCCATAAAACAGTGGCTGCATCCACTGTTAAGCATATCAAGCATCAATTCATTTATTTGCAGGGCATCCGGGGTGGTGTGTGTGGCTTTAACAGATTTGTTGCCAATTTTATTTTTTATGGTCGACAACAACCCACAGTGATACCCCATCTTGGTAAACAGGCTGTGCAGAAGGCTTGCTATGGTTGTTTTGCCATTAGTTCCGGTAACGCCTACAAGGATCAATTGTGATGAAGGATTTCCATAGAACCCTGAAGCCAGTGTTCCCAATGCAGAAGCACTGTCATTGACTTTTGTGTAGTTAACTCCTTCACGGATTACCCTTGGAAATTTTTCACAAATGATGGATACCGCACCTTTATCAATTGCCATTTCAATGTACTCATGGCCGTCGGTTTGTGTGCCGGTAATAGCAACGAACAGGCTGCCATAGCTGACCTTGCGTGAATCGAACTGAATGTTCTGAATCCGGAAGTCTGTCGGACCATGACTATCCTGTATACTAATGTATTTTACTATGTCTTTCGCGTTCATCATTATATTTCCAGTTCAAATACGATCTTTTGTCCGTTTTTTATGGCTGTACCCGGTTTTATGGATTGGTGTTTTACTTCTCCCTTTCCTCTGATTTGGGGTTTTAGCCTTAATTCTCCGGCCAGGCTTATGGCATCTTTAGCCTTCAGACCGCTGAAATCCGGGATGGTATTTTTTGATATTTTTCTGGTTTTCAAAATGATACTGTCCTGATCTGTATTAATAGAGTACCAATCTGCCTGCAGGGTGTCACTAAGGCCTTTTATGTTGAAAAGAGAGAAGCAGGAAGCAGCATCTTTCAGGTGAATGAATTCGGATGAAATAATTGGTGTAAGTTCATTTTTCCGATTCTGAGAAGTTTTATGCTTTGTGGTTTCGATGAGATTGGCAGCATAAACTTTGTCGGCGATTTCCCGAAATACGGGTCCTGCTACCAGGCTTCCGTAGTACACACCGTTAGAAGGATCGTTGATAACAACTATGCACGAATAGGTTGGATTATCTGCAGGGAAATAACCAACAAAGGAAGCCTTATAATCTTCTTTGTTATAACCGGCACTGCCCTTTGCTAATTGAGCGGTTCCTGTTTTACCGGCAATGGAATAAACAGGATTGGAGAGATTCTTAGCAGTTCCATTTGCAACAACAGCTTCCAGCATTTTTTGTGCCTGTTCCAGGGTTGATTCAGAACAGATGGATGAAACCATTACTTCGGTATTGTTTTTTTCTATGACCTGGCCGTTTTCCCGGATTTCTTTGGTAAGCCGTGGTTTAACCATTTTCCCGTTGTTTGCAATGGCATTGTAGAAGGTCAGGATTTGAAGCGGAGTCAGTTCCAGTTCATACCCATTGGCCATCCAGGGAATTGTAATTCCTGACCAGCTTGGGTCCGAAGGTCTTTTGATATAAGGCTGGGGTTCCCCGCTGATCTCGATGCCTGTCGGAGACCCCAATCCCATATCAAAAAGCTTATCGATAAATTTTTGAGGGTTTTTATGAAAATTGGCATGAATCACTTTTGATATCCCGACCAGCGATGATACCTCAAAGGCATTTTGTATGCTTATGGCTCCGTATCCACCGACTTTATTATCCACCATTTCAACATCGTAATACTTGATTTTGCCATCCCCGGTATTTACGATGTCTGTTCTTTTAACCCCTGCAATATCCATAGCAGCAACCAGGGCAGGAAGTTTGAATGTAGAGCCAGGTTCGCTTTTTTCACCAACTGCATAATTGTATATTTCTTCGTATCTGCCGTTTTTGTTTTTGCCTAAATTAGCTATGGCCTTAATTTCACCCGTGCTGACTTCCATCAGGACGGCACAGCCATGGTCTGCATTATGTGTTATCAGTTGCCGTAGGAGGGCATCCTGGGCAACATCCTGTATGTTGATATCGATGGTGCTGATCACATCCTTGCCATCCTGGGGTTCAATTTCATTTTCATTATTTACCGGAACCCAGTTATTGTTGGTGATCTTTTGCATCAGCCTTTTACCGCCGATTCCCCTTAGAATGGAATCATAGGTGCCTTCCAGTCCGACTTTATAATCTTTTGTTGAAAAACCAATGGTGCGGGAGGCCAGAAAACGAAAAGGCAATTCGCGTCGGTATTTTCTGATGGCGATCAGGCCACCCTTGTATTTACCTTTTCTGAGGATGGGAAATGTTCGCAGAGTTTTTAATTGTTCATACGTAACATTTCTTTTGATCAGGAGATAGCGATTTCCTGAAGTGCGGGCATCTACCAGGTCATGTTTGTATTCTTGCTTGCTTTTATTGTTGAAAAGCCTGGAGAGTTGAAGTGCCAGGGAGTCGATGTTTCTGGTGAACAGCTCATCTGATATAAGCGGGGAGCTGACATCCATTCGGATATCAAAAATAGGAACAGATGTGGCAATCAATTTTCCGTTGGCATCGTAGATATTTCCCCGGTTTGCATCAATGTCATCATAGCGGATGCGTTCTTCCTGGGCTTTTTCAATCCACTCACTTCCTTCGAAGAACTGAATATAAACCACCTTTCCGATAATGATCAATCCTGCCAGGAGTATCAGCAAATACACCAGGTACACCCTCCATAATATGTCATTGCTCACCTGCTTCAATGTTTTTCGTTTATGGGGTTTATGGGGTTTCCGTTGATAATGATCTTTTTAGGAGGTGTTCTTGATTCTACCAATCCTATTGGTTGTAGTTTTTTAGCCACTTCCGATTGTTTGCTGTGAAACATTAGCCTTGATTTTGTAGAAATGTATTGGAACCGGTATTCTTTGAGTTCAGATTTGATCTCTCCGGCTTTCAGTATGGTTTTTTCTGCATAAAAGTTATTGGCTATGTATAGGATAGCAAGCAGAACAATGAATAATATGTAGGGAAGGTGCTTCAGGAATTTTTGCCTGGTTAGCACACTTCCGTCCAGTAAGCTTTGTATGGCCTTACCTGCTTTTACCCCATTATTTTTTTCGCCTGTTTTATTCATACAATTTTTTTTCAGCTATCCTAAGTTTTGCGCTTCTTGCCCGGGAATTTATTTCCAGTTCTTTTTCACCTGCAGAGATAGGTTTATGATTTAATGTTTTAAAAGGTGTTATGAGCTGTCCGTAGAAATCCTTTTTAAGTTCACCTTTAAAATTTCCGGATTTCAGGAAATTTTTCACAATGCGGTCTTCCAGGGAATGATAGGTGATCACTACCAGTCTTCCTCCTGTATCCAATACCTCCAATGATTGTAACAGAAGTTCTTTGAGTGCATTCAATTCATCATTGATCGTTATTCTTAAAGCCTGAAGCACCCGGGCGAAAAATTTGTTTTCTCTTCCTTTAGGGGCAAAATCTTGCAGGACTTCCATCAAATCTTTCATTGATTGGTAATTCCCCTGGTTTCTTTTTGATATTATTTTGTTTGCAAGCCGGTTAGCCTGTTTTATTTCGCCATAGATTTTAAATATGACACTTAGTTGCTCTGCGGTATACTTATTTAGTATATCTGCCCCCGTCTGTGATATTCGGTTATCCATTCTAAGGTCGATGGGGCCATTAAAACGCGATGAAAAACCACGTTCTGCAGTATCAAACTGGTGCGATGAAACTCCCAGATCAGCGAGTATACCGTGTACAGGAATGCAATTATGATAGCGGAGAAATCTTTTCAACCATCTGAAATTCTGATTAATAAGCGTGATTTTGTCATCGTCAGGAAGGTTTTTAACTGCATCCTTATCCTGGTCGAAAGCTATGAGTTTACCACTCACCAGGGTTTTAAGGATAGCCTTTGAATGGCCGCCACCACCGAAGGTTGCGTCCACATATATACCATCAGGCCTGACATTAAGGCCCTCAATGCTTTCAGAAAGAAGTACTGGTGTGTGGTACATAGTGGTTTCTTATTCAATATCTGTATCGATATCTCCCATAACATCCTCAGCAAGGTTGGCAAATTCATCTGCATCATAATCAATGGCTTCCTCATAGGTACTCTTGTCCCAGATCTCAATTTTATTGACCACTGATGCAAGCACAACTTCCCGTTCAAAGTTTCCGAATTTGAAGAGGTCTTTCGGAATAAGGAGCCTGCCGGTTGAATCCAGCTCTACGTTCCTGACCCAGGCCATGAATTTTGTGATGAACTCAACATTCTTCTTTTTAAACCTGCTGATTTTGTTGATCATGGAAATCTCTTTGTCCCATTCGTCCATTGGATAAAGCTCAAGGCACTTCTTGAATATGCTTCTTTTTACAATAAAGCCTTTGTCGGTCAATGCCCCTAGCTGCTTTTTAAAAGCTACCGGGAACATCAGGCGTCCCTTTGCATCCAGCTTACATTCGTATGTTCCATTGATCTGTGCCACAGGCGATTTCGCTTAGGTGTAAAGATAATACAGATTTACCACATTTTACCACTTATATACCACTTTATACCACTTTGTTGATAAAATGGTTTCACTATATTGCAAAAATCTGTTTTGGACAGAGGATATAGCTCCAAAGGGCGGATACAGTTAAAATTTGTTACTCAGTAAGATGTGAGGGCAAAACCCTGGATAAATCCTTCAAATTGGGGCAGGGGGTTTATGTTATAAGTGGTCGTTATTGTTAATTTCTTTTTTATGGTGTTAATAATTAGATTGGTTGATGCCAATGATAAACTGTATTTATAGGCTGTAAAGTTGTGATTGATAATACATGGGAATATTTATTTTATTAATTTTGATCTGATTATTTGATTTTTGAGGTCACAAAATTGTACTTATGGTGCGTGATACAAAACAACGAGACGGGGAAA
Source organism: uncultured Lentimicrobiaceae bacterium (assembly GCA_964654725.1). GTDB lineage: Bacteria > Bacteroidota > Bacteroidia > Bacteroidales > CAZZLL01 > CAZZLL01. The sequence continues at coordinate 19,979 of CAZZLL010000021.1, read as the reverse complement.
GGATAATTGATCTTGAGACAGTCATTCGCAACAAAAATGAACGTACCTGGCAGCTTTTGCCATGGTTTGTGATCCGTTATCTGAGGCGAATAATTCATGAGGATGAACTAAATGGTATACTTAGTCGGCTAAAGGATAAGCAGGATCTGGAATTCATTGCCGGAGGGATAAACGAACTTGGTTTGCATATTCAATCTATCGGATTGGATAAGGTTCCCAAAACCGGCCGTTATATTGTGGCTGCAAACCATCCCCTGGGAGGGCCTGAGGGCCTGGCCCTGATGAATGAGATTGGTAAAGTCCGACAGGATATGATGTTTATTGTCAATGATATCCTGATGAACCTGGATAACATTCGCGGATTATTTTTGCCTGTTAATAAGCATGGCAGCAATCCCAAGGAGCATGTAAAGAAAATTGAGGAAGTATACCAGTCGGATATATTGGTTTTGAATTTTCCTTTTGGACTTGTATCCCGAAAGCACAGAGGAGTCATTGAGGACCTGGAATGGAAGAAGAGTTTTATTTCAAAAGCACGAAAGCATAAAAGAGATATCATCCCGGTTCATATAAACGGAAGGAATTCCAACTTTTTTTATTTTCTGGCGAATTTGCGAAAGTTTTTGGGCATAAAGGTGAATATTGAAATGTTGTATTTAGTGGATGAGATGTATAAGCAGAAGAATGCTACCATTAAGATTAAATTCGGAAATCCTGTTTCTCATCATATTTTTACCTCAGAAAAAACAGACAAAGAGTGGGCAGAGTTAATGAGAAAGCATGTATATTGTATGGAGAAAGAGGATAATGCTATTGATTTTGAGTGGAAATAAAATTTGATGTATGAAAAAAGTTATACAACCGCTACCCAGGGAATTGATAGAGAAAGAACTGTCAAGGGATAAGTTTGTACGGGATACCAATAATGGGAATAAGGAAATTTATGTAATTACACATCATGATTCCCCTAATACAATGCAGGAGATTGGTCGTTTACGTGAAATCTCTTTTCGTGATGCAGGCGGAGGCACTGGGCAGGAAATTGATATTGATGCTTATGATACAGCAGAAGTTCCGTTTAAGCAATTGATCGTCTGGCATCCTGAGGAAAGGGAAATAGTGGGCGGGTATCGCTATATTCATGGAAAAGATATTCAGGTTGATCCGGATGGGACGGTACACAGTGCAACAGCCGGATTGTTTAAATTTACACCGAAGTTTATCAATGATTTTTTACCGGTTTGCATAGAGCTTGGAAGGTCTTTCATACAACCCCTTTACCAGGCTTCTTTCAATATCCGAAAAGGTATTTATTCGCTGGATAATTTGTGGGACGGTTTAGGTGCCATGGTGGTAGACAATCCGGATGTAAAACATTTCTTTGGCAAGTTTACCATGTATACTCATTATAATAGAACTGCCCGTGATTTACTGCTGTATTTCCTGAAAATACATTTTCCGGACCGTGACGGGCTGCTATATCCTCATGACCCGGTTGAGTTTGAAACGGATGAACAATTCCTTAAAAACACCTTCAGCGGTGATCATTTTGATGCAGATTTTAAGATATTGTTTCAGGTAATCAGAAATTACAAGGAAAACATACCTCCACTGGTAAATGCCTATATCAATCTCTCTCCCAGTATGCAGATTTTTGGTACTGCCATTAACGATCATTTTGGAGGGGTGGAAGAAACAGGTATGCTGATTACCATCGATGATATTTACGACATGAAAAAAAACAGGCATTTATCAACCTATAAGAAAGATGCCTAATTTGTTTTAAAAGGATGTTGATAAAGGATGCAATATTTATTTGCAGTGTGGTTTCACATTTAAAGGCACCGAAAAACAGCATTCCGGAATATGCTTTTTTTGGCCGCAGCAATGTTGGAAAGTCATCGTTGATCAACATGCTCACCGGGAAGGCTAAGCTGGCAAAGATCAGTGGAACACCCGGCAAGACCCAAACCATTAATTTTTTTCTTATCAATGACTCCTGGCATTTGGTGGACCTTCCGGGAACAGGTTATGCAAAAACATCCAAAAGCATCCGGAACAAATGGGGTAAAATGATCAGGGATTATATACGTTCAAGAAAAACCTTGGTAAATACCTTCTATTTAGTTGACAGTCGCCATGCCCCCCTGGATAATGATATTGATTTTATCAATTGGTTTGGCGAAAATGGAATACCCTTTTCCATTGTTTTCACCAAGGCGGATAAATTGCGGGCACATGAATTGAAAAAGAATACACAGATTTATATGGATTTCCTGCATCAATACTGGGAAACTTTACCTCGTGTTTTCATTACTTCCGCCAGCATGAAACTTGGCCGCAAAGAAATATTAGATTATATTGGTGAAAATAATACCGTAATCAGGGAACCCTGATAATACCATTGCTATTAATAAATGCGAATACACTAAAGGTTTTAAAAGGGATCTTTTTATCATCAACATCGACAGCAACCACTCATCATATTACCATAAACTGTTCATCCGTTTAATCAAAAACAGATTGTAAATCCTTACAGGAGCTCTATCAATAATTGATCTTTAGCGACCCGGTCACCTGTATCAATATGAATATCTTTAATGGTACCATCATTTGGTGAAAGGATCTGGTTATACATTTTCATGGCGTCTAAGATCAGCAGGCGTTCTCCTTCTTTCACTTTTTTCCCTTTTTTAACAAAAACATTCTTTACCGTACCAGGAATAAATGCATTGATATGTTTTGGATTATGGGGTTCAAACGTTTTCCTGTTCTCAAATTTATTTGTGAACTGTGTTCTGTACTTAACATCCGCAATCACCAATGATTTAAAATGCTTTTTTTCCCCGTTTGGGGTTTTGATTTTTTGCTTTTCCATGATCTGAGAATTTTAAAATGGCGGAATACCATGCTTTTTATTTGGACGAGGCACGTCTTTACCTATAGAGATTTCGAGAGCATGGGTAATAAAATTCCTTGTTTCATTTGGTTCAATAACAGCATCTACATATCCGTATGCTGCTGCGACATAAGGATTGGCAAACTTCTTTTTATATTCCTGAATTTTTTGCTTTCTTATTTTATCCGGATCATCTGCATTTTTAATTTCACTTCTGAAGATGATATTGGCAGCACCTTCTGGTCCCATTACAGCTATTTCAGCTGTAGGCCATGCAAAGACAAAATCAGCCTTGAGGTGGTTAGAGCACATGGCGATGTATCCTCCACCATATGCTTTTCTCATAATCACCGTAATCTTTGGCACTGTGGCTTCAGAATAGGCATAAAGGATTTTCGCACCGTGACGGATGACCCCTGCATGTTCCTGATCAATTCCCGGCAGGTAACCCGGCAGATCAACCAGTGTTACCAAAGGTATGTTAAATGCATCGCAATATCTGATAAAGCGGGCTGCCTTGTCGGATGAATCCACATCAAGTACACCGGCAAGCACCAAGGGCTGGTTTGCTACAAAACCAACTGTTTTGCCTTCCATTCGGGCGAAACCAATGACGATATTCCTGGCAAAGAGTTCCATGATCTCCAGAAATTCTGAATCATCACATAATGACATAATTACATCCCGGACGTCATAGGGTTGTTTTGGATCTGTCGGGAAAATATTGTCAATTTTATACGATCTTGTTTTGGGTGATTTTTTGGGAAAAGGTTCTGCTTTCTGTTGGTTATTCCAGGGGATAAAGCTAACAAGTTCTTTAATCTGGTCTAAGCATTCCTGTTCGCTATTGGAATAGAAGTGAGCATTACCGGTAGTTTCGGCATGCACTTTGGCACCACCCAAATCTTCCATGGAGATTTCTTCACCCAGCACCGTTTTAATTACTTCCGGACCGGTGATGAACATTTTAGAAATTTTTTCTACAACGAAAACGAAATCTGTTAATGCTGGTGAATACACAGCGCCTCCGGCACAGGGGCCTAGAATAACAGAGATTTGAGGGATAACACCTGAAGCTTGCGTATTGCGGTAAAATATCTCCCCATATCCGGCAAGGGAGTTTACACCTTCTTGTATTCTTGCTCCTCCTGAATCATTTATTCCAATCAATGGGACTTTCAGTTTCATGGCATGATCCATGATTTTGCAGATTTTCTTTGAGTGCATCCACCCCAGTGAACCTCCCGCAACGGTGAAGTCCTGGGCATAAATACAAACAGGATAACCGTTTATGGCACCCGTTCCGGTGATAACCCCATCTCCGGGCAGGTACTTTTTATCCATGTCAAAATCCCGACCTGCATGTTCAACGAAAAGATCATACTCCCTGAAAGAATTGGGGTCGAGCAAGGCATAGATACGCTCCCGGGCTGTCATTTTTCCTGAACCCTTTTGCTTTTCAATGGCTTTGACCCCGCCGCCTTCCAAGGCACCTTTCATCCTCCTTTTGAGGTCAATGGTCTTATGTTTTATGGACATAACTTACTAAATTTATGATAATAAATACTTTATGCTAATTTCTTGATGTTGCCGCTTTTTTGACGAACCACAAAAGTAATATATTTTGAAAAAATCCCTAATTATGAATAAAGGTAAGAAAAACAGTCAGGAATAAAAATAAAAAGCTGGGAGCTTAATAATATAAGGCACCCATAATTTTCACAAATAACCTTTATCTAACCATTTATCATAAATATTCAAACTATGCCACATTATGTATGTTGTTGGTGTGTAATTAGATAATATTCTTGTGCAGGTAATTTCAATATCAAAGTGTTCAGTATAGTACATGGGATGTTCGATTATGGACATAAAAAAAAAGAGGCTATCCAAAAAGGACAGCCTCTTTCTAATGATCGGATATTAATTATTCTTTGCCAACATAAAATTCAACAGTTTTTTCGCTCTGGTTGCCCAGCTTATCTTTTGCACGAACTATAACTGTATATAATTTTTTAGTTTTAAACAGGCTAAGCTCAGAAACGTCGAGAGTATGAGGACTTGAATAGTCGCGGAAAGCAGCCCCGTTCAGGGAATACTGAATCTGATCTGTTCCTGATTTTTTGTCAGTGGCACCGACATACAACCTCGTATAATTTGGAAATACGTCGTATTTCTTGCCATCTTTGGATTTAGAATCAATAGGTTTAATACTGAAATTTATGTAAATAACCGGGGGAGTGTTGTCTACATAAACATTGCTTTCTTTCATTTGCTCAACATTGTTTACGTTGTCGGTAGAATTGAATTCAATTTTCCTGTAGCCTTCATTAGGAATGGTGAAAGGAGCGTTATAGGTTGTCTTTTGGGTATTATCAATGGTATATTCAGTTCTTTGCACACCCGATTCATAGTCTTTGGCGGTTAAGGTTACGTTGGTTTCTTTATTGATGAACAGCGTATCTCTGTCAAAGAATTTGGGAGATCCGTAAGAAATAGCTGTAGTAGGGTTCACATTGTCCATATAAACTGTTAACAGTTTCTTGGAGCTTACATTTTCAACTTTATCCGTGGCGAAATAATTAATGTAATGCAATCCTTTTTTGTTTGTCACAGGGAAAGGACTGCTATAATCTGTCTGTCCTGTATAGTCAATCAGATAAGTAATGCTTTTAACACCTGCTTTATTATCAGTAGCAGTTAGTTTAATCTTTGTTCTTGGCGAAACATATTGATATTTCCCTTTATGCTGATCACCTTCAATGATCGCATTTGGAACCGGGGGTATTCTGTCAAGGTAGAATTTGTAGATACCGCTTCCATTTCCTGATTGTGCCAGGTTGCCAACTGCTCTTTTCGCGTCTTCTTTATTTAGAACATTGTCAATGGCATAGTATGTTAAAGAATGATTCCCATCGCTTAAATAAGAAAAGGATACCGGACTGTAATACTTGCTGTCTGATTTATCATCCCAATGGTATAATATTTTCTGAACACCTGAAAGGTTATCAGTTGAGGTTAGAGTGATCTTACATTTAGGAGAAATGATATCGCCAAGTTGCGGGCCGCTTATGGCATAGGATGTATTGGGTGAAGAGAGGTCAACAGTGTAGTTAACTGTATTTGGTTCTTCAGCATTTCCAACATTGTCAGCTGCATAATATTTGAATGTGTTTTCACCTTCTGTATCCAGGGTAATTGTTGAACCATAATCCTTAAAAGGATTGGTAGCCCTTTGTCCAAAATTCAGGGCGTAATAGGTTTTGTTTACACCTGAAACAGCATCTCTGGAAGTTACTGTTATGGTTAATCCTTTTCCAAAATAGGTGGTTCCGCCTTTATAGTATTTCGGTGCACTTGAAAAATTGTGCGAAGAATTTGGGGCCAACCCGTCAGCATAAACTTCAAATACAACATCTTTATAGATTACTTTTTTTGTTTCCGGGTCAACGCAATAGGGGGTACGAATTGTATTTATACCCTCAGTGTCAAAATATAGGGGGTTGGCATATTCTGCCGTACTGGAGCTTTCCAGTTTGTGCTTATCTGAACCATCTGGTGAAGTTGAGATATACAAATAAGCGGGCAGTGCTTTATTGTAATAATACTTGCCATCCGGACCAATATAGGTCCTTTTTTCATGTTTTTGCGGAGTCTGCGCAAAAGCAGCAATGGCAAAAATCATTAGTAATGTTAAAATCGTAAGTTTTTTCATAATAGATATGATTTAAAATTAAGTAATTACCTTGTAGCTATTCCTGTCTGCAAAATATAAAAATATCTTATAAAAAAAAAGCAAACTGCTTTGAATTTTATTAAATTTACGTAATTAGTTGAATTGGAGCGGATTGTTTGCGTTGAGGATAGGAAGATTGCCGAATAGGCACTTATGGATTATTGCTATTCTGAGTTTGTTTGATCAGGCTTCTCTCTCTTTGGTTTTTCATTATCATGTTTGTTGAACATATCGGCAATAAGGTAACCGATTACAGCCGCCCAGATTGTTGAAATCCAAGGATTAGAGGTAAGGGGACAGCTTCCGGATTTGCAAGCGACTTCAATATAGTAAACATATCCTGCAATGCCTCCCAGGATGATACCGATAAGTCGAAGGAGTTTTTTTTTGCTTTTAAGGCTGTTCAGTAGGTTCATGTTTCATTGCTTTCAATCAATTAACACGAAGGAAGAAAATAAGTTTTCATATCCACCCAAATAATTGTTAAGCCAGGTGTACAACTGTTATTCCGTATCCGCCTGAGCTTGCGTCTTCGTCATGAAAGGAAGTAATTTCCGGAATCGTCGACAGATAATCTCTTGTTACTTTTCGCAGAACACCACTTCCTTTGCCGTGCAGTATGCGCACTTCTTTTATACTAATAAGGATAGCTTCGTCAATATATTTGGTCAGTAATGCTTTTAATTCTTCAGCCCGTTTTCCTCTGACATCCAGTTTTAAATCAAAATTTGCTGCTTTTGTGTTTATTTCATTGATAAAGCCGGCATATTTTCCGGAAGATTTCGTAGTGTCTTGATCAGTTTTATTTTTATTTTCTTCCATGCCCTCAAGCTGATCAAGGGGGACTTCCATTTTAATGGCGTTATATTGAATAACGGCTTTGTTGCCTTTAACAGAGAGGCAATGGGCCGTTTTATTCAGTCCTTTCAGGCGAACAGTCTTTCCTTGTTCAACTTTTGTTATCCTTGTTTTTTTCTGAGGCACTTCTATGTTACTTTTTTTCTCAGTATGAGGTACATAATTTTCCCGGTGTTCGATGAGTTTTTCCCTGGCTTTTTTTGTAACAGACTTTTCGGCTTGTGATTCCCGTATGCTTTTTATGGTGTGTTCAATTTGTTTGTTTGCATTATCGATGATTTTTCCGGCTTCTTCCCGGGCTTTTTCCAGTATTGATTTTTCCTTTTTTTCAAGGGCGGCTATTTTTTTTTCGTATTTGTCAATCATTTCTGCCAGAAAATCATCTGCAACACGGTTTTCTGTTTTTTTCTTTTCAAGCTCGCTGCGTTCAATTTCGAGTTGCTGCAGTTGTTCTTCAAAATCAAGCTGGGTAGTGCCGCTGATTCTGGATGCATTTCTCAGAATTTCTTTGTCCAGTCCAATATTTCCGGCAATCTCGAATGCAAATGAACTTCCGGGTTTGCCGGCTTTCAGCTGATACAGGGGTTTCATTTTGCGTTGATCAAAGAGCATGGCAGCGTTAAACATGCCTGATTTCTTATCAGCCAGCAGTTTTAGATTAGCATAATGGGTAGTTATTACAGCAAATACTTTTTGTGTATTAAACTGTTGAAGCATTGCTTCTGCAATTGCTCCTCCAAGTTGCGGTTCTGTTCCCGATCCGAATTCATCAATTAAGAGCAAACTGTGTTCATCGGCAATTTCCAGGAAGTGTTTCATATTCATCAGGTGACTGCTATACGTGCTGAGGTCATTTTCCAATGATTGTTCATCACCGATATCCAGAAAGAGGGTTTCAAATATTCCTGCCAGTGAAGAAGGATCTACAGGGATCATCAGTCCGCACTGAAGCATGTACTGCAACAGACCTGTCATTTTCAGGCAGGCTGATTTCCCTCCTGCATTGGGACCAGAGATCAGCATAATTCTGTTTTTAAAGTCAAGGTTGATATCCTGGGGGACGACTTTTTTTTTATTTTTTTCAAAGGCAATTTGTAATAAGGGGTGATAGGCTTTTATCCAATGTAATACTTCTTTGTCAACAATTTCAGGTGTATGTGCGTGTAATCTCACCGCCAGTTTGGCTTTCGCACGGATAAAATCGATGTCAGCCAGAAAATCGTAGGCCTGGAGCAGGTCATGTAAATGCAGTCGAACCTCATCCGAAAACTGACTCAGAATCCGTATGATCTCTTTGTGTTCTTCATATTCCAATTCCCTCAGCTCATTGTTCAGGATAAACACCTCTTCGGGTTCAACATAAGCGGTTTGTCCGGTAGATGAATGATCATGAATAAAACCCCTGATTTTATTTTTGTTGGAGGCTCTTAAAGGAATAACTGCCCTACCATTTCTTATGGAAACCTGGTCTTCATCACCCAGCCAGTCTGATTTTTTAGCCAGTTTCAGGGATTGCCGGATTTTGTTGAACACCTGTTTTTGCTTTTCCTTTTTTGATATCCTGATCTTTTTGAGTTCAGCGGAAGCTTCATCCCGTATGTTTCCTTTTTCATCCATGATGTTTTCAAGCTGCCTTATGATTTCTTTTTCAATGTTTACTGGTTTGGCAAGCTTTGCAAGCTCAGGATATTTTTCCGGGCCCTTCTTGTTTAAATAAATAACAATATCATGAATTGTTACAAGGGAACTTAAAAGCTCAGGCAGATGTTCCGGGAAGATATACGTTCCTTTGGTTTTTATCCGTTTCAGTTCAGGAGTAAGGTCGTAATAATCATGAACAGGAAAGCCTGATTCTTCGGTAATGATCCTGAGCATTTCATTTGTTCGAGTGAGCTTTTCCCTGATGGTGCTTATGGTTGCTGAAAACTGTATGTTGTTGACTTTCTCCCGACCTGGTTGAAACAGGCAATATGCACGCACGATTTCCTTAATACTGTGAAAACCTATCTTTTCCTCGAAATTTTCAGGGTAGGTATGTTGCATGATGTAAAGGTACGGATAATCTTATGACCGGAGGGTGGCGATAAGCCGTTTGGGGTGCATCAGGATATGAAAAGCCTGAATGATGTTAGTTGAAACAATATCTGCAGCCAGGAGGCTTTCCGGGGATGCTCCTTCATCCTGGAGAAGGCATATGCCGATACGGGCGTGTTTTAACATGAAGCGGTCATTGCGTCCATTGCCTAGGGCCACAACTGTTTTAGGATCGAGTTGATTGATATAGTCGAGTTTGGCCTTGGCCTGATCAGGGCCTCTGATAATATGTATGGTGTATGTATTTTCATCCAGTTCCTCCCTGACTTTGCCAAACGTATCTGCCGTGATGATGTGGATCTTTAAATCCTTCATCAACTTGTCAAGCATGTGCTTAACCCCTTTCACCGGAATGCCGTCGATAGCCAATGTCCCGTTATAATCCATGACCAGATGCCGGAGTAGCACCTCACCGTATGCGGGGATATTTACCTGTATCATATCTTACTTTTTTATCCCCGAATTTAAGAATTATATTTTCTTTAAAATTACTTTCTTCTGTGTAAACTCGTATGCTGCTTCCAGAAAATCAACCATCTGTTGCCAGTTAGCAGCAGATACCTGGTTCTTTTTAAAGATTTTCCGGGAGGATATATTCAGGATATTATTCTCAAATGTTGCTTTTGCAATAAATGCACCCGAGGCATTATCGATATTAAAGTTCAGTTCCTCCAGTCCTTCAATGGTATAGCCTTCGGGAATTTTTACATTGATGTTGTAAGTGTATGATTTGGCGTAATCAATATAGGCATCAATATCCCTTTCAAAATCTTCTTCTTCCAGCTCTAACTGGCTCCCTATCAATGCTCCGGCACTGAAAATATAATTATTTCCTGCTTTGTTTATGATGTTTTCTACCGTAAATGTTTCTCTGAATTTAAGTACTGGTTTCGTTTTGTCCCTTCCTGTTTCAATAAGCTCAAAATCATCAAAAGAGGCAATTTCGAATTCATCTGAGGCAATATCTTTCAGTACGTCCAGGATTTCTTTGTTTTTTTCTTTTATCTCTTCTTTTTCTTTTCTTTTCAATTCCTGAACTTTCTTTTTGTTCCCGGATGAATAGGGAGACCGGTAGTATTGTTCATATTTTTTTGCATCTTCTTCTTTAAAATCAAAACTGTACAATGCCAGCGGAGCATAGATGTTTTTGAATTCACCTGACAGCATATTATTTCTTTCAATTGTAATCAATTTAAAATCATCGCTGAGGGTCAACTGTACATTTGAATTGTATGTGTTGTCTTCTGCTGTGCTTTCAGGCAAATTAATTCTGCGAACGGGAAAGGATTTAAATCCTTGTTTTTTTTGAAATGCATATGCTTCAGTACCGTCAATATCTGTATCTACATAATCCATTGTAGTGTAATGGGTGCAGGGATAGAGGATGAATCCTGAATTCCCGCCAACCCTCAAAGCCAGTTTTACTTCATGAATAAGCAATACATCATTGATATGTCCATATTGTTTTTCAGTTGCAACAATGATCTCAGCATTAATTTTTTTCCACGCGAGAATTTCTGCCATGGTATTTACAAAATAAATACCATTGAGCATGCTGCCTTTCTCAGGGTCATAAAATTTGTACCTGTAATATTCATAAGCGTGTTCGGCTATTTTCCGTGCATTGTTTCCTTTATAATTTTTTCTGATATAGCTTTTAATGTATTTATTCCTGTGTTTTAACTGATAATCCTGTTTTAGCCAATTCGTAACAGTATTCTGAACATCCTTGCTGTTTGTTTTTCTTTTTACTTTACCCAATTCACCATTAAAAAAGATGGATCCAGATGTTTTACTGCGTGTAATATAAACTACCTGGAACTTAATGGTTGGCTGGGTAAGATACCTGTAATTCCATGCAACATCATCCATTTTGTCTCTGTTCTCATCCACCAACTGATAGGTCTTGATGCTATTTCTGATTTTTCCCCGGTAGTTTTCTCCGGGTTCACCTTCAGTAAGCTGAGGAGCCCCGTTATATGAATTAAAACTGATGTAGAAACCTTTATCGACAGTAAAATCTAATTTTTGTTTTACGATGGGGTACGTACCATTCAGGGTAAAAATAAATGGTTCAAAGCCTTGCTGGTGACCGTATCCGTAAATATTATTTTCAGTATAATAGAAATAATCAATGATATCCCCTACTTCAAGGTCAGGGATAGCTATCTTCATTGATTTCCAATTATAGTTATAAAAAGGGGTGTAGAAATCCGGGACTTCATCCCCTGTTTCAACAGCACCTTCAAGGTTTACTTTGACTTCCCTGCCATCTTTCTTAATAATTTTAATGCCAATGGTTTGGTTTGACAGGAAATAGAATTCTGAGAATTCTTTTACTGCAGCTTTATCGTTGAGTACAATTCTTTTTCGCACAATTTCAGTAAAAATCAGTTCCTGGTATTTTTGGTGAAAAGAATAGTTAAACTCCTGGTTTAAAACAACTGCTGAAGCAACTGCCCATTTTTCAGGACAGGTAGTTGCCTGGAAATCCGGATTTTTTGCGTTAAATACTTCTGATCTAATTTCTTTGTCTTCTTCTTCCTTCTTTCTTTCTGATGGTTTCTTTCCCTGGCTGAACAAGGAGGACGTGATAAAACACAAAATAATGCCAAAAAGAAGTTTTTTGTTTTTCATGTGTTATGATTTAGTAATAATTATTTGATTATTATAAAATTCGGTGAGTTTGCTGATATAATCATTCCATGTATCAAAATCATCTTTTTTTACCAGTGCGTTGTAAATGATGATTTCTTTATTATAAATGATTTTCCTGCCTTCTTTGGAAAAAGAAAGGTTAAATGAGAAATCTTCGTGTTTCAGGTTTACAGGCTCAGGCAGATATTTTATGACATAACCGTCGGGTATGGAGAGTGAAAAATCAGATTGAATAAAGACTTTATATTTGAATTCATAATCATTTTTCCTGTCTTCATCAAACTTAAAGGATTCGAATTCTTTTTCAGGATCAATATTGAAGTAGATTTCGTTACCGACAGACGTAATATAATTGCTTAACTCAAAATCATATTTAATATTTAGCGGATTGTTTCTGTCTTCCAGGTTGGTATACTCAATGTTTCTGATGCTGATGTTTTTGTCGTTTCTGCTAAGATAGCGTTTAAGAGCGTTCTCTTTTTCATCAGAAACGATTTCAGAATATCCGCGCAGGATATTTGTTTTTTCCTCGCCGTTATAAATTTGTTCAACACTACCTGTTAAGACATCCCCATTAAGTTTAATATCATAGGATGATTTAATCAGGTTTCTGTTGTGATCAAACTCCGGGATTTTTTTTAGTAAATATTTTTCTGCATCTTCAATCATAACCGGTCTTCCCTGGATGCGAGTGGCGTAGTCACCGATACCTATAAAATCTTCAGTAGGATCCAGGAAATAATACCTATCATAGAGGAGGACAGTACATATCATATGATTATCCACCGCCAATGACGGGATGGAATAATCATATGGAATTCCCCTGGTTCCGAGCCAGGTCAGTCTGGCATCAAATCCATGCAGTTTCAGCATGTGTTTTAAGAGGTTAGCCATGCCCTTGCAATCGCCATACTTATGGTTGTATACATTTTGCGCAGATTCCGGTTTAAAGCCCATAATGCCATCTTCAAATGCAATATATTTAATATTGTCCTGCACCCAATAGAAAATGGATTCCATTTTTTCCAGATCGTTCGAACAATCAGCTACAAGTTTGTTGGTATGATCAGAAAAATCATCAGGTATGTTGTCAACGCTATCAACCAGGCTTTTATACCAATTATAAAGGTCATCTGTTGAAGCCATGAGCTTGATTGTTTTTCCGTTCTGAACACGGCTTTTGGAAATGATCAAAATATGTGGAAGGAATGCGGTCTGATTAGGCATTCTGTTCTCCGATTTAACAGGTTTCAGGTCTCTCAATACATATTCTATCTTTCTGAGCTCTTTCCTGTCATCTATTATTTCTTTTTTTGAAATATCATATCCTTCAAAATTCATTTCCAGTAAATCAATATTCATCCAGTTTGGAATGACAAACACGATTCGTTTTTCTTTGATGGGATAGCGGGTGTGAAAAAATGCTTTTGTCAGGTATTTTACATCAAAAAATGTTTTTTCATAGGAGTATTCAAACTTTTCACCACGTGTAGATAGTAGATAATCAAATACATGCATTTTTGCATCATGGTAAAAAATTCCAGAAACTTTCACAGGAACAACCTTGCCATAAAGCGATATTTTTCCTCCTCTTGATCTTCTCCCCTTTAATTTATCTACCTCGCAATAGCTGTTAAAATATACAGCCTGTGCGAATTCATAATTATCTTTCAGTGCCATGATTGTTTCCTCAAATTCCAGGTTTACTTCAAGCTGTCCGTTGCGTATGCTAAAATCCCAGGTGTAAATTTCTTTGGAAGACAAAGCCATTTCTCCATTGTCTTCGTATATCTTTTTATATTTCTCTGCTTCCCTGGCATCTTCCTCTTGTACACGTACGCGCTGACTGTAGCTAACTGTAGAATGTGCAACAAGGATGATTGCTGCTACTAAAATTTTATATGCTTTTACCATGGTGGCAAATATGTTTGAAGGAGTAAAAATAAATAAATAGTATGTACGCAATTTTCATTGATACCTTTGACTTATCAAATCTATTTCTGCTCTATTTTGTTTCTGTAAAAATTCAATTATATATAAATGGGGTCCTTTAGTAATTAATGAACCTATAGAAAGCCAGACGTGCTGTAAAAGAGGATTGTTTATAGAGGGGTTTGCTGTTGAATTCCTCGTCATTCGTTTCCAGTTTGCTTCCTAATCCTATTTTAACTTCAATTTCATTTAATGTATAATTTTTGTTCCAGTATCTTAAGCCCAGGGAAACCATAGGTTGGGTCCATTGTGATTCCAGGTTGAGCGGATTGTCTGCAATAAAAAGCGGCACTTTACAATATTCAATTCCAAATCCAAGGTAGGTACCAAAGTTAGTGGAGGAATTAAACGTGGAACCAGCTCCAACATCAAGGCTAAAATATACGGGAATATTAAAACCCAGGTATCCATAATCATTTACCTCATAGTATCCTCCCAGTGATGGGGCAATGTTTGCAGAGAATGCAAGGTTGTCATTGACTTCCACTAAGCCAGCTTTTATTCTGTATGCCAGGGAACCATAAGAAAAGGAGGACAATCTTTCAAACTGTGAACTCCACATGCTTGAGCCTGTATTTATTTCTTTTACCGGCCCAAATGCAACATCAGCATAGGCAGCAGCACCAAGTGATTGTGTAAAAACCTCACTTAAATCTTGTGCAGGTACTTTGCTTGTTAATATAGTACATGCCAACATTAGAAGTATCATCAGACTAATTTTTTTCATGGTCGTATTTTTTTGTATGTTAATATGCCTCCGTGTTAAAAATATAAATTACTGTTTGTTAAAATTTAAAGTTCAATCTGATTCGATGGAATTATAAGGTAACTTATGCACTGAAAGAGTGCTGCAAGCTATACTATTTCCTTTAAATAAAAAAGTTTTTTAGCAATACTAAATCTGGTTTATGCGATTTAGAATATTTATTTGACTGAGATACAAAAGCTAATCCCGCCTTAGAAAAGCAAAAAAAACGAAGTACATTAAATTGTTAGCTTTTCTTTGTCGTCAGGATAATTCAGACCTTCACTCTTTGGATTTAGGAATTATCCGTGCAAAAAGAATAATTTGGAATGGGTATAAATATGACTGTTAAATTTGTAACAAATATTTTTATATGATTGGTGAAGCAAGGTATTACCAAGTATATTGGAGTATTAAACCCGGTGTAAAAATGCCGTAAAAAATACAATACGAAAAGTAATATTTATTACTTTCGTACGGCAGTAAATATAAAATATCGAATTCAAAAGAAAAAATATAATTCATATTAGAAATGGAAAAGAAAAAAAGTTTTATCACATGCGACGGTAATATGGCTGCATCTCACATAGCCTATATGTTCAGTGAAGTTGCCGCAATCTATCCCATCACACCAAGTTCAACTATGGCTGAATACATAGATGAATGGGCGGCACATGGAAGAAAGAATATTTTTGATGAAGAAGTGAAAGTTGTAGAAATGCAATCGGAGGGAGGTGCATCAGGTGCTGTTCACGGAGCATTGCAGGCAGGGGCCCTGACGTCTACCTTTACTGCTTCACAGGGATTAATGCTAATGATCCCGAATATGTTTAAAATCTCCGGTGAATTATTGCCGGGTGTTTTTCATGTGAGCGCGCGTTCAGTTGCAGCCCATGCACTTTCGATTTTTGGTGATCATTCAGATATATATGCTACACGCAGCACAGGTTTTGCCCTTTTAGCCAGTGGAAGTATACAGCAAATTATGGATCTGGCGGCTGTTGCTCATTTGACGTCTATTAAATCCAGGATCCCTTTTGTTCATTTTTTTGACGGATTCCGCTCTTCCCATGAAATTCAAAAAATTGAAGCCTTAACAACTGAACAGCTTAGTGGATTGGTTGATAAAAAGGCATTGCAGGCATTCAGGGATAATGCCCTTAATCCTGAGCATCCTGTTACCAGGGGAACAGCTCAAAATCCGGATATCTTTTTTCAGGCCAGGGAAGCAATGAACCCTTTTTATGAGCCGGTTGCAGATATTGTAAACGATTATATGCAGGAAATTCAAAAACTTACCGGCAGGGATTATGCTCCGTTTACCTATTATGGAGCAGCAGACGCGGAAAATATCATTGTTGCCATGACAACGGTTACGGAAACGATAAAAGAAGTTGTGGATTACCTGAATAAGCAGGGTGAAAAGCTTGGTTTGATTACGTGCCATCTGTACAGACCTTTTTCAGAGAAATATTTCTTCAAGGTATTTCCGAAGAGTGTAAAAAGAATTGCTGTTCTTGACAGAACAAAGGAACCAGGGGCAAACGGTGAACCCTTGTACCTTGATATTAGAAATTTATTCTATGAGAAAGATAATAAGCCCTTGATCGTTGGTGGCCGGTATGGTTTGAGTTCTAAGGATACTACTCCTTCTCATATTATTTCGGTTTTTGAGAACCTTAAACTGGCTGAGCCTAAGAATCATTTTACTATAGGTATTGTTGATGATGTTACCTTCCATTCCCTGCCGATGAAAGAGGCAGTGAATGTATCTTCACCCGGTACTTTTGAAGGCAAATTTTATGGCATTGGTGCCGATGGGACCGTTGGCGCAAACAAAAATTCCATCAAGATCATTGCTGAGGCTACCGATAAATACTGTCAGGCTTATTTTTCCTATGATTCCAAGAAGTCAGGAGGTGTAACAACATCACATCTTCGTTTCGGTGATCAACCGATACGCTCAACATATCTTGTGAACAATCCTGATTTTGTAGCCTGCCATGTTCCTTCCTACATTGATAAGTACGATATGTTAAAAGGACTGAAAGAAGAGGGTGTGTTTTTGTTTAATAGTATCTGGGATAAGGAAGAAACCGTTAAAAAACTTCCATCAGGTGTAAAGCGATATTTAGCAGAAAATAATATACAATTCTATATTATTAATGCCACCAAGATAGCAGAAGAAATTGGACTGGGCTCCCGTACGAATACTATCATGCAAAGCGCATTTTTTAAAGTTTCTAATGTTGTTCCTTATGACCTGGCAGTTACAGAAATGAAAAAGGCCATCATAAAATCTTATGGCAGCAAAGGAGAAGAAATCGTGAATATGAACCATGCTGCCGTTGACAGGGGAGGTGATGTTGAAAAGGTGGAAGTGGATAAAAGCTGGTTGAAACTAAAAGATAAGGCAACACCTGCTGATCAGAATTTACCGGATTTTATTAAAAATGTGGCTGGCCCAATAAATCACCTTAAAGGAGATGATTTACCGGTAAGTGCATTTAAAGACAGGGAAGACGGAACATTCCCTTCAGGAACAACTCAGTACGAAAAAAGAGGTATAGCTGTTCATGTACCTGAATGGATACCGGAAAACTGTATTCAATGTAACCAGTGTGCGTATGTTTGTCCGCATGCGGTTATTCGTCCTTTCCTGATGGATGAGAAAGAAGTGAAGAATGCACCTGAAGGCACAGAGACCCTTAAAGCGATAGGTAAATCCTATGCCGGATATCAGTTCAGAATACAGCTTAGTCCGCTGGATTGTACCGGATGCGGTAATTGTGTTCAGGTTTGTCCGGCCAAAACAAAGGCCCTGAAAATGGAATTGCTGGATACTCAGAAGAAAGAAGAAAAACGCTGGGATTATATTGTGAACAATGTATCATATAAGGATAGTCTTGTTGAACCAGAAAAGAATATTAAATCCTCTCAGTTTGCCCAGCCATTGATGGAATTCTCAGGTGCATGTGCCGGTTGTGGTGAAACACCCTATGTTAAGCTGATTACACAATTATACGGAGAGCGGATGATGG
The DNA here is from genome assembly GCA_964654725.1 of uncultured Lentimicrobiaceae bacterium. GTDB lineage: Bacteria > Bacteroidota > Bacteroidia > Bacteroidales > CAZZLL01 > CAZZLL01. The sequence goes on along the minus strand of CAZZLL010000021.1, from coordinate 1,956 downwards.
TAGCCAATGCTACCGGATGTTCCTCTATCTGGGGCGGTTCCGCACCCTCTACTCCTTATGTTGGCAGTATCAGAAATGGCCGGGGCCCGGCATGGGCAAATTCACTTTTCGAAGATAATGCCGAATATGGCTTTGGAATGGCTATTGGCATTAATAAACTCAGAAAACGTATTGCTGACCGCATGCTTAATGCCAATGGATCTTTCAGTGCAAAAACAAAGGAAGTCTTTAAAGAGTGGGTGGAAGGAATGGAAGATCCCAAACTATCTGAAGTAGCTGCGAATAAATTGATCTCTTTGCTTAACAAAGAAAAGGATCCTCTGGCAAAGGAGATATTAGACCTGAAACAATATCTTATAAAGAAATCAGTGTGGGTAATTGGTGGTGACGGTTGGGCCTATGATATCGGATACGGCGGATTGGATCACGTAATTGCTTCCGGAGAAGATGTTAATATTCTTGTTTTAGATACGGAAGTTTATTCCAATACCGGCGGGCAGTCTTCTAAAGCTACCCCTGTTGGGGCTGTCGCAAAATTTGCTGCCTCCGGGAAAAAAGTCAGAAAGAAAGACCTTGGCCTAATGGCCCTAACCTATGGGTATGTTTATGTAGCGCAAATTGCAATGGGGGCCAATAATAACCAGACCCTGAAAGCCATAAGGGAAGCTGAGGCTTATAAAGGCCCGTCTGTTATTATTGCCTATGCTCCTTGTATCAACCACGGACTTCGTGCAGGCATGAGCATGACCCAGGATGAAGAAGCGAAAGCAGTGGAAGCCGGTTACTGGTCATTGTATCGCTATAATCCAGATTTGGAAACACAGGGAAAAAATCCTTTTGTATTGGATTCTAAAGAGCCGGATTTCTCGAAATTCCAGGATTTTCTTCTAGGTGAAGTTCGCTATACATCATTGAAGAAAACATTTCCCAAAGAAGCTGCACAGTTATTTATTGCAGCCGAGAAAAATGCTAAATGGCGCCATGCCAATTACAAGCGACTTGCTTCAATGGATTACTCTAACGAATAACATTTAAAAAAGAATTATTATGGCAGATCTTAAAACCAAATATTTAGGATTGGAATTAAAGAATCCAATCATTGTAGGAGCCTGTAACCTGGTTACGGATACAGAAATTCTAAAGAAACTTGATGATTCCGGAGCAGCAGCTGTCGTTTATAAGTCCCTGTTTGAAGAACAGATACAACTCGAAAACCTGCAAATGGAAGAGGATATGGAGGAGTATAATGAACGCCATGCAGAAATGGTAAACCTTTTTCCGGAAATGGAACATGCCGGACCGGCAGAACACCTGGAAAACCTAAGGCAGGCTAAGGAATTACTTAGTATACCTTTGATTGCCAGCCTTAATGCTGTTTATGATGTGACCTGGGTTGAGTATGCTAAGCTTATTGAAGAAACAGGTGCAGATGCATTGGAATTAAACTTTTATGCTACTCCCAAAGACTTTAATAAAAAATGTGACGATATCGTAAATGAGCAGGTGAAAATAATAAAGGAGGTTAAGAAAAATGTTTCCATACCGCTTAGTGTGAAGATCAGTCCCTTTTATACAAACCTTCTCCGGGTGGTGAAATTGATGGCAGATGCCGGTGCTGACGGCGTGGTGATCTTTAATAAACTGTTTCAGCCGGATATTGATATTGAAGCAGTTGAACATCATTTCCCATACAATATCAGTCATACAGAAGACAACCGCCTGCCACTCAGATTTGCTGGATTGCTGTATGGAAATATCAAATCAGATATCGCCTGTAACAGCGGTATCTTTGAAGGAGAGGATGTAATAAAGATGCTTTTGGCAGGTGCTGATGTTGTTCAGGTAGTAAGCACTTTATACCAGAACAAAGAAGCTCATCTTTCGAAAATGCTTTCTGATATGGAGAAGTGGATGAAAGACAAAAACTATGTAAACATAGATAGTTTTAGGGGCATT
>CAZZLL010000020.1:0-58909 GCA_964654725.1 uncultured Lentimicrobiaceae bacterium | reverse complement strand
TCGTCAGGATAATTCAGGTTTTCACGATTTAGGTTTATGAATTATCCGGGTTAGAGCGGTTTAGTTTATATTTTTTCCAAAAGGGGCTCCAAAGAGGCATTCTTCATCTTTCATCCTCCAGCCCCTCCACCTCATTTTTGAGTTTTTCAAATGTGTAAATTCCCTCATGAAAAATCCGCTGATCATTTTTATAGATCAGTGTTGCAGGAATTCCACCTGACCATGAAGGGTCCACTTTATCAATCCATTGGTTGCTATTGGGATCATTTAACAAAATAACCTTAAAACCGTAGTGGTTTTTTTCAAGGAAGGTGTTGAGGCGACTTTCAGCCTGTTCAGGAAAATCAAGGCTAACCATAACAACCTCTAGCCTGTTCTTATCGCTATTCCTATCTAGCTTTTCAAAAGCAGGAAGCTCTTCAATACAGGGCTTACACCAGGTAGCCCAGAAATTAATTATATAAACCTTTCCGTCATTTTTATGAAGATAAGGTTCAAACTCCTCAAATGTGTATTCAGGAATATCTATTGTGTCCGACATAGGTAAAAATGCTGTTAATGCAACAAATAGAAGTATTTTCATAATGAATATAATTACTGTAAAAACAATAATACCAGCTTATTGTTTGTTAATGAAATTAAAAAAAGGAAGGCTAAAGGTTAAGGAGCTGTATAGACTTCTTCCCCATTCACAAAGGTTGATATGACTTTTACTTCCGGTATTTCTGCTTCGGGAATTTTCATAATATCCTTGTCCAGTATTACAAAATCAGCAAATTTACCTGTTTCCAGGCTTCCTTTACATTCTTCTTCAAAAGCAGCTTTGGCCGCCCAGATTGTCATTGATCTCATTGTTTCCTCCCGGTTCAAAGCATTCTCTTTCTGGAAGCCATCTTTGGGATTGCCATCTAAGTCTTTTCGGGCAACAGAAGCATAAAATGTGTACATTGGATTTACTTCTTCAATAGGAAAATCTGTTCCATTGGGTATCCATGAATTTTGTTTCAGTAAATCCTTATAGGCATAGGCATATTTAATACGATTACTTCCCAGTCGATCGATTGCCCAGTCCATATCGGAGGTTGCATGGGTAGCCTGAACGGATGGTATAATGCTGTATTTGCCAAAAAGTTCAAAATCTTCTGGATGAACAATCTGTGCATGTTCAATACGCCAACGCCTGTCGTTCTTGCCTTTTAAAAACGATGCATAAAGATGCAGCATCAATCTGTTTGCTGAATCTCCTATTGCATGTGTACACACCTGGTAATTATGCTTGTAAGCAATTTCACATATTTCTTTCATAGAATCCGTGGAATATACCTGAAGACCGTAGGAATCAGGCATATCAGTGTATGGTTCAATGAGCAATCCACCTCTGGATCCCAGTGCACCGTCGGCATAAAGTTTCAGGGAACGTATGTGCAAATAGGGTTCCTGTTTGATCCCTTTTTTAACATAATGGTCTATATTTTCCGGAGTTGGGGTAAGCATCGCAAACACCCTCATTTTCATCTCCTCATTAGCAATCATTTTTTCCATAGTTCGCAAGACATCTTTATCCAAACCGGCATCTGTAACACTAGTCAACCCTAATCGAAAACAATATTTCTGCGCTTCAAGAATAGCTGCCCAGGCATCCGTATTATCCAATTCCTGGTAATACTCTTTTAAAATATCTGCTGCTTTATCAATCAATATGCCTGATAATTCTCCTTTCTCTACAAGCAATTGCCCCCCCTGCATTTTGGTGTCCACGGTATAACCAACAGACTCAAGAGCCCTGGAATTGGCAAGAATAGCATGTCCGTCAATCCGTACAAGCATTACTGCTTTGTTGGGGTATTCCTCATCCAGCAGGGATCTTTCCGGAAACCTTTTGTCTGCAAAATTATTTTGATCCCAACCCATTCCTACAAGCCATTCAGAAGGATTTTTCTTTTCATGTGCTTTCAGGCGGTTTATTATCTCTTCCATGCTGGCGGTACCTTTAAGGTTTGCATACTTTAGCAACTGTACGCCTAAACCATAAAAATGACAATGAGCATCAATGAATCCGGGATAAACAGAGCGACCTTTCAAATTAATCACTTTCTTTGCATTATACTTCCTTGATAAATTATCTGAGTTCCCCGTTTTAAGAATTTTTCCATCCTTAATGGCCATGGCTTCAGCCTTACTGAAGGATTCGTCAACTAAATAGATTTTACCATTATAAACTAGAATATCTATTTCTTCTTTTTGTCTCTTGCACGTCATAAAAATAAATGAGCTTAGTAAAAAAATTCCTATAATCCGAAGGGAACTGTTCATACAACATAATTTCATTTAGACCTATTTAATATTTACCTGTCCGGTATATTCGCATATTGCTTCTATATGATTGCAAAATTAGCAGCTTCATAATATTACAAATTTAGTATATTGACATAATAAATAATGGTTGTCATGAAAAAAATATTTATTCACGCCGGGCTGTGGAAACATTTTTAGCCAAAGGGAATGAATTTTTTATAATTTTGTCAGCATTATTGACTAAATTTAAAGAACATGAAGGCAAAAATATTTTCAGCAAGATTTATATTTATTATCAGTATAATTGTCATTGCTGCCTTATTACGTATTTTTATTGATATTCCAAATGTTACGCCAATAGCTGCTTTAGCTATTTTTGGCGGAGCTTATTTAGGCCGCAAGCATCTGGCTTTTTTAATTCCATTGGCAGCTCTTTTTGTTACAGATATTTTCCTCGGGTTTTATCACATTGAAGTGATGTTGCCTGTTTATCTTTGCTTTGTAATATCAGTTTTTATTGGCATTCAGTTACGAAAAAGAATGAATGCAATGAATGTAGTAATGGCATCACTGATTTCATCCATCGTATTTTTTGTTGTTACCAATTTCTTTGTTTGGCTAAGCGGCAGCATTGTTGAGTACACTATGAGTTTCAGCGGATTAATGCTATGCTATGCCAAAGCAATTCCATTTTACCGCTTTGAGGTTTTAGGAACACTTGCTTATACTCTCATCTTTTTTGTTTCTTTTTACTTTGCGCAGCAACGGTTTCCGGTTCTTGCAAAGCAAAAAGTACAGGCCTAGATATCCTTTTCCCTTTCCAGCAACAAAATTGAGTGCTGGGGAACTATATAGTACTTCTCATCATTGTACACGATTTCAATAGCACCTTTTTGAAGAAATATTGCCAGATCGCCTGTTTGTGCCTGTAGCGGAATATATTTGATTTTATCATCATTATTTTTCCAGGGCTCATCCATATCATCAGTAGGAAGGGGTATAGGATAACCAGGCCCGGTTTTCATGATATAACCGGATAAAATAGTTTCTTTTTCTTTGTACCCCGGTGGCAGAAACAAACCACTTTTTGTTTTATTGCTTAAAGACTTTGGCTTTATTAGTACTTTATCTCCAATTACAAGTAATTTATCCAGTGCAACTTTTTCATCCATATCTTTTTTTGAACAAAAATAGCGTTTTGCATATACAGATGCTAATAAGAATATTGCATTATATTTGGTAGTTTTGTATAAAACAGAGTGAACTTATGAGAATTGTATTTTTTAAACGGCCCCTTCCTAAAAAGTTTGAATATAATCCCATCTATTATAATGAAAGGAAGGAAGAATTGGAAAAGCGCAGGAAGAAGCTTGATATGACAGATGACGAAGAACGAAAGATGTTCATGAAAGATGAGATCAGCCATCGATGGGGTTTGCACAGAAAATCACACCGAAAATTGGCCACAACGGCAAATATCGTTTTTTATATTGTTGTATTGGGTATATTGGTAATGTTTGTTTACTACCTTATGAAACGCATTGGAATGTCTTTTTTTTAAACCCAGATTATGCCGGATATAATACGAATCTTATCAGATGCGGTAGCTAATCAGATTGCTGCGGGAGAAGTTATTCAGCGTCCGTCATCTGTGGTTAAGGAATTGATGGAGAACGCAGTTGACTCTGGAGCCACAAAAATTAATTTAATTGTTAAAGAAGCAGGAAAAACGCTGATTCAGGTTATAGACAATGGCTGTGGAATGTCTGAGACGGATGCGCGCATCAGTTTTGAGCGACATGCAACCTCCAAAATACGAACAGCCGATGATCTGTTTGCTATTCGCACCATGGGGTTTCGGGGAGAAGCCCTGGCTTCTATTGCAGCTATAGCTCAGGTGGAAATGAAAACAAGGAAGCACAATACCGAACTCGGAACAGAAATACACGTTGAAGCTACCAGGGTTGTAAAGCATGATGCCGTTGCTTGCCAGGAAGGTACCAGCATAGCTGTCAAAAATATCTTTTACAATCTTCCGGCCAGAAGAAAGTTCCTTAAATCCGACCATGTAGAAACAAGGCATATCATTGATGAATTCCAACGTGTGGCTCTCGTGAACGATGATATCGAATTTAGCCTGTACCATAACAACAAGCAAGTTTTCCTGCTAAAACCCGGCAAGCTGAAACAACGTATTGTTCAGATTTTTGGAAATACCTATAATGAGAAACTGATCAGCCTGGATCATAGAACAGATATTATTTCAATAAGAGGATTTGTTGGCAAGCCTCAATACGCAAAAAAAACCAGAGGAGAACAATATTTTTTTGTTAATAAGCGCTTTTTTAAGCATCCTTACCTGCATCATTCAGTAACAGGAGCTTTTCAGGAGCTTATTCCCGATAACAGTTTCCCTACCTATTTTATTTATTTGGATGTTGACCCCAACACCATAGATATTAACATACATCCAACAAAAACGGAAGTAAAATTTGAAGATGAAAAGCTGGTATATGCAGTTTTACGCTCCTCCCTCAAACAAGCACTGGGTCAGGCTAATGTTACGCCAAGTATAGACTTTGATGTCGAACAAAGTTTTGATGATCATTTTCATCCTGATAAAACTATTCAGCGTCCAGAAATAAAGATAAATCCGAATTATAATCCATTTGATACCAGGAAAATTGCCGGATCTAAAGATTATCCTCAACGGAATTATACAGAACACGATATACCAGCAGCAAGGATTATCGGCAATAAGGAATTGGAATTTGGCGATGGGGCAACTTCTGTTGAAAATGATGTTGTATCAGCACAAATCCCTATTTTTCAGTTATATCGTAAATTTATTGTTACCACACTTAAATCAGGACTGCTTATTATTGATCAACAGCGGGCACATGAGCGAATATTGTATGAACATTTCCTGAATGTATTACAATCAAAAAAAGGTGATTCACAACAATGCCTGTATCCGGTTACTTTACACTTTAACCAGGGCGATGCAGAAATCATCAGGGAATTAAGGAAAGAACTTGCATATATCGGTTTTCAGCTTTCTGGCATTGGAGATGCTATCTTTATTTTGAATGGGGTGCCTGCGGATATTCCTGAAGAAAATGCCAAAGATTACCTGGATGGAATCATAGAAAACTACAAAAAGAACCTGAGCGATTTAAAACAGGATAAAAATACAAACCTGGCAAAAGCAATGGCCAGAAAGCTTGCCATTAAAGCAGGTCGAGTTTTAGGCAGGGAAGAAATGCAAACCCTGATCAAACATTTGTTTCTTTGCAAAGCTCCATATAATTCACCGGATGGAAAAAGTAGTATGTTTAATATTGAAGAAGAAGACCTGCACAGAAAGTTCAATGCCTGAATAGTGGCATTTTCAGAGCAGGAAAGACACTAAAACAGATTGGTTTGAATCTTGTTATTATTTTAAACCCGAAAAAAAAGACTAAAGCATGACATATCAGCATTACAGACCGGGAGGGTTCAGGGTGTTGCCACCCATTGTTAAAAACCTGATCATTATCAATGCCCTTGTGCTACTTGGACAATTTGCGGCCAGACAAGTTTTTAATTTTGAGATTGCAGATTACCTGGCGTTTCATTATTTTGAGTCAGAGAAATTTAATCCTTTTCAGATAGTCACCTATATGTTTATGCATGGTGATTTGTGGCATCTCATATTCAATATGTTTGCATTATGGATGTTTGGCGGTATGTTGGAAAATATGTGGGGACCGAAACGTTTTATAATTTTTTATCTGGTCACAGGCATAGGTGCAGCAGTTATACATTCCGTTGCATTGTTTGTTGAGATCAGCCAGATAAAAAACGCCGTTGAAATTTACTATAATGAACCGGGACTGGATGCTTTTAAAGCTTTAATACCGGAACAATTCAGTGGCATTTATAATCCGTTATGGTTCAGGGAATTTGTGAATATCTGGGAAACCAACCCGGGAAGTAACGACATGATGCAACGTTCAATTCTGTCCGTATCAGAGCTATTGAATACAAAAATGAATATCCCAACTGTTGGTGCTTCAGGAGCTGTTTTTGGTATATTAATGGCTTTTGGTTTATTGTTCCCGAACACCCTGATATACATTTATTTCTTGTTCCCTATAAAGGCCAAATGGTTTGTTATTATATACGGTGCTATTGAATTATATGCAGGTATCAATGCAAATCCGGGAGATAATATCGCCCATTTTGCACACCTTGGTGGTATGGTTTTTGGCTACCTGCTCATAAAATACTGGAACAGAACAAACAGGAAAACATTTTATTAAGATGTATTATAGCCAACAATCCGGAAATCCGGGAGAAAGAATCAAACAGTTCTTTACAGGCAAATCTATGCTTGCAAGCTTTATTATTGTAAATCTGGCTGTCTTTTTGGCAGTGAATTTCATGCGGGTTATTTTCTTTCTTTTTAATATTGATCCATTTATTAGTGAAGAGATTCCTGTTAATAAGATCGTATTTTGGTTTTCGGTACCTGCTGATCTGAATGCTCTTCTTGGCAGGCCCTGGACCTTATTTACCTATATGTTTTTGCAGGAAGAATTCCTCCATTTATTTTTCAATATGCTGATGCTTTACATTGGCGGTGAAATATTTGTCCGTTTCCTTGGAGAACGCAGATTACTTAAGGTATACCTGATGGGGGGATTATTTGGCGCCTTTTTCTATATAGCCTCCTTTAACCTGTTTCCGGTATTTGAAAATGCTGTTAGTTATTCCATAGCTTTGGGTGCATCTGCTTCGGTGCTGGCTGTATTGGTTGCTATTGCTACTTATAAACCTGATTATTATCTTAATATATTCTTGTTGGGTCGAATAAAGCTCAAATACATTGCTTTGGCTTTAGTTATTATTGATATATTAAGCATAGATCAGGGAAATGCCGGCGGTCACCTGGCTCATCTTGGCGGGGCTTTCTGGGGTTACCTGCATATGCTGCGCATGAAAGACAATGCAGGTAAAAAACGTTCTTTTCTCGACAGTTTATTTGATTTATTTAAACGGAAGCCCCAATATACACGCTTTACTACCATTAAAAACGATAGAGGGCGGCCGATGACCGATGAGGAATACAATGAACGACGGGTTAAACAACAGGAAAAAATTGATGAAATTCTGGAAAAAATCAGCAAAAGCGGATATGCCAGCCTAACAAAGCAAGAAAAAGAATTGCTTTTCAGTTTTGGTAATAAAAAATAGAATCCATGACAAATTCATGTTCTGCAATCTATTATTTTTGCATGGAATAAATCAAAATTACCGGATTGAGAAGAAACAAAAATAGAAAACTGGGATTCTGGAATACATTCCTGCTAATGGTAAACATACCGTTTAGTTTATTTCTCTTGCTTTCATACACTGCTGCCCTTATCAATCCGGCAGATTTCTGGCTGCCGGCTTTTTTCGGCCTGGCCTACCCGGTGCTTTTTATTGTCAATATTATCTTTCTGATCACCTGGATCATTAAACTCAAAAAATTCTTTTTCATTTCCTTAATCGTCATTATTATTGGATGGAATCATATTGATGGCTTCTTTCAGGCAAGGATTAAAACGAAATATGCCCCTGAATCCGCTTTCATTAAGGTCATGTCATACAATACTAATATTTTTGGTATTTACAGCAAGTTAAACCGGTTTGAAAAGAAAAATAAAATCCTGAAACTTATTGATAATGAAAGACCGGATATCCTCTGCATGCAGGAGTTTGTTCATTACTCCTCCGGAAAAGAAGTGGCATTGATCGATAGCTTACAGCATATTTTACCAGGGTATAAGCATTACGTTGAGTTCACATCCTCTGCAAAGAATATCAGTCATTTTGGAAGCATCATTTTTTGTAGATATCCTATCATCAATACCGGAAAAATTCGATTCAACGAATATTCTGATAACATATGCATGTATTGTGATGTCATTTTGGGAAGTGATACCATACGAATTGTCAATGTGCATCTTCAGTCAATAAAAATGAAAGATGAGGATTATAAATTTGCTGAAGATTTATCGAAGGCTAAGAATCTGAATGAGCGGGACGAAATCCGGCAAAATTCTGTACGCATAGCAAAAAGGCTAAAACGTGCATTTGCAAAACGGTCGCCACAGTCTGTTACAATCAGGGAAATGATAGAAGAATGCCCCTACCCTGTCATTCTTTGTGGCGATTTTAATGATACTCCTTCTTCTTACACATACACACAAATATCCAGTAATTTGCAGGATGCATTTGTAGAAAGTGGTAAAGGCTTAGGCAAAACTTATAGGGGGGTATTCCCATCATTCAGGATTGATTACATTATGCATGATCCGTTGTTTAAATCCTATGAGTTTGAAACTTTGGATGTTTCATATTCTGATCATTACCCTGTTACATGCAAATTGTTGCTTCCTCCTTCCTGATTTGTTTATATTAAAATATGAAGTTTAAGCTTACATCAGAATTTATTCCTACAGGAGATCAGCCGGACGCTATCCGGCAACTGGTTGAAGGCACCCAAAGGGGAGATCATGCACAAGTGCTGCTGGGCGTAACCGGATCAGGAAAAACATTTACCATGGCCAATGTCCTTCAGGACATACAGCGGCCTGCACTGGTGCTGAGCCATAATAAAACACTGGCAGCTCAATTATATGGTGAGTTCAAACAGTTCTTTCCGGAGAATTCTGTGGAATATTTTGTTTCGTATTATGATTATTATCAACCGGAAGCTTTTATCCCGGTCACAAACACCTATATCGAAAAAGATCTTTCCATCAATGATGAGATTGAAAAACTTCGCCTGAGTGCAACATCTGCTTTGCTTTCAGGAAAGAGGGATGTTATTGTCGTTTCATCTGTATCCTGTATTTATGGCATTGGTAATCCGGAGGATTTTTCACGAAATGTTGTACGATTAGCTGTAGGGGATAAAGTGAGCCTGCAGAAGGTATTGAATGATCTTGTCAATGCATTATATTCACGAAGCGTTTCTGAATTCATCAGAGGTCAGTTTAGGATACAGGGCGACACCCTGGATGTATTTCCGGCATATGCTGATAATGCTTACAGGCTTGTTTTCTGGGGAGATGAAGTAGAAAGCATTGAATCTTTTGACCCGCTTAGCGGGCATAGTATTGAAGAAATGGAAAGTTTATCCATATATCCTGCTAATATTTTTGTGACTTCGCCGGATACACTGAAACGTTCATTATTGCAGATTGAAAAAGACATGATCGGGCAGGTAGCCTATTTTAAGGAGATCGGAAAACATCTTGAAGCGAAACGTTTACAGGAAAGGGTGAGCTATGATCTTGAAATGCTGAAGGAACTGGGATATTGCTCCGGAATAGAAAACTATTCACGCTATTTTGATGGCCGGCAGGCTGGATCCAGGCCTTTTTGCTTGCTAGATTACTTTCCGGATGATTATCTGATGATTATAGATGAAAGCCACGTAACCATTCCACAGGTGCGGGCAATGCACGGGGGAGACCGTTCACGCAAACAAACCCTGGTGGAATATGGCTTCAGGCTGCCCTCTGCCATGGACAACAGGCCGCTTAAATTTGATGAGTTTGAAGCCATTATCAATCAGGTAATTTTTGTAAGTGCTACACCGGCGGAATATGAATTACAAAAATCAGAAGGTGTTATTGTGGAACAACTGATACGCCCCACAGGTTTGCTTGATCCTGAAATCATTGTGAAGCCCAGCCATAACCAGGTAGATGATCTGATGGATGAGATCTATAAGCGGATTGAAAAAAATGAACGGGTGCTGGTAACTACATTGACAAAACGCATGGCAGAAGAATTGACCAAGTACCTTATCGGTATGAGTATCAATACCCGTTACATCCATTCGGAAGTAGATACGCTTAAAAGAGTGGAAATTATGCGGGATCTCAGGTTGGGAGAATTCGATGTATTAGTGGGAGTTAACCTCTTAAGGGAAGGCCTGGACCTGCCAGAGGTATCATTAGTAGCAATTATGGATGCTGACAAAGAAGGATTCCTGCGTTCGGAAAGAAGCCTCACTCAAACAGCAGGCAGGGCTGCCAGAAATGTAAACAGCATGGTTATCATGTATGCTGATACCATTACTATATCTATGCAAAAAACCATGGATGAAACAAACAGGCGCAGGGATAAACAAATGGCGTACAATAAAGAACATAATATTACACCTACTCAAATTACAAAATCCCGGGAAGCTATCCTGGGCCAAACATCTGTTGCAGATAGTAAGCAAAAAGCCCCCAAACCATATATTGACAAAACGGAGATCGATGTGGCAGCAGATCCAGTCCTGAAATATATGAGCAAAGAGCAAACAGAAAAAGCTGTGCGCGAAACACGCAAAGCTATGGAGGCAGCAGTAAAAGAGCTGGATTTTATTGAAGCAGCCAGGTTAAGAGATGAAATGTTTTCCTTGCAGGAACAATTGAAGCAAAAATAATATCAAACTTAAGCCGGAGTGAGAGTCAGATATGCATTATAAAATACTGCATGGATTACAGCCAGGCTATTTAACATTTCACTGTTAAAAACTTAGCCAGGAATCCTAAAAGTACGTATATTTATTAAATAGTTTTATATACGTAAAATATACTTTATTAGAATGGTAAATACAAACCAAGAGGCAATCAAAGACAGGACTATCCTTGTGATTGACGACGAAATTACAATCCGTAAGCTATTATTGGGTTATTTGAATAAAAGTTACAATGTGGTCGCTATGGAAAACGGGGAAGATGCAATGATCTGGATACAGCAGGGCAATATCCCGGATTTAATCATAAGCGACATCAATATGCCCAAAATGAACGGATTGGAATTTGTGAAAAATATTAGGGCCAGTGGCCTGTTTAAGTTTATTCCTATGCTGATGCTTTCAAGCGATGAAGAAAGCAAGACAAGGATTGAATTCTACAAGCATCGGGTCAAAAACTTTATTACCAAACCTTTTAATCCGGAAGAAATAAAAGTTTTGGTTGATGTAATCCTTACGGATGAATAATTAGTGATGCACCATGGATAAACCAGATAATAACAACTATACCCTTTTATATGTGGGGGCCTCTAAAAAGCAGATATCTAAATTACAGGATTCAGAAAGTATTAATGTGATTCATGCAGCCAATGCAGTAAAAGCGTATAATGAACTGAAAGAAAATGACAGCATTGATGCCGTCATTTGTGAAAGAATTATTAAGGGAAGCAGTGGTATCAGCTTTTATTCATATCTTAAACACACAGGTGTTCATCACAATACACCATTTATCATTGTGACGAAAGAGTTTGAGCCTCGAGTCAGGGATATTGTTATAAAAGAAGGCATTGATGATTTGTATAAAATGCCCATTAGTATTGAGTATCTTAAAATACGTCTGAAATTCCTGATCCGTTATAAGAGGCATTATGCAAAAAAGTTTGGTGAGCTGCTTATACCAGAGTCAAATGTAAAATATTCCATTCCCCTTGAAAAACGTGTTTTTGATGTGTTGATTTCTTCGTTAGCCCTGCTATTTCTATCCCCACTCTTTCTTGTAGTTTCTATGTTGATTTGGATTGAATCCGGATTTAAAGGAAATGTATATTATGCATCACAACGCGTTGGTACCGGCTACCAAATTTTTGATTTTTATAAATTTCGCTCAATGAAATTAAACGCTGACAAAATGCTGAAGGAGTTGGCAAAAATAAACAATCAATATGGAGTGCAGGTTATTGACGACGAATGCGCAGAATGCAAAAGGCTTGGTAGAAACTGCTCTCCAATATTGAAATTTGACGATAAAGAAATTTGTGAGAATCTGTATAACAAACAACAAAAAGCGAAGAAAGAATCCTCTTTTGTAAAGATAAAGGATGACCCCAGGGTTACCAAAGTCGGGAAGTTTATCAGGAATACCAGCATGGATGAATTGCCCCAGCTCATCAATGTCTTGAAAGGCGATATGTCTATTGTTGGTAACCGACCACTTCCCTTGTATGAAGCTGCATTATTAACAACAGATCAATGGGGTATGCGTTTTCAAGGGCCTTCCGGTATTACCGGTTTGTGGCAGGTTGAGCTCAGGGGAAAAAAAGGGGGATTATCACTTGATGAAAGAAAAAGCCTGGATAATGATTATGCCAAAAATTACTCCTTTTGGGGAGACATGAAGTTAATTTTACGTACCATTCCTGCATTGTTTCAGGAAGAAAATGTATAAAATATGCATAAAGGAAGCATTTATTCTTTTGTATTTCTTTATTTTATTTGCCTTTGTAAACCCGGTATCACACAAAATGAGGAGAATTTTACCACGTTTAGCATGTTAGAAGATGATATTTCTGACTACATCCCTCCCCTTACAGCCCTGATTGATTCTGCCATCATACACAGTCCCCTGCTAAAAGCCCAGGATGCCCAGATCTATATAAACAAGTATGAAATAAAAACAGCCAAAAGAGAATGGACCAGAAACCTCGGACTCGAAACCAATATTAAATATGGTTCTTACGACAATTTGCAGGTGAGTCAATATTCGGAAGATCCGGAAAATCCTTCTGCTTTTCTCGCTACCAATACCCAAACAAGGTTTTCTACCGGTATATACGTGAAATTTCCGTTTTTTTATTTGTATGACAGAAGAAATCAGGTGAAAATTGCCCAGGAAGAATTAACCCAGGCCAGATTTGATAAAGAGCGAATGATTTACGAACTTAGGCAATTGGTTATTCAGGTCTATAATCAAATGCTGCTGGCACAAAACCTTGTAAAAATTCATAATGAAAATTCTATTTCTACTGATCTGCAGGTGCAAATGGCTGAAAAGATGTTTACAAACGGACAATTGCCCGTATCTGAGTTGGCCAGGCTGAAGGATATACATACTCGTTCACTTATCAACCTGGAACAAAGTAAGTCTGAATTCCAAAATTCATTTATGATCCTGGAAGAAATTGTTGGGATAAAATTTAGTTTAATAAAATCGGAAGATAATTAATGAACATTGTTCAGTTCATAAGGTTAATACAGAGACATTTACTGCTGCTGATAGTTTCTCCCCTGGTATTGTCAGTACTGGTATATTATGTAACTAAAAACCAGCCCAATAAATATTCTTCTTCTACCACAATTTATACAGGCATTGCTTCAGGATATAATATTGAGTCGCAAGAGAACAGCCGGGTGGATTTTTTTGGTACCAATATGGCTTTTGATAATATGATCAACTTGATCAAATCAAGGGAAACCATGGAAGAAACTGCTCTTCGACTGATTGCGAAACATATCATGTTGAGACAACCCAACCCATACTTTATATCCAATGAAAATCTCCGAAAAGTCCGGCAATTTCCTGAAGATGTGCTTGCCCTGGCAGATACAACAAACTATGAGCAAACTGTTGTGAATCTTTATAAATACAAGTCCCGGAACGAATCAAATTTTATATACGAAATACTGAATTTCACGCACCCGCATTATAGTATCCAGGCAATCAGTTCAATGAGGGCAAGAAGGATACAAAGTAGCGACCTGATAGAAATAAATTACCAAACCGATGATCCGGGAATTTGTAATCAAACACTGGCAATTCTTACGGAAGTTTTTATAAAAAATTACAAAGGCCTAAAAGAAAACCAGACGGATGCCGTAGTTGCTTATTTTGAACGGCAGTTGTTATTAGCCAGCAAAAAGCTGCAATCAGCGGAAGATAAACTCCTTGCTTTTAATATGGATAACAAGATTATCAATTATTATGAGCAAAGTAAATTCATTGCTGAAAAGAAAGAGGATCTGGAGGAATTAATCTCAAAGATCAGAATGGAGTATGCATCTGCTGAGGCTGCCATGGAACGGATAGAAGAAAACTTAACTGATAAGGATAAAATCTTTCTAAAAAGCAACGATATTGTTGATAAGAGAAATGAACTGGCTGATATTACATCTCAAATAACGTTAAATGAAACCTTCTATCAGGACGATCCTGGTGTTGACAGCAAGCTATTAAGTTTAAGACAAAAAGCGGAAAGATTAAAAGAAGACCTTAAACTGGATGTGGAGCAATTATACCTGTATGGCCATTCCCGGGAGGGTATTTCACTGGATGACCTGCTGACAAACTGGCTTGCAAGTGCTATTCAGTTCGAAGAAGCACGCGCCAGCCTTGATGTACTGAATAACCGTAAACTGGATTTCCTGAAAACATATGAAGTGTTTGCTCCCCTGGGAGCCACCCTGAAACGTATTGAGAGAGAAATAGATGTTTCTGAAAGCGAATACCTGCAGATTTTGCATGACCTTGGAATGGCTAAGTTGCGCCAACAAAATGTGGAACTCTCTTCCAACATCAAAGTAGTTGACCCTCCCTTCTTCCCCATAAACCCTCTGCCATCAAAAAGAAAGTTCATTATCATAGCTGCCGGCCTTGTTGGATTTATTATTGTACTTGCTCTTATTATATTGCTTGAATATTTTGATGCGACCATAAAAACACCCAAAAGGTATAAATTATTTACCGGCCTTGATTTGGCAGGAGTTTTTCCCAGATTTTTCCGGAAATCAAGGCGCATTCATTTCGATTACATCAATAATCGATTGATAGAAATGATTACACAAACCATCAAGCATCAATTGCAGCTTATTGATAAGAAAGAAGGGGAACCCCATCAAATCCTTATTTTTAGTACAAGGCCCCAGGAAGGAAAAACAGAAATTGCTGAGCGCTTGCTGAAGAAATTTGCCAGCTTTACAGATAAGGTTGTATACCTCAACTATAACCTCAGCGATGTTCTTACCCTTGATGACCGGTATGACCACATTAGCTACCATGTAGATGATGACTTCATTGAAAAATCCAGTGTGGACGAACTTATTGGACTAAATAGCGGATTTAATAAAAAAGATTATAAATATATCTTCATTGAAATTCCATCCATTGCAAAATACCCTTATCCGGTAGATATCGTAACATCAGTGGATGTTTCCCTCATGGTTACCCGAGCTAATCGAGAATGGGCAGAAGCAGACAGAAATATTTTTGCCGGCATCAAAGATTCATTGAAAAACCCGGCTTTGGGAATTTTGAACGGCGTTAATATGGACGTACTGGAATCTGCTATTGGTGAAGTCCCCAGAAAAAGATCATTTATCAGAAGGTTTATTAAGAAGCTGGTGAAAATGAATTATCATACAAAGAAATCATTCAATTAAAAAGGTGATTGGATTAATAAAAAAAGGACTTAAGGATAATCATGTATTATCATTAACCAATAATCTGGCCTATGCAATTCTGGGCTTTTTCTCCTTTATAATTCTTACACGAACGTATGAAAAGGAAATTTTTGGTCAGTGGGTTTTATACGTAACTGCCGCAAGTTTTATTGAGATGTTGCGCTTTGGCTTGACCAAAACAGCTATTGTTAGATTTGTTTCAGGTGCTGAAGGAAAAGAAAAAAAAAGCCTGATAGGTTCCAGTTGGCTAATTGGTTTGAGTGTAACAATCCTGATTGCAATACTTTTAATTGCAATACTTCGGATTTTTCCGGAAGACATCCAAAAGTCAGGCTATTATCTTTGGTTTAAGTGGTATCCCCTCCTGGCCTTTGCAAATTTACCGATGAATAATGCATTGTCGGTTTTGCAAGCAGAACAACGTTTCGACAGAATATTGTTAGTAAGGATATTCTTCATGGGTTCCTTTGTGGTCTTTTTATTGATAAACATCCTTTTTCTTGAACTGGATTTATATTATGTAATTATTATTCATCTGATAATCACGGTGTCAGCAAGCCTTCTCTGTATTCTAAAAAACTGGGATGGATTCAGATATATTACCTTATCAGTGAAAGAAACACGCTTGCGTATCCTGAACTTCGGGAAATTTACAACAGGAACATTAATAGGCAGCAATTTATTAAAAAGTGCCGATACGTTTATCATCAGTTTAAGCCCTCTACTTGGCACTGCAGGTGTTGCCCTGTATAGTGTTCCGTTGAAATTAACCGAAATTCTCGAAATTCCGCTTAGGAGCTTTGTAGCAACATCTTTCCCGAGAATGTCTAAAGCCAGCATGAAGAACAATGTGGATAAAGTGAAAGAACTTTTTTACACGTACTCTGGTGCTATGACCCTTTTATTTATCGGGATTGCTATGTTCAGCTTTATTTTTGCAAGGGAGTTGGTTATAATTCTTGGGGGAAGAGAGTATGAAGCTGCTGCTGATATTTTCAGGGTGTTTGCCATATATGGGTTGTTTCTTCCTATCGATCGGTTTACAGGGGTTGCTCTGGATAGCATTAACAAACCTAAAAGAAATTTTTATAAGATCATTGTTATGGCCCTGGCAAACATTATTGGCGACCTGATTGCTGTATTCATTTTTAAATCCCTTATCATGGTTGCTGTTGTTACCATATTATTTACAATTGTCGGATTATTGGTTGGCAGTTATTATCTTAACCAGGAAATAAAGATGCAATACAGGAATATTTTTTCATACGGACTGAATTTCTATCTGCAATCATATAGAGAACTCAGAAAAAAACGGAATTAAAGGCTGATTAGGATATGAATCCATTCCGAAAAAGAACAGGATCTTATAAGCTAAACAACCCGGTGTTTTTTTTAACCCTGGTTGTATCCATGGTTTTTGCCTCTTATATGATCGCAAACGGAGGTATCCTAATCGGGGTTATGCTGATCCTTATTCCATTCCTGATCTTCTTTCTGACACAGGTTTTCGATGTGCCCCGTTTCGGTTTTATGTCCGTTTTGTCATTTGCTTTCCTGGCCATAGGTTTAACACGATATATAACAAGTATTCCCCTTGGGCTGGGTATAGACTTGCTGCTGGTATTAACGTATTTATCTGTTTTCTTTAAAGGCTTTGATACGCAGGGTTACTGGAAACCGGTACGGAATGATCTGGCAGCATTGGCTTTAGTTTGGTACTTATATGCCCTGTTTCAATTAGTAAATCCTGAAGCAGTTAGTCGTGTTGCCTGGTTTTATGCCATGCGGGGTGTTGCGCTATATATGTTTTTGTCGATTCCTTTGGTGTTTATGGTATTTAACAAGAATAAGGATTTAAATACATTCTTATACATATGGGGATCATTAAGTATGCTGGCTACTATTAAAGGGGCAATGCAGCTTTACCTGGGAGTTGATTATGCAGAACAACGCTGGCTGGATAATGGGGCAGCCCAAACCCATGTTTTATTTGGTAAACTCCGTGTATTCAGCATTTACAGTGATGCCGGTCAGTTTGGCGCCGCACAGGCTCATGCAGGCCTTGTAGGAAGTATATTGTTTATTAATCTTAAAAAAAGAGGGCAAAAGTTCTTCTTTGGGGCTATGGCCCTGAGCGGATTCTACGGCATGTTTATCAGTGGTACCCGGGGCGCTATGGCTGTGCCGGTTGCAGGCCTCTTTCTTTACCTTATCCTTACAAAAAATATGAAAGCCTTAACAGCCGGGGCTATAGTTGGTATTCTGATCTTTGCTTTTTTTAAATTCACAACGATTGGCAACAGTAACTATCATATCAACCGAATGCGTACAGCTTTTGATCCGAATGATGCTTCCTTGCAGGTAAGGCTTGCAAACCAGCGCGTATTAAAAGAATACCTGAAGTCACGGCCTTTTGGTGGCGGAATCGGATCGGCAGGAAACTGGGGTCAGCGATTTACACCCAATACGTTTCTGGCCAATGTGCCTACCGACAGCTGGTACGTAATGATTTGGGCAGAACAGGGAATCGTGGGATTAATGCTGCACCTTGGAATACTGTTTTTTATCGTTATTAAAGGTTCCTATATTATCATGTACCGGATAAAAGACCCTGAATTAAAAGCCAAGTTGATGGGGCTTGCGCCGGGCATAGCAGGGATTATGGGAGCCAGCTATGGAAACGGCGTACTGGGCCAGTTGCCAACCGGAATAATTATCTATACCAGCATGGCATTTATTTACCTGGGTCCCAAAATAGATAAAGAAATACGTCAGGATAATTCAGGTTTTCACGATTTAGGTTTATGAATTATCCGGGCTAAAGAAGAAATTGTTATTTCATAATGTTACTTAATGATGTAGCAGCTTTGTTTTCCATAAACATATCCCACCACAATGTTAGTACGAGCAAATTCATCAGTTGATTGGAAAAAACCTGCTTATACCAGAACCAATAACCTGAGCCGCCTGCAGAATGGTTGTATTTCTGAATAAATGTATTTAAATATTTGATATCGAATAATTCCCTGCTTAAAGACGAATACTTAATATAATCGAAAATATTGTTGCGTAGCTTATCATCAGCAAAAAACATGGCAAGGGGAGAAAATCCTCCCTGCTTTTTACGACTGGTGACCTCATCCGGGAGCCTGGGTTTAATAACTTTTTTCAATAAGTATTTTGAAATCCCTTTTCCTTTAGCGATTTCACCGATATTGCCTTTTAACTTGTATGCCACAGGTAATTGTTTTAGGAAATTATACAGTTCCAGATCTATATAACTGAAAGCCAGGTGTGTGTCAAACATTTCAGACATCCTTGAAGCTTTGTTTATTATGATTTCATTAGCTGATTGCCTGATGTCAAGAAAATAGTTCCGCTTAAAGTATAAATCATCAAAGGATATAAATTTTTTCGGCAGAGTGTCATAGAGGGGGTGTTGTCCAAAATCACTTTGCCTTAATAATTTATGCAAATGGTATTTTTTAAAACCGAATACTTCCGGTTGCAGTATGTTTAGTATTTTTTCATTTTGAAAACGGATTCGAAAGAAGATATTATCCTTATCAAAGCTTGCATTGTTAGTGAAAGCATGATAAAGGTTCTGGAGAATCACACCACCATTCATTTTTAATTTGTAGCGTATTCCCAGCTCATAACCTGAGGTGCCAAACAACTGATCACTTCCGTCCCCTCCTATCACCACCGGAAGATTTTCATTATGTGAAAGTTTCATGGCAGCATGATTCAGCATAAAACCGGATTCGGAAAAAGGCATGCCCATGGAGTAGATAATTTCAGGCAGAAATTGTATTTCACTGCCATCCATAAGGTATTCATGATGGTCGGCTCCAAACTTCTCTGCCATCATGCGGGCAAAGGGCAGTTCAGAGTAAGGATTATCTTTAAACCCAATAGAATAGCTTTTTATCGTACCCTGGAAAACTTCCGGGATAGTGGCAATATTTCCGCCTGAATCGTATCCTCCGCTTAATAAAGCACCAACAAGCTGTTGATTGCCAATTCGGCGTTTAATAGACTCCTTGAACAAGCGTTCCCATTCTTCTGCAGCCTCCTCCTCACTGATTCTTAGTTTTTTCTCAGAAGTAAAATCTTCGTAATCAAATAAAGTATGTACCTGAATGTCAGTTTTTTTAACTACGAGGTAGTTACCGGCAGCAAGCTTATTAATGCCTTTAAATCCGGTTAAAGGCGAAGGAATATAGCTGATATTTAAATAGGTGCAAAGTGCAGTAAAATCAGGTTGTGGATGAACATTTTCAAACTTCAGGAGCATGTGTATACTATCAGAAAAAAAGCGCTTATCATAGAAAAATTGCCGACCCTCCCCATGGCGATCGCGAAAAACATAAATACATTCAGCCTGCTTTATAAGAATAATATATTTTCCGTTTATTTTCCTGATGCTATCAATGCCTTCTTTCAAAAAAAGACTTAAAAGGGCATCAGGCAGATTTTCAGCTTCTTTTACCTGTGCGATTAGTTCTTTTTCATTATATATGCGGGCATTCATAAAAAGCAAAGAATTGTCTTTCCGGGAAACTTCATACCCTTTGTAAAATACATTTTGATCCTTTTGAAATTCCTGATCTTTACCAAGAGCTTCTTCCAATAAAAAGTGCGGAGAAAACCCGCCGGCAATACATGTTTTTGAAATCATAAAAGTGCTTGTTTTTCTATATTAATACGTTTTAAGCCAAGATGTTAAGTCTCTGTTGATTAATTCCTGAAATTTTAGAATATCATCTTTATACACCTCTTCAACAAGTTTTCTTTTTACTTCCTGATCTATTTCTGGCCGACCCAGGTTTTTTGCCCTGAGGTTACCGACCATTTTCTGCATTAGCATGCTTCCGGATAATTTTGACCATAAACCGGGGGTAATTCTGCCGATAGATTTCTTAAAGATACTGTCCTGGCCTATGAAACGGTTAAGGAATCTGTTTTTTACAACCCCTGAGACGTTAAACCTTACGTCCATATTTGGTTTATAAGAATCATCCACACCAAGGAACTGGTAAATTTCCTTCATTACTTCTTCAGGTTTCTTGCGCAGATCTTCATAAAGGAAAATTTTAAACTGCTTTCTGTCGAACATTTCAAAATAGCGACTTAAATGTTTATAAAAGAAACCTTCCTGAACAAGGTCATCCCTTCTCCACCATATACTTGTTTTATCGAGGCAATCGCTAAAATTCTCCGTTGGTAAGCGGTCTTCCCTGGCAAGGTGAAGATACCTGCTGTAAAGCCTGCTCACCGGATCCCTAAAGATTGCAATCATTTTAGCATGGGGCACATATTTTTTTATGTTGGCAGGAGCTTTGGGTTTATACAGGTACATGGTTGAAGACTCTCCAACTGCAATCTCATCGCTGACGTCTTTGTAAAGGTTTTTATATCCTTCCAGGTCGCGAACTGCCCACGGATAATGATATAATCCTTCGGGGTCCTCTTCAGGGGAAACTTCTTTTTCCCCTTCAACTGCGAAAAAATCCGGTTCTTTAATGGGCGACATGTACACCTGAGGATGTTGGTTAAGGTAATGAAACAAGGAAGTTGTACCAGATTTTCCGGCACCCAGAATAAGAAAATTGGGATATTTCAACGTTTTTTCTTCTGACATAATGCAATATTTTTTTTCGTTTATACCATAGATATAAAGAATGCTTTCAGAAAATATTTTTGTGTGCTGAAACATTCGGTTTAAAGATAATCAAAACACAGTTGGCATCCCAATCCTTTTTTAAAGATTTCCTAATGACGATTGTTGATTAAAAATTGTTTTATATCCACAGCATTCTGTTTTATATACCTTATTTTTGGTTTATTAGTGTAATATATTTTATTTTTAATTCAAATATTTAAACATGGATGTAAACAATTTACTATTAATCGCTATTAAAGCTTCTGTTTTGGCCGGGGATGAGATACTTGAAGTGTATGATTCAGACTTCGCTATTGAAACAAAAGAAGATAAAAGTCCGCTTACGCTTGCTGATAAAAATGCAAATAAACTAATTATTTCGATTTTAAACGAAAGTGCCATTCCCATCTTAAGTGAGGAAGGAAGAGATATTCCCTACAAGGAACGAAAGCAATGGGATTATTTTTGGCTGGTAGATCCCCTGGATGGCACCAAAGAATTTATCAAGCGCAATGGGGAGTTCACTGTGAATATTGCCCTTATTAAAGACCAAAGACCCATATTGGGCGTCATTTATGTACCTGTTTACAAGACCTTGTTTTTTGCCAATGAAGATGCTGCATACAAAATGGAAGGTGCTGACAGTTTGCGCAGCGGACAATACACCTTGGAATCGCTGGCTAAGGAATCCAAAAAGCTTCCATACATTGAAAAAAACGATACCTTTAATGTTGTTGCCAGCAGGTCGCATATGTCAAAAGAAACCGAGGAGTTTATTGATACACTTCGACCGGAACATCCTGGCCTAAATATTGTCTCCAGCGGAAGCTCCCTGAAATTATGCATGGTGGCTGAAGGGAAAGCTGACATATACCCGCGTTTCGCCCCGACTATGGAATGGGATACCGGTGCCGGCCAGGCTATAGTGTTAGGGTCAGGTGGAAAAGTAACTGAGACAAATCAAAAGGATCCATTGCTGTATAATAAAGAAAATCTTTTGAATCCCTGGTTTATCGTATCACGATAAATATCCATGTGGTAATTTGCAAAATTATTTCTGAACGAAAGCATGATCAAAATGACTCAACAACAACAACCCAAAGTGTCTATCATTTCAGTGAACTACAATCAAAGCACTGTCACTATGGAGATGTTGGAGTCATTAAGAAAAATAACCTACAAAAATTATGAGGTTATCATTGTTGATAATGCTTCTCCATCTGATAATCCCGATGTAATCAAAGACAATTACCCTGAGATAACCCTGATAAAAAGCAAAAAGAACCTGGGCTTTGCGGGCGGAAATAATCTCGGAATCCAGCAATCTACTGGTAAATACCTCTTTTTTCTGAATAATGATACTGAAGTAACTGAAACTTTCCTGGAACCGCTGGTTGAACGAATGGAACTCGATGAACGTATTGGGATGGTTAGTCCGAAAATAAATTTTTATCACAGTCCGGGTATAATCCAATATGCCGGGTTCAACAAAATGGACCCCTATACTATGCGATCAACCGGTGTGCCTCCCGGATGTGAGGATAAAGGCCAGTTTACAGAAGACCAGATGACCCATTTTGCTCATGGTGCCGCTATGATGGTCAGAAGAGAAGCCATTGAAAAAGCAGGCATGATGCCTGATCTTTATTTTTTGTATTATGAAGAAGTAGACTGGGCCATACAGATAAAAAAAGCAGGTTACATTATTTACCTGGTCCCGCGAGCAATCATATACCATAAAGAATCTGTATCCGTGGGTAAAAAATCTCCCATGAAAGTCTATTATATGATGAGAAATAGGATTATCTTTATTAGAAGAAATACCAATTTTCTGCGATTCATTACCTGTATGATGTATGTTTTATTCCTTGTGGTACCTAAAAATAACCTTGTTTATCTATTAAAAGGAGATGTTAAATCCTGGCTGAACTTTAACAAAGGTCTCTTATGGAATTTATTTCATTATAAAGGCATCAAACAAACTCCAAGGCTTAACGCGAAACCAAAATAATGCATTATGAAAGACCTGCTCAAAAAAGAACTTAATAAAATGATGAAAGAAAAAGGCTATACACGAAAAAGCCTTAAAGTCTTTTTTGAGTTTATTTTCAGGTTAATTGTTTTGCTTTATAAGTTTTTCATTTCCAGGTATTATTTCAGGAAGTGCACTACCGGAAGATTTGTACTGGCAACAGGTAAACCCTACATTAAAAATAAAGGTGAAATTCATATTGGAAATCGGGTCAGCATTTGGTCGAATATAAACAGAACCAGGCTTTCAGCCCATTTGAACGGCAAAATTTTCATTGGTAGCGATACGTTTATCAACGGAGCCTTTATTTCTGCTACCAATAAAGTCAGGATTGGCAATAACTGCAAATTTGGCCCTTTTACCATGATAATGGATTCTGATTTTCATGACATTTCAGATCATAATAAAGAAGGCGTTGTTGAGGAAATAGTCATAGAAGATGATGTGTGGCTGGGTGCACGGTCCACAGTACTGAAAGGTGTAACCGTTGGCAAAGGAGCTGTTGTAGCTGTTGGTGCCGTTGTTACCAAAGATATCCCACCCTACTCTATCGCTGCAGGAGTGCCTGCAAAAGTTATTAAACAAATTAACAAAGAGGAATAATGGATTTATTTGTAAATATAATTGAAGTTGTTCAGCTGTTATTGTTGATATACCTGGGGTTTGCTGCTATTTATATTTTTATTTATGCTGTTGCCGGCTTGTTTAGAAGAAACCTGAAACTAAATTTGAATACAGACAAAAGAAAAATTGCTGTTTTAATTCCGGCCTATAAAGAAGACCAGGTAATTCTGGAAGTTGCTGAAGATGCGTTAAAACAGGATTATCCGCAGGACCATTACGATGTGGTAATTATTGCAGATTCCTTTAAACCTGAAACCATTAAGGAACTAAATAAACTGCCTATTGTAGTTATACAAGTTGATTTTGAGGTCAGTACAAAATCAAAAGCACTGAATAAAGCTATGGCAATGCTTCCGGATGATTATTACGATATTGCCGTAATCCTGGATGCAGACAACCTGATGGAGAAAAACTTCCTGACCAGAATAAATGCATGCTTTTCAAATAATTTTAATGTTGTTCAGGGGCATCGTATGGCAAAGAACCTTAATACCCCCTTTGCCATTTTGGATGCAATCAGTGAAGAAATTAATAACCATATTTTCAGACTGGGGCATCGCGCCCTCGGTTTGAACTCCGCCCTGATAGGATCCGGAATGGGATTCAATTATGATTTTTTTAAAAATATTATGAGCAAAGTTAAAGCTGTTGGGGGTTTCGATAAAGAATTGGAAGTATTAATGGCAGAAGATAGGATAAAAGTCGAGTATGATCAACAGGCCTATGTTCTGGATGAAAAAGTACAAAAGTCGGAAGTATTTTATAAGCAACGAAAACGATGGATATCCGCACAGCTGGTATATTTTAGAAAATTTTTCTTCAGGTCATTCCTGCACTTCATACGCAAAGGAAACATTGATTATTTTAACAAGGCCCTGCAGTTCATCCTTCCGCCAAGGATTTTGTTGATTGGTTTCTCTGCTATGTTAACAATACTATCAGTCATTTTTCAGGAAATTTTTTATAGCAGTTCCTGGATTGCCCTGATGTCTATGATCATCCTTTCTCTCCTGCTATCTGTACCGGTCAAATATTATAATAAACAAACCCTTTCAGCTGTCATGCTTCTTCCAAAAGGCTTTATGCTGATGTTTCTATCACTCATAACCAGCAAAGGAGCTAATAAGAGGTTTATCCATACAGAACATACCAGTAGCGGAAGGCAATAATAATCATTATATGAAAATAGGAATAGAAGCACAACGGATATTTAGAGTTAACAAGCATGGGATGGATATGGTTGTTCTTGAACTCGTCAGAAATATTCAACTGCTTGATTCCGAACATGAATTTTTTGTTTTTGTTAAAGCTGATAAAGACACATGCCTTGAAAGCAGCGAAAAAGTTAAGATCATTGAAGTAAAAGGCCGTTCTTATCCTGAATGGGAACAACTGTCTCTTCCCCGGGCAGTAAAAAAACACAGGTGTGATATACTACACTGTACAAGCAATACAGCTCCCTTTTTTATTAAAACACCTATTATTATTACCCTGCATGATATTATATACATGAAGCAATTGCTTTTGTTTCAACGAACAAGTACCTGGTATCAGAAAATGGGAAACCTATACCGACGGACAAATGTTCCCTGGGCAGTAAAGAAAGCTTTAAAAATTATTACGGTCTCCAAAACTGAAATGAATAGTATACATAACTACTTTAAACTGCCTGATAGCAAAATAGTTAGTATTTATAACGGAGTTAGTCAGCATTTCAGGAAAATAACAAATGCCGATGAATTAGAACGTGTCAGGAAAAAATATAAGTTGCCTGAATCCTTTTTTCTGTTCTTTGCCAATACCGACCCAAAGAAAAATACATCAGGTGTTTTCAAGGCATATTCAAAATACCTGGTACAAAGTGATGTGAAAACCCCTCTTCTGCTGGTTGATTTCAGTGAAAAAGAACTGCTAATATTGCTTAAAAGGTATAAGCTTATGAATATTAAAGACCACATAATAAATAGCGGTTATATCATCAATGCGGATTTACCGGCAATTTATTCACTGAGTGAGTTTTTTCTATACCCCTCTTTGCATGAAAGCTTTGGAATACCGGTATTGGAGGCTATGAGTTGTGGTACTGCGGTTATTACCTCTAATACATCATCCCTGCCTGAAATATCTGCAGGAGGTGCCCTCCTGGTGGATCCGACGAATCCCGGAGAAATTACACAGGCAATGATTACCCTTCAGGAAAAGCCTGAAATAAAGAAAAAATATATCAGGAGAGGATCTGAAAGGATAAAGGATTTTTCATGGAAAGAAATGGCAAAACAAGTGATACAGGTTTATTCAGAAACATTGCAAAAATTAAATTAATATGCCCGTTGTTGAAAAAAGAGACATTATTGTAACCGGCATCCAGCCGTGGGATATTGACATTGGCAGTAACTGCAAGAATATTGCCCTCGAAATGAGCAAACATAACAGGGTATTGTATGTCAATCCTCCCATTGACAGTATCACTATGCTTAAGAAACGGCATGATCCGAAAGTAAATAAGCGGATACAGATCATCAGAGGGAAAAATTCAGGTCTGGAAAAGATCAATGAGAATCTTTGGACATTCTATCCTGGAAGGGCTATCCTCTCCATCAACTGGATTAAATCGGCCCGGGTCTTTAACTTGCTAAACAGAAAAAACAATAAAGTATTTGCAGGGGAAATAAAAAAACAAATCTCTGCAATAAATTTCAGAGATTATATTTTATTTACTGATTCTGACATGTTCAGAAGCCTTTATATGGACGAATTCCTGAAACCTGAGCTGTGGATATACTACATCAGGGATAATCTGATTACTCAGGATTATTTTAGACGACATGGTACGCGAACAGAAGCCGAACTTATTGCCAAGGCTGACTTTATTGCTTCCAATTCAGGATACCTGGCTGATTATGCAGGAAAGTTCAATGCGAGAGCGCATATGGTTGGACAAGGATGTGATCTGAGCATTTTTCAGGATGAAGACGATCATATTGAAGTCCCGGAAGATATCAAAAAGATTCCCGGACCAGTTATCGGCTATATTGGTTTTTTGACTTCAATGCGTTTGGATATTGAGGTGCTGGAACATATTGCATCTTCAAAACCTAATTGGCAACTGGTGTTGATTGGCCCGGAAGATGAAACGTTTAAAAAAAGTAAGTTGCATGATTTCTCCAATGTGCATTTTTTTGGGTTCAGGGCTCCTGATCTGCTTCCGAATTACCTGAAAGGATTTGATATCGCTCTGAATCCACAACTTATTAATGATCTGACTATTGGAAATTACCCCAGAAAGATTGATGAATACCTTGCGATGGGAAAGCCTACCGTGGCTACAAAAACAACCTTTATGGCGTATTTCGCAGATTATACTTACCTGGCCTCCTCAAAAGAGGAATATGTGTCACTTATTGAAAAAGCCCTGGATGAACATAATGAAGAAAAGGCGAACAGGCGAAAAGAATTTGCAAACCAGCATTCCTGGGAAAACAATGTTAAAAATATCTATGAATTGATCGAAAAATATAGCAAACAATAACATTATGCCTGGACTGAAAATCTTATTCTGGATATGTCTCTTTATCGTATTTTATGCATATGTGGGTTACGGTATCCTGTTGTTTTTACTGGTTAACCTAAAACGTGCATTCAGTAAGAAAAAACACGAAAAATATACAGAAGAAAAATTACCGGAGGTTTGTTTATTTGTTACTGCTTACAATGAAAAGGACTATGTGTCCGATAAGGTTAAAAATTCATTGGGCTTGGATTATCCCCGTGAAAAATTAAAACTTGTATGGGTTACCGATGGTTCTGATGACGGCACCCCAGAAAAATTAAAAGAGTATCCTGAAGTAACTGTTTATCATGATGATAAACGGGCAGGAAAAATGGCTGCTATGAACAGGGGTATGAAACTGGTAGAATCACCTATAATTGTATTTTCCGATGCCAATACCATGCTAGGGAAAGGATCCATCATGGAAATCGTCCTATTATTCAGGGATCCGAAAGTTGGCTGTGTGTCCGGAGAAAAACGGATCATGCAAAAAGATACAGATAGTGCGGCAGGCGCGGGAGAAGGAATTTATTGGAAATACGAATCCAAGTTAAAAAAATGGGATGCTGAATTGTACTCAGCGGTTGGTGCTGCCGGTGAGCTTTTTGCGATAAGGAAAGACCTTTTTGAGGAAATAGAAAGGGATACCCTTCTGGATGACTTTATGATTTCCATGCGCATTGCCATGAAAGGATATACGATTCAATATAATCCGAATGCCTATGCTATGGAGACAGCTTCTGCCAGTGTAAAAGAAGAACTGAAAAGAAAAATCAGGATATCTGCCGGTGGGATCCAGTCAGCTATTCGCCTAAAAAAACTGCTAAACCCTTTTAAATACGGGATATTGAGTTTTCAGTATTTCTCACACCGCATTTTACGGTGGACGCTGGCCCCCCTTTCTCTCCTCCTTATTTTATTTTTTAACCTCATGATAGCTATTAATGAAGGCATTACGCAAATTAGTTTATATACTGTGTTGTTCTGGGCTCAGTCAATGTTTTATATTGCAGCCCTTATAGGGTGGTATCTTGAAAACCGTGAACTGCGACTGAAACTACTCTTTGTTCCGTATTACTTCTTTATCATGAATTTATCAGTCTACCTGGGCTTTATTAGGTTTATCAAAGGAAAGCAAACCGTAAACTGGGAAAGGGCAAAAAGAGCAAAGTGAAATTAATGCGACTTATAATCATTACAAGCTTACTATTGATTAGTATTAACAAGAGGCTATCTGCCCAGCAATATTCTTGTGACTTTATTATTGACACCAATACTACATACATTGACAGCATAACAGGCTCTTCAATTTCACCGGGCGACACTGTTTGCCTGATGGCTGGAAACCGGGACAAACTACTTATAAAATATATGCAGGGTTGTACGGATAAGCCTATCGTATTAATAAATTACGGAGGAAGCTCCAATATTTATACTTCTTATCATTACGGAATGTCTTTTAACCATTGCCGTCATATTAAGATCAGTGGCAAAGGGGTTGACAGTATTTCCTATGGGATAAAAATCCTTAAGGTGGAAGGCGGAGCTGGTTTAGGCCTTACTGATTTTACAACAGACGTTGAGATTGAAAATCTGGAGATTGCAAACACGCTGACTTCAGGTATTGCTGCCAAAACAGACCCGGACTGCACCTTTAAAGCAGTACGGGATAGTTTTACCATGAGAAATCTTGTCATTCATGATAATTATATCCATGATGTAGGAAATGAAGGGATGTATATTGGCAGTACAAAATATACCGGGCAAACGATACACTGCAACGGGCAAGATACAACAGTATTTCCTCACCTGCTCGAAAATGTGTTGATATTCAATAACCACATTGAAAGAGCCGGATGGGATGGTCTGCAAATCAGTTCTGCATCAGATAGTTGCCGTATTTTTGAAAACTGGGTTTTATACGATAGCCAGGATGAACAAAACAATCAAATGAGTGGTATCATTCTCGGAAACGGCAGTGATTGTGACTGTTATTCAAACCTGGTTCGTGATGGCAAAGGGATTGGTATTGAAAACCACCAACTGGGCGGAAACCTGATTTACAACAATGTTATCATCAATGCCGGCAGGGATTACTTTCCAGGAGATCCTACTAAAAGAAAATATGGCATATTTGTTCCTGATCATGTTTATAATGCAGATTCTGCTGCCTATCACATACACCATAATACTATCATTTCACCCAAGACTGACGGGATAAGGTTTTCAAATACAAACAGCCGGGATAATGTTTTTTATAATAATATTATTGTTAATCCAGGTGCTTATTACTATTATGACAGCATAACCAGTTCAACCACACCCATGGATGCTTTTATTAATGTTACAGATGCTAATATTGGGGCTACTTACCAGCATAATTTATTGAAACTAAGTCAATATGAAGTGTGTTTTGCAGATACCAGCTCATATGATTACCAGCTTAAAGCAAACAGTCCGGCCATTGATTACGGCATAAACCTCTCCTTCCTGGGCATTGTGGATGATTTTAATTATGTTCCACGGCCGTTTGGGCAATCATATGATGCAGGTGCTTTTGAGTTCGATAGCATCTTTTACAGTTCAGAGGAAGTTTTTTCTCATCCCGAAGAAATTAAAATATATCCTAATCCCGCAAAGGATTTGCTCAAAATTTACATTAAAGGAAAGGATGAAAGTACAGTAAGCATTTCCCTATTGAACATGGAAGGTAAATGCTTGCGGAAAAAATCAACCAAAATATGGGATTTTGACAGCCATACCTTTGAACTTAATGTAAGGAATATCCGTAACGGTATGTACTTTATTCAAATTCAGACAAAAAATCAGCTCAACAATTATAAAATCATTATTCACCATGATTAAACAAAACTTACCCTTTATTCTAAAAAAACTCGTAAAGCTGCCCTATTCCCTCTATAATTTTATTCGTTTGCAATTTCACCTGGCTTTCAAAAAACGCATTAAAGTCATCATTGCTGCATCGGGTCATTATCAAAGAGGATGGACACCAACCATCCAACGGAACCTAGATTTACTGGATGAAAGAAAATGGAGTCGTTTGTTCCACCCAGATCGCCTGGAAGCCATTTTAGCAGAACATGTTTGGGAACATCTGAATGAGGAACAGGGACAAATCGCTTTCCGGAATTGCTATAAATACCTAAAAAAAGGCGGCTATTTGAGGATAGCTGTACCCGACGGAAACAATCCGGATCCGGTCTATAATGAATATGTTAAACCAAATGGTACCGGACCTGGCGCAGACGATCATAAAATTCTTTATAATTATAAAAGCATTACAGACTCGTTAAAATCGGCAGGCTTTGAAAATGTTATCTTGCTTGAGTATTATGATGACAATCAAGAATTCCATGCTGTTGAATGGGATCCCGACAAGGGCAAGATCATACGCAGCAAGCGTTTCGATAAAATAAAAAGAGAAGTAAGAATGAATTATTCATCCCTGATCGTTGATGCTGTTAAGTAGAAAAAAGCAGGACGTTCCGATTCCTGATAAATCATTTTTGAATATGCATTTATTTATTAAGACTAAATGCAGCAGTTTTATTATTTTTGACTTAAATACCGATACAGAATGATACGAATACTGATAGTTTTTAGCTTTATTGGTGGCATGATTATATTAAACGCTGCCTGCCAATGTCAGAAAAAGTCGGTAATATCTGCTACAACGAGCGAACCTTTTACTTCCCTTGAACTTCAGGTAGATCCGGAAATGACATTTCCAGAGGAAACAAATTATAAAATAACGATGGCGGAAATTAAGGATAATTTTCTATATGTAACGGTTGGGTATAGCGGGGGGTGCAAGGAACATACTTTCAATATGAACTGGAACGGAAGGTACCTGAAAAGTCAACCTATGCAAATTAACCTGGTGATTATGCACGATAACGGAGAGGATTTATGTGAACAATGGATCACAGAGCAGTTTCGATGCGATTTAAGTACTTTTGCAGAGAATGGACAGAAAGAATTACTGATAAACCTGTTTTCCTGGAGTGAAGCAATGGTATTAAGAAGGGATCAATAACTTTTGTGAGCTGGTGTTAAAACATATTCATACATATTCCATTATTTTTTTCATTTGTATTTTACCTTTCTCAGGTTTTGCACAAAGTGAACAGCATAATGACACCCATAACAGCAATCTGTCAGCTGCAGCATTGAACCAGCTTGCTTTAGATTATATGGATACTGCTGCTCACAAGGCCTTAAGTTATGCCAAAGACGCACTTGTAGTGGCAGAAAAAAATAAGAACCCTGAGCAGAAAGCCAATGCTTTAAAGCATATCAGCTATGCATATTTCCATATTTTCAACTATGGAAAATCTATTGAATATGCCCAAAAAGCCCTGAGCCTATTCCAGGATTTAAATAACAAAAAGCAAACAGGAAAAATGTATATCCTGATGGGGGCTATCCATAAGAATACTGAGAATTACGAAAAAAGCCTGGATTTAACACGATACGGACTGGAAATATATCAGGAGATTAACTATAAAGATGGAATAGCCGCTGCTCAGAATAATTTGGGCATTGCATATAAAGCAATTGGAAAAACTGAGAAAGCACTTTTGTATTACAAGGAATCCCTGTCGATAAAGGAAGAATTAAATGACAAACGTGGTATGGCAAATACCATGAATAACATGGCGCTTGTATTTACGGAAATTGGAGATACCAAAGCTCTTACTTATCATACCAAAGCCCTCAGGATCAGAAAAGAGATCAATGATCTTTATGGCATATCTTCCTCCTATGCCAATGTTGGCGATTATTATAACTATGAAAAAAAATATAATCTTGCCCTCTCTTACCTTGACAGCGCACAACATATTGCTTTGCTGCATCAGTACAAGGATATTCGTCAGCGTATTTATTTTACTTATTATGAAATCTATAGTGCCCTGAAAGATTATAAAAGTGCATTATCCTACTACAGGGAATACAATATTTTGAAGGATTCCATTCTGAATGACTGGACAAAAGCCAAAATGGCCGAATTAGAAATTAAGTATGAGGTTGAGAACAAGGAAAAAGAAAATGAAATACTGCGTCAGCAAACAAAAATAAGGGAACTTGAACTGGCCAGACAACGAAGCATCCGTAATAAATTAAGCTGGTTATTACTTTTAGTGGGAGTGTTTATTGTGATTATGATCCTATACTATCGTAACCGCATGAAACAAAAAGCCAATGTCAGGCTGAAACAATTGAATGAAGTACTGGAGCAACTTGTTGCAGAGCGAACAGAAGACTTGCAGAACGAGGTAGATGTACGAACAAAAACAGAAAAAGCCCTGCGAAAAAGTGAAGAAGAATTCAGGACATTATTTGAAAAGTCACCCGATGCTATTTTCGTTGAAGATGAAAATGGTATTATACTAGATGTAAACCCTGCAGCCTGTATGCTTCACTCCATGGACAGAAAGGATATGATAAGTACAGATATCAGCACCCTTATTCCGGTTGACCGAAGGGAGAGCTTTCGAAAAGATTTTAGGAAGTGGTTTGCGGGTGAAGTAGAAAATATTGAAAGTAAAATAGTAGGGAAAGATGGAAACATAGTACCCGTAGAAATCCGTGCCAGCCGGATAGAATATAAATCCCTTCCTGCCCTCTTGCTCCATGTCAGGGATATTACAGAGCGTACCATTATGGAAAACCAGCTTAGGAATAGTGAATCCAAATACCGTTCCCTTTTCTCCGAAGCAAATGATTCCATATTCTTGCTCGACAAAGATAAATTCATCGATTGTAATAATAAAACCCTGGAAGTTTTTGGCTGTAGAAAAAATGACATTATTAATGCCCACCCCACCCAATTCTCTCCTGAGTATCAACCTGACGGACAAATTTCCAGCACAAGGGCCAATTATTACATAAATAAAGCTTTAGAGGGAAAACCTCAGCGCTTCTATTGGAAGCATTCCCGCCTTGACGGAAGCACGTTTGATGCAGAAGTCAGCCTAAACCTTTTTGATTCTGGAGATAAACATATGATTCAGGCTATTGTGAGGGATATTACCGAACAAAAACAAACAGAAGAAGCCCTTCGTAAAGCCAAGCAGGAAGCTGAAGAAACAACACGGCTGAAATCCCTGTTTTTAGCCAATGTAAGCCACGAAATCCGTACACCTATGTATGGCATTGTTGGCATGACTGATCTGCTTAGAAAGACCGATTTAAATGAAGAACAAAAAGAATACCTCTACAGCTTCAATGACTCAGCTAACAGCTTGTTAGGTATAGTGAATGATATTTTGGATTTGTCAAAGATTGAAGCAGGGCAGTTTGAATTGGAAAGCATTGGCTTTGACCTGAAAGAATTGATTACAGATATCAGTAAACTATTGAATTATAAAGCAAAAAATAAGAACATTGCCTTGCTTACTGATATTGCAGAACAAACCCCTTTGGAACTTCTTGGCGACCCGCTGCGGATAAAGCAGGTCTTGATCAATCTGGTTGATAATGCCATTAAGTTTACTGAGAAAGGCAGTGTGACCATCAGGGTTACGCCTTTAAAAATCCATCGTGGGAAAAGTGAGGTTAAGTTAAAATTTGAAATTATTGATACAGGCATTGGTATTTCAAAAACAGAGCAAAACAAGCTGTTTAAAAGCTTTTCTCAGACAGATGCCAGCACAACCAGAAAATATGGCGGTACCGGACTGGGGCTTGCTATTTCTAAAAACCTGGCAGAAATGATGGGCGGTGAAATTGCACTGCACAGCAAAGTGGGTGAAGGTTCTACGTTCTGGTTCACAGCCCTGTTCTTTGTCGATGATGAAGCTTACGAAAGAAAGAAATCTAAAGAATTTGAGGGCAGTGAAGAACATATTGCAGAAAAACCCCTGAAAATATTGGTTGCCGAAGACAACGTAATCAACCAAAAAGTGATCTCTGCTTCCCTGAAACGACTGGGGCATGATATAAACATTGCCAACAATGGGGCTATAGCCATTGAAATGTTTAAGAATAATTCATACGATCTGATATTAATGGATGTCCAAATGCCTGAAATGGATGGTATAGAAGCAACAAAGATCATCAGGAAATATGAAAACTCAAAGAATGTAAAAAATCCTATCATGATCATTGCCCTGACAGCAAATGCTATGAAAGAAGACAAGGAAAAATGCCTGGGGGCAGGCATGAATTATTACCTGAGTAAGCCTTTCAAGCAAGGGGATCTTGAAAGGCTCCTCAGCAATTAAAATTTATTTTATTCAACAGAAAGTAATTCTACTTCAAAAACTAATGTTGTAAAAGGCGGGATCCTGCCGGGATATCCCTGTGGACCATAAGCAATCTGTGAAGGGATAATTAATTTCACTTTTGTTCCCGGGTTCATATACCCAAGTGCTTCTACCCAACCCGGAATAACAGGATCAACCTTGTATTTGAAAGTGAATGGCTTATCAGCCTCTTTCGAAGAGTCGAACACAGTACCATCCAAAAAAGTTCCTGTATAATGCACAGTAACAGCTTGGCCTTCAACAGGAGGTTCTCCATTGCCTTCCTCTAAAACAATATAATACAATCCGGAAAGCTTGGGTTCAGTGGTAATGTTGTTCTGTTCAACATATTGTTTCAACATTTCCATTTCACGTGCCTGGTTTTGCATCTGCTGTTGCTTTTGCTCCTCTTCAAAGGCAGCTTTTGTTTGCATTTCATGCATTTTAATAAAAAATGTCAGTTCTTGTCCTGCCTTAGCAAATGGAGGCAATTCTTTCATTCCGGCAGAAGTAATAAAGAAGGAATCAGCACTCAGGATAAAACTGGCACTGTCGCCAGGTCTCATCATGCGCAAAGCTGAGTAGATATCTCCCTCGTATTGCGATTCCGTAATTTGAAAACGAACCGGTTCTTCGTTGTTTCGGGTATCATAAATAATGGAATCATTGATCTGATAATACATCTGAAGCTTAACAAGATCTCCGATTTGCGGAAAATCCCCCTCTTTAGTTTGTTCAAAGAACTTATATTTCAATCCTTCATCACTGATTTCATATGCATCATTCTGTGAACATGAATAAAAAGAAACAAGGGCTATTAAGAGGCTTAATATGCCAATAGACCGACTAAATGGTTTTTTCATAATACTGATTTATTTAAAATTGATTAACTCTACATCATATACCAGCGGGGCTTTGGGCGGGATTAAATTATCATCACCTGTGAATCCGTAAGCCAGATGCGAAGGTATAATTAATTTTGCTTTATCCCCTTTTTTTAATAATAATGCAGCTTCCTGAAGGCCAGAAATAACATCACTTTTTCCTATCTCAAAAACCAGCGGGCCATTGCTGTCAGAAGTATACAGCAATTCACCTGTAATTAAACGGGCCGTATATTTTAGCTGAACTTCATCTCCTGGGTGAGGCTTCTTCCCCTCTCCGTGGTGGTAAATATAATACCTTAGACCCGTACCGCTGGTTTTTACATCCCATTGATAACGGGCAAGAAAATCCCTGATCATTTCATCTTCTGCTTTTACCATATGCTTATTTGCATTGATAAGGGGTTCTTTTAAGTTTTTAGGACTCTCTTTAGATTGCTGTTCCTGTGTTTCCTGTTTACAGCCAAAAGGAATAAGAAGACAAATCATGCAACATATATGTAACAGGGTTTTAGCATTCATGCCTTGGATAGTTCATTTTTATATTGAGGCAACAATGACTCAAAGATTTTTATTGTTTCTGCTAATGATTTGTATGCATTGCCTCCGGCAGCATTTTTATGTCCTCCTCCCTCAAAATGTTGTCTGACAAAATCATTCACGGAGAAGTCTCCTTTGGAACGGAAACTAATGCGTATTTTTTTGCTCTTTTCAGTAAAAAATGCTGCAAACTTTATGTCTTCTATAGCAAGGGCATAGTTTACAAG
Source organism: uncultured Lentimicrobiaceae bacterium (assembly GCA_964654725.1). Taxonomy (GTDB): domain Bacteria; phylum Bacteroidota; class Bacteroidia; order Bacteroidales; family CAZZLL01; genus CAZZLL01. The sequence goes on along the minus strand of CAZZLL010000020.1, from coordinate 22,581 downwards.
TCCTTCCGTATCACCGGTCCGGAATTTAAAAATGTTCAATTCCTCTTTGCTCAATGAAATATATGCTGTATGGTATTCAGGTATCACCACCAGTTTGTTGCTCAGGCTGTGCCCCAACAAACGCATCCTGTTTTCTGTGAATGTATCGTAAATCTTGCGGTGAATATCTTCAGCATCTATCCCGGTATCTATTAATTTTGCTACTGTCAGGTAGGTTTTTGAGTAGTTACAGGTATAGCTAAAAGAGCCGGTATCCGTCATAATCCCAACATATATGCATGAAGCTATCTTTTTATCCAGCAATTGCAAATATCCTGCCTGTTCCATAAAATCAATAACCAGTTCCGCTGTTGATGACGTCTCTGTGGTTGAAAGATGATAATCGAAGTCGCTTGTTTTAGGTTGAGGATGGTGGTCAATCAGGAATTTTACAGCAGATGATTCCCTGACAATGCTTTCCATTTCTCCAAGACGGTGCAGGGCATTGTAGTCCAGACAATAAATAAGATCACTTTTTTGAATAATCTGTTTGCATGTTTTCCTGTTCTGCTCAAAATTCAAGATGACCTCGTTGCCAGGCATCCAATAATAATATGATGGATAATCATTAGGTACTATAACATGAACCTGCTTGCTAAATTTCTTTAGAAAATGATACATGCCCAGGGCAGATCCTATGGCATCACCGTCAGGATTTGCATGGGTAGTGATAAGGATATTATCAAAATTTTCTGTAATTTTATAATAAGGACTGTTCAAGGTGTTTTGTTTTGTGCAAAAATAGCAAAATAAAGATATTCCTTATCAGTACAGGGTAAACATTAAACCTGTAAATTTGTTGAACGCTTATTAAATTCGAAATAATGGCAGGTAACAAGACTTTTACCATCATTAAACCCACAGCGGTAAAGAATGGCCATACGGGTATTATTTTAGCTAAAATACAGGAAGCCGGCTTTGAAGTGAAGGCGCTTAAAATGATGCAATTCACGAAAGAACAGGCAAAATCTTTCTATAAAATACACGAAAACAGGCCTTTTTATGAAAGTCTGGTATCATTCATGACATCTGGTCCGGTAGTCGTTGCCATCCTGCAAAAGGAAAACGCAGTTCAGGCGTACCGCGATTATATAGGGGCAACAGATCCTTCTAAAGCTGCTGATGGCACGGTAAGAAAAATTTACGGCACCTCAATGCAGGCAAATGCCGTGCATGGTTCTGATAGTGATCAGAATGCAAAAAAGGAATGTTCCTTTATTTTCAGTGGTTTAGAAACGTTTTAACCATAGTACACCTCGAATGTATTGTCGGAATAGAGAAGTATAATGCGCTCAATATTCTTTTTCTCCCGATCTTTCGATATTGTTTTCTGACTTTCCGCCAGGTTGTTTAGTTGTGGGGTTGCAGTAATGTCCTCTTTATTGCTTTCTTGTTCTATGCCTTCATTGTTGCCTTCAGATGTGCTATCTTCCTCCATGTTTACTTCTTTATTTAGCCCTGGAGATTGCTTTTTTTCATCCTCCACCTTTTTTCTTTCCGAAATATTTGATTCCTGAAGCTCATAGTCATTGCTGAATAAGTCATGTTGCCTACTCACCGAAGGTTTAATCATCTCGCCATCGCCTGAAATTAACCACTCATAGCTAATATCAGGAAACGCATCCAGAATTTTCTTTACAAAGTCAAGGCTGGGCCTGTTTCGACCTGAAATTACATGGGATACGCTTGAACGTTGTACACCAATTTTCTCAGCAAACTGAGAAGAACTTAAATTCATTGCTTTCAATATTAATAATATTCTCTCTGTCATAATATCAATAACTAATATACAAATGTAAATTAATTATTGTTTACATGTGTGAATTAATATAAATAACATTTGTAACTTCATGTGTTATTCGTATATAGTTAAAGTAAAAATATTACTAAGTTATAATATATGCCTATAAAACAGTTTAATATATAATTATTAAACAATATTTATGTTTTACTATTATTAATTGAAATAAATTAAAGTAATTTACATGTAATTTTTCTAAAACACTGGTTATATGTTGTTTGAATATAATATTTACAGCGTTTTGTGCAAAATAACTGTTTTTATAAACATAAACAAGTATACATCATTTAAATTACAAATGTAAACATAATTACCGTGTTTATAAATGTGAATTTTAGTAATACTTTTTCTAGGCACGTGCCTTCTCTGTTGTTAACGCAAAAAGTTATTAAACCCAGTAATTGTTTTTGATTGTGCAAATAAAATTTACGTTTACTTCTGAGAGGCTGAAATATTTTCTTAATACCACTCCTATTAGCTTATGCGGCAAAAATCCAGTCGTATAATGAATAAATAAAATATAAGCGATGAGATTCGAATATTACAAAGCTGCCAGGGATATCTTAAGAATACAGCAAAGAAAGCAGGCTATTTCGATTTAATTTATTGATATAACATACAAAACTGTTTTCTTATTTATGCTTTATCATCACTGTAGATGAGTGTTTATTTGCGCGATAAAAGATCATAAAATACACACCTTTAGTAATATCTTTATCAATATGAATTTTATGACAGTTGATGCCCACATTGTTTATTAATTGGTTTTTTTCAAAGACGATTTTACCGGCAGCATCTATCAGTTTAATATCCACATACTGACTATCAGCCGATTCATACATCACATAAAAGTGATCTTCAAAAGGATTTGGGAAAACATTCAAATTTTCCTCATTATCAATATTATGTATTTCTATTCCGGAGGAGATAACATTTGCCACGGTAAAGTTTGGAATCCCGTATCCTAACAGGGAGTCTGGGCTAAAAAACTGGCTACTGCTTTCTTCAATAACGCTTATCAGCTCCATATTAGACAAATTCGGGTGAGCTTGCCATAAGCATGCTGACATTCCTGCCATGATGGGTGATGAAAATGAGGTCCCATTTCCGGTAGTAATACTTCCATAGGGCGAAGCCAGCACTGCCGATTGTCCTTGTGCTGCAACATTGGGTTTTATCTGACCATCAGAAGAAGGGCCTGTAGAACTGAATGAAGCATATTGTCCCTGGGGATCTACACCACCAATGGAAAACACGCTATCGCCATCCGCTGGTGCACCGATATATTGCCAGGCTGAAGAACCAGAATTTCCGGCACTGTTAACAACCAGTATTCCTTTACTGGCAGCAATATCAGCAGCCCGGGTTACAATGGCTGTATTGCCGTCCATATCTGCATAGGTATGATTTTGAGTAGAATCATCAAAAGTGGTATATCCCAGACTGGAATTGATAATATCTGCACCTAAACTATCAGCATATTCAGCAGCTGCAACCCAATTGCACTCCTCTATCAGGTATTCAGAACCAGTATCTTCCGACCGCAACAACATATAATTTGCTTTCGGGGCCGTTCCAATCAGTTCACCATCAAGATAGCCACCCATAGTAGACAGAACATGCATGCCATGGGTGCTCTGTGCAAATACATTTCCACCATATGTCACAAAATCACGCACTGCAATGATCTGGTTGTTAGTCCATAAACTATCAAAGACTGCCATGGTATCCACTCCGTAAAAACCACCATCCAATACAGCTATGAGCATTCCCTGTCCCTGGTAACCCTGGTCGTGAAGGTATACCCCTCCTATCATGTTTATCTGATTGTATGATAAGCCATAGTTGAGGCTCTTATCCTCAGGACTATGTGTGGGCGTATTTTTTTCCAGGTCTTCCAGGAAAAACTTTCCCATAAACTCCTGAAATTTCTGTTCCAGCTTTTTCATTTTATCATTCTTCTTCGTTTTGATTCCCACCTTCATTTTTGCCACAGGGATTGCTGATTTCACAAAAGGAAAGGCATTGATCTGAGCAACGGCCAGTGTATCAGTGGTAAATACAGCTGCTGCATTTAACCATTTTGAGGTATACAATACATTTACTCCGGTAAACAGAATGCTATCTACATAAGCCGGGTTCACCGGTAAATCGTTTTGCTGTATCGGAATATTGTATTGTTGACGCCTGGCAATAGCCTTTGCTGACAAAAACTGTGAAGGGTTTGTTATAGAATAGGGTGAGTTGTGCTTGTCAGTAAACTGTATCCAGTATTTTGACGGTGCCATGTTTTGACCAGCTAATAAAGTCGGGAGAAAAATGAGCAACAGGATTATTCTTTTCATGAATTCAGTCTTAGGTAAATAAACTAATTTAATGTCCGTGTGATACCAATTGATAGGTATAATCAATGCCATCTTTAACTGCATTCCCAAATTCTTTGGTTATTGAGCGGTAAGATTTGTAGATCATTCCAACATCCTTTGCAAAGACCTCCATGGCGATATCTTCATTAATTAAACTAACAAAATCTTCCTGCACCACAGTTAAAGTAGAATCAAACGTTATACCATTTCCACTATAAGCTTTATGTAATTCTGTTATTGTATATAACTGTTCATCCATGGTATTGTATGCATTACCGTCCCACTTCTTCCCCTGTCTGGCAGGGAATACCAATTTGATGAAATTTACATTTTCTTCGATTTTTTCTACCCGCATGGAGTTCTTGTATACCTTCCAAATGTCCTTCAGTCTCCAGCTTTCATTTTGATTCGCCCGAATGGATCTTTGCAAAAGAATACCTTTTCTGTTTGCGTTATCGGTAAATGTATTGGTATATTCTTCTTTAATCTGATAATTGAAATGAAAGGTATCTGTCGTTGAATTTAAGGTAACCCAGGCAGTAGAATCTACCTCATAGATCCACCATGAAAGCGTGTCGTACGGATAATAATCATATGAAAGATATGAGGGCTCCAGGCTTGTTCTTTTGCCACAATTTGCCAGACCAATTATCAAGGATAACAGCATTAAAAGTGATAGAATCTTTTTCATTGTTTCATTTATAAAATGATAACAACCGGTATATAATATTGTCACAGGTTTTATTCAATCTTTCTTTTAACAAAAGGCAAAAATGGTTTGGTGTACTCAGTTGCCACTATTGCCGGAACATCAGAAGGCGGATCCAAATCCAGCCACATTACTGAATCATTATTATTGACCTTCCTTATTGTTTCGTAGTTCACCAAAAAACGGCTGCTGATCTTCACAAAACTGTTCAGCCCAAGCATTTCAACCAAGGTATCAAAAGCTTCATTCAGTGTATATTTTTCTGCGTTCTTTTTCACCAGAGTAAGATGTTCCTTTTCCTTGTATACGTATGCTATTTTCTTAATATCAAAGGCTTTCAGGGTTGAACCTACCATTGCAAAGATTTCTTCCTTGGCCATAACATTCTCAAAATAGGTTTCCCTTTTATAATGCACTCCGTTTTCCTTAAAATAAATCCATGGCCCTTCTTTCATGGATTCTTTATACTTTCCTTTAATATTAAGCTGTCCGTTTAAATAATACAACTTAAATGCGCCGTTCAGGAATCCGTTTTCATAATGAGCTTCAATTTTGGAGTTACCATTTGTATAATATTGCACCCATTTTCCATGTCTTTCCCCCATATTATAGTTACTAAGTTCACTTAATGTTCCGTCACTATAATAGGTTTTCCATGTATTATGCTTTGCATTATTCTTGTAAAACTCTTCGCGGATTAAGTTTCCCTCCTCATCAAAATAGGTCCATTCACCATCTTTTTTCTTATCGATATAGGCTCCACGCGCCATAATAATGCCATTGGGATAATAATTGATGGTTTGGGTATGTCGGCCTTTTTCAGAAAAAAATGATTTGCTTTTAACTTTTCCTTTAGGGTAATAGTAAATAAACTCACCTTTAGGAAAACCAGCGACAAAAGAGCCCTGGTATTTCTTATTCCCCTCATCATCATATTTCATCCAGAATCCCTGCTTCTGTCCAAGGCTGTCTGTTTGATTAATAGTATCATTTGAGGGTTGCTGGGCGAATAAAGAGCCCATGCATAGGCTTAAGATAATTATTGCAAGTACCTTCACAATGTCCTTCATGTAATATTATTTCTCATTAAATAAACGCAAAGCTATCAAAAAAACCAAGAGAAGACGCAAATTCCTTTAAGTCACTATATTGTCTGTCAATCAAATGCTTTTTCCCATGTGGCATATCCTTTTCATCACTTAATAATACAGTATACATATTTAAGTTTTTACCAAAAAGCATATCAGATATACTATCACCTACCATAACAGATTTCCTGAAATCAATCTCCGGATAATCCTTCTTTGCTTTCAAACCCATTCCTATATTAGGTTTTCGGTAAATACTATTATTTGTTTTTAACTCCGGACAATAATAGATTTTATCAATGCGTCCCCCATTTTCCATAATAATCCTGATCATATTTTCATGAACCTGATGCAGGGTTCCTTCGCGCATAACCCCCTTTCCTATTCCCTGTTGGTTGGTAACAATCAGTATTCGTCCAAATACTCCGGCAAAAGCTGTCAGGGCCATGAGGGCTCCATTTATGAACTCAAATTCCCTGACATTTTTTACATAATCATCTATCAAGCGGGTATTTATCGTACCATCCCGGTCAAGAAAAAGTGTCCAGGAACTATCAATTTCCTTTTCAGGAAAATATGTCGGAATTTTTGAATTCATGTTTTGCTCTTTCCAGGTCTTCAGGAACACCTATATCTATAAAATACGAATCAAAAGGATAGGCAAATATAGCTGTTTGGGCACATTTCTTCTCAAAGAAATCATGTTCCACAGAAAACACTTTTTGCGAATTATTCTGTTCATAAAACGTTCTGTTGATCACATATATTCCCCCATTAATATATGAGACCCCTGAATCTCTGCTTTTCTCCTGAAATTTCAGTATTCTTTTATCTTTATCGAGTATAACACTTCCATATCGCTTCATATTCTGCATTTTTCTTAGAGCTACAACTACTTTTTTATTTCCGGAAGCATAAAACTTCTCCAATTCATCTAGATTTATTAAAAAAAGTGTATCTCCGTTAAACACAAAAACATCTTCCTGTTTGCATTGATTCATAGCATATTTTATAGCCCCTCCGGTTCCCAGTTGCTCTTTTTCAACGGCATAATCAAGCTCCATACCCTGAAATTCATGTCCAAAATAATCCCTGATTTGTTCTGATTTATAGCCTAATGAAAGTATTATACGCTCAAAGCCGTTTCTTTTTAAAAACAACATTAAATATTCCAGGAAAGGTTTATCATTTATTTCTGCCAGGGACTTGGGAAGATCAGAGACAGATTTCCGCAAGCGGGTTCCGAGGCCACCGGCAAGTATAACGGCTTCTCTCATTATTTTGGAAACACATTTGATTCAACCATTTCGCAGATGATATGCCCAACAAGCATGTGGGCTTCCTGGATCCGCGGTGTATCTTTTGAAGGAATATTTATGAGGTATTGGCATATATCTTTCAGTTTTCCGCCTGATTCTCCTGTAAATCCAACAGTAATCATTCCAAGGGAATTTGCCATTTCTATGGCTTTTACCACATTCGCGGAGTTTCCAGAAGTTGATAATCCGATCAACACATCCCCTTTTCTACCCATGGCTTTTGTAAGCCTGCTATATATTTCATCGTAACAATAATCATTGGCAACGGCAGTAAGGTAAGAAGTATTTACATGTAATGCCTCAGAAAACAAAGGTTCTCTGTCGTAATAGTACCTGCCAGAAAACTCTGCCGCCAGGTGCTGTGCATCAGCGGCACTACCTCCGTTACCGCAAAACAATACTTTTCCATCACCTAAAAAAGTTTCGGTACATACCTCTGCTACCTTGGCAATAGTTTTATGCAAAGCCGTATCTTTCAGGATAAGGTTTTTCAAATCTATGGATTGTTGGATTCTGTTTTTTATAGTCATTTCCGGCCAATTAATAATGTATCCTAACTATGATTAGTATTATTGTAACGTCCACGTCATTAATCCTTTATTTGAGAAATCATATCTTTTGATGACACCCCCGAATTTTGAAAGGGCCTTTTCTACATTAAAACGATTATTTTCAGGACAATAAAATATCATATACCCCCCGCCCCCGGCTCCGGATATTTTTCCACCGGTGGCCCCGTTATCCATGGCCACAGTATATAATTCATCAATAATCGGATTGGAAATATCCGCTGCCATTTTCTTTTTGAATGTCCAACCAAAATCCAGTATCTCACCTATATCGTCAAGTCTTCCCTTCAGCAATGCCTCTTTCATGCGCTCTGCTTGTGCTTTGAGTTTATGCATAGCCTCAATAGAGTCCATGCGTTTGTTTAGCACATTTTCAGCCTGTGCTTCAATGATTTTTGATGATAAGCGGCTGGTCTGTGTATAAAACAACAATAAATTATTGGACAACTCATTCAGGTAGACTTCATTTATTCGTAAGGGATTCACAATCACTTTCTCTTCCTTATAGAATTCCATGAAATTAACCCCACCAAAGGTTGCAGCATACTGATCCTGCTTCCCGCCGGCCATTTTCAGGTCTAATCGTTCTACATCATAAGCCATACGTGCCATATCATATTCACCTAAGGGCAGTTTCAACCATTCAACAAAAGCACCTAATATGGCTACCACCAGGGTTGAAGAAGTTCCCAGGCCTGATCCGGGAGGAGCATCAACAAAAGTAGACAACTCAAAGGATAGTTTACCAGGCTGAAAATCCCTGGCAATACGATTATAAACTCCTTTATGCAGGATTAGTTCTCCGTTTACAGGAAGGGATTCTATCGAATCATATTCCACACGCACTCCTTTATCAGCAGAATGCAGAACGATTTTTCCGTTAGAGGCAGGTTTTATGTTAGCGTATGCGTACATATTAATGGTAGCATTCAGAATGGCTCCGCCATAAATATCAGAATAGGGAGCAACATCGGTTCCTCCACCTGCCAGTCCAAGTCTGAGGGGTGCTTTACTTCTGATGATCATGATCTGTTAATATTGCTTTGGCATAATTATCCCACGACATTTCCCTGGCTGTTGCTTCGATGTTATCACGCGGGATCGGCTTTTCAATGACATTGTTCATTGCCAGGGACATGGAGGCAATATTTCCTGCCTCCGCCAGATAGCCATTATAACCTTCCCTGATGGTTTCCGGGAAATGCCCTACATTGGTTGCTAACATAGGCAGACGGAAGTTGTATGCAATAGACTCCACACCGGAGGGGGTGGCATATTCATAAAATAACATGATGGCATCGCTCATTTGAAAATATTTATGCACATCTTCATTGGGCACAAACTCATTATAGGAATACACATAATCCTGTATTCCATACTCATCGATAAGTGCCAACGGATAGTATTCCCTTTCATCTTCCCCTTTCTTCAGGAAGATCTTCTTGGCAAAACCAAACAGGAAATTCTTAATCCGTGTGCTCCATTTTTTGTTATCCAGGGTTTGCCAGAATGACTCCCCAACGATCAGCAGGGAAATGTCTTTGCGTTCTTTCAACAGTTCAGCAAACGCTTTAATAACATGATGCAATCCTTTGTATTTGCGAATAAACCCAAAAAACAGAAACACATGTTTATTCAGCCCGAGTTCCTTTTTATGTTTAGTAATATCAAAAAAAGGATCCGGTTGAAACATATCGTAAACCGGATGATAAAGCCTGGTTATTTTAAGGTCTTTTTTCGGAAAAAGGTCACGTAATTCATTGGCCGTTTTCAGAGCATGCACTACATAACGATCGGCATGTTTGATGCCCATTTTTGTGAATCGTTCATCAATTTTACTGCCTTCTTTCTGGATAACAAAGTGCAGGTCAAAAACAACGCTGATATCCTTGTGTTTTTTAAGTTTTTTCGCAATATATCCCATGGGTATTCCCTGTATCGCTATAGCCCACTGGAATACGACGATATCAGGGCTCAACTTTAGGATCAGGGAATAGGTTTTTTTCCAGGTAGAGGGATCATTATAATTTGTTACATAATGCACCTGAATATGGGTACCTTCCAGCTGATCCTTTCTGCTTTTACGATCAATGAAGTCTCTGGGAATTATGGCAGGATATTGCTGTGTCCATGAAATGACATGCACTTCCGTATTCTCCATATGGTCGAAGGCTTTTGCCAGGCTGGTATTATAATTGGCAATTCCTCCTTTAAATTTCGGTCCGGGACCAAAGGTGACAATTCTTTTCATTAGAGTCTTTATTTTTCCCGGGCTTCAATTCTTTTCAGAGCCATATTATAAACTCGTGTCATGCCTTCTTTCAGGCTAATTTTTGGTTTCCAGCCGAAAGTTTCATGAACATGACTCATATCGGAATAGCGCGAATGCACGCCAACCGGTTTGTCCAGAAGGGGATTGATTTGCGGTTTATAACCGGCAATTTCACAAAATACATCTATCAGATCCAGGAATGAAGTAAGTTTTCCGGAGCCAATATTGTAACCGGATCCGTCCTTCACATTATCCATAAGTACAAAGATAAAATCCAGGATATCATCGATATGGACAAAGTCGCGGCCTTGTTTCCCTGAACCCCAAACTTCGAAAGGATCTTCACGTTTTGCAGCCCGGGCAGCAATAGCCGGAACAGGATATGTAAGGTCCTGATCTTCGCCGTATCCACTAAACGGGCGGATACATACTACAGAAATGCCGTAATGCCTGGCGGCTATCTGCGCGAGAAATTCACCTGTTAGTTTAGACCACCCATAGGTCATATCCGGTGTTCCCAGGTTTTTAGAAAAGTCAATATCTCCTTCTTTCAGGGCCACGGCCTCCGAATCGGTTTGCAAACTGATAGGATAGGCAGCACTGGAGCTGGGATACAACACTCTTTCAGGTTTATGCTGACATATCCAGTAAAAGAATTCCGCATCAATGGATAAGTCCAAAGCAACCATCATAGGATCTCCTTCAATTTTCATTCTTCCGCCTACAATAGCTGCAAAATGAAACACATCGCTGAAGCGTTCAAACTCAATATCATATTTTTCCTGTATATAGCGGGGATTTTCTCTGAGATAAAAAAGAAGGTTCCTGAAGTCCCCCTTCCAGAAATATATTCGTTCATCCTTCCCTATGATCTCTAAGTCTTTATATTGCTTTGAGGTGTAATTTTCCATCCATGTGGAAGGATGGGTGCCAATTGACAGGTCGTCGACAATAAAAACCTTATCAGGGGTAGTATTAAGCAGTCTTTTTGTCATGTTGCGGCCAACAAATCCGCATGCTCCGGATACCAAATGAATCTTCATAGAATCTCTTTTATCAATAATTTATTTACTATATTTCTATTTCAGGTTAAGCTTTTTATCTACAAGGTAATGATCGCGATCGGGTGCACTGCGAGAAACAAGTTCAGCCAGGAAGCCGGTTAAGAAAAGCTGCGATCCGATAATCATGGCTACCAGTGCTAGATAAAACAGTGGCTGGTCTACGATGTCCCTGACCTGCATATTCCGGGCAATGTGTACGATCTTTTCAACGATCAGCCAGATGGAAATAATACCTCCGGCCAGAAAAAACAAAGAACCCATGGTTCCGAAAAAGTGCATGGGCTTTTTCCTGAATCGGGATACAAATAATATGGACATCAAATCCAGAAAACCATTGATAAACCGTTCCAGTCCAAACTTAGTGATGCCGTATTTCCTGGCACGGTGCTGAACAACTTTTTCACCAATTTTCCTGAATCCAGCCCATTTTGCTATCAATGGGATATAGCGATGCATTTCACCATACACTTCAATGCTTTTTACAACTTCCTTACGGTAAGCTTTCAGACCGCAGTTAAAATCATGAAGTTTTATTTTTGACATTTTCCGCGTAATCCAATTGAAAAATTTAGAAGGAATGGTTTTGGTTATGGGATCAAAACGTTTCTTTTTCCAACCGCTAACGACATCATAACCTTCTTCAAGCACCATTTCAACCAATGCGGGAATTTCATCAGGACTATCCTGCAGGTCAGCATCCATGGTGATCACCACTTCTCCTTCTGTTACCCCAAATCCTATGTTCAGTGCAGCAGATTTTCCATAGTTCCTCCTGAAATGAATTCCCTTTACACCCGGGTATTTTTCTCCCATTTCAGTTATGGCTTGCCACGTATTATCGCTGCTGCCATCGTCAATGTATATAATTTCGATGGCCAAATCATTTTCCTCCGCCACTTTCATGATCCAGTCTGTCAACTCAGGAATGGATTCTTCTTCATTATAGGCAGGTATTACTATTGAAACTTTGCTCATATTAAATTACGTCTGTTTTCGGAATATCCCCTTTTTTTCTTGTAAATGCGGCAGTAATCAGCGAAATAATACCTGCAAATACAATGGTTCCAAACAAGGCACTTCGCCACATATTCTCATTTTTATATTTGTCCATCCTGGCCATAATCCTGTCATACATTTCATCTGTAATCTGCGCATTTTCTTCCAGCATGATAGCATAGTCATTAATATTATTTGCAAGGTACTCTGGATCAAAGAAATTATAGAAGATATGGGAATATACAGCAATTATCACGGATGCCACAACCCCCATAAAAAGACCTGAAAGAAATGCATACCCATATGACATCAGATCATTCATATGTTTCTTTCTGAAACTACCTGTACCTCTGATCTGGATCAGAGCAATAATAATTACAGTGAGAACAAAATTAATAGCGGCATATCCAACACTGAACATATCCAATTCGAGAATATACATTAACAGGGAGAAGACAATAAGAATGCCCCCCATGATAAGCCCATAATTCAGGGAATTTTTTAACATTTTGATGTCGGTTGGTTTCATACGAATTAAAGTTTAATTAAAAACCTGATTAATTAAGCAATAGAATAATGGAATACAAAATTATAAAATTAAGCACAGGAACATATGCTTTTCTTAGAAAACCTTCTTATCTTTGCAAGGGCATAAAGATTTTTGCGGGTAAGTCTTATACGATCAGCTCCTGTTGAACTCCCCCAGGTCCGGAAGGAAGCAAGGGTAGACGGTTGTAGCGGTGCGATGTAAGTAGCTTGCCCGTTTTTATTTTTCTCCGGCTGGTAAAATTACTGTAAACTGACTCCCCTTCCCTAATTCGCTACTTACCTTTATTTCTCCCTGCATTTTTTCAATGAATTCCCTGCACAATATTAATCCAAGACCTGTACCACCTTCTTCCCAGGTACCTTCTGTTTTTGACGGAATGTCAATGCGGAACAACTGAGCCAACTTTTCAGGGCTCATACCGATACCATTGTCCTCAACAACCAGGTGCACATAATTGGGATATTCATGTGTAAATATTATCACCCGACCATTTTTATTTGTGTATTTGATGGCATTAGAAATGATGTTATATATCACAATGCTTAGTAATTGCTGATCGGCTCTTACAACTGTAGCATAAGAAACTTTCGAGGCAACAATAATCTTTTTACTGTAAGCATTATTCTTTAAACGATTTATCACCTCCCCGACCACAATACTTACATCCACATTTTTTATAACAGCCTGTAAATTGCCTGCTTGAGACACAGACCACTGAAGCAGGTTTTGGAGTAAATCCAAGGCATTCTCCGAAGCGTCCAGAATATTTCGCAGAAACGCTTTCCTGTCATCCTCATTGTAAACATCGTAATCCTCCAGCAAACAGTAAGAAAACTGTTTTATGGCATTAAAGGGGGTTTTTATATCATGGGCAATGATAGAAAAAAATTTATTCTTAGAAGCATTGAATTTTTTGAGTTTTTCATTGGACTGATGCAATGATTCTTCATAGTGTTTCTGATTGGTAATATCCTGGACAGCTCCATACAAGAAATATTCTCCAGGTGTTCCCTTCGGGACAATTTTCATATAATCTTTCAGCCATATATTTTCACCGGTTTTGCTTCTAATCCTGTATTCTATTACCTGCTCTTTTTTATGAATTATTTCCTTGAGGTATTTTACAATATCATCTCTGTGATCATCATGAATTATTTGCTCCCACATATTATCGTTACCAAATATTTCTTCCGGTTCATATCCTGTAATCCTATCAAATGCACCGGTAATCCAAATGGTTTTTAAGTTATCCTTTTGCAGAAGGGCTTTATAAATATAATCTGAAGAAAGCTGGGAAAACAATTCATTTTGTTCATTTTTCTCCTGCAATTCATTCTCAATTTTCTTTTTTTCACTGATATCCCAAATATATGATCGTGTTCCTACTATCTTATTATTCCGCTTGACGGGTATGGAATCCACCGCCATGTATTTAAAATTGCCATCCTTCGTTTTCAATCTAAACTCATAGTGCGATATGGATTCTTTCCCGCTGATTCTGGCTTTATGATACCCCAGGACTTTTTCCAGATCTTCAGGAAATACAATAGACTTAATGCTAAATCCGCATTCATATTTTTGACAATCGGAAACCATATCTATGAAATTCTTATTAAAATACGTCAGGTTTCCATTCAGGTCATCCTCAACGATGCCCATTTTTAGGGTATCAATCAGATCGGTGAAATGCTCCTCATATATGCTGTAGTCTTTAATATCTCTGGCAATTGCCAGCAAACAAGGTTTTTCGTTTACTTCTATTTGAATGCCACTAATGATTGCTTGTTTTTCTATGCCGCTTTTATGCCGAAAAGGCAGGCTGAAATGATCTGTTTTCCCTTCTTTTATCACCGATTCAATAAACTCCAGAGCCAACTGCTGATCAATCCATAACTGACACTCCGAGGTAAGTTTGTTAACCAGCTCTTCCCTTTCAAAACCTGTGCTTTTGCAAAAAGCCTGGTTGACATCTATGATCCTTTTATCTTCCAGGCTTAACACAGCCATAGGTTCAAAACTATTTATGAAAGCAAATTTTAATAAATCTGTGTTCAGGAATAAATTATTATTATCACTTCTTTCCTCAACAAGAATATTATTACCAGAGGTTTTTATGTTGGAGTCCTCTTGCATGAATTTTTATGCGCAAATACCGTGTTAATTTATCAAAAATAAGGATGTTTTTCAGGAATGCAAAGATTTTTTTATTAAGCAGCTAAACACTTTTTTTTCTCAGCTTTCATATTTAAACTATTTCGTAATTTTATCCTTTTAAAGAAAAGAACAGGAACAATGAGCATGTTGCTAAAAATCCATCCGGATAACCCGAGTCAGCGAAGTATCAAAAAAGTGGTAGAATGCCTCAACGATGGAGGAATTATTATCTATCCTACTGACACTGTGTACGGTTTGGGATGTGATATTTTCAAGCCAAAAT
The DNA here is from genome assembly GCA_964654725.1 of uncultured Lentimicrobiaceae bacterium. Classification (GTDB taxonomy): domain Bacteria; phylum Bacteroidota; class Bacteroidia; order Bacteroidales; family CAZZLL01; genus CAZZLL01. The sequence continues at coordinate 7,371 of CAZZLL010000020.1, read as the reverse complement.
CAGTGGAACGCATAGCTGAATTGAAAGGCATAAAAAAAAAACAGGCTAATTTTTCATTTATTTGTTATGATCTTAGTCAGTTATCAGATTTTACCAGGCCTATTGAAAACAGCACCTATAAATTGATGCGCAAGACTTTGCCGGGCCCATTCACTTTTATCCTGAATGCCAACAATAAAGTTCCCCGACTTTTTCAAAGTAAGAAAAAAACAGTTGGAATCCGCATCCCCGATAACAATATTGCCCGTGAGATTGTTAATGAACTGGGTAATCCCATTGTATCAACTTCCATACATGATAAAGATGATATTCTGGAGTATACAACGGATGCGGAATTGATCTATGAACGCTACAAAACGATTGTGGACATTGTAATAGACGGTGGATTTGGCGGCAATGAACCTTCCACTGTTGTCGGCCTGGCAGATGAGAACATCACCCTCATCAGACAGGGAAAGGGCGTTCTGGAAGATTACCTGTAACCCTGTAATTATGGCAATGAACGAGCGGGAAATGTTTTTCAGGCACCTTGGCCTGCCATCTGCAAATCCATTAGGTCTTGAAATCACAGGAGCTGAACGGATATTTCTTACCGGCAAAGACGGTCAAAAATACATTGATCTTGTTTCCGGCATATCGGTGAGCAATCTCGGACACGGACATCCTGCCATAAAAAAAGCAATAAAGGATCAGGTTGACCAGTACCTGCACCTTATGGTATACGGGAAATATATCCAAAGCCCACAGGTAAGGTTTGTCAGGCTGCTTGCCGGTCAGCTTCCTGAAAGCTTGCAGACAACCTTCCTGGTGAATTCAGGCAGTGAAGCCATAGAAGGGGCACTTAAGCTTGCAAAAAGGTATACCGGAAAGCATAAGATCATTTCGTTTAAAAATGCCTATCATGGCGGCACGCATGGCGCACTCAGTATTTTGGGGAATGAACGGCTCAAACAGGCTTTCAGGCCTTTACTTCCGGAAGTTTATCATGCTGAATTCAATAATAATGATGGCCTGGATATTATTGACGAACAAACAGCCTGTGTGGTTATAGAGCCCATACAGGCAGAAGCAGGCATCATAGAAGCCGACATGTGTTTTTTACAAGCCTTAAAACAAAAGTGCACTGAGAAGGGTTGCCTGCTTATTTTTGATGAGATCCAGACCGGTTTCGGACGAACCGGAAGGCTCTTTGCCTGGCAGCATTACGGAATCCCTCCTGATATCCTTTGTTTGGCCAAAGGAATGGGCGGAGGCATGCCTATCGGGGCATTTGTGAGCTCCGTAGAAATCATGAAAAGCTTGACCTTTGAACCGGAACTTGGTCACATCACTACTTTTGGCGGACATCCGGTTTCTTCAGCCGCTGCGCTGGCAAACCTGGAAACAATATTAGATGATAATCTTCTGAAAAACGCCAAAGACAAAGGAGTCTGCATCAAATCCAGTATTGCATCCCATCCTCTGGTTAAAGAAGTCAGGGGAAAAGGATTATTCATGGGAGTAGACTTAGGAGATAAAGATATCTGTCGCCAGGTTTATTTGAATTTGCTGGCAAACCAAATCATTGTAGATCAATTCCTATTCAACCAAAACGCTTTTCGTATTGCCCCTCCGCTGATTATCAATGAACAGGAAACAAAATTAATTTGTTCAGGTATCTTACAGTGCCTCGACAATGTTCAACAAAATTCTTAACCGCTAACATCAAAAAAATGAAACTTAAATTACTATTATTCTCAACAATATTCTTTGGTTTCCAGCAGCTCAGCGGACAATCATTTATCATCCCGGCTGAATTTGAAAAAAATGAAGGGGTTATCCTCACCTGGGATTATAACAGCAGCGTGGACTCAACGGTTTCCATGATAGCTTCCGGATTGCAGGATGCCGGGAAGGTATTCATTATATATTATCCCGGAACAGTGCCCTATGATACAAATTATATTAAAAGCCTTATGGCAACCTATGGTGTTGTGTCAGGCAATATCACATTTATTCCTGCCTGGACAGAAACTTTGTGGATCAGGGACTATGGCCCTTTTACAGCTTATGAATACACCGGCAACCGCTATCAGCGACTTTTTCTTGACGCCAGGTATTCTGATTACAACCGGCCAAAAGATGATTCCATTCCGGTACAACTGGCCACCAATATCTTTCAGATTCCCTATTATCATATACCCCTGGATTTTGAAGGTGGAAATATAATTTTTGACGGTTTAGGCCGGGGCTTTGGCAGCAAACGCATCCTGGATCAAAATCCTTCTTTTTCAGAAACACAGGTGGCTGACACCCTCAGGTATTACTTCGGCCTTTATGACTTTGTTTTCCTGGAAAAGCTTGAAAACAGCGGCGGTGGCATCTGGTCGCATGTGGATATGTATATGAAAATGATCGATAACGAGACGTTTATTATTGCAGAATACCCTGATTCCCTACCTGACTACAATACTATTGAGAAAAACGTTCAAACCATCTTAAACCTGACCAATATGCTCGGAAGATCTTATAAGGTTCACCGCCTGCCTGCTCCGGTCAAGGATGATGGCACCTATGCCAGCACCCAACATGATGAAATGCGCACCTACACTAATTCCATCATGATCAATGATGTGGTGGTTATACCTTCCTATAATTTACCCTCCGACCTCGTTGCTAAACAAATCTATAAGGATTTGCTCCCCGGATATCAAATAAAGATGGTGGATGCGCGCTCCCTGACTCCCAATTATGGTGCCATACACTGTATCACCAGGCAAATTCCACCCAACGATATGATGCGCATAAAACACGCCAAATACCAAGGAGGGATTGCTTATCAACCTACCATCAACCTTGTTTGTCATGCGCAATGCAACCAGCCGGTTGACAGCCTCTTTCTGTTGTATCGCATTCATCCCGACACCCTTTATCAGAAAATGTCGTTTAATTTCAGTTGTCCCAACAGTTATACCGATATCAGCAATCTCAGCATGAGTGATACCGTAAGTTACTTCATACAGGCAAAAACCTATGACAACAAAGAACTAAACCTGCCTATACCCGGAAAAAAAGGGCCGTACACATTTTGGTTTGACCCCAATGCGGAAATACATGAAGGAATATGTGAAAATAAAAGATTCAGGGTGTTTCCTAATCCTGCAAGTGAATATTTTATCCTGCACAACCCATATTTCACAGAAGAATGTTTCATAGAAATATATACTATCAGCGGTCAACATATTTACTCGGATGCTTTTACAGGTAACACATTTCAGTTATCTTTAAGGGAAGATTTCAAGCCCGGGCAATACATAATACGATTCACCAATGATCAAAAAACTCAGGCAGTTAAGGTTGCAATTTATTAGAAACACTATACTCAGCAGTGATCAGAAGAAATTCATGGCGGAGGCGATCCGTTTGGCCATAGAAAATGCACATTCTGGCAAAGGCGGCCCTTTTGGTGCTGTTGTGGTAAAGAATACTAAGATCATCGCCCGATCGGCCAACCAGGTCCTTCTCACTCACGATCCTTCAGCCCATGCTGAGATCGTTGCTATCAGGGAAGCCTGCCATGTACTAGGGTATCATCAGCTGGAAGGATGTGATATTTATTCCAGTTGTGAACCCTGCCCGATGTGCCTGGGAGCCATCTACTGGGCCCGCCCCGACAGAGTGTTTTATGCGGCCACCCGTGAAGATGCGAATGATGCCGGTTTTGATGATTCCTTTATATATAAGGAAATCAAGAAAACAAATGCTAAGCGAAACATCCCATTCATAAGAATAAAGGACGAAAAACGAAAGCAACCCTTTGAAAAATGGAACACCTATGAAGGCAGGGATCTCTATTGATCCCTGAAAGTTTTATCATCATCGAAATCAGGACGGTAATAAGCCGAACTGCTCAGGTCCTGTACCCACCCGTTTGCAAACCCCAGCTTCTCCAAAGCTTCAGTAACCGGCAGGTATTCTTTCATACTAAGTTTATGGTTTAGTTCAGGGAAATTTGCAATTTGATATGGCGGATAATATTGTGCCATAATTGAAACATGTATTTCTGTAGATAAATGCTGGGCAATAAGCTCTAATACGCGGATGCTGTTTTCTGTATGGCCCGGCAATACCAGATGACGGATAATGATGCCTTTGCGAGCAATGCCCCTGTTGTCCGTTACCAACTGATCCCCTTTTTGTTGCAGCATTTCCTTCAGGGCGCTAAGGGCAGTATCTCGGTAATTTTTTACCCCGGAAAACTTCAGCGCCAGATCATCTGCTGCATATTTAAAATCAGGCAGGTATATATCCACGGTATTCTCCAGCTTCCTTAATGTTTCAACTTTATCATATGCATTGGAGTTATAAACTACCTTTGGATACAAGCCGGCATCATTTACCTTCTTAAGAATATTCAGCATTTGCAGAATACAATGCGAAGACGAAACAAAACCAATAAGATCCTCACTTGACCTGAGGGCATCCAATATTTTTTCGTAGAGCAACTCCCCAGATCCTGACTCGGCAAACAAGGTATTATTGTTATTGCTGATCTGATAATTCTGGCAAAAGATGCACTGCATATTGCAATGAGCAAAAAAGATATTGCAAATCCCCTTCTCTCCGCTGATGGGTGGCTCTTCGCCCCTGTGACAAAATACCGAAGTAACATATTGTTCCGCCCCGGTATTGCAAAAACCCAGGTCTCCGCTTATACGATCAGCATGGCACTCATGAGGACATAAGCAACAATCGGAATATTCTGAATGATCGATCATAAATATCAGTGCTTTAAAAGCACCGGTTTACTCGCTGCTTGTTGATTATTCACCCGTAACAGGTAAAAATAAATTCCGGGAGAAAGGCTTTCAGCAAGCTCTTCTGAAATACGGTGTGTACCTGCAGCCATTTCTTCATCAATCAGCAGCATTAGCTTTCTGCCAAACATATCTATTAGTTCCAGATGAATCCATGATTTCTCATCTAATGCAAATTCTACAGTGGTATGTGAAGTACTTGGATTTGGAAAAACCTTAAATCCATAGGCAGGGGTCTGTTTCAGGTCATTTTCATCAATACCAACCATCATATTATCTTTAGCAAGAGCCTTCACACAATAATTAGCTGTTGTATCCTGTGTGTACAGGTCTATCCAGCTTTGCCCATTGTAAAAATAACTTTCCCCGGGTGAGGCAGCGGAAGTAACAATTGTCCGTGTATCACCGCCTAATAACACAGGAACATCAGAAGTTCTGTCATAGGGATATCCGCCATGCGACAATTTTAGGTAAACATAGAAAGTGTCCCCGGTAGCCACAGCGAATGAGGTATCGAGCACAACAGTGTGAAATCCCGTATAATTAAAACTGCCTAAAGCAGATGTAAGCGTATCCTGTAATTGACCATTAATAAATTTATCATAGACAATAAGGTTGTACCCAACATTATTAGTTGCTGAATAGAATGACAGGGCATCCACAACCTGATTGGCAGTTGCTTCAAAAACATTGAATACCGCCTGGGCGTTCAGGTCGGTGTTGCGCCATCCATGATAGTCATGATAGTAAACCTTATCATAATCAGATATATCCACCTCCCGAAATGTGATGGCACCCATTTCAGGATGGTGGCCACAATGTTTATCATAATAGGATATCCAGAAATAACCATCAATTCCCCATCCTGTTCCCCAACTATTCTTGCACAACCAGGCACCTGGTTGCGGGGCCTGTGTTTGCAGGCTATCGTCCCAACCAATGATGGCAATGGCATGATTGGGATCCGTCATATCATAACCTGGTTGATAATGCATGGTATCCCCAATCATAAAACTGGCATCCACACACATACAGGTTCCCATTACCCCGTGCATCATAATTTGTTTTTTAATGGTATCGATATTTTCCAGGTTGGTTCCGGCTTCAAACCATTCAATATGCATGGGATAATATATGTGGTAGGAAGTATCGAAATGCGCCGGAGCACTATTATATGATTGCCCGTCAATATCCCTGACAGCACCTTCACCCCTGCCCAGGTAAGCGGCGGTAACCCTGTAATCGCCTCCCATATGAACTGTCAGCCCGCTTCCGGATGCAGGAAAAATATCATCGTTGTGATGGTCATTGAAACCATTCCACCAGTCGAGGTGGTATTCGGCCAGGTTGGGTTCGCCTGTATCACCCGCAGCCCACCAGTTACCGTTTATCATCAGGTTTCCTTCAATAGCTGCCAAAGCGCCATGGGTCCAGCAGGTACCTCCCTGTTGATGTTTCACAGAAGTTACAAAACTTGAGTTATTAAAATTACGCAGGTCAAAGCTTGCAGGTAAAACCTGGGAGAATATGTTGCTGCAGTATAGCAGACTGATTAATACCAACAATACATTTCTTTTCATAGGTTTTTAAATATTTCAGAATTTAAGCTTTAAAAGTAATAAATCCTATCTTTATTTGCTGAAAAAGTCAGAATACGGCTGAAATAAAAAAGATGAAGGCAATATGGAATTTAAAAAAAGAAACAGGATATACCGGCAACGCAGAAGCATACAAATAATTTTGCGTATAATCCTGCTGCCAGTCCTGTTGGTAATGTTTTATTTCTCAACAAAAAAAGGCACCAACCCCATCACGCTGACCTATATTGTATACTCCGGCATTGGCATCACTGCTATTGTTTTTGCTTACAGCTATTTAAGCTGGCGGTGTCCGGAATGTCGCAAATTTCTGGGAGATGGGTTGAAACATGACCGCTGCAAACATTGTGGGGTGGGGTTGCGTACAGAAAAGGATGAGGTTAAGGTAGAAGAGCGAGAGAATTTCCGTAAAAGGAATTAGTATTATATAATGCGTTTTCTATAGGTTTTTTGTTGATGATGTATTTCCAGGATATAACTTCCGGGGATTATAATCCGCCAGGCTGAGAACTATATCTTTTTGGACATCCTTTATTTTATTCCGTTTCCGGTAAGCCCCATGGCTTAGGGATTTACTTTGTTTTCTTTGGCTAACATTGTATGATAAATGTACATAATTTTAAGTTAATTATTTCTTGTCTGTCCTTTTTTTTGGTTTGAAACAAAAAACATGCAATATTCAAAGGCCAAGGAGCCGTTTGCATAAGCAGAGATCGCCTAAATTCAAAATACTCAAACTGGCACACCTTAAGTATTATCCGGACACCAAATCAGATGGAGATCCCGAAACACCTTCCTTCGGAAGGCTTCCGGGATGACGCGGTCTCCAACACATAGATAGGATAAAAAGCAGAGAGCTGCGCGGTGTTACCGCGCAGCTCTCTGCTTTTTTAATCTAATATGCAACAACACGTCATCCCTGCGAAATAAAAAAACACCGCACCAAAATGGCGCAGTGTTTATCCTTTCGTGAATCC